>NZ_CP073760.1:0-666250 GCF_018399035.1 Thiocapsa sp.
GTCGCCCTTGTATGTTCTGTTCTGAAGGGATTGACAAGGAAAGCGATAAACGGACTTTATGAAGAGTGCCCGGAAGCCGTTCGCCCCTGAAGCCTGGATGTCGTGTTCCGCTGTTCAGAGCTTGCATGTAGATGGGCTCCCGCCCTCTTCGCCCATACCGAAGAGTATCCGAGGCCGTGGACATGTCCGGGAGCCTGCATACACAAGGTCGGTAGGCGAGGGTACAGGGTCGGGGAACCGGGAATCATAATATCGCGTTGCATCCTGAAGAGACAGACGATGAATACAGCCGGAATCGATGTGGCCCACAAGACCCTGGCGCTGGCCGTCAGCACCGAGGAGAAGCTCGGCAAGGTCCGCGAGTTTGCCAACACACCAAGCGGTCATGCCGCGCTGATTAAGCGCCTTGCAAGGTGCGCGGGTGGAGCGGGTGTGCCTGGAGGCGACCGGCAGCTATCACCTGACCTGGCGCTGGCCATCGATGCGGCCGGGTTGGCGCTCATGGTGCTCAACCCCAAGGCCGCCAAGCGCTTTGCCGAGGCCTTGCAGACGCGCAACAAGAGCGATGCGGTCGATGCCGGGGTGCTGGCGCAGTTTGCCCGGCGCATGCCGTTCGAGCCATGGCGGCGCCCGGCGACCGAGGCACTGGAGCTGCGCGCCTGCGCCCGGCGCCTGGAGGCGTTGGTGGTCGATCGCACGCGGGCGAAGAATCAACTCCACGCGCTGCTGCAAAGCACGACCACGCCGGCCGTGGTGCTGGATGACGTGCGCCTGAGCATCCACCAGTACACCGCCCAGATTGATGCCCTGCGTGACTGGGCCGATGCGCGCATCAGCGCCGACGAGGAGCTTGCGCAGGTCTACCGGCTGCTCACCGGCATCCCCGGCATCGCCGCCGCCAGCGCCATCCAGCTCATGGGTGAGCTGCTGGTGCTGCCCGAGGACATGCGTGCCAAGCAATGGGTCGCCCTGGCCGGACTGGATCCGCGCCAGAGCACCTCGGGCACCAGCGTGAACAAACCCCCGCGCCTGAGTAAGGCCGGCAACGCCCACCTGCGCAAGGCGCTGTTCATGCCCGCGCTGAGCGCCGCGCGCCATGAACCGCACGTCAACAGCTACTACACGCATCTCATCGAAGCGCGCGGCCTGAAGAAGATTCAGGCCATCTGCGCGGTCATGCGCAAATTGCTGCATGCCATCCATGCCATGCTCAAGCACCGCCAAGCGTTCGACGGCAGCCGCTTCTGCTTGCTTCGCGAGGCCGCGGCATGAGCACCTCGGCGATGTCCGCCACGGCACCCTCCTCGGTTGGCCCGACAGCACGCGCGTGGCCGTCCAAGAGCCGCCGCCAAGACGAGCGCGTTCAACCACCACGGCGCAGGGCATTCATTGATCAAAAACCAGCAGCAGTCGCGTCGCAGACGCTCGCAGCCAGCAGCGGCTTCAGTGCGGCGCAGTGTGGGCAACGGGTGAATGAGTGTGGTCAAGGTGGGGGCAACCCGCCGGGAGCGGGTTGTCCCCGGCTTGTCCACACGCCCGCTTGCGGCATTCACGTGTTGTCCACACGGAGTCCGCCCGCGCCCCACCCGCAGCCAAGCCCCATCCATCATCGAAGGTGGGTCCGATGGGGTTGGCAGCTGCTCAACGACCATCCCGCCGAAACAACGATGAGGATAGAAAAAAATGATGGATAGGAGGCAAATCGGACTTGCGTCAGAACAGAGTATCTACAACGATCCATGTCGTACCGGGCATGGTTCAGCGACCGAGACGCTCGCCCCAGGTCTGTGCCGCCGCGATGATCCGAGCGTTGTCGAGCCCGGTGGGCAGGCCGTCGCGGATCACGTGGCGGCCCCGCACCCAGACCTGACGCACCTGTTGCTGACTGGCTGCGTAGACCAGTTGGGAGACCGGGTGATAAAGGGGCTGGGTGTGGGAGTCCCGCAGATCCAGCGCGACCAAGTCCGCTGATTTCCCGGGCTCGAGCGAGCCGATCTCGTCCTCCAATCCGAGCGCTCCGGCGCCGTTGATCGTCGCCATCCGCAGGGCGGTCGCGGCCGGCAGCGCGGAGGCCGAGCCGGCCACCCCCTTGCCGAGCAAGGCGGTCGTGCGCATCTCTCCGAGCATGTTCAGATCATTGTTGCTTGCTGCACCGTCGGTGCCGATCGCGACATTGACCCCTGCCTCCAAGAGCTTTGCGACCGGGCAAAATCCGCTCGCGAGCTTCAGATTCGACTCCGGGCAATGCACCACATGGGCACCGGTGTCGGCCAAGAGCGCAATCTCGTCCTCCTCGAGTTGGGTCATGTGGACGCACACCAGTCCGGGGCCGAGCAATCCGAGCCGATTCAGCCGCGAGAGGGGCCGTTCTCCGTGGTCGCGCAGCGACTGGAGAATCTCGTCGCGTGTCTCGTGGAGATGGATGTGGATCGGGACCTCCAGCTCGTCGGCGAGCGCACGCACGCGTTGCAGCGGAGCATCCGATACCGCGTAGGGCGAATGCGGCGCGAAGGCGACCCGGATCAACGGATGGTCCCGATAGTGCTCGTGCAGGGCGAGCCCTTTGGCGATGTACTCGTCGGCATTCGCGGCATAGCCGGTGGGGAAGTCCACGACGATCATGCCGATCAGGGCCCGCATCCCGGCCTCGGCGGTCACCTGAGCCGTGACCTCCGGATGGAAATACATGTCGTTGTAACAGGTGATGCCGCCGCGCAGCATCTCGAGCACGGCCAGCCGGGTCCCGTCGGCGACGAACGCGGGATCCACCCAACGCTGCTCGGCCGGCCAGATATGCTCGTGCAGCCAGGTCATGAGGGGCAGGTCGTCGGCCAGTCCTCGCATCAGCACCATGGCCGCGTGGGTGTGCGCATTGATCAGGCCCGGGATGAGTAGGTGCCCCGGGAGATCGATCACCCGTTGGGCATCGATACTGCTGCGCGCCTCTTCGGACGGCAGCACGGCGAGGATACGCCCGTCCGCGATCGCGACCGCATGATCGGTGAGCTGACGATCTCGTGGATCGACGGGCAATACCCACTGGGCATGGATCAGAAGCTCGGCTTGCATCGGTCGGTCCTTTCAGTCGGGGCGGGGGATGGGTGACAATGGCGAGAACATGCCACAAGGAGCCCCCGATGAAAACAACGACCCCGACCGTGCCGACCCCGGACGACGCGGCACTCTGGCACGAGGGTGCCCTCTATCTCGCGGATCAGCGTCTGCTGCCCGACCGCGCGGAGTTTTTGCGACTGACCGATGCGGGAGCGGTGGCCGATGCGATTCGTGCCATGGTGGTGCGCGGTGCGCCGGCCATCGGTGTCGCTGCGGCCTACGGGGTTGCGTTGGCGGGGCGCGACGTCTACGCGGCCGCCGGTGCCGGCTGGAAGGCGGCGATCGAATCCGACCTCGATCGCCTGGCTGCTTCGCGGCCGACCGCGGTCAACCTCTTCTGGGCGATCGATCGGATGCGCCGCCTGATCTCAGGTTTGGATGAACGCGATCCCTTCCCGGCCTTGGTGGACGAGGCGCTGGCCATCCATGCCGAGGACCGTGCGGCCAATCATGTGATCGGCGATCTGGGCGCGGCGCTGATCGAGGGTCCGACCGACATCATCACGCATTGCAACGCCGGGGCGATCGCCACCGGCGGCTACGGCACCGCGCTCGGCGTCATCCGCAGTGCCTATGCGGCGGGCAAGGTCGGGCGCGTCTTCGCCGACGAGACACGCCCCTGGATGCAGGGGGCGCGACTCACCGCCTGGGAGCTGATGCACGACGGCATCCCGGTGACCCTGCAGGCAGACGGCGCGGCGGCAAGCCTGATGGCCGGCGGCTCGGTCGGCTGGGTGATCGTCGGATCGGATCGCATCGCCGCCAACGGGGATGTCGCCAACAAGATCGGGACCTACGGCCTCGCGATCCTCGCGAAATATCACGGCATCAAATTCATGGTCGCGGCACCCACGTCCACCATCGACATGGAGGTCGCCCGCGGCAAGGAGATTCCGATCGAGGAGCGCGATCCGGAAGAGCTGCTGAGCTGCGGCGAGCGGCGTCTCGCACCCGTCGGATGTGTCGCCCGCAACCCGGTGTTCGACGTCACACCGGCGGAGCTGGTCGATGCCATCGTGACCGAGTGCGGGGTCGTGCTTCGGCCGACGAAGGAGAAAATGCGGGCCTTGATGGGCGGATTCGGGCTCTAAACCGCGTCCGGAGCGAGATGCTCACTTTCGAGTGAGTTCGAAGGTTGGTGAATCCACGCCCCTTAGCGGGGGGCGCGGTTCAGGAATTTAAAGAACAAGGAAGGTTAAACCGCGTCCCGGACGAAGCGCGGGTCTGCTCTCACCGTTGGACTCACCTTGGCTCAGCATCTCGTTCCGGACGCGGTTATGTCGGGGTGGTCGGATTCTTCCGGCCACTCCCTGACCCCTACTCTCGGCGGCGGCGCAGCGTCACGCTCTCCCCGCCGATACCCCAGTTGTCGGTCTCCACCTCGTCGATGACGACCATCGTCGTCTGCGGATTCTTTCCGAGCACGTCGACCAGCAGCTGTGTGACGCCCTGGATGAGTGCCGCCTTCTGCTCCGCGGTCGCACCCTCGCGGGTGATCTTGATGTTGACGTAGGGCATGACGCTCTCCGGTTGATCCGAGCTGGATAAGGAAACAGCGAAAAACAAAACGACGTGACCGGGGACTGCCGGGTTTGCACATAAACCCGCCCACGTCGCCGATCGCAGCAGTGCGTAGAGAAGGTCGGTGGGCGGGAACAGAGGCGACTAGCTTACCCGGTGAAGGGCCGTCGATCCAGGGTCGGTGTCACGACGACACCTTAAGCCCTAAGCGACGCGGAGACGCGTGCGTGATGGGACGGGGGCCTGCAGACGAAGCCGTCGTCATCGTAAAACCCGGTGCCGATGAGGTGGCGGTGACGTCACCGAGGGTAAAACACCGGGCCAGCGACAGGGACGTCGGAGGTGAAGGGCGGAACACGTCAGCGGTCGATGAAGCTCGTTAAAGACCGTGGATCCGAGACCAGCCCGAATGGGGGCCGGCGAGTGTCCGAGACGTAGACATCGGGTGAATCGTCGGCGTGGTTGCTGACAGGTCCATGCAAAGCGACGCGTGAAATGAGCCGAAGAGACCTATTGACCGACGAGCGCAGACTCTTCGAGGACCTTTGCGCCAAGAACTACCGGGCGGAGGGACTCCGGAGGAGTTTGATGTGAGTCGGTGGATACGCCTTGCGTGAGGAGCCGTGTACGGACCCGTACGCACGGTTCTGTGGGCAGACGGGGGCCTCCGGCCCCCTCTGACCCGATCCAGCCCGCGCCAAGGGCATCAGACCGAGACCCGGCAACGCGGCGGTTTGGAGGATGGGTTTCGCTGCGCTCTACCCATCCTAAGCGATCGGGTTTGGTTGACGGGGATGGTTTCCGGCAGTTCGGTTTGTTCAGCGCATTCGAAAGGGTGTGTCGCTGATGTGCTCGACCGATGGGCATCGGTGATAGAAGTCACGCTGATCGCTTCCGCCGGCGTACACCCATGCCGTCAGTCCGTGTGCGACGGCGAACTGCACCGCTTCCTCGATCAAGGCCCGCCCCAACCCGTAGCGACGCCATTCAGGCGCGACGAAGACGCTCAGATGCGCATTGCGCGGTCGCTCGCAAAACGGTTTGAACCAACGCACCAAGCTCCAGCCGAGGATCTCGGATTCCGAGCGCGCCAAGAAGCACAGCGCCTGCTTCGGATGCTCGCGAAGAACGGCAAGCATGTGGGAGTCGCCGGTGCCGTCGGTGAGAATGCGCAGGCGATGGCGCTCCGATGACGTCAGCGCCGACAATGGCTTTTCCTCGATCCGGACCTCGTATGTCGCGGGCGGTCCTTCCGACGTGTGGACCGAGCCATCCGGACGTGTTGCGCCGTGGGGTTCCGGATCCCGGCACGCGACACGATCCCCGTCAGGCTGATCGCCCTGTTTTCCGCCGGGCGAGACAGGGCCGCTCTCGGTGGGGCAACGCATCGGTTTCGGGGACGGGGAGTCCGTCGATGCGAGGCCGGCGACAGGACGGCGAGTAGCATCTATAATTCTAATGGTAGGCATAGAAATTCGAAGGACTTGAGACAAGATTTGTGGAGAAATGTGTCGAGGCCGCTGCCGCGAGCCTTGCAGCCCGGCCGGCCGTCGAGATCCAGTCCGGGTGCAGCGATCCCGGCGTGGACCCGGGCGACGCTCGAGGGCATTGTGCTGGGCACGCAGGTCGCGGTTTGTTTGACCGGCGCCGTCGATGCCGGCCTTCAAGGAGAGACGAATATTCCTGCCACCATTATCGTCGTCGAAGACGACCCGCGCATGGGTCGTGTCCTTGCGCGTCATCTGACGCGCGCGGGTTACGCGGTGTCGGTCGCCGCCAACGGATCCGAGATGCGCCGACTCTATCGTCACGAGGGCGCGGATCTTGTGCTCCTGGATCTCAATCTGGGTGCTGAGGACGGCATGGATCTGACCCGCGAGCTCGTCGGCTCCACCCCCGCTGCCGTCATGATCCTGACCGGACGCGATGATCTCCAAGATCGCATCGTCGGCTTGGATGCCGGTGCCGATGACTACATCACCAAACCCTTCCAGGTCGAGGAGCTGCTCGCACGCATCCGAGCCGTCCTCAGACGGCACGCGTTCGAGGCGAGCCGTCACGAGTCGATCCAACTGGGCACGGTGAGGCTCGACCCGAGCGCCCAGAGCCTGAGCGACCTGTCCAGCGGGGTCTCCCTGCGATTGACCGAGACGGAATCCCGTATCCTGGAGACCTTGATGCGTCAGCACGGACGGGCCGTGAGCCGCGCACATCTGCTGCACCGCGAGCCCTTGACCCCGGAAGACCGCACGATCGATGTCCACATCGGCAACATTCGGCGCAAGCTGCGTGACGGCGGTATCGGCACCCTCGTGATTTGGCCGGTACGCGGCCACGGCTACCGTCTGAGGCTCGAGAGCGAATGACCGATTCCGATGCCCCAACGGGACTCGCCACGCGAGCCCGGGGCGACGCCCCGGGATAAGGATCTTAAGGTGATTTCCGGGAAAGCATCGACCAACATGTAGGGGCGACTTTAGTCGCCCGGTAAGCATTGGCAACACGCACGGCCGGGATGATCATTCCCGGAAATCGCCTAAGCCCTGAAGGGGCGGCCGAACGCTTTGATGTGCCTTTGATGTGTCGATCTTAAACCGCGCCCAGCGCGGTATGTGATGTTTTTGAATGGGATCGGCCCCGGCAGACTCGACGATTGTTGGAGCTGGCGCGGTTTAATCAGGTAACCCTTCACAAATCTTTACTTGCAGCAATCGAGTTTGGCTTGGACTAATGCGCTATTGTCTCGAAGCGCTTTGACTCCGCCGGGTGCACTGACATCGCACATCGCTCGAGGACAGGCGAGGAGTCGGGATCGACGTCTTGTCCCGAAAGGAGAGTCACCATGCGTTTGATCTGTCTCGATGACGATCCTCGAATCGAGGCCGTTCTGGGACGTTTCCTGAAGCGGTTCGGGCATGCCGTGGATTTCCACGTGTCGATCGCCTCCTTTAAGGCCGCGCTTGCGTCCGATACCCCCGAGCTTGTCCTCCTCGATCTGGGTCTGGGCCGGGAGAACGGCATCGATGTCATCCACTGGCTGTCGGAGACCCACCCGGGATTCCCCTCGTTCTCCTTTCCGGACATGGCGACGATCTGCTCGATACCGCGCGACGCATCGCCCGCTCGACCGGAATCGAGGTCCTCGGGGCGGTCTCCAAGTCCCGGATGGTGAAGGATCTTCCCGCAATCCTGCAGAGGGGCGTCAAGGCGGCATCGCAAAGGCCGCACCAAGACCCGCAAGCCGGGGCCGGCATCACCCGGCAGGATCTGGAATGGCAGATCCGGAGCGGCGGTATCGTCGCGTATTTTCAACCCATCGTCGCGCCGGCCGACGGGCGGTTGAAGGGCGCGGAGGTGCTCGCGCGCCTGCGGCTGCCGAGCGGACAGATCCTCGGTGCGGGCGAGTTCATTCCGCTCGCCGAATCGAGCGGGCTCATCTACGAGGTCACCGAGACCCTGTTCGAGCGTCTGATCGAGTCGCGCGAGACGATTGCCGCGTCGGGCCTGACCTTCATCGCGGTCAACCTCTCGCCGCTGATCCTGCAGCAGGAACGGGCCTTGGTCTTGGTGCGCCGCTTGGTCGACGGGCTCGGGGAATCTGCGCCGTCAAGATCGAGATGACCGAGAGCGCGGCAACCGCCTATCCCGACATCGTGCGCAGCGTGGCGGCTCAGATCCATCTGATGGGCGTGTCGTTGGCGATCGACGATTTCGGGATCGGCTATTCCTCGATGCGGGCGCTCGCCGAGCTCCCGTTCGACACGTTGAAGATCGATCTGTCGTTCGTCTCGGAGATGTTCGATTCACCGAAAGCGCTGAAATTATTGCGCGCCATGATCAGTTTCGGTCAGACGCTGGAGCTGCAGGTGGTTGCCGAAGGGGTGGAGACGGAGGCGCAGCGGCGCTTGTTGCTTGAAGCAGGCGTCGATTTCGCGCAAGGCTATCTGTTCGGAAAGCCCATGACAGCGGAGTTGCTGGCGAGCAACTTCTCCGTGCCGAAGACGGATGCCAATCCCGAACCCGGGTCTAAACCGGACCCGGACCCGGACCCGGAGCCGGAGTCTTCGCGCGCGCCGAGCGTGCCGACCGGGCGCATCAACGGGGGCGAGATCGGGGGAACCATCATGGTCGTCGATGACGACCAACGCATGCTGCATGCCATCGCACGCATGGTGACGGCCTGGGGTTACCGCTGCGAGACCTTCACGGATGCACGCACCGCATTGCAGATCTGCGAAGACACTGCCCCTGCACTGCTGATTGTCGATATTTACATGCCGGAGCTCGACGGGTTCGAGGTGATCAAGCGGATGCGCCAAATCGCGCCCTCGACGCGCATCGTCGCGGTGAGCGGTGATGTGGTCCGCGGGCACCACACCAACGTCCTGGACATGTGCCGAGTCTTGGGTGCGGATGCAATTCTGCAGAAGCCGATTGCCCCGGAACGCCTCGAAGCGACGCTCGAGCGTTTGATCGGTGGGCCGGATCAGAGCGAGTCGGGCGGTGCGCCCGTCGCGTCGGTGCGCTCGCCGGGTCCGCAGCGGGTCGAGGATCCGCAGAGCGATGACCGCGCCGCGGTCCCGTAGCGCCGGGCCGCTCGGTCCGGCCCTCAAGGGCATGGGCATCCCGGATGTCGCTAGGGAAAGGTGCAAGAACAAGCAAATGCGGAGCGACAGGAGTGAAACAGCCGTCCAGCCTCGCCGACCCGGCTAGCCCCGGCGCTGCCATGAGTCGGGTCCACACCGTTGCCCTCACGCTCCTGCTGGCCGTGCTCGCCCTGGCCGGCAACCATTTCAACCTCACGCTCTTCTTCGGTCTGGACATCCTCTTCGGGTCCGTGGCCGTGCTCTTGGCCATTGTCTGGCTCGGGACCCGCGCCGGCTTGATCGTCGCGACCGCCTCCGGTGTCTATACCTATTTCCTTTGGGGTCATCCCTTCGCGTTGCTGATTTTTCTGGCCGAGGCGGCCTTCGTGGGCTGGCATCGGGATCACGCGCGACGACGCGCCCGCGAGGTGCCGATGCTCGGTCTCTCGGTGGCGCTCTATTGGGCTTTGCTCGGCGTCCCCCTGGTTCTGCTCTTCTATCGTCTGGTCATGGGGATGGTCTGGCACCAGACCCTGGTGGTCGCGGTCAAGCAGTCCCTGAACGGTATCCTGAACGCGGCCTTGGCGGGGCTGGTGATCATGGTCGTCGCCGCGGCGAGACGCCGCCCCGGCATTCTCTCGGCCCGGCAGGTGCTGTTTACGCTCTTCCTTTCCGGGTTTCTGCTGCCGTCGATCTTCCTCGTTGCCTGGGAGAATCGCGATCTCAAGGACCGTTTGGAGCAGGATCTCGCCGATCGTCTGAGGATTTTCGGTGTGCTCGCCATTCACGATCTCGGCAGGGCCCCACCCGCAACCACGAGCGAAGCGGCCCGGATCCTGAGCCATGTACAGGAGATGACCCGGCTCTTCGGCAACACACTGCCCGAGTCCGCCAAGCTCGAGGTGCGTCCGATCGGGCTGTTCGGGGGCATCGGGCCGACCGCGGGTGCGTCGCAGCGGCGCGTTGCCCGAACCGCGGCGGAGGATTTGATGATCGTCGTGCCGGAGGATTGGCATCCCTCGCGGATGGCGCTCTGGCGGCAGGCGCGCTATCGCATGATCCTGCCGCTTACCGACCCGACAGTGGGCGCGGGTCTGTCGATCGAGCTCAGTGCGGCCCCGCTGATCGAGGAGCTGCAGCGCACGGTGCTGCGTCTGCTGACGCTCCTCTTGGCGATCGCCGGGATCGCGATCCTGCTGGCCGACCGATTCGCCGTGCTGCTGGTGCGTCCGTTGAAGCAGCTCGTGCAGATCGCTGCCGAGGTGCCCGCTCGGGTCGTCGCGGGCGAGACCCTGCCCATCCCGTCGCCCGGGCTCTTGGCCGAAGGACGGGCACTGACCGACGCCTTCGGGGTCATGGCCAACGGCCTCGCCGAGAGCTTCGCACGGTTGGCCGCGAGCGATGCGTCGCTGCGCGAGGCGCAGGCAATCGCGCATCTCGGCAGTTGGGACTTCGATTACGTCAGTGGCCGGCTCGCCTGGGACGTCGAGACGTTTCGACTGCTCGGGTATGCGCCCGACGCCGTCACGCCGAGCCTGGAGGCGTTTTACGCGGTTGTGCCCGAAGAGGATGCGGCGAGGGTTCGGGCCGAGATGGAGGCCGTCCTCACCCGCCCCGATGGTCTTTTTGCCGTGGAGCATCGGGTGCTGGGTTCAGACGGTGTGCTGCGGATCCTTCGCGAGGAGGGCCGCGTGCATTTCGCCGCCGACGGCGTGCCCCTGAGGCTTGCCGGGACGTGTCTCGACATCACGGCCCAGCGCGCGGTCGAGGATGCCTTGCGGGCGCAGGAGGAGCGCTATCGTCTGGTCGTGGAGAACATCGCGGATCTGGTGGTCCGCACCGATGCGCACGGTCGATTCGCGTATGTCAGCCCCTCCTATTGCAGGCTCTTCGGTCGCGACGAGGCCGAGCTGATCGGCCATCACTTCATGCCGCGCGTCCACCCGGACGACCGAGAACACACGGCGGAGGCCATGCGTGCGCTGCAGAACCCGCCTTACACCTGTCGGATCGAGCAACGCGCCGAGACGGCGCGGGGTTGGCGGTGGCTGCAATGGGTCGACCGCGCCGTGCTCGACGCGGAGGGCCGCGTCGACGCGATCGTCGGGATCGGGCGAGACATCACCGAGCGCAAGGCCGCCGAGTCGGCGCTGGCGGAGGAGCGTCGCCGTCTCGCCGACATCATCGCCGGGACACAGGTCGGGACTTGGGAGTGGGATCTCGTCACCAATGCATTGACGGTGAATCCGCGCTGGGCCGAGATGATCGGCCGCCGCCTCGAGGATCTCGAGCCGACCACGATCGAGACCTGGCGGATGTTCTGTCATCCCGAGGATCTCGCGAGGTCCGAGAGCGCGGTCGCGCGGCATCTCGGCGGCGAGACCGACCAATACCGTTGCGAGCTGCGGATGTTGCACGACGACGGCCGTTGGATCTGGGTTCAGGATCAGGGGCGCGTCTCGGCGCGCGACGCGCACGGTCGGCCGCTGCGCATGGCGGGTATCCACGAGGATATTACCGTCCGCCAAGAGGCCGAGATCGAGCTGATGCGGCGCGAGTCCCTCGAGCGCGAGCTCCTCGGGCTGGCTTCGGATTTCGTCGCTGTCTACGACGAGGAACTCGACCCGCTGATCAACCGAACCCTCGAGCGGCTCGGCGGCTTAACCCGATCCGATCGGGCCTATGTGTTCCGATTCGATCGCGTTGCCGACACCATGAGCAACAGCCATGAGTGGGTCGCCCCGGGGATCGAGCCGATGATCGGGCATCTGCAGCAGATGCCGATCGAGCACTTCTCCGCCTCGATGCAGCTTCTCGAGTCCGGACAGGCCGCCGTGGTCCCGCGGGTGGCGGAGCTCCCGGACGCCTGGGCGGGGGAGCGCGAGACCCTGCAGTTCCAAGCGATCCTGTCGCTCGTGCTGGTGCCCCTGCTGCAGGATGAGCGCCTGATCGGTTTCGTCGGCTTCGATGCGGTGCAGGCGCCGCGGGACTGGTCGGAGGCGGAAGTCCGCTTCCTGCGGGTCTTTGCCAGCATCCTGGTGAGCGCGTTCGAGCGCGCCCGTATCTACTCGGAGCTTCGCGACAGCAACCGGCGTTATGACCAGCTCGCGGTGCAGAGCCGGATCGTCAGCTGGGAGGTCGACGCCGAAGGTCTCTACACCTATCTCAGTCCGGCGGTCGAGGTCGTCTGGGGCTACCGCCGCGAGGCGCTGGTCGACCGGAAGCACTTCTTCGATCTGGTGCCCGAGCTGTTGCGGGACAGCGTCAAGGCCGAGGTCATGCCGGGTTTCGCGCGCTTGGATCACTTCACCGACCTCGTCAATCCCATCCGTTGCGCCGACGGCTCGACGATCTGGGTCCTGAGCAACGCCGTTCCGGTCGTCGCCGAGGACGGCACGCTGCTCGGCTACCGTGGCACGGATGTCGATATCACCGAGCGGTATCGGGCGCAGGAGCAGCTCGCGCAAAGCGAGGCCCGTCTGAGCGCGGTCGTCGAGAATGCGCCCATCGGGATCGCGATCGCGGATCCCGACGGGCGAGTGCATCTGGCCAATCGCGCGCTCGGCGAGTTTCTCGGCTATGCCCCGCAGGATCTGCTCGGGATGCACTTCGACGAATTCACCTGTCCGGACGATGTGACGACGGAGCTTGCCTTGTTTCGGGAGCTTGCGGCGGGACAACGCAACCTCTACCGAATGACCAAGCGCTATCGCAAGGCCGACGGGGCGATGGCGTGGGGTGATCTGCGGGTCGTCTTGCTGCCCGGTCGGGCCGAGGATCGGCCCATGGCGCTCGGGATGGTCGAAGACATCACCGAGTTTCAGGCCGCGACCGAGCGCAAGCGCGAGCTCGAGGCGGTGCTGCTGCACTACACCAAGAACCTGGAATCGCTGGTCGATCTCGCCAGCCGGGCCTTGCCGGCGAGCGAGGAGCTTCGCGCCCTCCTGCAGTTGGGGTGCGAGGGGCTGGGCATGGCTGCCGCCGACATCGGAGCGATCGGAGCGGACCGGACCTATCGCGCGGTCGCCCGTTATCCGCACGCCGATGGATCGCAAGTCGGGTCTGTCCCCGCGGCCTGCGTCGGGCTGGACGCGGACGCGCAGGAGCCCGGTATCCCGCACATCTTGGTCGGCTCGCAGCTGCCCGAAGGGGCTCGGCAGGCAGGCTACGTCTCCTGTGTGCGCATGGCGTTGCAGTGGACCGGACCCGGCGGTCGGGCCAGTGCCCTGGTGATCAGGTTTTGGGGACGCGCCGACTTTCGCGCGCTGTCGGGTCCGGACCGAGAACTGGTTCGGCTGATCGGTCAGCGCATCGTCGCTTCGCACTACGAAGAGCAACTTCAGGCCGCACTGATCGGCGCGAAGGAGCGCGAGACCATCGGTCATCTCGCGAGCGGCGTGGCGCACGACTTCAACAACCTGCTCGGGGTGATCGACGCCAACCTCTATTATCTCGAAGCCATCCTGAGCGGCGAGCAGGGCGACCCCGAGGTGGCACAGGTCATCGAAGAGACCCAGAGTGCGCTCGGTCAAGCGAAGGTCGTCACCTCGGGCATGCTCTCGCTCAGTCGCGCAGGCGGCATCGTGCCGGAGAGCGTGGCGCTCGAGAAGACGATTCGCGAGCTGGTGACGATCCTGAGACAGCTCCTCCCGGCCAAGATCAACCTCGGGCTGGATCTCGAGCCCGGACTCGCGGCCATGAGCAATTCCGCGTTCCTCCAGGCCGCGTTGCTGAACCTCGTCCTGAACGCGCGCGATGCGATGCCCGATGGCGGGGATCTGCTGATCGCCGCACGGACCGTCGCGTGGGATGCCCCCGTCCCGCTGGCGGTCGGTCGACTCGATCCGGGCGAGTACGTCCAGATCCGCGTTGTCGACACCGGCTGCGGGATGGCCGACGAGGTCCTGGAGAGGCTCTTCGAGCCGCTGTTCTCGACCAAGGCCAAACAACGCGGGCATGGGCTCGGCATGTTCATGGTGCAGGAGTTCGTCATGCGCTCCGGTGCGGGTCTGGCCGTCTCCTCGCAGGTCGGTCGGGGCACCGAGTTTCGTCTCCTGATGCCGATCGACCACCAAGAATCCCAGCAGCTCGACCTGACAGCGTCGTCAAACGCGCCTTCGACCAAGCCCCTGCTGCGGGTTCTCGTCGTCGACGATGACCCGCGTGTCAGGGACTCGGTCGGGCGATTGCTGATGTTGGACGGCATGCTGGTCTCGTTCGCCGAGAATGGCCAAGACGCCCTCGATCGCTTGCGACGCGATGCCGACTTCGACCTGGTGTTGTCGGATCTGGCGATGCCCGTTCTCGACGGCGCTGCCCTGTGCGCCGCGCTGGCGCAAGCGTTTCCGGATCTGAAGGTGATCCTGATGACCGGCCAAACCCCGTCGGCCTTCTCGCTCGGAGGCCTTGCCGGACGCGCCGCGCGTGCTGCGCAAACCCATCGATCACGGCGCGCTTCGCGCCGCGATCGCGGAGGCGAGCGCCCGAGTCGGCTCCTGACCCTAGAGGGATGCGACGGGGATCTCTTTACATTTCTTTGTTGGAGCAGTGCAGCCCTGTTCGCGTAGGCTAGCCGCCTATGCTCGATTTCCTTCTGAACCGCTTGCGACGCAGCGATCGGACACGATACTTGTTTTAACGCTTTCCGAAATCCGCGTAAGGTATCGACCGATACAGGCTGCGCTTGGCCATGCGGTGCGCTGTCGGGCCTTGGTCATCCTTTCGTCCAGGCATCTTGGGTTCCCCGACCGGACGCGAGACTCCGGCGTACCCGGGGGTGCGGCCGGCGACCTAAACCGCGTCCAGAGCGAGATGCTCACTTTCGAGTGAGCTCGAAGTTTGGTGAATCCACGACCCTTAGCGGGGGGCACGGTAACGATGATCAAGGCCCGCGGTCGGGCCTGCTCCTGGGCGGGGACGCTCCTCGCTCGGCCTTGACGGACCTCGACGTGAGCCTCAAACGACAGATCGTGATCTTCCTCGGGTTCCTGTCGGCCCTGCTGATCGGGGCGACCCTGCTGTCCTTCGCGCTCAGTGCCGGTCGGGTCGAGGGCCATCATCGGCATCTCGCACACGAGATGGGCGTGACCTTCTTCAAGCAGTTGGTGCTGACGCGCCGTTGGAATGCGCTGCACAACGGCGTCTATGTTCCCGTGACCGACCTGATCGCCCCCAACCCCTATCTGGATGACCCGGCGCGCGATGTCGTGACCCGCGACGGGGTGGAGTTGACCAAGATCAATCCGGCGTACATGACCCGGCTCCTCTCCGATATGGCGGCCGACTACGAGGGTGTTCGCTTCAAGATCACCAGTCTCGAGCCGCTGAATCCACTGAATGCCGCGGATGATTGGGAGCGCGCAGCCCTGGTAGCCTTCGAGGCGGGTGCGCACGAGTACGCTGGCCTGGCGGAGGAGGAGGGTGGACACGAGACCTTTCGATTCATGGGTGCGTTGATCACGGAGAAGCCGTGCCTGGCCTGTCACGAGAGAGACGGCTACAGGATCGGGAGCGTGCGCGGCGGGATCCGTGTGTCGCTGCCGTACGAGCCCTTTCGAACGGCGATCGGCGCCGGCGTCATGCAGCTGCGCATCGGTCATCTCGGCTTTCTCGCGACGGTTCTGGTCCTGATCTGGGGCGCCGGTTGGCTGTTGTGGCGACAGGCTGCGCAGGTTGAAGGGCTGAACGCGCGCACCCGTCGCTTGAATCGCGAGCTCCACGCCAAGACGGAGGTCGAGCGTCATCTCGCCAGCGTGGTCGAGAGTGCGAGCGATCTCCTGGTCTCCACCGACACCGACGGGCGTATCCTCAGTTGGAATCGCGCGGCCGCACGCTTGACCGGCTACCCGGCGGACGTCGTGATGCACCGCGGATTCTCGGAGCTTTTTCCGGAGACGGAACGCCCGGAGGTCGAGATGGCCTTGTCCCGGGTGACGGTGTTGCCGGGCAGTCTGAGCGAGGAGTGGACGCTGAGCACGGCATCGGGTGAGGGGCTCGCCGTATCCTGGACCATTGCGCCCATGTCGAGCGAGGACGGAACCCTGATCGGGATGGTTGCGGCGGGTCGTGATCTGACCGAGCGCTACCGGATGCAGTCCGAGCTGCTGCGGTCCCAGAAGCTGGCGGCACTGGGCGTGATGGCGGGCGGGATCGCCCATGAGATCCGCAACCCGCTGGCGGTCTGCTCTTCGGCGGCCCAGTTTCTGCTCGACGACTCCTTGGAGCCGGAGCTGCAACGCGAATGTGTCGAGAAGACGATCGCAGGTGTCGGCAAGGCATCCGAGATCATCGAGAATCTCCTGCGTTTCGCGCGCCCCTGCGCCGTGGAGAAGATGACCCTGGTGGAGCCGCTTGCCCTGCTGAAGCAGGCCCTTTCGGTCGTGAGCCATCAGGCGCAGATCGCGCGTATCGAGGTCGAGATGCAGGTCGGCGATCGGCCGTTGCGGGCGCGCGGTGTGCCGAGTCTGCTCGAGCAGGCGTTTATCAATCTCTTGCTCAATGCCATGGCGGCCATGCCTGCGGGCGGCCGGCTCACCATCGCGGTCGACCAAGACGGCGACGAGGTTTCGGTGCAGATCAGCGACACCGGGGTCGGCATCCACGCGGCGGACCTCCTCAGGATCTTCGATCCCTTCTATACTCGCTCCCCGATCGGGCAGGGCACCGGGCTCGGTCTGTCCATCTGCTATTCGATCATTGAGCAGCATCGCGGACGGATCGACGTGCAAAGCGAGGTCGGAGTCGGAACCTGTTTCCACGTCCGCCTGCCCTTGGCGGAACCGCCGTGCAGTGATGAGGCGTAAGCCCGGCCCTGCCGTGATGGACGGGCAGCCCCCGACCTTCCTCACCGGACTGTTGCCATTTCCGAGCCTCGGCGGGAGGGCCGCGAGGTGCCCCGAGCGACGGTGACGGACTTGGGATGTTGCCGGGGAACGCGCCGATCGTCATGGTCCGGGCAGCCCAAGACGTTGCGCCTGCTCGGCGAGGTGTGTCTGTGGCACACCCCCGGGATGGCCGCCGCTGGCCTTCATCAACGAAGAGTTCGTTCGCCAATTCGGCGATACCCTGTTCGCGGCTTCACCGCCCGAACGCAACAGCCCCGACCTGTCGGCCGGGGCTGTGCGCGTCATTCCAGCCCGATGCGCAGGCTCAGAGCGATTACTTGCAGAAGTACCAGTCCACGCAGTCGTACTCGCCGCTCGCGACCCGTGCGTTCGCCTCCTCCACGCTGCCCGGCGGGGGGACGATGACCTGCTCGCCCGGCTGCCAGTTCTCGGGTGTGGCCACCTTGTAGGCGTCGGAGGTCTGCATGGCCTTCACCAGACGCAGGATCTCGTCGATCGAGCGGCCGTTGCTCATTGGATAGTAGAGCATGGCCCAGGCTGAATCATGCCCGGATGGCGCCGCGCACGCTGCTGCGGATCCGGATCGGCTCGCCGCGCACCCGGCTGTAAACCCGGCGGTCGGCGCGAACGCGCGGGCGGCCTTTGGCATTCGGGCATCGCTGTGGATAACGCCGATCCGTCAGGAGACACGGGCTGACCGCGAAGATCCCTTCGGCCCGACGAGCTCGAGGTGACCGGCGCCGGCCACGCGCAGCCGGTACAGTCGGCCGCGATGCAGGATGCACAGCTCCCCGGCCGGGTCGAACAGCTCGGCGCTGAAGACGGCGTCTTGGCTGTCGGGCCCCGGCAGCGACCTCCCGGGATGCTCGGCGCACTCGACCCCGGCGCTCATGAGGCGCTCTGCGCTTCGGCGGCGCGGCCCATCACCGGCAACGCGTTCGGGCCGGCGTGCCGTGCAGCGGGTGTGCGATCCAGCGCGGACGAGGCGCCGGGCGGAGGTGTCGCGGTGTGGGCGCCCATCAAACCGAGCAGGAGGACACCTGTTGCAACCGTACTGACGAGAAGCGCGCGCATGACCATGGCTCCAGGGTCAACACGCCGGCAAGGGCGTGGTGACCCGATCAGGTGATCGGGATGACGGGGCAGGGCATGGGAGCCCTCCCTTAAAGCAAATGATAATCGTTATTGTTGGGAATGCAAGACCGATCGAAGCTATCGGGTAAGCGGGGTCACGCGAGGTCGGGTCGGCAACAGGCACATCGCGTCCGCAGTCCTGCACTTAAACCGCGCCCAGTGCGGTATGCGATGTTTTTGGATGGGATCGGCCCCGGCAGTTTTTGCCGATGTGCAAAAAGGCCTTCCGTTTTTTCTTGGGGATGTCGATCCGTCTAAGCGGTGTTGGCCGGTAGTCCTCCGGCTTCCTTTACCCGCTCGCCCGCGGGTCGACCCTTGCGGGCCGCTGTCCACCGTCCTTGCGGGGGCGATCGGGCTTACCACGTTTCGCATGTGTACCATTCCCGAAGGGGTTAGGCTCCGCCTCTCCGCCGGCAGTGCACCATCTGCGCGGGGCCAAACAAGGGAGCCCCGACCTGACTGCTTACCTTTTGGTCCATGAAGAGATTGTTGAGCCTAGGCATCGCACCCGGCTTTCCAGGCTCGCGACGGTGGCTTCTCGTCTTTTCGCGCATCTGCGACCCGCGCAGCTCATTGTTTATAAAATGCGCGCGCCTAACTTAGCGCCATTCGTGGCCGTACCCGTATTCGAACACCTGTCCAAATTTCGGGGTTCGCATGTACGGTTGCATTTGGCTTAAATACCTGTTTTTAAATAACCCATACGTTCTCCTGAAATACGGGAGAGCCCCGATCTCAAGCAGTTGGGTAATAAAAGATGGCACTTGCCTGAACCCCGTCAGCGCTTGGAAGCCGTCCGCTAGTTTAGTCGCAAACCGGCTACTAACCTCTTTTGTGATCAACTTGACGACCAGCTTCTCAAGATCATCGCTCAAGCGAGGACAATGAATCAGATCATTCCTTCCCTGCTGCGCCCGTTCCAGCACTTCACTGGGCACAATGCGAACAGACATTTCCATTATCTTTTCTTCTTCATCACTGACCGTCAGCTGTATATTCACACTCAGACAGTTCATCTGCCGGATCAGCTTTTCCCGCTCTTCCGGAGAACTGTTTGCTTTCAGTCGCTCGCCGTGCCGCTCCATATCCATGATCTTCTTCACTAGACTGGAATCGATCTTCGGAAAAAAAATATTCAAAAAGCGATAAAAAGGGAGCAGCTTTTCTGTGGAAACAGTGTTTGCGCTAAGATAAATCGGCGAGAAGTGAATCGGATCGGCATGCAACAAAGACGCTTTGCGGGTCATATCATCGGCCCTCAAGTATTACATAAGTGAAGTGGGCGCCAAGATCAGGACAATTTCTGCCTGAAGTTAAGCCAGCCTGCTCGTCTCGATTGCTGAAGTAGACCCTACTAAGTCTAGGGCAATCGCATCACGCTTTCCTAATATCGGTGTGCTCTGATGTGATACGATTGGCCTGGCCCATGCGATGCATAATTTAAACGAACGGGTTGCCGCTTTACAGTAAAGAAATGTGAATCCATGTCAGGGCTATCGCATCGATGCATTAGCGAATACTGCTGGATAACCGAGTCATTCATTCCAATTCGTGACGAGATACGGTTGGAACAACACCCTGCCCAGCGGGGGCAACGCCGGGGATGCCGGGGTTCGCTCTGCTGACCCCGGCAACGCGCCCGACCAGCTGCCGTCATCGCCCACGAGATCGCGCACGTGTTGGCGGACCACTCCAACGAGCGCTTGACCCAAGAGCTTGCGGTCCAGGGCGGGCTGATGCTGGTGGATCTGTTCGCCGAGGAGCCGGGAAGTCGCAAGCACGAGGTGCTGCGCGGGGCGCTGGGCATCGGGGCGAAGTGCGGTTTGCTGCTGCCCTACAGCCGAACCCACGAGCGCGAGGCGGCTCGCATCGGCCGCGATCTGATGGCGCAGGCCGGCTTCGATCCCGTGCCGGCGTTGCGCTCTGGCGGAACATGGCCGCCGCCGGCGGGGTCAGCCGTTGGCCTTCCTCTCCCCCCTCCCACGACACGCGCATGGAGGAGCTGGACACGGGCATGGAGCAGGCCGTCGAGATCTATCGGCAGGCCCGTGCCGCGGGGCGTGAGCCGGAGTGTATGCCGCAGTGAGGAGGACGTCGGGCATCCCGTGCCGTCCCGGACGCCCTCTAAACCGCGTCCAGAGCGAGATGCTCACTTTCGAGTGAGCTCGAAGGTTGGTGAATCCACGACCCTTAGCGGGGGACGCGGTTTAAAATTTTATATTTTTTAATACTTTAAACCGCGCCGGCTCCAGTGGCTCTGAAATCCGCCGGGGCCGATCCCATCCAAAAACATCGCATACCGCACAGGGCGCGGTTTAAATGCAAGCGTGAACCAAAGATTGTCCAGAGATTCGTTGAGGTCGCTGCCGAGGAAGAACCCAACCCGCATCAACATCTCGGCGATAAGGCGCGTTCCGCACCCGCCGACACCTCCGATGGCCACCGGAGTCTCGATTTGCACGTTCGAAATCATAAGATTCGCCTAAACCGCTCGCGACGGCTCGATTCCGCCCTTCGCAGGTTTCGCGTCGAAGGTCCACTGCTGCTGCCGAGGACCCCGACACCTCTGCGGTTACCCGCACCCTGAATCGAGTGCTCCCGGCCGCCGCGGTCCGGGAGCGCTCCACGCGCGAGTCCTTTGCTGGGGCCAAGCATCTTCATCCTTGAAATGACGCGAACAGGGGACTCTGTGTTACTGGTTTCTCAGGCATGCGTTGAAGATGTCGGATGCATCTTGGTTATCGGACTCGGTGCTGCGGAAAACCGGCGAACCCATCTCTTGCCAGAATTCACCCGCCCCGGCGGATGGAGGATTGCTGCAGTTCATACGGCACCGCCGGTGACTGGTGAGGCCATTCAGGAAGGGGCCATTCATCGCCCCGGCAGGGTCGGTGAATCGATTGTTGTCGGTATCCGGAAACTCGGCCGTAGGATGCCTCCAGCTCAGGAACCATCCGCCTCCGTCGGCACCGGCGGTAAGATCGCCTCCGATATATTTCGACGCCTGATCGCCCGGCGTCGTATCGGTCTCGTACCACTCGACCGAGGCAATCTGCTGGATGACATCGCCATTGAAAGGAGCCGCTACAGGGTAACCGAAGGCGATCGTCAATTGGGATGACGGCCAGTTGTAGGTCAGTCCGGAATAACCGGTGATATCCCCGATTGCGCTGAAGCGCTCGTCTCCGGTCGGGTTGGTGATCAGGCAGGCGTAGTCATAATCGTAGTCGCCCCTGAAATGATAAGCGTTGGCCGCATAGACACCCCTCGTCGCCCAGCAGCCTATTCCATTTAGAGGTCCGCTTTGGTTGTAGCCCGGACAGAAAAGGAAGTTTGTTCCCCAAGTCCCCGCCCATTGCTCACGCAATGAGCAGCCGTTGCGATTACACTGCGTCCGATCACGGTTGCGGAGCAGACGCGATCTTTTCCGTCCAGCGTCAGAAAGAGCTTTCCGTGAATGGATCTAGGCCATACCTGATAGGAACCCTGCATGCTCCAGCGCTGAAAAGGGGGGTAAGGCCCATCCTGAGGATTCGCTGGTGGGGAGCCGAAGGTTGACTGAATTTGGTTCGGCATCGCGCTGTCGAGTGCGATGGCCGAGGTATCAAACGTCTCGAAATCCGAATCCTCGGAAATGGGGGGGCGGCCCGGGATGAGGATCGGTGGATCGGAATGCGTTTCAAAGACCTCGGTCGACTGCATTGATTGGCTGTCGGTGTCGGGTCGTCTTTGAAGCACGACCGGGAGCGCCTTCTCCATTCGCTCCGAGGACCAGTAAGTCTCAGTACTCAGAGATTGCGCTGCAATCAGATCCACCGGCATTGAAACCGTGCCTTCAGGAGGAGCAGAGGATACCTTTGAGGACAGGGTAACTGCCCCCAAGATGATCACCGTGACAAGTTGTACCCTATTCATTTGATTGATCCTTTTCTTTATGTTTAGGGGGCGAAGCGTTTCCTTCGTGTGCCGTTCAGAATATCCGAGCATTATGCTCGTACACAAACTAATTCATGTATGATTTCGGTTTCAAGTAAAGAAATGTAAAGTAACGTAGCCGTAACATTCGGATTTGCAAAACCATACGTTGTGATGCCCTACGCTTGATTAGGGTTATGGGCGAAACGATGATCAAGGCCCCCGATGGCCTTGATCATCGTTTGGTCCAGCTGCTGGCGATCCTTGCGTCGTCAGGGCTTCCAGCCCTGATTCCGTCAGGCCAGGATGGCCTGACGACGCATTCGGTGGCCGCTGTGGGCGAAGGGATGATCGAGGCCATCCCGATCGACTCTCAAGGCTTCGAGTCGATTCCCCGGCGGCGCAGGTCGATCATTGCGCGATCCGGCGGGGTTCACCATCGTCGGCTTGCGCCGCATGCACCTGCCGCATTCGGGCCGATCCAGAATGAGTAGCGGGATAATAAATCTTTCACCTTTTTCTCAACCTCAGTTCAGGTCGAATGACCATGCAGGATCTCTTCTTGCTTCCAGGGGCAGCTCGCGGGAAAGGTCTCGAAGCCGATGCCGCTTTCTCGACTCGCCTCGGTGCGGGCATCGAGCCAGACATCCTCCCACCACTCCGCATCCTCGAGACACTGGCGCAGGCTCGGAGTCTTGTTCAGTCGGCGCTGCAACGCGCGGCGCTGTTCGCGAATGGTACACTCCCAGCTCGCACCGCGACGCTCGGGCTGAACATCCCATTTCAATAAGTGCGCCAGCAGCACGCTCATGCGACTTGCCAATTCGCGTTGTTCGCTTTTGCCCACGTCCTCGATCTCCTCGGCCAAATGCAGGATATCGACCTGATCGAAGCGCCCGGCACGCAGCAGGTTCGCTTGCTCATTGGCCCAGGCGATGATGTCTTGGTCATAACGAATCATGGGCCACCTCATATCAGTTGTGTTGTGTGGATGCTCGGCGCTGACGGATCACCTCCGCCATGGCAACCTGAAACCGGAGATCGCTGCCACTTGGCAGCGCGAGAGGATGCGGTGCTTCCCCAGCGAAAACCTCCGTGCCTACTGCGTGTAAGGCGGTGTCAGGTCCCGACTTGGGCCTCGCCGGTCAGCTCGGGTGCAGCGCGAATGATCTTGCTGATGCGCGAGCAGTGCAGCCCGAAATAGTCACCGATCTCCTGCATCGTGTATCCGCCGCTCGCGTAGGCGGCTTTGATCGCCTGATTGCGATCCGCATGCGCCCGCTCGTAATTCGGCAACGCACGTGGAACCGGCCGACGTTTGGCTTGGGGGACCTCGCGCAGATCCCGGTCCTGCGGGATCTTCCGTTGCATGGCCTCGACGAAGGCCTCCGAGCCGAGAAAGACCTGCTGCTTGACGGACTCCCAAGGCGAGGGCTGCCCCTTGCCGGCGGCCACGAAGGACCGGTAACCCACGACCGCTTCCGCTTCCGTCCGACCGAACGCCGAGAGGATCGCGTGCGTCTCGAGCCCCATTCCGGGGCCGCGTCCTCGCCGATCATCGCCCGATAGCTGCTCCAGGGATAGTCTTCCGGCGAGCGAACCATGCGCGGGCCTCGATCATCCGTTCGCCCACATCGGCCACCAATTGCGTAGTCAGGCCATCCTGGCCTGACAGAATCAGGGCTGGAAGCCCTGACTACGCAGGGACCGCAAGCAGTTGGACCGGACGATGATCAAGGCCAGCACCACGTATCGTGCGACTTCCAGGAGATACGCCTCCTTCTGAATGAGGATGGCCTTGTAGCGTCCCTGAAAGACATGCCCGACACGTTGGTGAACCCGATTGAAGCGCTGCGTGTAGACGCCGTTGAGCTCGCGCATCCCTTTGGAGAGATTGCCGTCCGGTGTCTCGACGAGTAGATGATAATGGTTGGTCATCAGGCAGTCTGCGTGGATGACCCAGTTGAATCGCTCCCACACGCCTGCGAGCACATCGAAAAACATCTGCCGGTCACCGACGTCTCGAACAATGTCCTCCCGTCCGTCACCGCGCGAAGTGACGTGATAGAGCACACCGGCAAACTCGAGTCGCAGGGGTCTGGCCATGACTCCAAAAATAGCTCGGAAAAGGCATAAGTCAAGACCTAACCGTACGCCGTAAAAGGCTGATTAACTTGCCGTTTGAAGTCCAGCCAATGGAGTTGCTCGTACACCATTGTAGTGCCCCGGAGCGGCGTTTGGGTAACCAAGGGTCGTGAGTTTCGCGGGTGCAAAACCGCAGGCCGCAGCGCAAGCGAACCTGGATGTAGCCTCGTCACTTCATCGAAGAAGCCGACCCTGTGGTCAGAAGGGGAAGGCCGCCGTCGGCGGGACCAGACAACGAGAGCGTCTCGCCGGTTCTTCCGGGGTAGCAGGGGTGGCATGTGGTGGAAGTTGATCGGTACTTGGCGACACTGCGCGAGGAACTGGAACAGAAGACGTATCGCGCGGATGGCGTGCGTCGGGTTTGGATACCCAAGCCGGATGGCAGCGAGCGCCCGTTGGGGATTCCCACGGTCCGGGATCGGAGGCTACTTCAACTACCACGCGGTGCCGGGCAATCTCAAACGCCTGGACGGCTTCCGAGCGGAGGTCACCCGCGCCTGGCGACAGTCCCTGATGCGGCGCAGTCACAAGCACCGGATGCCTTGGTCGAGGTGTAACAGGCTGGTTCGAAAATATCTACCGTCGGTGAAACTGGCTCACCCCTACCCGACGGTTCGCTTCGCGTCATGACCCGAGGCAGGAGCCGTACGGTAATTCCGCACGTACGGATCTGTGCGGGGGGCGGGGGGTAACCTCCGTCCCTACCGCGACCCCAGGTTTCACCGCGCTGCGGCGCCTCGGCGTGCGTGGACGCGCGCTCGGGGTGGCCGGCTGTCGGCGCGGGGCCTGGTTCATGGCGCGTCATATCGTCGTCAACCAAGCGTTGAAAACCGCAACATTGAATCGACACGGATTCACTCTACCGTGGACGCTTGCGGGCTAAGCCCGCTGGGCTCAACCGCCGGATGCGGAAAACCGCATGTCCGGGGGTGTGGGAGGGCTGACGGGCGCAATCCCGTCAGCCCGACCCGATCGCGGGCTAGATTAGAGCGATGGAACTTTGCGGCAATCTGCCGTACATTAGGAGAAGGAGGAATATCTTATGCCATCAGCGACTTCAACCGCCCGCCTTGAGGCCCGAATCAGCACCGAGCTGCACGCGATGCTCAAGCGTGCTGCGGAGATCCAGGGTCGCACCATGACCGACTTCGTGGTTTCGGCCGTCCAAGAGGCCGCCCAGCGCGCTATCGAGCAGGCCGAAGTCATCCGGCTATCGCAGGCCGATTCGCAACGCTTTGCGGAGGCCCTGTTGTCACCGCCACCGCCCACCCCTTCCCTGGAGCGTGCTTTCGAGCGTCGCCGTAGGTTGGTGGCCGCCGAGTGAGCGGCGCGCCGTTTTGCATCGTACCGCTCGAAGCCGCACATGACCGCACAACCTTCGAAAGCGCCTCGGCAACGCTGGATCGCTATTTTCGCCACCAGATCACCCAGGATATTCGCCGCAGGGTGACCGCATCCTTCGTGGCCCTCACCCAAGAGGGGCGCATTGCGGGGTACTACACCCTGGCATCCGCGAGCATCTTGCTGGCCGACCTCCCGGCCACGACATCCAAGAAGCTGCCGCGCTATCCTTCGGTACCGGCCGTGCGCATGGGGCGCTTGGCAGTCGATCGGAGCTTCCAGGGGCAGGGCCTCGGCGGCGCGCTGCTGGCCGACGCGCTCGAACGTGCCGCCCGCTCCGAGATCGCCGCCTTCAGTCTGGTGGTGGACGCGAAGGACGAATCGGCAGCAGCCTTCTACCGTCACCACAGCTTCATCGCCTTGCCCGACTCGCCGCTGACGCTCTTCCTGCCGTTGGCGACGATACCACCGTCGTTACGCGGTCTCGGGGCGAACTAGCTGCCGCTTACATATTCGTGGTAAGTCCCTGAGGTATCCCCAAGAAAATTACACTCTTATCAATACTTTAAATTGCATTATTGGCACGGAATGGAGCATGCGCGGGAGGTCGTTGTCCCTGGAAAGCGACAAAACCCACCAGGAGATCTCCCGTGCATGTCGGAACCATCTTACACCGCTGCCTCGATCCGTTGCTGTAGTCCATTCACCGCACACGTCTCGCGACATTGTTGGAGCAGTTGCAAGACGCTTTTCAAGCGCGCAACGGCCACCCCGACGGCGCTCGGCGAAGGCGAGTGGGTTCGCAGCAATCCGCTGCGCGCCGTCTTCGCCTTGGTGCGCCGAGCGCCCAAGGGCCGTCGCGGCAAGACCGCCTTCGGCAAACGCGCACGCTCCAAGGCCAGCACGCAGAATGCCCGCAGCGCCCACAAAGAGCCCTGGTTGCTGGTGGCCTCGACTCGCTTCGCCGATTGGCCGGCCAAGCGGCTGGTGCGGCTCTAGGCCCAGCGCAAGCAAATTGAGCAGAGCTTCCGGGACATGAAGAACCTGCACTTCGGCGAAGGCATGGAGCGCAGCCGCTCGTGCGGCACCGAACGCTTCACGGTGCTGGTGCTGATCGCCTCGCTGGCCGCCTTTCTGCTCTGGCTGATCGGCACCGCGGCCGAGCGCGCCGGCGTCCACCGCCGGCTGCATCCGGGCAACGGCAAGCGCCGCGTTTACTCGCGGATCTTCCTCGCGCGTCTGCTGCTCCTCCTCGACAGTACCCGCGATGTGCTCGATGAGCTGTTCGCGACCATCGCGCCACCGGACCAATGGGTTGCGAGCGATCATGACGGCTTGCTTGCCGACGGTGCCGCCGGGGGATGAATTCGTGGCGATACCTCTGGGTCTGTCCCCGGTTTGCGCCACTGGTTTCCCCCAGGCCGGACTCTCTGGAAAGTCACAAGGAAAGACCCCGAGGTACATGGCCCCGAGGTACACAATCCGCGCCAATAATGCTATTCAAAGTTATGATCAGGTTGTCATTTTCCTGGTAATACCTCAGGCTCCGACCCCTTTTCGTGGGAAGGGGCAGATTGATGCTCGCTCACGGCTTTGCGCGGTTGCGTCCCAACGACAGAAGTCCTAGACTCGACCTATGCTTGTCGCATAGGTATCTGGAGATCCCATGACCGACCCTCGGCCTCCTTCATCCGCATCCGACACTTTCCGGCAACGCACCGCACGTCTATTCCGCAACGGGAGCAACCAGGCTGTTCGGTTGCCCCGCGACCTCGAGATCGATGCCGAGGAGGTGCTGATTCGCCGGGAGGGGGACAGCATCGTCCTGACGCCCAAGCCGCGCTCTTGGGATGACTATTTCGCACGAGGACGACGGCTCTCGGCGGATTTTCCGGACACCATCGACGATCCGCTTCCTCAAACCAGAGAGACCCTCTGATGCGGTGGATGCTCGACACCAACACCTGTATCTACGCCATGAAGTACCATCCGCCGCAGGTGCAGGCTCGACTGCGACGCGTGGCGATCGGAGAGGTGGGCATCTCCGCCATCGTCTTGGCGGAGCTGCGATTCGGCGTCTGCAAGGGTCGGCAACGGGAGGACAATACGGCGGCCTTGACGGACTTCTTGGCTTACTGCCTGGTGCTGGATTGGCCGCACGAGGCAGCCAGGGTCTATGCCGAGATTCGCCATGCGTTGGAGGTGAAAGGGACACCCATCGGATCGAACGACCTCCTGATTGCTGCGCATGCCCACTATCTCGGTTGCACGCTGGTCACCAATAACCTGGGCGAATTCCAGCGGGTCGATGGATTGATGGTCGAGAACTGGATCTGAGCCCGCGTAGGGTGGAGCGCGATAGCATAGGAAAAGGGCTCTGACCCCTCTGACCCCTTTCCCGGGGCTCTGACCCCTTTCCATGACCCCTTTCCCTCTCACAAACCCGAGGAGGACGAGGCGTGGGCCTATTTGCAGCCGGACAAGTAGCGATACTCCGCTTTCCGTTCTCTGATCTGAGCAAGAGCAAGCTTCGTCCCGCACTCTTGGTCGATGACCCGCACGACACAGCATATTTTTTGCCCCGAGCGGAGGCCGTGCGTCAACGCGTGTAAGCCGCCGATCCGAACCCCCGGCTACGCTGGTCCGAATGGGTTCTCACGGCCACCTGTTAGGAGGACGTTTTTGCGGAGGGCGTGCAATGGGAGACTCCGATCCTTGGGGTGCACGATTCCGTGGTACGTCCCCTATTTCTCTTGCTGACGCTGACTGCAAGGTCGTGCGCCTGGTCCCCGGGATTGAGCAGGGCGATCCAGTAGAAGGTATCGGCAAAGACGCGGCGCATCAGCCTCGCTTGGGGGCGGCGTATAGGTAGTGGTCGTGCTGGGCTGCGCCGTCGGCGGGAAGGGCGCTCAACGCATCCGCCGGGATGTCACGCGCCAAAGCCGCCGCGACCTCCCAGATCGGCCTCTCGTCGTCGGCCGCGCTCGCCACATTTTCGGTGGTTTCCAGGACCAGGGTAATTTCTTGATGCTCGGCGAGCCGTACCGGCTCCAGCGGGCGAAACACGCCGTCCTCTTAGATCGCTCTCAGGTGCTGTGACATGGGGAGCCTCAGTCTTCTCGTCGCCTAGGCTATTGGAGAAGATAATACCCGAAAATGGAGGCTCCTCTCTGCTCACGTGTTGAACCGTTGCCATCAGTCGTGACTCGGAAGTGGCGCCAAGTTGAGCCGATGCGGGCATTTTGGGGACCGACTATTCAGCCGCCGACGTAAAGAGGGTCAGGTGTCCGATCCATTGCAGACCTTCATGCGTCGTCGCAGTGTGACTGTACTGGTCCGTTATGGAAAGCTTTACATAACGATCCCTTCCAGTCCCCCCGGCTCGGGTTTGTCCCGAGCCGCTTCTTGCCGCATCATGCGCGACCGCGGATTCAGTGAGCGCAAGACGACGGCATGACGGAAACCACGACCTACAACGCGGAGGGCCTCGAGCGCCTGCCGCTGAAGGATTTCTCCGAAAAGGCGTACCTGGACTATTCCATGTACGTCATCCTCGACCGTGCGCTGCCGCATGTGGGCGATGGGCTCAAGCCCGTGCAGCGGCGCATCCTCTACGCCATGTCGGAGCTCGGGCTCTCGGCGGCGGCCAAGTTCAAGAAGTCCGCGCGCACCGTCGGCGACGTGCTGGGTAAATTCCATCCGCACGGGGATTCGGCGTGTTACGAGGCGATGGTGCTGATGGCGCAGCCCTTCAGCTATCGCTATCCGCTGGTGGACGGGCAGGGCAACTGGGGCTCGCCGGACGATCCCAAGTCGTTCGCGGCCATGCGCTATACCGAGTCGCGTCTCACGCCCTATGCGGACCTGCTGCTTGCCGAGGTCGATCAGGGCACGGTCGACTGGCAGCCCAACTTCGACGGGACGCTCGAGGAGCCGAAGCTGCTGCCGGCGCGTCTGCCGAACCTGCTGCTCAACGGCGCGACCGGGATCGCAGTCGGCATGGCGACCGATATCCCCTCGCACAACCTGCGCGAGGTCGCACGGGCCTGCATCCATCTGCTCGATCATCCGGACGCGACCCTCGAAGAGCTCATGCGCTTCGTTCCGGGGCCGGATTTTCCGACCGCGGGCGAGATCGTCACCCCGCGCGAGGATCTCGCGAAGATCTACCGGACCGGCGGCGGGAGTCTGAAGCAGCGTGCCGTCTACGCGGTCGAGCGCGGGGAGATCGTCATTACTGCCTTGCCCTATCAGGTCTCCGGCAGCCGTGTGCAGGAGCAGATCGCGCAGCAGTTCAACGCCAAGAAGCTACCGATGATCGAGGACTTCCGCGACGAGTCGGATCATGAGTTTCCGACCCGATTGGTGATCGTGCCGCGTTCGAATCGCGTCGATGTCGAACGGCTGATGTCGCACCTCTTTGCCACGACCGACCTGGAGCGCAGCTACCGGGTCAACATGAACGTGATCGCGCTGAACGGTCGGCCGCGGGTCATGACGCTGCGCGACATCCTCGTCGAGTGGCTGATCTACCGGACCGAGACGGTCCGGCGGCGCTCGCAACATCGTCTGGACAAGGTCCTCGAGCGTCTGCACCTCTTGGACGGTCTGCTGATCGCCTTTCTCAACATCGACGAGGTGATTCGCATCGTCCGTACGGAGGACGAGCCCAAGCCGGTGCTCATGGAGCGGTTCGCGCTCTCCGAGGCCCAGGCGGACTATGTGCTGAACACCCGGCTGCGTCAGCTCGCGCGTCTGGAGGAGATGAAGATCCGCACCGAGCAGGCCGAATTGGCCGAGGAGCGCGATGGGCTGCAAGCCATCCTGGGTGACGCGTCTGCGCTCAAGCGTCTGATCTCCGAGGAGATCACGGCGGATGCCGAGAAACACGGCGACCCGCGGCGCTCGCCTCTGGTCGCACGGGCCAGCGCGGCGGCGATCGACGAGATCGATCTGACCCCGAGCGAGCCGGTGACCGTGGTCCTGTCCGAGAAGGGCTGGGTGCGCGCGGCCAAGGGGCACGAGGTCGATCCGGTCGGGCTGAGCTACCGCTCCGGGGATCGGTTCCTCATGGCGGTGCGGGTGCGCAGCAGTCAGGCCGTCGTCTTTCTGGATTCGACCGGGCGCAGCTATTCCTTGCCGGCCCACAGCTTGCCCTCGGCGCGCGGGCAGGGCGAGCCTTTGACCGGACGACTCGACCCGCCAGCCGGCGCGCGTTTCGTGGCGGTGCTGGGCGAGGCGCCCGAGAGTCGCGTGCTGATGGCGTCGGATGCCGGATACGGATTCATCGCCCGGATGGAGGACCTCTACGCCAAGGCCAAGGCCGGCAAGGCGGTGCTGAGCCTGCCCAAGGGCGCCGAGGTCTTGGTGCCGCTCGCATTGACCGGGGAGGAGGGCGGCCTGGAGGGCGCCAGGCTCGCGGCCGTCACCACCACGGGCCATCTGCTGCTGTTCCCGGTCGCGGAGCTTCCCGAGATGCAGCGGGGCAAGGGCAACAAGATCATCGGCATCCCTTCGGCCCGCGTCGCGGCACGGGAGGAGTTGGTGATTGCGCTCGCCGTGGTCCCGCAGGGCGGGAGTCTCGTGTTGCTCTCGGGCAAACGGAACTTGACCCTGAAGCCGGCGGATCTGGATGTCTATCAAGGGGAACGTGGACGCCGCGGGCGTCTGCTGCCGCGCGGCTTTCAGCGGGTGGAGGGTCTATCGGTCGCCGAGACCGTAGGTCGGATTAGCGCAGCGTAATCCGACATCGACGCTCTGGTCGCGGTTTAGGGGCGAATAAATTCGCCCCTACCTCCGTAGTTCCTTTCCAGGAAATCACCTTGAAATTCTAAACCGCGTCAGCTCCGACTCTCATGGTTTCTGCCGTAGCCGATCCAGTGCGAAAACGACGCATATTGCTCCGGACGCGGTTTAACTCATATAGCTCAAGGCCTCATCACCGGGATGCGGCAATCCCGCGACGCGCCACGCCTGGCGGCAGGAACCGAAGAGCTGGCGGACCGCGTCGCGCTGCATGCCGTGCGTGCGGCAGATCTGCGACACGGGAGGGATGGCGCCATAGGTCATGCGATGCTCGCGCAGGTAGTAGATGATCGCCCAATGGTCGCGGACGAGGGGGCCGATCTCGTCGAGCTCCGCCATGACACGGGCCATGCCGGCGTTCCAATCCGTCGGGTCGAGCAGGAATCCGTCCTCGTCGACGGGGAGAGGGCGGTGTTTGGGCGGGGTCGGGTTGCGGACGGCGGTTTGGGTCATTGCGATTATCCTTGGTCTTAGATGGATCAGTAATTTTTATGATGCTATTAGCAACGCTCTCTCCGACCAATATAGTCGGAATTATCGGCGCGTCAACCCCCTGATTCACGAACGGATTCGTCGAGGCCCATCCCCATGTCCGAGCTGACCTTGCCGCTTGCCCTCTTCAACCTCTTGCCGGTGCTCTTTACCGGTTTCGCCTTGTGGTTTCTCGCCCGTCTGGTCGGGGATCTCGACCCGGCACATCGGACCATGGCGCGCGCGGGTGGTGTGCTGATCCTGCTGGGTGGACTCTCGAAGGCGGTCTGGAAACTGATACTCGTCGCCAGCGGCCAGGATCTGACCTGGCTCGCGAGCGCGCTCTTTCCGTTGATGGCACCGGGATTCGCGCTGCTGGCGGGGGCGGCCCTGGGTGTCTTGCTGCGGGTTCGGGGACGGGGCGAGGGTATGTGGATCCGGTATGGGGTTGTTGCCGTCATCCTGGTCGTCGTCGGTGCCGTGGTCGTGCGCACGCTTGGGATGGGGATTCCCAGGGGCTGGTTCTTGCCGCTGCTGGGGCTGGCGAGCGTCGCCAACCTAATGTTGAGTCTTTCCTTGATCGCGAGCGCGCTGCGGCTCGGCCGCAAGGATGCCGCGCTTTTCTTCGGGGTGAATCTGGCGATGGTCTTCGCGCTGCCGCCGATTGCGATGGCCTCGCCGGATACGCTCTACATGCACTGGTTGGAGCAGGTCCTGACGGCGATCGGGACGGCAGCGTTTGCGCTCGGGGCCTATCGGCTTTGGCGATCCGCTCACGCATCGGCGACCCTTGATCTGAATCGGGGTCGGTGAGCCGGGGAGGATGGGTTTCGCTGCGCTCTACCCGGGCTGGAACTGAGAATTGGGAGCGGGGATTGGGCGGGGTGGGTCAGAGCCGGATCTGGTGGTGCTCGAGGGGGTAGCCGCGATCGCGGTAGTAGCGGAAGCGCTCGCGTCCGGCGAGGCGGGCGGCGGGGTCGTGGTCGATGGGCTCGCAGAGACGCTCGAAGCGGCTGAAGAACTCCGGGACCTCGCTCGAGAGGTTGATCAAGACCTGATCTTCGCTGTCGGGCGAGCCGTCGCCGCTGATGAGAACGGGGGTCAGCTCGGGGTCGGTGTGACCGACGCGTCCGTGGGGCAGGAAGCTGTCCTCGCGGAAAGTCCAGAGCAGACGATCCAGATGTTGGGCTTGCCCGGGGTCGGGGCAGTGGATCAGCACGCGTGCGCCGGTCACGCGGATGCGCTCGACGAGCCGACAGACGAGGAGGAAGCGATCGCCGCCGCTGTTGCCGTCGAGGCTGTAGAAGTCGATTCGGGTCATGGGTTAAGGCGCGTCCGATTTGCCATGCGCTGTTGTGGTTTGGGTCCGACTTTGCGTGAGTCCGCGATCATTGTCGCCGACGCGCCTTATCTTAAGGTGATTTCCGGGAAAGCATCGACCAACATGTAGGGGCGACTTTAGTCGCCCGGTAAGCATTGGCAACACGCACGGCCGGGATGATCATTCCCGGAAATCGCCCAAGTCGTGATGTCATTGATCTCGGGCGTGCTTCGGGACACGGCTGCGGCGTTGCCGGGCTGCCGCGACACGGCCATTTTGCGGTCCGATTGGGGTTAGTATACCGACAGCATGTCGCTTCTTCGCGGGGTTGCTTGCCCCGCGTGCGGAACCCGACCGATCCAGCCCCGATTCGCACGGACCACCGAACAAACGACCGAGCACCATGGCCCAAGACTCGCTTACCGCATGTTTGGAATGCGGTCTGCTCCAGCGCATCCCGGAGGTGCCGCCGGGCGGATCGGCGCAGTGCGTGCGCTGCGGCGGCACGATGCACCGCAATCGGCCGGATAGCCTGAACCGGACTCTGGCACTCACGATTGCCGGACTCGTCCTCTTCGTCGTCGCCAACAGCTTCCCCTTTCTGTCATTCGAGATGCAGGGCAGGGGGACGCAGACGACGCTGATCACTGGCGTGGTCGATCTTTATCAAGCGGGCGATTGGCCGATTGCCGCGGTGGTGCTCTTTACCAGCATCCTGGCGCCCGGCCTGCAGTTGGCGCTCTTGTTGGTCGTGTTGGTCCCGCTGACCCTGAATCGGATGCCGCCCTGGTTGCCGACGCTCTTTCGATGGGTCCGGACTCTGGTCCCCTGGGGGATGATGGACGTCTTCATGGTCGGAATCCTGGTGGCGGTGGTGAAGCTCGCCGACATGGCATCGATTGTTCCGGGTGCGTCGCTGTTCGCCCTGGTCGCGCTCATCTTCGTCCTGGCGGCGGCGCAGGCGGCCCTGGATCCGGATCTCGTCTGGTCGCGCGTGCCCATCAACGGTGCCCGCGCGCGCCCGCTGCGCCATGGCGAGGACCAGGTCTCCTGCGACGTCTGCGAGCTGGTGGTTCGTCCCTCCGAGGCCCTGCGCGACGGCGAGCGGCTGCGCTGTCCGCGGTGCACGGACGTGCTGCATCGGCGCAAACCTCAAAGTCTGCAACGGACCTGGGCGCTCTTGATTGCGGCGATCCTCTGCTACATCCCGGCGAACGTCTTGCCGATCATGTCGGTGACGTCGCTCGGACGCAGCCAATCGGATACCATCTTTTCCGGGGTGTCGTTCATGCTGGATCACGGGATGTGGCCTCTGGCCCTTGTGATCTTTATTGCAAGCATCTTCGTTCCGCTCCTGAAGCTGTTGATCTTGATCTTCCTTCTCGTGTCGGTTCAGCTGCGCTCCGCGTGGCGGCCGCGCGAGCGGACCCGCCTCTATCGTGTCGTCGAGACGATCGGACGCTGGTCCATGGTCGATGTCTATGTCGTCACGATCCTGGTCGCCCTGGTGCGGCTCGGGAATCTTGCGAGCGTCCAAGCGGAGCTTGGTGCCATCTTTTTTTGCGCGGTCGTGGTCTTGACCATGCTCGCGGCCATGTCGTTCGATCCCAGGTTGATCTGGGACGCGATGGAGCAGGGACATGTCGGAGATCGAGAACGCCGGTACGGGGACAGCCTTGCCGGATCCCCTTGATGGCGCGCCCGCGGCGATCGTCAAGCGCCGCAGCGGTGTTTCGCTTGTCTGGCTGATCCCGATCGTGGCCCTGTTGATCGGGGGGTGGCTTGCGGCCAAGACCTATGCCGAGCGGGGGCCGACGGTCACGATCGAGTTCAGGACGGCGTCGGGGCTGGAAGCCGGGAAGACCAAGGTCAAGTTCAAGGATGTCGACATCGGCCAGGTCACCTCCATCGACGTGAGTGCGGATCTGAAGAGCGTCATCGTCACTGCCGAGCTCAAGCACGGCTCGGAGCAGTTTCTGACCGAGAAGACGCGCTTCTGGGTCGAGCGTCCGCGGGTGACCGCCAGCGGAATCTCGGGTCTGGAGACCCTCCTGTCGGGCTCCTTTATTGCTATCGATCCGGTGCGCGGCGGTAAGGAAGTGCTCCGGTTCAAAGGACTCGAGGAGCCGCCGCTGTTTACGACATCGGAGGCGGGGACGCGATTCGCGTTGCGCTCGCAGACCTTGGGGTCGTTGAACGTCGGTGCTCCGGTGTATTACCGCCAGATTCAGGTCGGTCAGGTTGCGGGCTTCTCGCTCGACGACGACGGGGAGGCGGTCAGCATCGACGTCTTTATCTTCGCGCCGCATGATCGGTTGGTGTCCACGAGCACGCGGTTCTGGAATGCCAGCGGGATCGATTTCTCGTTGAGCGCCGCCGGCGTGACGGTGGATACCGAGTCGTTGATGTCGGTCTTGATCGGCGGCTTGGCCTTCGATACGCCGGATACCATCGATGCGTCGGGCGAGCCTCCGAGCGCGGATCATGTGTTTCCGCTGTATGCGAGCCGCGACAACGCCCATGAGAAGATCTATCTGCACAAAGAGCGCTATCTCCTCTTCTTCGAGGGTTCGGTGCGGGGCTTGAGCGTCGGCGCCCCCGTCATGCTGCGCGGGATCGCGATCGGGAAGGTCCTCGATATCCAGCTTCAGCTCAGCGTCGAGGACCTGCAGTTTCACATCCCGGTCCTCATCGAGATCGAGCCCGAACGTGTGGCGGTGCGCGGTGATCGCGGTGCGCTCGACGAGACGGGAATGATCAGGCAATTGGTCGCCAAGGGTCTGCGGGCTCAGCTCAAGACGGGCAGCCTGATCACGGGCCAGCTCTATGTGGAGCTTGATTTCTACCCGGATGCGGCGCCCGAGGCGCTGGCGAAAGAGGGCGACTACGATGTCCTGCCGACAATCCCCGGCTCGCTCGAGGCCCTGACCAACAAGGTCACCGCGATCCTCGACCGACTCGACGCCTTTCCGTTCGATCGGATCGGCAAGGATTTGACCGACACACTCGCCGGTGCGAGCGAGATCGTGAACTCCGCGGCGCTGAAACAGGGTATCGTGGAGCTTGAAGAGTCGCTGTCCGAGATCCGTGCGCTGGCCGAGCAGCTCAACACCGGCATTGCGCCCGAGCTTGCCGAGACCCTGCGTCAGACCACCGCGACCTTGCGGGGTGTGCGCCGGATGATCGAGGAGGGCTCCCCCATTTCCGTCGAGCTGCGACGCTCGCTCAACGAGGTCTCGGGTGCGGCGCGATCGCTGAAGGTCCTGACGGACTATCTGGAGCGTCACCCGGAAGCCCTGCTGAGGGGCAAAGGAGGAGGTCGATGAAGGTGAGAGCATTCGGGTTGGCCCCCGTGGTTGTGGTCGCCGTCGCCGTCCTGGTCACGACGAGCTGTGCGACCTCGCCGCCGTCGAGCTTCTATACCCTGACGCCGATGCGTGCGATGCCCGATTCGGGTGGTTCGCCGAGCACGGTGCTGGGCGTCGGGCTTGGTCCGGTCAACTTTCCTCAGTTTCTCGACCGACCCCAGATCGTGACGCGCGATGCCGGCAATCGGTTGGCCATCGACGAGTTCCATCGCTGGGGCGGGACCATCCAGGACGATTTCCTGCGAGTCTGGATCGAGAACATGTCCGCCTTGTTGGGCACGAGCAGCGTCTTCGGCTTTCCCAACGAGGTCCGTTATCCGTTGGACTTCCGGGTGACGGCCGACGTGCTCGCCTTCGAGGGGACCTACGATGGGGACGCCGTGCTGCGGGCGCGCTGGATCGTGCTTGATCACCGCACCGATCAGGTCCTGCGCGTGGAGGACACGCACTACCGTCGCCCGCTGGCCGAGCCGAAGGACGAGGGCGCACTCATCGCGGCGATGAGCGAGACATTGGGTGATTTCAGCCGGGATGTGGCGGTGACCTTAAAGCAGCTCCCGAAGCCGAAGCCGCCGGCACCGGAGCGGCCGGAAGATCGGGGCGGCTTGCTGCGTATTCCCTGATGGGTTTCGCTGCGCTCTCCCGATTCCAGTTCGGCAATGTCGGAGTTTGGAGGATGGGTTTCGCTGCGCTCTACCCATCCTACGACGGGGTTTGAGTTATGCGGTTCGGGGGCTTGTCTCGAGCGCTGCCCCACATGCCGGCTGTCGGCACTGATTGACCTCGACCGTGACGTGGAGCAGGCCGGTCATGCCGTAGAGGAGGTCGCGGTAGTGCTCGACCGGGCGTGGGTGGTGGGTGACCAGCGATAGGATACAGGCGCGCCCGGCGGGTGCAATCCGCCAGACGTGCAGATCAGCGACCTGGTTGTCCGCGTCGGCCTCGATCCGTTTGCGTATCTCGCGCTCGATCGCGCCGTTGTCGCCTGCGTCCAACAACACCTGCGCGCTCTCGCGCGCGAGTCCCCAGGCCCATCGGCCGATCAAGACGGCGCCGACGATACCCATCAGAGGGTCCATAAAGGCCCAACCATAGAGCAAGCCCATCGCCAATGCGACCAGCGCCAGGACGGAGGTCAGGGCATCGGCAATGACATGCAGATAGGCCGCCTTCAGGTTGTGATCCTGGATGTCGGCGAGCACGCCGTGATGATGGTCGTGTGCATGGTCGTCGTGCTCATGATGAGGCTCGTGCGAATGATCATGCCCGTGATGATGGTGATCGTGTCCGGAGTGGCCCAGCAACCAGGCGCTGAGCAGGTTCACGGCCAGGCCGAAGGTCGCGACGATCATCGCCTCTTCGTAGCGGATTTCGACCGGATCGATCAGACGGCTCAGTGATTCGAACAGCATCCAAAGGGCGCCCGCCGCCAGCAGCAGTGCGCTCGAATAGCCTGCGAGCGAGGACACCTTGCCGGTCCCGAAGGTGAAGCGCCGATCCGCTCCGCGCTGCCGCGCGAAGGCATAGGCATAGGCGGCAATCCCGAGTGCTGCGGCGTGACTGCCCATGTGCCAGCCGTCCGCCAGCAGGGCCATCGAGCCGGTGATCCAGCCGGCGACCAATTCCACGCACATGGCCGCGAGGGTGAGACCGACGACCCAGCGCGTCCGACGCTCCGCATCTGCTTGGTCGGCGGTGGCGAAGTCGTGGCTGTGACCCCAGTCGCTGATGTCGTGTGTGTGCATAGGCATCTCGTCTTTGATCGAAGCCGCGATCGAAACCGAGCTGTTAGCTATTAAACCGCGCCCAGTGCGGTATGCGATGTTTTGGATAGGATCGGCCCCGGCGGATTTCAGAACCGCTGGAGCCGGCGCGGTTTAAAGTATTAAAAAATATCAAATTGTAAACCGCGTCTCACCGAGATCGAGGACATCTCCGAAGCTAAACGCAAAATGAAAATGACGCATGTCGCTCTGGACGCGGTTTAGCTGATAACCGATAACCGAGAGCTCATCACCGACCACGGATGACTCGGCTCCCCCCGGACATCAGGACTCCGCCCGAAACTCCTCGCCGATCCACTCATAGGTCTCGATCGTCGCCGGGTCACATTTGCTGCACCCCGAGCTGCATCCGGCCGAACCCGTGATTCGTCGGACCCAACCCTTGCGCTCCAAGATGTCGAGCATGCCGCGCAGTGCATCCGGACTGGATTCGAAGCGATAGGCCAGGTCCATCAAGCCGACCCGGCGGTGCTGCTCGAGATAACCAGAGAGCTCCGAGAGAATCATGCTGCATCTCCTTGACGATGTGGGGTCGATGGCGTCGATCCGAACCGGTTGTCATGCACCCTCGCGGACCAAACCGGTCGGCCTCGGCCCTCCGCGTTCCGCACTGATCCGCATCCCGATGACCACGGTGGCGAAGAGGGCCAGCATGCCGGCAATCCAGGCCGCGGAGCTGGTCGGATCTCGGGCGAAGATGGCACTCTGATAGAAGACGGTGGCGACGATATAGCCGAGCCCGGTCGTCCAGAGCACCGTGAAGACCGCCCAGCCCGGCGAGGTCTCGCGATAGATGGCCGCAATCGCCGCGACACAGGGCGCATAGAGCAGGATAAAGAGCAGGTAGGCGAAGGCGCCGGCGGCCCCGTCGAAGCGCGATGCCATGGCCCCGAAGGTGCCCGTGGTGATCTCTTGCGATTCGGCCACGGCCGCCGTGTCGGTCAGGTCGCCCACGTTCAAGCCCATCGGGTCCTCCCAACTGCCGAGTGCATCGGCGAGGTTTGCGGGAACCGTCGCCAAGGCGCCGAGCAAGCCGGCCTTCAGATCGAAGGGCGCCTCCTCTTCGGTCTCGCCGGCATCCGCGACCGCGAGGGCGGAGTAGGTCGCATCCAGGGTGCCGACCACGGCCTCCTTGGCCAGGATGCCGGTGAAGATGCCGACGGTGGCCGGCCAGTTCTCCGCATCCAGACCCATGGGCGCGAAAGCGGGGGAGAGTGTGCGCCCGACCTCGGCGAGGACGGACTTGTCGCTGTTCTCGTTGCCGAAGGAGCCATCCGTGCCGACGCTGTTCATGACGTTGAGCACCAGCACCATGGGGACGATGACCTGACCCGCCCGGACGACGAAGCCGCCGGTGCGGTCGAGCGTGCGCAAGGCGACGCCTTTCAGGGTCGGCAGGTGATAGGGCGGCAGCTCCATGATGAAGGGCGTGGCCTCCCCCTTGAGCAGGGTGCTCTTCATGACGAAGCCGGTCAGCACCGCGACCGCGATGCCGATGAGGTAAAGCCCGAAGACGATGTTCTGACCGCCGACCGGGAAGAAGGCCGCGGCAAAGAGCACATAGACCGGCAGACGCGCGCCGCAGGACATGAAGGGCGCCATCAGGACCGTCAGCGTCCGGTCGCGTTGGTTCTCGAGGGTCCGCGCGGCCATGATCGCCGGCACGTTGCAGCCGAATCCGACCAGGAGCGGCACGAAGGATTTGCCCGGCAGGCCGACGGCGCGCATGAAGCGATCCATGACGAAGGCGGCGCGGGCCATGTAGCCGGAGTCCTCGAGGATCGACATGAAGATGTAGAGGAAAGCGATGATGGGGATGAAGGTCGCCACCACCTGGATGCCGCCGCCGATGCCGTCGGCCAGCAGCAGGATCAGCCATGCGGGCGCACCCAAGCCGGCCAGGACATGGGCCGTCCCGTCCACGAAGAGCGTGCCGGCGGCCTGATCGAAGACGTCGATGAAGGCCCCGCCGATGTTGATGGTGAACATGAACATCAGATACATCACGATCAGGAAGATCGGGATGCCGAGCATGCGGTTGAGCATGACCCGGTCGATGCGGTCGGAGAGGTTGCGCGAGACCTTGCCGACCTGTGTCACCGTGACCTGCGTCATGGCGTGCGCGAAGCTGTAACGGGCATCCGCGACCAGGATGTCGAGATCATCGGCCTGATCGCCGAGCAGCGCGCGGACCTCGCCCGGTGCCACCCGATCACCGACCAGGCGCTGCGCCAGATCGTCGCCCTCCAGCAGACGGGCGGCAAGCCAGCGCGGCGAGTCGCCGTTCTCGCGAGCGATCGACGTGACACGCGGCAAGAGCGCGGCGATCGCCTTTTCGAGCAGAGGCTGGTAGGGGATCTCGACCTGCGGGATCGGATGGGTCGCCTGGCTTTCCAGCAGAACGCGCTTGAGGTCCGCGATGCCGGAGCCGGTGGCGGCCGAGATGGGAACGACCGGACAGCCCAGACGCTTCGCGAGGGCCGCGACGTCGATCTTCATGCCCCGCTCGCGGGCCACGTCCATCATGTTCAGCGCCACGACCAGGGGGCGGCCCATCTCGATCAGCTGAGTCGTGAGATAGAGATTCCGTTCGAGGTTGGTCGCATCGAGGATGTTGAGGACGAGATCCGCCTCGCGATCGTGGATGAAGTCGCGTGCGATGCGCTCGTCCAGCGAGAGATCGTGATCCGAGACATCCAGCGAATAGGTGCCGGGCAGGTCGACGAGATGGACGATGGACCCCTCGAAACGATAGCGCCCGATCTTGCGCTCCACGGTCACGCCCGGCCAGTTGCCGACGCGCTGACGCGACCCGGTCAAGGCGTTGAAGAGGGTCGTCTTGCCGCAGTTCGGATTGCCGACCACGCCGACGGTCAAGGGTTTGCTCATGGTCTTGTTCCTTGTCCAGTGCCGCGCTGGGTCTTGCCGGCGGTTTCCGTCGGGGGGTTGCTCATGAGAGGCCCTCCACCAGCAGGGCTGCCGCTTCGTCCTTGCGCAGGCTGATCGAGCAGCCGCGCACCCGAATCTCGACGGGATCGCCGAGTGGGGCGACCCGAATCACCTGGATCTCCGCCCCGGGGGTCAATCCCATCGAAAGGAGCTTGCGGCGATAGGCCGGCGTGGCGGCGTTAAAGCCCTGGACTCGGCCGTGATCGCCGGCCTTCATGTCTTTGAGGGTCGTCATGAGTGCTGATACATCGCATGAAAATCGAATGAGGCCGGTCTGCCGACGGTCCCGACCGGTTCTCGGTCGTCGGTCGAGTGGTCGGGGTTGCGCCGTCAGGCGAGGGGTGCGACTTGGATCTTGGCCGCCATCCCGCCGCCGAGCGCGATGCGCGCCTCGCCACGGGCAACGAGGAGACCGCCGCCCTGGCGTTGCACGACAGCGAGCTCGGATCCGACATTTAGACCCAGCTCCGTCAGGCGGGTCGTCAATCCTTTGCCGCCATGCAGTGCGACGATTCTCACGCGAGCACCTTCATCGGCCATCATGAGCGGAAATCCCTTCACGCTTGGGACGCCCATCACGAGGGACTCATGGCGGACGGGGTTTGAGAGGCCGTGTTGACCGAACATCGTCGATTCTCCAATTCTTGAGGTCCCCGGGGCCCGGAGGTGTCGCCGAGTTTCAAGGGCGCACGGCGCTCGCGAGGGGTGTTGAACGTCTGGATGGGCCTAGCGCGGGGCGCTGCGATGGCTCGACCGGCAGGCATCCTGTCTGATGGAAATGCTAGTCCAGCTCGGCTCTAATTGCAAATGATTCTCAACGCGTAGCCGCCTCGCGGTGAAGATTCAGTCGTCACTCGTGTCGAAAGCATCGGCACAAGGTGTCGGTCGGCGGCCCCCGATGGTTTATCCTGTCTTAAACCGCGCCGGCTCCAGCGGTTCTGAAATCCGCCGGGGCCGATCCCATCCAAAAACATCGCATACCGCACTAGGCGCGGTTTAACTGCGGTGCTCGCGCTCGTGAAGGGAGGGTAGGAACATGGATCTGGGGCGGCGATCTCGGCGCTTTTTCAAGGTCCCTTCGATGAATACGTTGCGGCTGCGTCCTTACGGCGACAGCCTTGTCACGCCGGCCGTGACAGTCTGGCTTGGCTTTGCTTGGACCATCATCCTCCTGATGGCCGGTATCGAAGGCATCGTCTGGGGTTTCGTCGGCGCCTCGATCGTACCGCAGGCCGCGGCCTGGCTCCAGCCGGTTGCCGGTCTTTTCATGTTCGTGCTCATGTTCGCGGTCATCTGGATCGTCGACGCATCCTTGATCATGTCCGAGCGCCCGACCCGCGCCCGGGGTGCACTCGGGGGCGTACTTCCGGACGCTCGGCTCGAGGAGCGCGGCGCGGGTGCACGCTGGTTCGTCGGGCTGCTGGTGCGGGTGCTGATCGTGGCGGTCTCGCTCTATGTGACCGCGCCCTTTCTGGCCAAGCTGATCCGTGCCGACGACATCGAGAGCCATCACCAGCGCCTGGTCGAGCAGTATTACGCCCGGCGCGATGCGGCGTTCCAGGCGCAGCTCGGCGTGCGAGCCCAAGAGATCGAGGCCCGCTACGGGGGACTGATCGCCCCCTTGGAGGAGGACGTCGAGCGTCTGAGCCGTTCGCTCGATGCCGAGCGGCAACGTCGTGATCAGATCGCGGCCGAGTACACCCCTGAGATTACAGTGCTGCGCGCGGAGCTGGCCGCCGCACAGGAGCGCCTCGGCGACGAGATCCATGGGCGCGGCGACCGTCCGGAGGGCTATGGGCCGGAGGCGCGCAGGTGGGACGCGCGGGCGAATGCGCTCGTCGCCGCGCTGGCCGAGAAGCAGGCGGAGATCGATCGGCGCATCGCCGAGGTTGCGCAGACGATTGCGGACCAAGAGGTGCGCCTGCGCGCGCGCACCGACGAGCTCCAACGCATCCGTCTGGAGCAGCAGGAGCGCATGGACCGCATCCGCGCCGAGGTGGCCGCCGCGCAGCCCGAGGAGCTGCCGCCGCGGTTGAGCTTTGCGGCGCGCTCCAAGGCCTTGCAGGCGCTGCGCGAGAGCCCGGACGAGGCGGGGGTGCCGCATTTCGAGACCGTCGACGGCTTTGCGCAGGCGGCGCTGGCCATCCTCTTCTTCTCGCTGATCGCGCTGAAGTTGTTCGAGCCGGCCGCGGTACGGGCCTATTTCAGTGAAGCCCTGCAGTTCCAATACCGAAAGTATCTCGACGGTGCACTGTCGGGGATCCCCGGCTTCGCCTGTCCGGAGGATCCCGCGCAGCGCCTGAGTCCGGTCGAGTTCGCGCGTCTGTGGCAAGGCTACGAGCGCGATCCGGAGGCTCATTTCGCCGAGCAGGAGGCGCGGTTGGCGGCCGCCGAGCCGATGCGGATGCGCCTGGCGGAGGAGTCGTTCGCCGAGACCCTCGTCGAGCGTCGTCGCGAGAACCTCGATCAGGAGCTGAATCTGGTCCGCCGCCGCCGCGAGATCGAGGTGGCGGCCTACGAGAACGAGCAGCGTTTGCGCGCCGGCGAGCTGCGCGCCCGGTTGGCCGACGAGACGCGCGCCATGCACCATCAGCGACGCGCCGAGCTCGAGCACGAGCTGCAACAGGCGCGCGAGTCCTGGGCGTTGCAGAAGGCCCAGGACGAAGAGGATCTGCGCGAGCGCATGGCCGCCTTCGAGCGCTCCATCGAGCTGGCGCGCGAGGACCGGCGTCTGCGCGAGAAGGAGATGGAGATCCGCAGTGCTCAGCGCGAGGAGGAGCTGCGTCAGGCCGATGTGCAGCGGCTTCATCGCCATCGCGTCGAGGTTGCCGAGCTCGCGGCCCGGCGCCGTCGAGAGGAGCGTCTGGAGCGTCTCGCCGGGATGCGCGACGAGCTGAGCCGTTTGCGTGAGCTGGAGACGCGCGACACGAGCGAGGCCGCAACACTGCGCGAGGCCGGCTATCGCCTGACGGACGCCATCGAGACCTTGAGCGGGAAGATCGGGTCGAGCGAGGGCGAGCTGGCGGCGGCCCATGCGCGGATGGCCGAGCTGAAGCGGATCGCGGCCGGCCCGACCGAGGATGTCGGAGAGAGCGTACGGTCCTCCGGCGGCGGCTTCTGGTCGCGCTCGGGGCGGCCCGAGGACGGGAAGAGTGCTCGCGAGGCGAGGCGGGAGATGAAGGCGCTCGAGAAGTGGCTGCGCGAGGAGGGCGAGCGCCTTGCCGGCTTGCGCGACGAGCGACGCGCCTTGGAGGTGCGTCGGATCACGCACGAGGATCAACGTCGCGCCATCGAGGAGCGGCTTTCGGGCGTCCGCTCGCGCATCCTCTTCCACGAGGACGCGATCGGCACCCTGCTGACGTCGGAGCGAGCGGCGGCTGAAGACCCCGAGATCTAAACCGCGTCCAGAGCGAGATGCTTACTTTCGAGTGAGCTCGACGTTTGGTGCATCCACGACCCTTAGCGGGGGACGCGGTTTAGAATTTTATATTTTTTAATACTTTAAACCGCGCCGGCTCCAGCGGCTCTGAAATCCGCCGGGGCCGATCTCATCCAAAAACATCGCATACCGCACTGGGCGCGGTTTAGGCGACTTGGGGTGAAGGCGCGATCGATCGTCGGATGGCCTGCATTGCGGTGGGTGGACTTCGCTTGTCGTTGTCGTTGTCGTTGTCGTTGTCGTTGTCGATTACGATTACGATTACGACAACGACAACGACAACGATGAGGTCGGTGCTCAGTTTATTCCTAACATTTCACTTCTGCTTTAAGCACCCTTTTCGACAGATCGACACTGCTTCCCGGTTCGCTATCCATGAATACGCTCGACAGCTACGACCAAATCCCTTACGAGAGCTTCGCGATCCCGGAGACCCATCCGGACTATCTGGCGACGCTCGGCCGGCTGCTCGGTCTGACCACGGCGGATCCGGAGCACTGCCGGGTGTTGGAGCTGGGCGCGGCGACCGGCGGCAACCTGATCCCCATGGCCTTTCATCTGCCTTGGAGCGAGCTCGTCGGGGTCGAGCTCTCCGCCGAGCAGGCCCGGCGCGGACAGGCCATGATCGCCGAGCTGGGATTGACCAATCTGCGTCTGCTCCATCAGGACATCCTCGATGTCGACGAGACGCAAGCCCCGTTCGACTTCATCCTGGTCCACGGCGTCTATTCCTGGGTTCCGGAGGCGGTCAAGGAGCATATCCTGCACCTCTGCGGTCGGCTCCTGAGCGAGCGCGGGATCGCCTATGTCAGCTACAACGTGCTGCCGGGCTGGCGCCAACGCGGCATGTTGCGCGACATGCTTCTGTTCCACTGCCGCGGCGCGACGGCGCCCGGCGAGCGGTTGAGTCGCGCGCGCGATCTGCTCGATCGACTCGCCCGAGGCGTGTCGGCCAAGCATCCGGACGGTCAGCCGCGACCCGAGGCCGAGACGTTGCGACGCGAGGTCGCCTATCTGCGCACCGCCCGCCCGAGCTATCTCTATCACGAGTATCTGGAGGAGACGAACAGCCCGGAGCTGTTCAGCGACGTCATGGCGCGGGCGCGCCGTCACGGGCTCGCCTTCCTCGCCGAGTCCAAGCTGCACACCATGTTCGCCTCCACCCTCGGGGCGGCGGCCGAGGCCGCGCTCGACGGGCTCGGCGATCAGCTCGTGCAGGAGCAGTACATGGATTTCCTGCGTCTGCGGGCCTTCCGACAGACCCTCTTCGTGCGTGCAGACGCGCAGCCTTGTCTGGAGATCGATCTGGAGCGTCTGTACGACTTCTCGGTCCATGCCGACCTGACCCCCTTGCAGCGGGTCCATCTGAACCGCGTGAAGCGTCAGGAATATGCCACGGCGGACGGCGGTCGTCTGCAGGTGGAGCATCCCTTGACCAAGGCCGTTCTGGAAGGTCTCGCGCTGGTCTATCCGAATGCGATGCCGTTGGGGCCTCTCATGGAGGCGGCGGCGAAAGAGGTCGCCGGGACCGGCGGGCGGCGCTATGCGAACGACCGGGACGCCTGTCTGAGCGAGCTCTTCAACCTCTATATCTCCCAAGGGATCGGCCTGACCCAACGCGCCGCCCGCTGGCCGCACCAGGTCGGCGCCTGGCCTAGGGCCACGCCCTTGGCCCGCGCGCAGGCGGCATCCGGTGAAGGGCACGTCGCGAGCGTGCGCCACCGCAGTCTCGGGCTCGATGCCTTATCCGCCCGGCTGCTCATGCTGCTCGACGGCACGCGCGATCTGAACGGCCTGTTGACGGACCTCGCGGCCGAGATCCGGACCGACCCGGAATTGGCCGCGGCCTTGGGGTCGCCGGGCAAGGGCGAGGTTCGGTCGGAGCAGATCGCACCGGCCAGTCTCGAGCGTCTGCTCGGCATCTTTGCGCGCGCGGGGCTGCTTGCTGCGGACGTGCAGCCGCGCGATTCGGAGCCGGGGGCGCAAGGACGCAACGGCACGACCGACGGCTGACCGAGGAGGTTCCGCCGTGACACGGGTCGGGTGGTCTCGGTGAAGGGCGCGCTGATCAAGCCGCTTGCGGTCCTCGGCGCCGCCTTGCTCCTGCTGGCGGGCGGTCGAGCGGGATGGGATACCCTGATCGAGACCACGCCGCCGCCGGACATGCGGATCTCCACCTCGACCCTGATGCTGGACCGCGACGGGCGTCTGCTGCGCGCCTTCACGGTCGCCGACGGACGCTGGCGTCTGCCGGTCGATCTGGACGCGGTCGATCCGACCTATGTGGCGATGCTTCTGGCCTACGAGGATCGCCGATTCGCCTCGCACCCGGGTGTCGATGTACTCGCGCTCATGCGGGCCGGCTGGCAGCTCCTGAGCCAGGGAGGAATCCGGTCCGGCGGCTCGACCCTGACCATGCAACTGGCGCGGCTGCTGGAGACGCGCTCGACACGGGATGCCGGCGGCAAGCTCCGGCAGATGCGCTCCGCACTCCGGCTGGAGCGACAGCTCGACAAAAGCGCCATCCTGCAAACCTATCTGACCCTCGCCCCCTACGGCGGCAACCTCGAAGGTGTGCGTTCGGCCTCGCTCGCGTGGCTCGGCAAGGAGCCGCGACGCCTGACGCCGGCCGAGGCCGCGTTGCTCGTCGCATTGCCCCAGTCGCCCGAGACACGCCGGCCGGATCGGCACCCCGAGGCCGCGCGTCGGGCACGCGATCGGGTGCTCGAGCATGTGCGCCTTGCCGGCGTCATCGACGCGGACGAGGCGGCCGCGGCGCGCGCCGAGCCCGTCCCGACCGCGCGTCTGGATGCCCCGATGCTGGCGGCGCATCTCACCGATCGACTCAGACGCGCACAGCCCGAGCGCGCGGTCCATCGCCTGACCCTGGACGCCGGTCTACAGAGTCGGCTTGAGCAGCTCGCGAGCGCGCGTGCCGCCGCACTCGGTCCGCGGGTCTCGATGGGGATCCTGGTCGCCGATCACGGGCGCGGGGAGATCCTCGCCAGCGTGGGTTCGGCCGGTCTTTTCGAGACCGCTCGGCAGGGCCATGTGGACATGACGCGCGCGGTGCGCTCGCCGGGCTCTGCGCTCAAGCCGCTCATCTACGGGCTGGCCTTCGAGGACGGTCGGGCCCATCCCGAAAGCCTGATCGAGGATCGCCCGAGCGCCTTCGGCGGCTATGTCCCGGCGAACTTCGATCTGGGTTTTCAAGGGACGGTCACGGTGCGCCGGGCGCTGCAGCTCTCGCTGAACATCCCGGCGGTCAAGCTGCTGGATGCGGTCGGGCCGGCACGTCTGGTCGCGCGGATGCGCCGCGCCGGTGCCCGGCCAGTGCTTCCCGATCTGAGTCCGCCAGGGCTCGCGGTCGGCCTGGGCGGGGTCGGCGTGTCCTTGACGGATCTCGTGGGCATCTATGCGGCGATCGCTCGGGGCGGTCGCCCGGCGATCCTGCGGGACACCCTCGACGAACAGGGCGCGGGGTTCGGATCGCTCGGCATCGCCGCGGATGCCGGGGCACCCGTGCTCGAGGCACGTGCGGCCTGGTATGTCGCCTCGATCCTCGCCGGCGCGCCGGCACCGACCAACAGCGCGCCCGGCGTGCTCGCCTTCAAGACCGGGACCTCCTACGGCTACCGCGACGCCTGGGCGATCGGGTTCGACGGGCGCCATGTGGCCGGCGTCTGGGTCGGTCGTCCGGACGGCGCGCCCGTGCCCGGACTCGCCGGCATCGACGCCGCCGCACCCGTGCTGGTCGAGGTCTTTGCGCGTCTCGGTCCGACGATCCCACTCCCGCCGGCGCCCCCCGGCATCCTGAGCACGACCTCGGCGGAGCTGCCCCCGCCGCTGCGTCGCGTTCAGGATCCACGCGCCGCCGCGCGCGGCGGCGCCCACGCCCCGCAGATCGCCTATCCGCCCGAGGGCGCGCGCGTCGAGCTGGGTCTCGGGCGAGGTCGGGCCGCCGATCTGGTCCTGCGCGTTCGTGACGGCGTCCCGCCCTTCACCTGGTTCGTCGACGGCGCCCCGGTCGTACGCGAGCCCTACGCCCGAACCGCCCGATGGGCGCCCGACGGCCCTGGATACGTCGCCATCTCGGTCGTCGACGCCCGCGGCGCAGCGGCGAGGGTGAGTGTCTTTCTCCAATGATGAAGATGTCCTTTTTTCGCGGATGAGCATCGCCCTCGCGGGGCGCACTGGCGTTCAGCAAGATTCACCCTCACACTGCAGACGAGTGGTGCAGTGCAGATGTTCCGAGCCCGTCCGAGACATGTCGTTGTCGTTGTCGTTGTCGTTGTCGTTGTCGTTGTCGTAATCGACCATCGGTCCGACCACGACCACGACCACGACCACGAACGGTCTCGATACATCTGCCGTGCTGCACTCGTCGAGGTTGGCCCCCATCCCGGAGCCCGTCATCATGTCTCAAACGCTTTACGACCGAGATCTATACGACTGGTCCATGCAGACCGCTCGCCTGTTGCGCGAAGGGCGCTATGCCGAGATCGACACGCCGCATCTTGCGGAGGAAGTGGAGTCGATGGGCACGAGTGAGCGCCGAGCCTTGGAACATCGTCTGGTGGTGCTGCTGGTTCACCTGCTCACATGGGAACACCAGCCCGAGCAGCGCTCCAAGAGTTGGCAGCGGACCTTGATCGAGCAGCGCAAGCAGGTCGCCAAACTCTTGAACGACAGCCCGAGCCTGAAGCCTCGTCTGACAGATCTGCTCGTGGATGCCTACGAGAGCGCCGTGCGGTGGGCGGCCGATGACACGGGGAGGGACGAGAGCGAGTTCCCCAAAAGTTGTCCCTATCGGTCTGAACAGGTCCTCGATCCTTCATTTTTTCCTGGCTCCGATGAAACCGAGGCAACCCGCCATGACTGAGACCTCCTCGCCCGGACGCCCCTCGGCGCTGCTCTGGGCCGTCGCCGGTCTGCTGCTCGTCGCCGTCGTCGCGGTCGCACTCTATAAAGCCTGGCCGCTGCTGAACCCGACACTGGCCGAGATCGCACCGCTCGATCCGAGTTGTGATCTGCGTGCCGGACCCTGTGATGCGCGGTTTGGCGGCGGGGAGAGCGTGCGCTTTGCGATCGAGCCGCAGAGTATCCCGGTCGTGACGCCGCTGCGGCTTGTCGTGCAGACGACCGGCTTCGACGTTCGCGCGGTGGAGGTCGATTTCGCCGGCGTGGACATGAATATGGGTTACAACCGCGCCGGCCTTGATTCGGTCGGGCCGGGCCTTTACGAAGGGCAGGGGACCTTGCCGGTGTGCGTGCGGGCGCGCATGGAGTGGGAGGCGAGGGTGTTGCTCCATACGGCCGACGGGATCTTGGCGGCGCCGTTTCGATTCGAGACGGTGAGGGATTGAATCTGGCGGGTTAGCGGTCCCGATAGCGGAGGGTCAGCTCGCCGTAGGCGTCGATGCGGCGGTCGCGCAGGAAGGGCCAGAGTCGGCGGACCTGCTCGGTGCGGGCCGGTTCGATCTGTGCGAGCAGGATCTGCGGGCTCCGGTCGCCGGCCTGTGCGAGGATCTCGCCTTGGGGACCACAGACGAAGGAGTGGCCCCAGAACCGTGCGCCGGCGGTCGCGCCGCTCGGATCCGGCTCGAACCCGACCCGATTGCAGGCCGCGACGGGCAGGGCGTTCGCGATCGCATGGCTGCGCTGGATCCCGATCCATGCCTCGCGCTGGCGGGCCTGCTCTTGCGGGGTATCGTTCGGATCCCAGCCGATCGCGGTCGGGTAGAGCAGGATCTCCGCCCCGGCCAACGCCATCAGACGTGCAGCCTCCGGATACCATTGATCCCAACAGACCAGCACGCCTAGGCGCCCGACCGAGGTGTCGATCGGCTCGAAGCCGAGGTCGCCGGGCGTGAAATAGAATTTCTCGTAGTAGCCGGGATCGTCCGGGATGTGCATCTTGCGATAGACCCCGGCGATTCGGCCGTCGCTGTCAAGGACTACGGCGGTGTTGTGATAGAGCCCGGGGGCGCGGCGCTCGAACAGCGAGGCGACGATGACCACGCCGAGCTCGCTCGCCAGCGCGCCGAGTCGCTCGGTGCTCGGACCCGGGATCGACTCGGCGAGATCGAAGTTGGCCGGGTCCTCGATCTGGCAGAAGTAGTCGCTGTTGTGCAGCTCCCGGAGCAGAACGAGACGCGCACCGCCCGCGACGGCTTCGATGATTCCTCTCTCGCAGGCGTCGAGATTTGCCGCAACGCTTCCCTGATCGGTTTCCTGTACAAGTGCGATGGTGAAAGGGGACCCCGACATGCGCCAACCTCCGAAAACAGTGGATCCAGGTGTGTGACTGATTGATCGCGGGGAGCGCGGATTCGATCACACGAGCGGCTGCCAGTGTGCAAAGGTCGCGGCCTGCCCGAGAGACCGCCCCTCTTCATCGATCAGGTTCCAAACGACCGCGCTCTCGATGCGAAACCGCCGCCCGCTCGAGGATACGCGCACCCCGCTGTAATGGTCGATGAATCCGTGGGCCGTCACCTGCGCGAGCAGGCGCGCGCGCTCCTCCCGATCCGGTGCCTCGGCGGTCAAGCGCGAGGGCATCCGCGTCAACTGCTCCCAATCGAGCTCGAACAGATCCAGAACCCTTCGGTTGCCGTAGGTCAGGATCGGATCCGGGTCGGCATTGTGCGACAAGAGCGCAAAGGGCGCCTCGAACAGAAGCCGGGCGGCCTCGCGATCATCCAAGCCTGACTCGATCAGATCGCGCCCCGTGAGGCGTCGATAGCTGGTGCGCAGGAGTCGGGCATGGTCGCACAGGAAGTCATTGGACGGGTCGGGGAAGAGGAAGGGCATCACCTGATGATCCTGTCGGAATTCGAGGGGGCAGGCTCACCGTTTGAGCCTCCGTCCTGTTAGTCTCTGCCGGATTCAGGGCCGGCAATCAGGCCCCTCTGTTCCCGGACCCACGATCGCGCATGGCCAACTTCCAGACTCATCTCAACGGCGGCATCTTCGTGAGCGTCGCCACGGTGCTCGGCTTGCACGGCGCCGGACTGGTCGAGCAGGGCGCAACACTCGGTTATTTTGCACTGGGCGTGGCCGGGAGTCTCCTTCCGGACATCGACGCCGACGCCTCCAAACCGGTGCGTGCCTTCTTCAATGTGCTCGGGGTTGTGGTCGCCTTCGCGATGACGCTCCCGCTGATCGGGCGGTTTCTGCCGCTGGAGGTCGCGCTCATCTGGATCGGCGTCTTTCTCTGCGTGCGCTATCTGGTCTTCGAGCTCTTTGCGCGGGCGACGGTGCATCGCGGCATTTGGCATTCCTGGCTCGGGATTGCCGCAGCGGCGCTTGCGACCGTCAACATCGCCTACTGGATGATGGACCGGTCTGCGGAGTCGGCCTGGATCGCCGGTTTCATGGTCGGCATCGGTTACCTGACGCACCTCGTCCTGGACGAGCTCTACAGCGTCGACCTCCTGAACAGTCGGGTCAAACGTTCCTTCGGGACCGCGCTCAAGCCCTTCAGTCTCGCCGATCCTCGAAGCAGTCTCGGGATGCTGGCCGTCGTCGTTGCGTTGGCGTGGTTTGCGCCGGCGCTCGATCGGGGTTTGCTGCCGGCGGAGAATCTGTCTCGGACGATCGTCGTCGTCGCCGATCGTCTGGTCGAGACGCTCGGGGGCGTGGTCGACGGGGCCGGTGTGCTGGTGCAGTCCCTGGTCGACTGGATCCGCACGGGGGCGGCCAACCTTTGAGCGCCGGGCGTGCACATCGGACGGCACGTTGGGCGGAGCGTCGGCTTGTTGGCGTCCGCACTCGCGAGTAGCATCGCCTGCGGCTCGGCGGGTGCCGAGACCTCTGTCCTGGACCGAAGATCGAGGTAATCACGCGATGAAATACTATCTCGGAGCAGTCTGCCTTCTCATGGGTGCCTGGTTGGTGTACCAAGCGCTGGCTCATCGACGCGCCGTGATCGGGGCCCGCGAGCGCGCCGCCGCGCAGAACCGCGAGCAGAAGATCCATCAACACCTGGAAGGCCTGCGGCTCGGCCTTGCGCCTCTCTATGTGATGGGAATCCTCTTTACGGGGACGGTCCTGGGTGCGATCTGGTTCGTCGTGGACCGCGAGCGGGTCTTTTCCGTCCTCGACATCCTCGGGTTCCTGACGGTCCTTGCGGCCTACGCCTTTTGGATGGCTGTGCGGATCCAATACAGCCCGATCGGGCTGGACGCCAAGCAGACCGAGTGAGCGCTGCTCGCACCGTTGCGAGTCTCGCCGGGCGTTTCTCGCCGCCGGAGAGCCTGTGCGTTACGCGATCGCGCGGATGCGTGCGAGCGACGATATCCGGACCTCGGCCTTGGGCTTGCACAAAACCGACCTCGCTGGCAGATTGACGCGATGATTGCATGTCGTTTGCATGCCGCTAATTCGCTCGCCCGGGCGGCACCTCCGCTGGAGCACGGCGGGCGTCTGCGCGAGGCCGCGGCGCGTTACCGCATCCCCGTGCAGGATTGGTTGGATCTCTCGACCGGCATCAATCCCGATGGCTGGCCCGTACCCGAGGTGCCCGGTACCGCATGGGCGCGGTTGCCCGAAGAGGACGACGGTCTGGAAGCAACGGCCGCGCGGTGTTACGGCGCGCCCGGTCTCCTCCCTGTCGCCGGCTCGCAGGCCGCCATCCAGGCGTTGCCCGATTTGCGGATGCCCGGACGCGTCGGGGTACCGACGGTCGGCTATCAGGAGCATGCGCAAGCATGGCAACGCGCCGGTCACACCCTGGTCCGCCTGGCCGACGGAGTACCGGAAGACGACCGCGGCGCGGGTCTGGACGATCTCGATGTCCTGATCGTGATCAATCCGAACAATCCGACGGGTAGACGCTGGCCGGCGAGCACCTTGCTCGATTGGCACGCGCGGCTCGCGGCACGCGGCGGCTGGCTTCTCGTGGACGAGGCATTCATGGACACGACCCCGCGGGACAGCCTCGCGCCCTACACCGATCGGCCGGGTTTGATCGTCCTGCGGTCGTTGGGAAAATTCTATGGACTCGCCGGGGTGCGCGTCGGATTCGTGCTCGGCACGGCCGATCTGCGCGAGGCGCTGCGTGCGCGGCTCGGACCCTGGACACTGAACGGTCCGGCCCGCCATGTCGCCCGGCTCGCCTTGACCGATGCGCCCTGGCAGGAGGCGACCCGCGCATCGCTGCGCCGGGCCTCCTCCAGGCTTGCCGGGCTGCTGTCCGATGATGGCCTCGTGCCGACGGGCGGAACCGAACTGTTTCAATGGGTCTGCACAGCGGAGGCCCCGGCCATCCAGGATCGACTGGCACGGCAGGGCATCCTGGTCCGGCGATTCGAGGCGCCGCCGAGTCTCCGCTTCGGACTGCCGGGTGACGAATCGGGCTGGGCGCGGCTCGAGTCCGGGTTGCGCTGTCCGGCGGCGTGCGCGTCCGGGGATGCGTCCGGCCAAGCCGCCGGCGAGACCCCCGAGATTCGGTCTTCGTCATCGGTTGCCCCGCCGCTCGCGCCTGCCCCTGTCCCCGGCGCTCCAAGATGAACGCAGCGACCATCATGGTTCAGGGCACGACCTCGGACGCAGGCAAGAGTGTCCTGGTGGCCGGTTTGTGTCGCTGTTTCAGCCGCCGCGGTGTCAAGGTCGCCCCCTTCAAGCCGCAGAACATGGCCCTGAACAGCGCCGTGACTGCCGACGGCGGCGAGATCGGCCGGGCCCAGGCGGTGCAGGCACAGGCCTGCGGGATCGCGCCCACCGTCGACATGAACCCGGTCCTGCTCAAGCCCAATTCGGATCGCGGTGCCCAGGTCATCATCCAGGGTCGGGCCGTCGGCAACATGGACGCCGTCGTCTATCACGACTATAAACGCATCGCGCGCGTCGCCGTGCTCGAGTCCCATGCCCGGCTCGGCGCGTCCTTCGATCGGATCGTCGTGGAGGGCGCCGGCAGTCCCGCCGAAATCAATCTGCGCGAGCACGACATCGCCAACATGGGGTTCGCCGAGGCGGTGGACTGTCCGGTCATCCTGATCGCGGACATCGATCGCGGCGGGGTCTTTGCGCACCTCGTCGGCACGCTGGCGTTGCTCGCACCGAGCGAGCGGGCGCGCGTGGTCGGATTCGTCATCAATCGCTTCCGCGGTGATCTCGCGCTCCTGCAGTCGGGTCTGGACTGGCTCGAGCGCGAGACCGGCAAGCCGGTGCTCGGGGTCTTGCCCTATCTTCACGGTCTGCATCTGGAGGCCGAGGACGCGGTTGCCGTGCGCCAGAGCGACAAGCCGAACGACGCCCTGCGGGTGATCGTCCCGCGGCTGCCGCGCATCAGCAACCACACCGACCTCGACCCCCTGCGGCTCCATCCTCAGGTCGACCTGCGCTATGTCTTGGCCGGAGAGGTGCCGCCGCCTGCGGATCTCATCATCCTGCCCGGATCCAAATCGGTGCGCTCGGATCTGGATTGGTTGCGTCGCGAGGGCTGGGCGCCCGTGATCGCGCGGCATCTGCGCTACGGCGGCCGGCTGATCGGGATCTGCGGCGGCTTTCAGATGCTCGGCACCCGGATCCTGGATCCGTTGGGTCTGGAAGGCGATCCGGGCGAGGGGCCTGGACTTGGTCTGCTGGATCTGGAAACCCGGCTCGCGCCCGAGAAGACGCTGGCCAACGTCTCCGGCCGGCTCCGGCTGGAGAACGCGGCGGTGACGGGATACGAGATCCATGCCGGCCGGTCGAGCGGTCCGGCACTCGAGCACCCGGCCGTGCTCCTGAACGATGCACAGGGCGAGCGTCCGGACGGTGCGGTTTCGGAGGATGGACAGATCCTGGGGACCTATCTGCACGGACTCTTCGAGTCGCCCGCCGCCGCGTCGGCCCTGCTGCGTTGGGCCGGTCTGGCGGTGCACGAGACCCCGGACTATCGTGCTCTGCGCGAGTCGGCCCTGGAGCGCTTGGCCGACAGCCTCGAGCAGCATCTCGATCTCGGACACATCGAGCGGATTCTGTGTGGCTGGCCGCCGGGCAGCGGGCCCCAAGCCTCTTGAGACCGGGCTGGTTGAGCATCCCGGCGGCGCATCGCGATCGCCCCGGGGGGCCGCACGCATCCGATGACGGTTGCGGTCATGGCGAGCGATCAGGCTCGGTCGGTGACCGCAGGTCAAGTGATCTCGGTGCAGCCCGATCGGAGGTTCCGGTGTTCGTCGATCCAGTGATGTCGGGCGCGTCCGTCATCCGGGTGGTGCTCGTCCAGCTCGATACGCAAGCCGGCGACCTTTTCTTCTCGGGGGTCGGGCGGGCGCAGGTCGCGTTGCCCGACCTGCGCACGGTGACGCAGCGTCTGAATGACCGCGAAGACGACACGGACCTCGAATTCGAGATCCTTCGGCTCCGGGCCTGTTTCGAGACGTGCTCGAACGCCCTGGCCCGGGTCAATCGAGGGGTTTGCGGCGCGCATCTGCCGTGCGGGGTGATCCGCCAACTCGACAAGCACGGCCTTGATGTCGCTTTGAGCGCCGGCCGCCACGCGGCCGAGCGCGCCAAGCTCGCAGGGGTCGGACGCCTGATTGCTGTGGCCCCGTCGGTGTGCCCGGCGGCCGAACGGCGGCCCCTGTCAACAGGCTCGGTTGCACCTAATGCAGCGCACGAGCTGCCCGGTCTCGATCGATGTCTACCGCAGTCTCCCGCTTGTTCCGACCACTATGACGCCTTGCTCTGCCGCGGACGTCCCGAGATGGCCGCATTGGTCGGCGTTGCCATCGCCGCGGCGCAGATGGGCATTCCGTTCTGCCTACCGGATCCTGCGGGCAGCATCGCCGCGCGGGCGGCGGTCGGATTGAACCCCGGCGTGGGTGCCTGGCTCGACCCGGTACCCGCCGAGCGTCCCGGTTCGGTGCCGTCCCCGGTGCATCCGCGCAGCCTCTGCGCCGTTTGAGGCTATTGCGCCGCGAGATGCGGCCCGCTTCATCACCTCGATGACGGCGGCAACGACCGTGTCGTCCGCGACCTCGCCGCAACGAGATCCCCGATCAGGAACGGCAGGTAATAGATGAGGCTCGACACCAGCGCCAATCCGGCCAAGCTCAAGATGTACCAAGGCCAAGGGCCGAGAAAATCCATCAAGGACGCCTGCTCGGGTTTGCTGCAGAGGAAGAGATAGTTCGTCCCCAACCAGAGGTTGATCGGGGCCACCACGGCGACCACCAGCAGCAAGACCCCGAGTGATTTGAAGATGGATGCGAGTCTCGGTCTGAAACGATAGACCAAGGTGGCATAGAGGACGCCGACGATGACGAGCCCGTGCCCGAGAAAAAAGGCGATAAAGGCCGGGTCCGGAAATCCCCTGTCCAGATCCGGTGTGACGAGTGCCTGAAGGGTCCCGCCCCACGCCCAAAAATAGACGACCTCGTAGGCGGAGTACGACCGCGCCGCAAGAACCCAGGCGGTCAGCAGGACCGACAGTCCGCAGAGATGCAGAGGCAGCAGGCTGCTCAAGAGCTGATCGTAGTGGTTTGTAAGCAGCCAGATATGAAAACCCTCCTGACCGATCAAAAGGGCCGCGATCAAGAGCCCAACTCGGTACTGCCCCGCGATGCTCAGCGTTCGGCGTGCCAGCAGCGGTAACACGACCCCGATCGCGGCGATGACGAGCACGCTGCTCAGGTGTGCCGGACCGAAAAGGATGAGTGGGGCCGCCGTGCTCATCGATCTTCTCCTCGCGTGTGGGTGTGCGCGTCCGCGCACCGACGCTTTAAGCAGGCTTGGTGATACGCCAACACTGGTGGATCCGTGGGTTCCGGGCAAAGTCGCGAGGGATGGTCTCGCGGCTGATGTCCTGGATCTCGAGATCCGCCAAATCCTCGGAATACAGCCGAAACCGGCGCAGATTGTTCGAAAAGACCAGCAGGCCACCCGGCTCCAACAGCCGGGTGGTGGCTCGAATCAGGCCGACATGGTCGCGCTGGATGTCGAGCGTCTCCGTCATCCGCTTGGAGGTCGAGAAGCTGGGAGGATCCAAAAAGACGAGGTCGAATCGGCGCTTGCCGGCGGCCTCCTCCAGCCATTGCAGACAGTCCGCCTGCACCAGCTCCTGGCGCTGCATCGGGATGGCGTTCAGCGCGAGGTTATCGCGCGCCCAGTCCAGATAGGTCCGGGACATGTCCACCGTCGTGGTGCGGGTCGCGCCGCCTTTGGCGGCATAGACCGTCGCCGTCCCCGTGTAGGCGAAGAGGTTCAGGAAGCTCTTGCCCTCGGCCAGCTCGCCGATCATGCGGCGAATGTCGCGATGATCCAGGAAGAGCCCGGTGTCGAGATAATCCTCGAAATTGACCAGGAATTTGAGCCCCCCCTCCTTGACCGCGTGAAAGCGGCGTGTCTCGGCGAGCCGCTCATACTGGGCATTGCCCTTCTGCGGCCGTCGCACCTTGAAGAACATCCGTGATTCCGGGATCTCGAGCACCTCAGGGATCACGCTCAAGGCCTCGCGCAGCCGATGCCGAGCGCGTTTCGGATCGACGCTCGTCGGGGCGGCATACTCCTGCACATGGACCCAGCGCTGCGGCGCGTCGCCTTCGGGCTCCCCTTCGTAGACATCGACGGCGACCGCGTACTCGGGCAGATCCGCGTCGTAGGCCCGAAAGCAGTCGATCTGCTCCTTGCGGCGCCATTTCCCGAGCGCCTTGAGATTCTTCGCGAGCCGGTTGGCGAGCATGGTCGCGCCGTCGCTGCGCTCGGTCGGCTCGAGTGTACGCGGCCGATTGGCCACGAAGTCGCTCGACTCGATCCGAAAATGCAGGAGCTGGCATTCGATGGGGCCGTTGTAGAGATGGTGGATCCGGTGTGCGCGCAGGCCCATGTGCTTGCCGAGGTCCGGACTGCCCGTGAACAGCGCCGCGCGCCAGCCTTCGAAGCGTTCCTTGAGCACCGAGCCCAAGCGGGCATGCAGCGCCGGCAGCTCGGCATCGGAGCCGAGCCGCTCGCCGTAGGGCGGGTTGACCACCACGAGGCCGCGGTCGTCGTCTCGGCCCGGCCGGCAGTCGGCCAGCTCGCGTCGCTCGAAGTGGGCCAGACCGGCCAATCCGGCCCGTGCCAGGTCTTCGATCGCAATGCGGATGGCGCGCGGGTCCTGATCGTAGCCGCGCAGCGATCCGAGACGCTGCAGACCGGCGCTGCGCCGGATCCCGGCCTCGTCGAGCAATCGCTGCCAGGTTGCCGCATCGTGCTGCAGCCAGCCCATGAACCCGAAACGCTCGCGCAACAGACCCGGTGCGATATCCGCCGCGATCAAGGCCCCTTCGATCACGAGCGTGCCGGACCCGCACATGGGATCGAGCAAGGCGCCTCCCTCGGCCGCGATGTCCGGCCAACCGGCGCGCAGCAGGATGGCGGCGGCCAGATTCTCCTTGAGCGGCGCCGAGGTACCCTCGCTGCGGTAACCGCGTCGATGCAGCGAGGTGCCGGACAGATCGATGCTGACCGATGCCTGATCTTGATGGACATAGACATGGATCTGAAGGTCCGGGGATTGGGCATCGACGCTCGGACGATAGCCTAGAAGCCGGGTGAACCGATCGGCGATCGCGTCCTTGACCCGCAGGGCGGCAAACTGCCCGTGGGTGACGCCGTTGACGACGCCGTCGAGCTGGATGGCGAAGGTGCTCTCGGGCGAGAGGTGCTCCTCCCAGTGGATCTGCTCCGCCCCGGCGTAGAGCTCGTCCGGTCCGGCCGCCGGAAACTGCGCGAGCGGCAGCAGGATGCGGTTGGCGACGCGCGACCAGAGACACGCCCGATAGGCGTCCTGAATCTCGCCGACGAACCGCGCCCCGCCGCGCGCCTCGACCGCCCCCTGCAGGCCGAGTCGAGCCAGTTCCTCCGCGAGTAGACTTCCCATGTGCTTGGGTGCGGAGGCGAAGAAGGTGTGTTGGGGCATCTTGGGCTGCGGGTCGTCGGGGGATCGGGTCACGCAGTATATACCGGTCGCGCAGAGGTCTTTCGCCGCCCGAGGTGTTTGAAGGTTTTCGATGTCGCTTGCGGCCGGATCTCAATCCGCTCGATCAGTCCTCGGCTCGACGGGGACGACGGACACCCGCGACCGGTGTCGCCCGGGTCGGATCCTCCGGCCAGGCGTGTTTGGGGTAGCGTCCGCGCAGCTCCTTGCGGACCTCCGCGTAACCTCGCGCCCAGAAGCCGGCGAGGTCCTGGGTGACCTGGATCGGGCGACGTGCGGGCGAGAGTAGGTGCAGCAGCAGGGGGACGCGCCCGCGAGCGATGCGCGGGGTCTCGGCAAGACCGAAGAGCTCCTGCAGTTGGACGGCGAGGATCGGGGTCTCGCCGGCGCAATAGTCGATCGATCGATCCCGGCCTGCCGGGGTCTCGATTCGGGTCGGGGCGTCGCTGTCGAGGCGTTGTCGCTGACCCCAGTCGAGTCGCGAGGCCAGGATCGGCATGAGGTCGAGCTTTTGGGTCTGCGCGAGCCGTGACATCCCGTTCACATAGGGCGCCAACCAGACACGGAGATCCGCGCGCAGCGCCTCGGGCGAGAGATCCGGCCAGCCGCCGTCGGGCTCGAGTCGACGCATCAGGGCGACCCGGGCACTGAATTGGAGCGCGGCATCGCTCCACGCGAGGGCCTGGTCAAATCGCGCGGCGATCTGCTCGAGCAGGATGCCGGCGACATCGTCCTTGGCCTCCAAGGGCACAGGTTGCGCCCGCAGGGTAATCGCCTCCAGACACTCAATGGTACGGGCGGCCACCGCCTCGCGCTGGGTATCCCAGAAAAGGCGGCGGCTCACCTCGATCCGCTCGGCGAAGCACGTGCGGATCTCGGACTCGGCGATGGGGAGTGCGGACTGGATCCGCCCGTCCGCGCCTGCGGCGTCGAGGCTGGCGATGACCAGATAGGGGTGGATTGCCAGGGCATCGTCCTGCGGCAAGAGCGCACCGGATCCGCCGGCCAGACGATAGCGCCCGTCGGTGCCCTCGCGCCGTTGTGCGATGCGCTCCGGGTAGGCGAGGGCGAGCAGCTCGGCAGCCGAGCGGGCCGATCCGGGCCGAGCGGATCCGGTTTGGGCGTTGCGCGTCAGCCGCTGCAACTGTTGCGAGACCCGATCGGCCGAGGCGAGCCTCCGCGCGTCCGCACCCGGCACCGAGCGCCGTTCGCGCCAGGCATGCAGGGCTTGCAGACGCAGACCCAGGTCGGCGGGGCGGCGTTGTCCGGGCGTGTCGAGTAGCGGGTCGCGCTCGGTGATCAACGCGCACAGATCGGCGGCATCGCCGCGGGCCGACTCGGCGGCGCCGAGCAGCATGACGGCCAGTCGCGGATGCACCGGCAGCTCCGCCATCCGCCGGCCGAGCGGGGTGATGGCGCTGCGCGCATCCAGGGCGCCGAGGCGCGTCAGGAGTGTGACGGCGGCCTCCCACGCCGGGCCGGGCGGCGGATCGACCCAGCGCAGTGCGTTCGGATCCGCCACGCCCCAGAGGCGTAGCTCCAAGACCAGCGAGGCCAGATCGGCCTGGAGGATCTCGGGCGTTCGGCGCTCGGGCCGGCCTTGCTCCTGCGCGCGGGTCCAGAGCCGATAGCAGACACCCGGCCCCAGCCGCCCGGCGCGCCCGGTGCGCTGCTCGGCGGAGGCGCGCGCGATGGGTTCGGTCACCAGGCGCGTGAGCCCGGAGCCGGGATCGAAGCGCGGCTTGCGGGTCAGACCGCTGTCGATCACCACCTGGATGCCCGGGATCGTCAGGCTGGTCTCGGCGATATCGGTGGAGACCAGCACGCGGCGCTCGGATCCCGCGTTCGGACCCAGCGCCTTCTCCTGCTCCTCGGTCGAGAGACTGCCGTGCAGCGGCAGGATCCGGGTCCGCTCGCCCACCAGCTCGCGCAGCCGCGCGACGCAGCGGTTGATCTCGCCCGTGCCGGGGAGGAATGCCAGAATGTCGCCCGAATGCTCGGCCAGCGCGGAGCGCACCCCGGAGATCACCGCAGCGACGGCATCCGGACCGGGGGCACGGTCGGCATACTGGACCTTGACGGGGAAGCTCCGTCCCGCGCCGCGGATGACGGCCGCATCGCCCAGAAGTCCGGCCAGCGGCTCGGCGTCGAGGGTCGCGGACATCAACAGCAGCCGTAGATCCGGGCGAAGACCGGCGACCAGATCCAGCGCAAGGGCCAGCCCCAGATCCGATTGCAGGCTGCGTTCGTGAAACTCGTCGAACACCAGGAGCCCGACCCCTTCGAGCGTGGGGTCGGACTGGATGCGTCGAGTCAGGATGCCCTCGGTGATGACCTCGATGCGGCTGCGCGGGCCGATCCGGCGCTCGAAGCGGATCTGGTAGCCGACGCGCTCGCCGAGCGGCTCGCCCAAGAGCGCGGCCATGCGCGCGGCGATCATGCGTGCCGCCGGGCGCCGAGGCTGAAGCATGAGGATGCGGCCGGCGCCGAGCCAGTCTTCATCGAGCAAAGCGAGCGGGACCCGGGTGGATTTACCCGAGCCGGTCGGCGCTTGGAGCACGGCGTGTCCGCGACGCAGCACTGCGCGCAGATCCTCCAGAACGGGCTCGATCGGCAGTGGGTCCATCGGCGGGCTCGGGTGCTGGGACGCGTTCGGAGTCATCGGCCTCGTTGAGTGGATCCATCAGGGTCGAGTAGGCGTGACCTTTGCTTACATTATGTTCAAGCTTAAACCGCGCCCTGTGCGGTATGCGATGTTTTTGGATGGGATCGGCCCCGGCAGTTTTGACGACCGCTGGAGTCGGCGCGGTTTAAGATATTCAAAAATATATTATTTTTAACCGCGTCCCCGCTAAGGGCCGTGGATGCACCAAACGTCGAGCCCACTCGAAAGTGAGCATCTCGCTCCGGGCCTGCAGCCGCGTGACATTCTCGACCTTATCTGACCCTGCCCGACACGACACCGGAGTCGATCGACGTGCCGATCACATGCTTTCTCGAATCGGCCTTCAAATGGCTCTTCCTCGCCAGTCTCGTGCTGCTCGCGCTGACCTATTGGCAGAAGGATGGTCTCCCGGCGCCCGAGACCTTCGATCGCAGCAGGCTCGCGGCCCCGATTCAGACGCCGACGGATCGCGAGCCCTTCAGGGTGCGGGTGCGTGATCAGGAGTACCGGATCGATCCGAAGGCCGAGTACGCGCTCGACGGGGTCGTGGTCAGCTACAGCAATGCCGATGCGATGAAGAACATCTGGCATCACAAGAGCTGGAAGGATTTTCTCAACCTGCGGGATCTCTGCGTGGTCTGGGGCGAGAACGTGGCGTCGGGCGTCTATCGCGACATGCGGTTCCGCAACGACAGTTGGACCTGCTGGGCCTCTTGGTCGGATCCGGCGGTTACCGCCCGATTCAAAATGGACGCATTGTCCAACAACCATCTCCTGACCGACGATCGGGCCATCAAGGATGCCCTGATGTCCGCCGAGCCGGGGGATCAGATCCGGTTCAAGGGTGTCTTGGCCGAGTACGTCAACGTGGGCAACGGCTATGCGCGCGGGACCAGCCTGACGCGCGAGGATACGGGCAACGGCGCCTGCGAGACCGTCTATCTCGACGAGTTCGAGATCCTCCACAAGGCCAATTTGAGCGTCCGTCGGCTCTTCGGCTTCGCGACCTGGATGGCCTTGTTCACGGGCATCGGCTTCTTGATCATGTTGCCGATCGCTCCCCTGCGGGTAAAGCGACGCATCTGAAGCCGACGGGAGGTGGACGTCGCTCTCGCATGTCCACCATACCCTTGCGGTGCAGCTTGGATTACTCGGCGGCTGCGGTCTCTTCGGCTGCCTCGGGTGCCGGCGGCGCCTTGGGCCGCAAGCGCGTGATCAGCTGCTCGTCGAGCAGGATCTTCTCTTTGTCTTCGCCGTGGAGCCATTGCTTGCCCTTGGTCTGCACGGCATAGCGACCGGAGTTTTTCTGGTAGATCCGGTACTCGGCGGTCTTCTTGACTTCGTTCATCGTGGTTCTCTTCTGTTGTCTGGCGGGTGTTTTCGAATCATGTTTAACATTTTAAACCGCGCCAGCTCCGACAGTCGTCGGAGCTGGCGCGGCCAAGACACTCCCGCAAACGGCGCTAACAGCACCGGGCGCGGTTTAATCGTCCTGATCGAGGTCGCGCGGGTTGCGGAATCGCTCCTGGGGGTCGCGCTGGATCTCGACGCGGAACTGGGCAATCAGCGCGGCCATAGCGGCGAGTGCAGCGAGCACGGGCGCCAGGAGGGTCAAGAGCGCGGCGACGCCGATCCCGGCCGTCAGCGGGATCTCCACCAACGCCTCACCGCTCGGGCGGCGGATGATCAGGCGGCGAACGTTGCCTTCTTGGATCAGCGCTTTCACCTTCTCGACCAGCGCACTGCCCATCACGGTGATCTCCTCGGTCGTGCCGCGTCCGCCTCGGTTGCCGGTCTTGTCGTTTCGCATGGTCGGGATCCGCGGTCTGGGTTGGCCGGGCATCCTAGCGGGTTCGAGCCGTTTCGTCACTCGTTTCGGGCGGTTGGGACGGCCCGAGCGCGCCGATGAAGGCCGCAAGGCTGCGTTCATAGTCGGGTTGGCTGGCAAGAAATCCGCTGTTGTGGTCGCCTCGCAGATCGACGAGTCGCTTTGGCTCGCGCGCGGCCTCGAACAGCTTCCGGCCTAGGGAGTAGGGCACGATCTCGTCGTGCGGGCTGTGCAGGACCAAGACCGGACTGCGCACGCGCGACAGACGCTCGGCGGCATCGAAGTCGAAGCGCAGGTAGAGAACGCGGTGGAGTCCGGGATAGAGATGGCGCGCCATGTCGCGTGCCGAGCTGAAGCCGGACTCCAGGATGACCCCGCCCGAGGGGACGCGCGCGGCCAGATCGGCGGCCACGCTTGCACCGAGCGAGCGTCCGAAGATGATGATCCGCTTCGGGTCGACCCCGCGCACCTCGACTAGATGATCTCGGGCGGCGCGTGCGTCGAGATAGACACCGGCCTCGCTCGGGCGTCCGGCGCTGCGCCCGTAACCGCGGTAGTCGATGATCAGGACCGACAGCCCCAGCCGATTGAAGATGGCGATCGAGTCGCCCCGATGGCTGATATTGCCGGCGTTGCCGTGGAAGAAGAGCAGGGTATGGGTCGCGTCCGGGTGCGGGATGTACCAGCCATGGAGCCGGGTGCCATCCTCGGCCGTCAGCTCGACGTCCTCGAACGCGAGGCCCCAGTCGGCCGGCGTCGCCGCGAGCGCGCGGGTCGGGTAGAAGACCATGCCGGGTTGGAGCAGCCACAGCGCGGCATTGAGCAGCAGGATCGCCGATGCGATCCAGCCGAGACCGGAGAGCAGACCGGACATGAGGCCCGAGACGGATGGCGGGAGTCCGAGCATGCTCAGGGTGTCTCGGCGGCCGATCGGGAGTGTGGATGCATCAGGGCGGACTCGCCCACAAAGGCCCTTCCTCCATCGCCGCGATCTGCTCGCGCAACTGCAGGATGTGATCCTCCCAAAAACGCGGTGCGCCGAACCAGGGGAAGGCGGCGGGAAAGGCCGGATCCTCCCAGCGTCGGGCGAGCCAGGCGGCGTAGTGAATGATGCGCAGGGTGCGCAGCGCCTCGATCAGATGAAGCTCGCGGTAGTCGAGCTCGAAGAAGTCCTCGTAGCCGGCCAGGACGTCGGCCAGTTGTCCGCTCATCTCCTCGCGATCGCCCGAGAGCAGCATCCAGAGATCCTGGATGGCCGGGCCCATGCGCGCGTCGTCGAAGTCGACGAAGTGCGGGCCGGCATCCGTCCAGAGCATGTTGCCGCGATGACAGTCCCCGTGCAGCCGAATCAAGGCCGGCGAGCCGGCGCGTTCGTAGCAGGCGCGCACGCCGACGAGCGCATGCTCGACGACGCTCTCGTAGGCCGGCAGCAGGTCCTTCGGGATCCAATCGTGCCCCAACAGAAAGGCCCGCGGCTCTTCGCCGAACGTGTCGATGTCGAGCGTCGGGCGGTGCGTGAAGGGCTCCAGTGCGCCGATCGCATGGATGCGTCCGAGCAGACGCCCGAGCCACTCGAGGACGCTCGGGTCATCCAGCTCGGGCGTGCGACCGCCGCGCCGAGGCGTGAGCGAGAAGCGGTGGCCGGCATAGGCGTGCAGGGTGCCGCCGTCGATGATCGACGGCGGCACCGCCGGGATCTCGTGCTCGGCCAGGGTTTGGGTGAAGCCGTGCTCCTCGAGGATAGCCGCGTCGCTCCAGCGTCCGGGCCGGTAGAACTTGGCGATGAGCGGCTGCGCATCCTCGATCCCGATCTGATAGACGCGATTCTCGTAACTGTTGAGTGCGAGCATGCGCCCGTCGGTGGGCAGCCCGAGGCTCTCGATCGCGGTGAGCACGAGATCCGGGCTGAGATCGGCGTAAGGGGTGGGATTGGGCGTTATCATGACCCGATTCTAACGGATCCCGATCCGCGGGGTCGGAAAACGGATGCCTTATCGATGGAATCGCGGGAGTACCCAAGTCATGCAACGACATTCGAAACGGCTCGGCGTTTGGCCGGCCGCTCTGCTCTTACTTCTGAGCGCATCGTCGGCCTGGGCCGAGGCGCTGCGCTTCTTCGCTGCGGGCGATCTGCCTTACTTCGACGCCGAGACCGAGCAGCTTCGCGCTCTTTTCGACACGGCCGAGGCCGAAGGGACGCCCTTCCTGATCCATGTCGGCGACATCAAGTCCGGCAGCAGCCCCTGCACGGACGCCAACCTCGAGGAGGTCGCGGATCTCTTTCGGGCGCGGGCCGTGCCCGTCGTCTTCACGCCCGGCGACAACGAGTGGACCGATTGTCACCGCGAGAGCGCCGGCGCCAAGGATCCGCGGGAGCGGCTGGCGCGGGTGCGCGAGGTCTTCTACGGGGATCCGGGCGTGCTCCGGCTCGATCGTCTCGGTGTCGTCCGGGGCGAGGGTGCCGACGCGACCGACTATCCCGAGAACTACATCTTCATCCGCGACGGGGTCCTCTTCGTCACGGTCCATGTCGTCGGCAGCAACAACGGCTATGCGCCCGATGATCCGGCTGCGGTGGCCGAGCTCGAGGCACGCGATGCCGCGAATGTGCGTCTTCTGCGCCATGCGGCCGAGCTGGCCGTGGAGCGCGACGCGACCGCAATGGTCATGATCTTTCACGCGAATCCCCAGTTCGAGAAGGCCCGGCCGGCGCGAGGTTTTGTTCGCCTGCGGCGTGCGCTCGTCGAGCTGATGAGCGCCTATCCCGGACCGGTGCTCGCGATCCACGGTGACACGCATCGCTTCAAGCACGATCGACCCCTCATCGACCCCGCGACGGGCGAGCCTTTCAAGCGCTTCGTGCGCACCGAGGTCCCGGGCTCGCCCGTGGTCGGCGGGGTCTGGATCAGTGTCGACCCGCGGGCGGAGGAGCCGTTCGGGGTCAGCGAGATGTATCCGATCTCGCGGGATCGGTTGATGCATCCGCGGCCTGACGCGACCGGCCTGCCACGATCGACGGCCGTGATCCGGGTGCTTACACGACCGACTCTCCCGGAAAGCATTCCCTCTCATCCGGCCGGCGTCCGGAGACCCGCACCAATCGACATGCTGCGCCGCAGCAATTGAGTTTGACTGCCCCGGCGTTTATCCTTCGCGATTCGTTTTTGTTTCGAGGCCGGAGCCATGGGTGCCAAGACCCTCTACGCTAAACTTTGGGACGAGCATGTCGTCCATCTCGACGAGAACGGCACGGCCCTGCTCTACATCGACCGCCAGCTCGTTCATGAGGTGACCTCGCCGCAGGCCTTCGAGGGGCTGCGTCTGGCCGGTCGGAGACCGTGGCGGGTCGCGGCGAATCTGGCCGTGCCGGATCACAATGTCCCGACGCGCGATCTTGCGGCCGGCATTACCGATCCGGTCTCCAAGATCCAAGTCGAGACGCTCGACAGCAACTGTGCCGAGTTCGGGATCACCGAGTTTCGGATGTCCGATCCGCGCCAGGGCGTCGTGCATGTCATCGGCCCGGAGCAGGGCTTTACGCTGCCGGGCACGACCGTCGTCTGCGGCGACTCCCACACCTCGACTCACGGCGCCTTCGGTGCGCTCGCGTTCGGGATCGGTACCTCCGAGGTCGAGCATGTGCTCGCGACCCAGTGCCTGATCCAGCGCAAGTCCAAGACACTCCTGATCAGCATCGACGGGCAGGTCGGACCGGGTGTCACCGCCAAGGACATCGTGCTCGCCGTCATCGGGGAGATCGGCACGGCCGGCGGAACGGGGTCGGTCATCGAGTTCGCCGGCGACGCCATCCGCGCACTCTCGATGGAAGGGCGCATGACCGTTTGCAACATGGCGATCGAGGCCGGTGCGCGGGCGGGACTGATCGGTGTCGACGAGAAGACGATCGCCTATCTGCGCGGCCGTCCCTATGCCCCGACCGGCGAGCTCTTCGAGCAGGGAGCCGCGCATTGGCGCACCCTGGTCAGCGATTCGAACGCGCACTTCGATCGCGTGGTCCGGATGGACGCGGCGGCCATTCAGCCGCAGGTCACCTGGGGCACCTCGCCCGAGATGGTGGTCCCGATCGATGGTCAGGTCCCGGATCCGCAGGACGAACAAGACCCGGTGCAGGCCGAAGGCATCCGCCGCGCGCTCGATTACATGGGTCTTGAGCCCGGCACCGCGATTCGCGACATCCGTCCGGACAAGATCTTCATCGGCTCCTGCACCAATTCGCGGATCGAGGATCTGCGTGCCGCCGCCGAGGTCGTCAAGGGCCGCAAGGTCGCTGACGGCATTCAACTGGCGCTGGTCGTTCCGGGTTCCGGCCTGGTCAAGGCACAGGCCGAGGCCGAGGGCCTGGACCGCATCTTCACCGAGGCCGGTTTCGAGTGGCGCGAGCCCGGCTGCTCCATGTGTCTGGCGATGAACGCCGATCGGCTCGAGCCGGGCGAGCGCTGCGCCTCCACATCCAACCGTAACTTCGAGGGCCGGCAGGGTCAGGGGGGTCGGACCCATCTGGTCAGCCCCGCGATGGCCGCCGCTGCCGCGGTGACCGGTCACTTCGTCGACGTGAGGGAGCTCTGATGGAACCCTTCCAAAATTTCACCGGCATCGTCGCGCCGCTCGACCGCTCGAACGTCGACACCGACGCCATCATCCCCAAGCAGTTCCTGAAGAGCATCGCGCGCACCGGCTTCGGGCCGTATCTCTTCGACGAGCTGCGCTATCTGGATCGCGGCGAGCCCGGGATGGACTGCACGCACCGGCCGCTCAACCCGACCTTCGTCCTGAACGACCCGAGATACGTAGGCGCGCAGATCCTGCTGGCCCGCGAGAACTTCGGCTGCGGCTCCTCGCGCGAGCACGCGCCCTGGGCGATCGCCGATTTCGGGCTGCGCGTCGTCATCGCACCGAGCTTTGCCGACATCTTCCACAACAACTGCTTCAAGAACGGTCTTCTGCCGATCGTTCTGGACTCCAAGATCGTCGATGACCTCTTTGCCCTGGCGAACGGGGCCCAAGCACTGCGGATCAGCGTCGATCTTCCCGAGCAGGTGATCATGCTGGACGACGGTACCCGCATTGTGTTCGAGGTCGACGCAGGCAACAAGGAACGTCTGCTCAATGGCTTGGACGACATCGGCGTGACCTTGGAGCAGGCGGATGTCATCCGTGACTACGAGGAGCGCCGTCGGCGCGAGGCGCCCTGGCTCTTTTCCGTGCCGCCACCCGGATTGGGCGTTTGAGTGGTGAGGATGGGTTTCGCTGCGCTCTACCCATCCTACGTCTTTCGGTGGTTTTGAATCGTTGTTGAACCGCGCCAGCTCCGACAGTCGTCGGAGCTGGTGCGGTCAAGCCACCACTCCAACAAACGACGCATACCGCGCCGGGCGCGGTTTAAGAGCGGCACACCACGAGACTTGATTGAGCGAGAAACCATTGAGCAAGAAACCATTGAGCAAGAAGATATTGGTGCTGGCGGGTGACGGGATCGGCACGGAGATCGTGGCCGAGGCCGTCAAGGTCCTGAATGTCCTGCAGGCGGAAGGGGCCATCGATGTCTCTCTGCAGGACGGGCTGGTCGGCGGCGCGGCCTACGATGCCGCGGGCGATCCGCTGCCCGAGGAGACGCTGGAGGCCGCGCGCGCATCCGATGCTGTCCTGCTCGGCGCGGTGGGCGGACCCAAATGGGAGCCGCTGCACATCTCGAAGCGTCCCGAGAAAGGGCTGCTCGGTCTGCGCGCGGGTCTCGGTCTCTTCGCGAACCTGCGCCCGGCGATCCTCTATCCGCAGTTGGCCGATGCCTCCACGCTCAAGCCCGAGGTGGTCTCCGGGCTTGATATCATGATCGTGCGTGAGCTCACCGGCGATATCTATTTCGGCCAGCCGCGCGGGGTCGAGACCCTGCCCTCGGGAGAGCGTCGCGGCTTCAACACCATGGTCTACACCGAGTCCGAGGTCGAGCGCATCTGTCGCGTTGCCTTCGACATCGCCATGCAGCGGGGCAAGAAGGTCTGTTCCGTGGACAAGGCAAACGTGCTTGAATGCACCGAGATGTGGCGCGAGGTCGCGACCAAGACGGCTGCCGACTATCCCCAGATCCAGCTGTCTCACATGTACGTCGACAATGCTGCGATGCAGCTGGTGCGTGCGCCCAAGCAGTTCGACGTGATGGTCACGGGCAACATCTTCGGCGACATCCTTTCGGACTGTGCGGCCATGCTGACCGGCTCCATCGGCATGCTGCCTTCGGCGTCCCTGAACGAGAAAGGGCAGGGCATGTACGAGCCGATCCACGGCTCCGCGCCCGATATTGCCGGCAAGGGCGTCGCCAATCCGCTCGCCACCATCCTTTCGGTCGCCATGATGCTGCGCTATTCGCTCGACGCCGTACCCGCCGCGGAGCGCATCGAGGCCGCAGTCTCCAAGGTCCTGGATCAGGGCCTGCGCACCGCGGACATCATGTCGAGCGGCATGCGCCAAGTCGGCACCGCCGAGATGGGAGAGGCGGTGGTGGCGGCGCTTTAGGAGCCACCAGCCCGTAGGTTGTGCTGGCGATTGGAAGCACAACTCGCGCCGACGGTTGGTTGTGCCTCGCGGGGCTCGGCACAACCTACGCGGCCTGTTCGTTGTCGTTGTCGTTGTCGTAATCGACCATCGATAGGACTACGTCCACGATTACGACAACGACAACGACAACGAAGATGATCTCGGACGGTCTCGGAATCTCTGCAGCGCTACACGAGCGGCAGGCCGCCACCAGCCTTGAAACACATACACCAACGACTACGGAGTACCTCCCATGAAGCGTGTCGGATTCATCGGCTGGCGTGGCATGGTCGGCTCGGTCTTGATGGACCGCATGCGGGCGGAGGGCGATTTCGACCTGATCCCGGAGGCGGTCTTCTTCACCACCTCGCAGGTCGGTCAGCCTGGCCCGGACGTCGGGCAGGGTGCACGCCCGCTGCAGGATGCCCAGTCCATCGATGCACTGCGCGAGATGGACCTCATCCTGACCTGTCAGGGCGGTGATTATACCAAGGCGATCTACCCCAAGCTGCGCGCGACCGGCTGGGACGGCTATTGGATCGACGCGGCCTCGGCGCTGCGCATGGACCCGAACGCGACCATCATCCTGGATCCGGTCAACCAGCCCGTGATCGACGCCGCCTTGGCGCAGGGCAAGCGCGACTTCATCGGCGGCAACTGCACCGTGAGCCTGATGCTGATGGCGATCGGCGGGCTGTTCCGCGAGGGTCTGGTCGAATGGGTCAGCGCCATGACCTATCAGGCCGCCTCCGGCGCGGGTGCGAAAAACATGCGCGAGCTGCTGTCCCAGATGGGCGCGCTGCACGGTGCGGTGTCGCCGCTGCTGGAGGATCCGGCATCCGCCATCCTGGAGATCGATCGGCGCGTCACCGAGACCATGCGCGGCACCGCGTTTCCGACCGAGAACTTCGGGGCTCCTCTGGCCGGCAGCCTCATCCCCTGGATCGACACCGCCGTGCCGAACGGTCAGAGCCGCGAGGAATGGAAAGGCATGGCCGAGACCAACAAGATCCTCGGTCGCGAAGGCGATCCGGTGCCGATCGACGGTCTGTGCGTGCGCGTCGGTGCCATGCGCTGCCACAGTCAGGGGCTGACCATCAAGCTCGCGCGCGATTGCTCGATCCCGCAGATCGAGCAGATCATCGCGGCGTCCAACGACTGGGTGCGGCTCATCCCCAACGATCGGCAAGAGACGGTGCAGGGCCTGTCGCCGGCCGCGGTGACCGGCACCCTGACGGTCCCGGTCGGTCGACTGCGCAAGATGAACCTGGGCGAGCGCTATCTCACGGCCTTCACGGTCGGCGATCAGCTGCTCTGGGGTGCTGCCGAGCCCCTGCGGCGGATGCTGCGGATCTCGCTCGCACGCTGACCCGGTCGCCTTCGATCTCGGGCGGATACAGGGTTCTTGGTCTGCACGGAGGCGTTCGGATATAGTCTGGTTGATTCAGGGGAAATTCGAGCCGGACGAGCCATCGGCCGCCGGCTCTCCCAATTCCGGCGGTTCGATGCCGCCAGCGCACGAGGGATGCGGATGTCTCGTCAGGTCATTCAGGCGTCGCTCATTGTCTTGGCCCTGATGGGCTCCGACGCTTTTGCCCTCGGCCTCGGAGAATTACGCACCGAGTCCGCCCTCAACCAGCCATTCGTCGGCGAGATCGATCTCTTCGACGTCAAATCCGACGAGCTCGACACCGTCGATGCATCGCTCGCGGGCCCCGATGCCTTTGCGAAATCGGGGGTCGAGCGATACCACTTTTTGACCGGGCTTGCCTTCAAGCCCGAGGCTTCCGCGCGCGGCGGCGCGGTGATTCGTGTGACGAGTCGCGAGCCGATCCGCGAGCCCTTCATGGACTTCCTCGTGAAGGTCGTCTGGCCGGCCGGCCAACTGACCAAGGAATTCACGGTCCTCCTGGATCCGCCGTCGATGTCCGAGCGCCGTGCCTCCGTGGTCCGCCCGCCCGCCATCACGGATCCTCGACCGGCGACGTCCCCTTCGCCGTCGCGATCGGCCGCGCGCTCCGACCCGGCACCGCCGCGCAGCGATGCCGTGGATCGGCCCCCGTCGCAGCCGGACCGCCGGATCCCGAGCGGGGCGGATGGGTTTCCCGCCTACTTCGGTCCCGTACGTTCCGGGACGGGGCTGCTGCGACTGGCGCGCGGGGCTCAAGCCGGGGACGCGACGACGGCCCAGACCGCTCTGGCGCTGTACCGCAACAATCAGGACGCCTTCATCAACGGCGACATCGAGCGTTTGATCGCCGGCAAGACACTGGTCATCCCCACGCGTGCTGAACTATTTGCGCTCGACGAGGCCGCAGCGGCGGCGGAGCTTCAGACGGCACTGCAGGGCGGTACGGTGCGTCGTTCGCCCATCACCGAGGTAGCGCGGATCGACGACGCGGCAGCGGCCCAGAGCGCGCGTCTGCGCATCGCGGGCGCAGCCGGTGGGGTTCCCGGCACCGTCCCCGTCACCCTTGAGGTCCCGTCGGCACCATCCTCCGACGATACCGCTCGGGATTCCGCGAGCATGCCGTCACTGGGTACCGATCTGGAGCAGGAGCTCCTGCTGGTGATCGAGGCGAGTGAAACGGCCCGTCAGGAGACCGAGGAGCTTCGCGAGCGGGTCCGCGAGCTGGAGACGCAGCTCGCCGACATCCAGGCCCTGCTGCAACTGAGAGACGGCGAGGTAGCGCGGCTGCAGGGGGGCGCGCCGGGGGAATCGATCGAGATCGATTCGGAACCTCCAGCGGAGGCGCCCGATTCGGTGGTCGCGGAGACCGAGATCGTCGCAACCGACGGCGCTGAGTCGATCTCCGAGGAGATCGCGACGGCCCCGAGCGAAGAGGCTCCGGACGTCGATGCGGGCGCCGAACCGAGTCTCGCCGAGGTCGAAACCGAAACAGAGGCATCCCCGGCGGTCCCGGCGGCGGTCGTGGGCGAGGAGCTCGAGACTGCGGTGGACACCGCTCCCGCGCCCACCTCTGCCTGGCATGCCTATCTTCTCCCGCTGGCCGGTTTCGCCGGGGTGACCGCCTTGGGGGTCCTCGCGTTTTCATTGGTGTCGGCGCGTCGTCGTCGCCGCGAGCAGGAGGAGAATGAAGACGAGTGGAGTATCGACTCCGCCGTCGTTTCCCTCCAGGAGCCGGAGTCCGAGCCGGTTGCGCCCGAACCCATGCCGGCCGAGGTTGTGGACCGGACGCCGGCCGACGCCGGCCGCGCGCCGCCGAGCGAGCCGGAGCCGGTTGCGCCCGAGCCAACGGAGCGAGAGCCGCAGAGCGACTCCGGATTGCTGACGTCGTCCTCCCAGCTGACCGCGTTCGGGCATTTCGAGGCGGAGACCGACGAGGCCGATGCGCTTTCCGAGGCCGATATCTATATCGCCTACGGACGTTACAAGGAGGCCGAGGATCTGCTCAAGCGCGAGCTCAAACGCTCCCCCGGACGTCTCGACGTGAAATTCAAGCTGGCCGAGGTCTATGCGGGATCCGAGAATCCGGAGGCGTTGCGCAAGCTCATGCAGCACCTCAAGGCCACCGGCGCGGACACCGCCGAGCCGGCGCGCTGGGAGCGCCTGAGCGCCATCGCCGCGGTGGTCGAGCAAGGCGGAACCTGGGATCCCGGGGCCACCATGCCGATCACCGAGGCGACAGGCATCCCGGCTCAGGGGCCCGGTCCGCATCTCTCTGCGTTGGAGGGTGCCGCCGATGCGTTGTCCGGCGAGAGCCGCGAGGACGACAACGATTTCTTCAGGCTCGATCTCGACGAGCTCGAGTCCAAACCTCGTCCCGGGCCGAGTCCCGGGCCAACTCCCGGAACGGCGACACCGCCCCCGGTGGCCGAGACGTCGTTCCCGCCGACGCAGGACGAGGATCTTCCTTTGTTGTTCGACGATTCCGCGTTGGACAGTCCGCTTGATCTGCCCGAGCTGTCCGGTCTGCAGGATCTGTCTGCTCCGCCGGGCACCGAGGATCGGGATCCTCGGGGCCGGCTTTCCGAAGAGTCCGACTTGGTCCTGACGCTGGACGATCTTCGCGACTCCCGCGATTTGGATCTCGACGCCTTCCTGGACGCCGGATCACCGCCGGTGGTCAGTCCGAAGGCGCAGTCCGAAGGGTCGCTGCCGAGCCTGACGCTCCCGAAGAACGAGGTCGGTCCTTCCGCAGGCGATGCGCCCGGCGGCGAGCCCTTGCCGGATGTGCGCGAGCCCCCGGACGACGGGCTCGCCGAGCAATGGGCGATGGACTCCGGGATCTGGGACGAGAATGCCACCAAGCTCGATCTCGCACGGGCCTACATCGATATGGACGACCTCGCCTCTGCGCGGGATATCCTCGAAGAAGTCATCGCGGATGGTCGCGAGGAGCAGCGCAGCGAGGCGCAAGACATGCTGAGGACACTCGCCTGAATGCCGAGGTGACCCCGGTGTCGATAGCGGTGCCGACATCGGGGCCGATCCCGGGGTCAACGCCAGCGCCCGAGGGATCGGGGCCGGTCGCTGCGGCGAACCCGCAACGGATCGCCATGGGCATCGAGTACGACGGCTCGGCGTTTCGCGGTTGGCAGATCCAGGTCGGGGTTCGCAGCGTACAGGCGACGCTCGAAGAGGCGATCGGCCGTGTCGCCGATCACCCGATCCGCGTCCAGTGTGCAGGGCGCACCGATGCCGGCGTGCATGCCGACGAGCAGGTGGTGCATTTCGACACCACGGCACGTCGCACCGAGCGCGCCTGGGTACTCGGGACCAACGTCAATCTTCCGCCCGATGTCGCCGTGCGCTGGGCCTGTTCGGTGGATCCGCGGTTTCATGCCCGTTTCGACGCGCAGGCCCGTCACTACCGTTACCTGATCATGGTGCGCGCGACACGCTCGCCCCTGCAGCGCGACCGCGCCGTTTGGAGCCACCGACCCCTGGACATCGAACGCATGCGCGAGGCCGGACAGGGACTCGTCGGCGTGCACGACTTTTCCAGCTTCCGTGCGGTCGCCTGTCAGGCAAAGAGCCCGATCCGCCATCTGCACTATCTGGAGCTGAGCGAGACGGATGGCCTCATTCAATTGCGGGTTGGTGCCAACGGGTTTTTGCACCATATGGTACGCAACATCGCCGGCGTGCTGATGACGATCGGCCGCGGCGAGGCGCCGGTCGAGTGGACGCGAGCGCTTCTGGAACTGCGCGACCGCCGCCTCGGCGGTGTGACCGCCCCACCCCAAGGGCTCTATTTCGTACGTGCCGATTACCCGGAAGGTTTTCGACTGCCGTCCGGTCGGGAACCCGCTCCATCGACGGATCAGCACAATGTCCCACGCTCTTGCTTGTAATCACCTGAACCGCGTCGACTCGACGCGCGCTTCTCGCCCCGACGCGCGATGCTCCGACCCCCGTTGGTCAGTCGCTCAAAGACGCGGTTCAGCCGGCATTCGCCAATCATGAGAACCCGCGTTAAGATTTGCGGCCTGACGCGTCGGGCCGACGTGGATGCGGCCGTGGCCGCGGGGGTCGACGCGATCGGCTTTGTCTTCCATCCGCCGAGTCCGCGCGCGGTGTCGCCGCAGGATGCCCGCGACCTCTGCGCCGGGTTGCCGCCCTTCGTGACGGCGGTCGGGCTCTTCGTCGATGCCTCCCCCGAGCACGTCCGCTCGACCCTGAACCGGGTTCCGCTCGAGCTGCTGCAATTCCACGGCGAGGAAGACCCTGAGCTCTGCGCATCCTTCGGGCGACGATGGATCAAGGCGATTCGGATGCGTCCGGGCGTGGATCTCGCCGAGGAGCAGAGGCGCTACGAACGGGCCGCCGGGCTTTTGCTCGACACCTTCGATCCGGCTCGCCCGGGCGGGACCGGACAACGCTTCGATTGGGATCGGATCCCGACGGCCCTTGCGCCCTCGATCGTCCTCGCGGGCGGTCTGGACGGCGAGAATGTCGGGGAGGCGATCCGCCGGGTCCGCCCGTTCGGCGTCGATGTGAGCGGCGGTGTGGAGGCGTCGAAGGGCGTCAAGGACCATGACAAGATTCGTGATTTTATGCAGAGGGTGAACGATGTCGACATCTCCCGATAACTTCGACTGGGACTTTGCCGGGGCCGCGAGTGCGCGGCGCTCGCACCCCGGGGCCTATGACTTTCCGGACGCCGGCGGTCATTTCGGACCCTACGGCGGGATGTTCGTCCCCGAGACCCTCATGCACCCGCTCGAAGAGCTACGTACCGCCTACGAGCGTTACATGGCCGATCCCGAGTTTCAGGCCGAGCTCGATGCCGACCTGCAGGACTATGTCGGCCGGCCATCGCCCCTTTATCACGCGGAGCGTTGGAGCCGCGAGCTCGGCGGTGCGCAGATCTTTCTCAAGCGCGAGGACCTCAATCACACCGGCGCACACAAGGTCAACAACACCATCGGTCAGGCCCTGCTCGCACGGCGCATGGGCAAGACCCGCATCATCGCCGAGACCGGCGCCGGTCAGCACGGGGTGGCGAGCGCGACCGTGGCGGCGCGGCTTGGGCTGGAGTGTGTCGTGTACATGGGCGAGGTCGATATCGCTCGCCAAGAGGCGAACGTCTATCGCATGCGCCTGCTCGGCGCGCGCGTGGTCGCGGTCACCTCCGGCTCGCGTACGCTCAAGGATGCGCTGAACGAGGCGATGCGTGACTGGGTGACGAACATCGACGACACCTTTTACATCATCGGCACCGTTGCCGGTCCGCACCCCTATCCGGCGATGGTTCGGGATTTCCAGGCGGTCATCGGTCGCGAGGCCCGTGCACAGATGCTCGCGCGCAGCGGGCGTCTGCCCGATGCCTTGGTCGCCTGCGTGGGCGGCGGCTCCAACGCCATCGGCCTCTTTTACCCCTTCATCGGGGACGAAGGCGTGGCCATCTACGGAGTCGAGGCCGCAGGCGACGGTCTGCAGACCGGTCGCCATGCCGCGCCGCTTTGCGCGGGTCGACCCGGCGTGCTGCACGGCAACCGCACCTATCTGATGGAAGACAATCACGGTCAGATCGTCGAGACCCATTCCATCTCGGCCGGGCTCGACTATCCGGGTGTCGGCCCGGAGCACGCCTGGCTCAAAGACAGCGGACGCGCCCGCTACGACTCGGTCACCGACGACGAGGCCCTGCGCGCCTTTCATCACCTGACACGGACCGAGGGCATCATCCCCGCGCTCGAGTCCAGTCACGCCTTGGCCTTCGTGCACAAGCTCGCCCCGACCATGCGCAAGGATCAGACGATCATCGTTAATCTCTCCGGTCGCGGGGACAAGGACATGCACACGGTCGCCAGTCACGACGGGTTGGTCTTATGAGTCGAATCGCCGCACGTTTCGAGCAGCTTCGCGACCGGGGTCGCACCGCGCTCATCCCCTTCGTCACCGCCGGTGATCCGTCGCCCGCCGTGACCGTGCCTCTCATGCATGCGATGGTTGCCGCGGGCGTGGATCTGATCGAGCTGGGCGTGCCCTTCTCCGATCCGATTGCCGACGGTCCGGTCATCCAGCGGGCGACCGAGCGGGCCTTGGCCCAAGGCGTCTCGCTGGACGATGTGCTCGACATGGTCCGGCAGTTCCGCGAGCAGGATACCGAGACGCCCGTCATCCTCATGGGTTATCTCAATCCGATCGAGGTGATGGGTTACGAGACCTTCGCGGTCGCGGCGCACGGGGCCGGATTGGACGGCGCCCTGATCGTGGATGTCCCGCCCGAGGAGGGGCACGCGCTGGTCGCGATGCTCAAGGCGCAGGGGCTGGATCTGGTCTATCTCCTGGCGCCGACCTCGACCGAGGCACGCATTGCGCGGATCGGCGAGGTCGCCTCCGGGTTCGTCTACTACGTCTCGGTCAAGGGCGTGACCGGGGCCGGAAACCTGGATACCGGCGCAGTGGCCGAGAAGGTGAGTCTCATCAAGTCGCTGATCCGGCTCCCGGTCGGGGTCGGTTTTGGAATCAACAACGCCGAGACCGCGGCTACGGTCGCCCGCGTCGCCGACGCGGTCATCGTCGGCAGCGCCATCGTGAGTCGGATCGAGTCGCTCGCCGCGACCCCGGAGCGTATCCCGGAGGCTGTCGCCGAATTTCTCACCGGTCTACGTCAGGCCATCGACGAGGTGGATACCCATGTCGCCTAAGCCCCCCAGCCGGGTCCGCCACGCGCTGACGCGTTTGGATAAACCTGCCTCGCCCGCAGCGAACGCATCCGGTAAAACGGCGCCCGGCCTAAACGCGCAAGGCCAAACGCCGTCGCGTCAAGCCGCCGATGAGCTCAAGGGCGATCGAGCGGCCACACTCAAACAGGCGATGGACAAGAGTATGAGCTGGTTCGAGAAGCTGATCCCGAGCCGCATCCGTACCGATGCCAGCACCAAGCGTGCGGTGCCCGAGGGTGTTTGGGCCAAATGCCCGGGTTGTCAGGCCATCCTCTACCGGGCGGAGCTTGAGCGGAACCTCGAGGTCTGCCCCAAGTGCAGCCACCACAGCCGCTTGAGCGGGCGCCGCCGTCTCGAGACCTTTCTCGATCCGGAGGGCCGCGAGGAGATCGGGGTCGAGCTCGAGTCTCTGGACCCGCTGAAGTTCAAGGACCTCAAAAAATACAAAGACCGTCTCGTTCAGGCCCAGAAGCAGTCCTCCGAGAAGGATGCCATGATCGTGATGCGTGGTCGGCTGAAAGGTCAACCTATCGTTGCCTCGGCCTTTGAATTCAGTTTCATGGGCGGGTCCATGGGCTCGGTGGTCGGCGAGCGGTTCGTGCGGGGTGTCGAGGCGGCGCTCGAGCAAGACTGCCCTTACATCTGTTTCTCGGCGAGCGGCGGCGCACGCATGCAGGAGAGCCTGTTCTCCCTCATGCAGATGGCCAAGACCAGCGCGGCCTTGGGACGCATGCGCGAGCATTCGCTTCCCTTCGTCTCCGTGATGACGGATCCGACCATGGGGGGCGTCTCGGCGAGTCTCGCGATGCTCGGCGATCTCAACATCGCCGAGCCCAACGCCTTGATCGGCTTTGCCGGTCCGCGCGTGATCGAGCAGACGGTTCACGAAAAGCTGCCGGAGGGTTTCCAACGCAGCGAGTTCCTGATCGAAAAAGGCGCGCTCGATATGATCATCGACCGACGCGATCTGCGCGAGCGCATCGCCGATCTGCTTGCGATTTTGACGCATCGGCCGCGCTATGTCCGCACCGTCGTGCCGGGCTGAATCGCGTCTCGTGAATCGCTTCGACACCCTCGATGCCTGGTTGAGCTGGCAGATGCAGCTGCATCCGAAGGCTATCGCGCTCGGGCTTGAACGGGTCGGGGCCGTTTGGACACAACTGGGCCCTGCGTCCTTAGCGTTTCCGCTCGTCACGGTGGGCGGGACCAACGGCAAAGGCTCCTGCGTCGCGATGGTGGAGGCGATCTGTCGTGCCGCCGGGTATCGCACCGGGGTCTACAGCTCGCCGCATCTGCTGCGGTACAACGAGCGGGTGCGGATCGACGGGGAAGATGTCTCCGATGCGCTCCTCTGCGAGTCGTTCGAGCGCATCGACCGGGCGCGCGGCGAGACGGCGCTGACCTATTTCGAGTTCGGTACCCTCGCAGCGCTCGATCTCTTCGTGCACAGCGCCCCCGATGTCGTGATCCTCGAGGTCGGTCTCGGCGGGCGTCTCGACGCGGTCAATCTGTGGGACGCGGATGTGTCGGTGGTCACCTCGATCGGGCTGGATCACATGGCCTGGTTGGGCGAGTCCTTGGATGAGATCGCCTACGAGAAGGCCGGGATCTTTCGTCCCGGCCGCCCGGCCGTGATCGGGCAACGCGATGCCCCCGCGCGGCTGCGCACCGAGGCTCAGCTGCGCGGGAGTCTGCCCCTGCAGCTCGGTCGGGAGATCGACTGGACGATCGGCGATGGCGGAGGCTGGATCTGGAGTGCGCCCTCGGGCGAGCGTCTGGCCTTGCCCGAGCCGGCGATGCGCGGACCCTTCCAGTACGACAATGCCTCGGCGGCGATCGCGGCACTCCGCGCCTTGCACGAGCGCTTGCCGATCTCGGTCAATGCGATCCGGGCCGGTTTGCAGCGTGCGCGCTTGCCGGGCCGGTTCCAGGTCTTCCCCGGCACGCTGACCTGGATCCTAGATGTTGCGCACAACGGCGAGGCGGCGCAGGCATTGGCCGCGAATCTGCGTGCCTTCGCCTGTCGCGGTCGGCTGCGCGCCGTCCTCGCGGTCCTCGGGGATAAGTCGCCCGAGTCGATCGTGGGTCCGCTCCTGCCGTTCGTGGGCGATTGGTATCTCGCGCAGAGCAAGGACCCGCGCGCCATGCCCCTCGAGGTGCTGAGCAAGCGTCTGGAGGCGGTCTTGCCCGCACCTCCTGCGGTGTTGCTGTCGGATCTCGATGCCGCCCTCGATGCCGCCGAGGCCGCATCCGAGGCGGGGGACGCCCTGTTGGTCGTCGGTTCCTTCACGACCGTCGGGGCGGCGCTGCGCCGGCTCGATCCGGGTTGCGGCGTTCGGGTCTGAGCCTCGGACCCGGGTCTCCGAGACCCTTGCGCGGCGCTGTCCGTGGTTCGGGGTTCTGATATTATCCGATTGAAATCAATAGTGATATTTCAGGCGCACCGGTATGGTTTCGGCTCGGCCATGCTATACTTCCGGCCTTTCGAGGCCGATCGACAATCATGATTTCAGGATACCGGCGATTCGCGCGGTGTCCGACATTCGGGTGGCGATTTATGCAAGAAGGCGCAAAGAAGCGGTTGGTGGGGGCGATTGTGATCGTCGCGCTGGCGGTCATCTTCGTTCCGATGCTGTTCGAGGAAGAGGCGGTGACGGATCTGCCTCCGTTGCCGGTGGTGATTCCCGAGCAGCCGGTTGTCGATGATCTCTTTCGGTCGGAGTCCTTTCTGACGCCGGCCGATTCGGGCGTCGGCGGGCTTCCCGAAGAGTCATGGATCGATCCGGGTACCTTGGCGCTCCCCGCCGGGGAGGAGATCGAGCTCGTGTACGAGGGTGGGTTCGACGAGCCGGCGGGAGACGCTGCGGCGCCGCTGCCGGTCGCAGCACCAAGCACGGCGCCGACCGCACCCGCTCGGGTGCCCGAGGCACCGCCACCGATGGCGCGCGACGACGGGATGCCGTCCTATGTCACCCAAGTCGCGAGTCTGGGGACCGCGGCAAGCGCGCAGGAATTGGCGGCGAAGCTTCAAGACGAGGGCTATTCCGCCTTCGTCGAGTCGGCCGAGGTCGGAGGACGCACCTATTTTCGGGTCCGTGTCGGACCCGAAGCAGACCGATCGAGCGCCGAAAAGACGGCCGCCAAGCTCCGCCGGACATACAAGGACCCCTTTGTTCAGCGTTATCCCTGAGCAGATTCCGGTCCGCGCTGCGTTTCCCTCTAGTCCCGTACGTCGGAGCTGACGATGAATTGGGTCGATTACGCCATCCTCGGGATTATCCTGCTGTCCGCGTTGGTCGGGCTCGGGCGGGGTCTGATCCGCGAGGTTTTGTCCCTGGGTGTCTGGATCGCCGCGATCCTGATCGCTTGGCTGTTCCACCGCGAGGCCGCCGAGCTGCTGGTGCCCTATCTGTCGCAGCCCTCGGTGCGTCTGGCCGCGGCCTTCATCGGCTTGATCCTGGGCACTCTCGTCCTCGGTGCCCTCCTGGGCGCCCTCCTGTCGGCCCTGATCGATAGGACCGGCCTGGGTTTCGTCGATCGGGTGCTCGGGTTGGTCTTCGGCGCGGCTCGCGGTGTGGTGATCGTAGCGATGGCGGTCTTCCTGGGGGCTCTCACACCCATGCCGGAGGATTCCTGGTGGCAGGAATCACGGCTCATCGGCCAATTCCAAGCGGTGGCCGGCTGGCTCATCGAGCTGGTGCCGGAAGAGGTGCAGGCCAGGGTCAAGAGTCTTTGAGGTTTTGCGTCGATCGGGTTTTTCCGGCCGCCAGCCGCCAGCCTCCTGCCTCCAGCGTCCTCCGATTGGTTTGTTTCGGTGGTGGACATCGGTAGATGCGACCGGCGCGGGTTGCGCGGCTGAAACTTGAATCGCGCGATCGGGCGATCGATGTTGTCCCGGGTCAACCTCGAGGGGTATAGTTCTCTGTTCCCAATCAGCAGCATCCGTCTCGGTCTCCGGGCTGGACGCGGGCGAGGAAGTCATGTGCGGCATCGTCGGCATCGTCGGTAAAAGTCCGGTCAACCAAGCGCTCTACGACTCGCTGCTGGTCCTCCAACACCGGGGACAGGATGCCGCCGGCATCGTGACCTGTCAGGGCGACAAGCTCCATCTGCGCAAGGACAACGGTCTTGCACGCGATGTCTTCCGAACCCGACACATGATTCAGTTGGGCGGCAACATGGGTGTCGGGCATGTCCGTTACCCGACTGCCGGCGCGGCCAGCTCGGCCGAGGCCCAACCCTTCTACGTCAATTCGCCTTACGGCATCGTGCTTGCCCACAACGGCAATCTCACCAATGCCGAGGACCTCAAGCGCGACCTCTTCGTCGAGGATCTTCGCCACCTCAACACCGCGTCGGATTCAGAGATCCTGCTGAACGTCTTTGCCCATGAGCTCCAGCTCCAGGGCAAGCTGCGGATCGACGAGCACGACGTCTTTCGTGCCGTCTCGGGCGTGCATCGACGCTGTCGAGGTGGTTACGCCGCGGTCGCGATGATCCCGGGTTTCGGCGTCTTCGGCTTCCGCGATCCGCACGGAATCAGGCCCTTGGTCTACGGACGTCGCGAGACCGATCTGGGCACCGAGTATATGATCGCCTCCGAGAGCGTGGCGCTCGACACCATCGGCTTCACCCTGATCGCGGATGTCGCGCCGGGCGAGGCGGTCTGCATTACCGTCGATGGTCAGATCAACACGCACCAGTGTGCCGCCCAGCCGATCCTGTCGCCCTGCATCTTCGAATTCGTCTACTTCGCCCGCCCGGATTCCATCATCGACAACATCTCGGTGCACAAGGCGCGCTCGCGAATGGGCAAGAAGCTTGCCGCCAAGATCAAGCGCGAATGGTCGAATCACGACATCGACGTCGTGATCCCCATCCCCGACACCAGCCGGACCGCCGCACTCCAGCTGGCCAATCAGCTCGGCGTGCCTTACTCGGAAGGCTTCATCAAGAACCGCTACATCGGTCGCACCTTCATCATGCCGGGCCAGCAGGTCCGCAAGAAATCCGTGCGGCAGAAGCTCAATGCCATCGACTTGGAGTTCCGCAAAAAGAACGTCCTCTTGGTCGACGACTCCATCGTGCGCGGGACGACCTCTCAGCAGATCATTCAGATGGCGCGAGAAGCCGGAGCCCATCGGGTCTATTTCGCCTCCGCGGCGCCGCCGGTGCGCTTCCCCAATGTCTACGGGATCGACATGCCCGCGGCCAGCGAGCTCATCGCCCACGGCCGGACAGAGGAGGAGGTCGCACGAGAGCTGGGCGCGGACCGACTCATTTTTCAAGAGCTCGGTGATCTGATCGACGCAGTTCAGAAAAAGGGCAAAAGCCATGTGGACCGCTTCGATACCTCGGTCTTCGACGGCCTCTACGTGACCGGGGACGTCACGCCCGAATATCTTCAGACGCTCGAAGCGAATCGCAACGACGTTGCCAAGACCGCCTACGGCTCTTTCAGCGAGAACGTTATTGACCTCTACAACTCCGCCTGACGGGCGATCGAGCTCGGACGAGCCGACAGCGATGCAGCCTTCGGCCGCGCCGGGATTTGCGACCCGCGCCGTGCGGATCGGCCACCACCGAACCCAGGAAGGCGAGCACGGCGAGCCGATCTTCACGACCTCCAGCTTCGTCTTCAAAAACGCCGCCGAGGCCGCCGCACGTTTCTCGGGTGATCAAGCGGGCAACATCTATTCGCGCTTCACGAACCCGACGGTCTCGGCCTTCGAGGAGCGTTTGGCCAGCCTCGAAGGGGGCGAGCGTTGTGTGGCGACCGCCTCCGGGATGTCCGCCATCCTGGCCGTCTGCATGGGTCTGCTGGAGTCCGGCGACCACATCGTCGCCTCCCGGAGCCTGTTCGGCAGCACCACGCTCCTCTTCAACAAATACCTCTCCCGGTTCGGCATCGCGACCAGCTATGTGGCGCTCGGCGACCTGGAGGCATGGGACGCGGCGATTCGCCCGGAGACCCGGCTTCTGTTCTGCGAGACGCCGTCCAATCCATTGACCGAGATGGTCGACATCCGAGGGCTGGCCGAGGTTGCGCATCGCCGTGGCTGCCTCCTGGCGGTCGATAACTGTTTCTGCACCCCGGCCCTGCAACGCCCGCTCGAGCTGGGCGCTGACCTGGTGATTCACTCCGCCACCAAGTACCTGGACGGGCAGGGGCGTTGTATCGGCGGCGCTGTCGTCGGCGATCGCAAGTCGGTCGGCGAGGGGGTCTACGGCGTCTTGAGAACGGCCGGCCCGACCATGAGCCCCTTCAACGCCTGGGTCTTTCTCAAAGGGCTCGAAACACTGAAGCTGCGGATGTTCGCCCATGCGCAATCCGCGGCGGCACTCGCGCAATGGCTGCTCGCGCAGCCGGATATCGAGCGCGTCTATTATCCCGGCTTGCCCGATCACCCCCAGCATCATCTGGTCGGCTCCCAGCAGCGCACCGGCGGCGGCATCGTCGCCTGCGACGTGCGCGGCGGTCGCGCCGGTGCCTGGCACCTGATCGACTCGACCCGTCTTCTGTCCATCACGGCCAATCTCGGCGACGTGAAGACCACCATCACCCATCCAGCGACCACAACGCATGGCCGGCTCACGCCGGAAGAGCGTGCCGCCGTCGGCATCGGAGAAGGTCTCGTTCGGGTGGCCGTCGGGTTGGAAGAGATCGAGGACATTCAGCGCGATTTGGCGCGCGGTCTGGAGACGCAGTGCTCCCCGCGGTGATGCCGGGAGAGGCATGTCTCGTCGATGTCTTAACTTCCGGGTAGGGGTGACTTGAGTCGCCCCACATGACTTGGAGCGATGCGTCGTCGGTGTCCTTATTCCCGGAAATCGCCTTAGGTCGGACACCGTGGTCCGCCGTGGCACGGTGCGGCGGGCGAGGGCATGCGCCGCGGAAATCGCTCCGCGTAGATCGGATCAACTCCGCATCAGTCAAAGATCCGCCCCTCAACAGGTCGCCTATAGGGGGCAGATTGCGATGAAGCTCGTGTTCTTTTTTATTCCGTCGGGCGCTTTCTTCTCGCAGTAGTCTTTAGTGCAACAACTACCATTGCTGGCGACTAGACTGATATCGTTCTTGTTTTGTCCGTAGAAGCATGAGCATGATCCCGGCCCGGGGACATCCTCATCCTCGCCGGAATCGTCGTCACCTCCGGCGTCGTCGCTGTTCCAGTCGTCATCGCCTGAATCATCCTGACCTCCGGGGGCATCGCCATCGCCCGAGTCGTCCTCGCCCGGGGGATCGTCGAGGTTGCCCTTGCTCGGACCGCCGATCGTGCCCAATGCAACGGTTGCCGACTGCGCGATGAAGGTGGTGAGGGTGACGGAGGAGTCCGCATTTTCGGAGTCATCGCCCGGACGGGTCCAGCGGGTTGTCACCGAGACCTCATAGTAGGGCGGTTCGCTGCTCGGGGTGGCGGTCCAGGTGCGCGCGAAATTGCTCGTTCCGCCTGCGGCGGCCGGGATGAGATCCTTCCCTCCGGCGATGTCGGCATAATCGCTCGCACGGAGCTCCTCGAGCTTTTCTTGAGCGAGGTTCACGGCGACGGTTCGTGTTTTGCTGTCGCCGGTCTCCGTCATGACGCGCGTCTGCGTCTGCATCAGCCCGAAGAGCCCGAGCGAAAGCACGAGGAGCGCGATCAATGCTTCGATGAGGGTGAAGCCAGTTTGACGTTGTGCTTGCAGTAATTTCAACAGTGGTCCCCGTTAATTCCAGTCACGCCAGCTGCCGGGGACGCGACTGGCTGAGCGGACCCGATCGAGGTTCGCCCGTTCTCCATCGCTACCGGCTCGACTCCAATGATAGAACCGGCTATTGGCCGTCAGCTTCTTCAGGTCGCCGTCGACAACGACCGTCCCGTAGACCTTGGCCCCGCCCCAGCCCTGACTGCGACAGCCGGCCGCGTTCTCGAAGTAGACGATGCCGTAGATCGTAGGATTGCCGTTTAGCTTCGGACAATCTGCCGCCGCGCTGAAGACGAGATACACGGGCTCCGCGGGCGAGCCGAGACTCTGGTGCCAGTTGCTCGATGAGTTGATCCAACGGAATTGCGGGTCGCCGGTGTCTGCGATTGCTTTGAACTCGTTCTTGCTGATATCGAAGACCTGATCCCAGGCGCTGCCGGTGAAGGCATCGTCCTCGATGTCGCCTCCATGCAGATCGAGATGGCCCGGATCCAAACATGACATCGCGGCCGACGAGGTGATGGCGGTCGAGGCGCAGTCCTCCTCCTCCACGCCTGTGCAGTCACGGGGGTAGATGTCCGGATTGCCGCTCGCACCGCCTAGGCATCCGTTGAGTACGAGCGGCGCATGGTCGGTGCCGTTTCCGCCCTTGAGCAATCGCTGCTGCTGAAAGCACTCGGTCGCAGTCGCTTGGATACTCGCGTCGCTGCTGGCTTCGGCCGTGGATGAAACGCAGGTTTGGTCGGAATCCACAACCGGGGGTGGGCGGAAGTGAATGTTGTAGGTGTAGTCCTTGGTGGCGTTTACCGCGGGGACATCGGTGTCCTCGGTGATTTCGCCGCCGGCACTCAAGACAGCCAAGGCATAATCGAGGCCTGCCTGAGCGGCCTGCTGCGCCTCTTTTGCGCGCAATTCATTGTTCGCGATCCGCTGCTCCATGACGCCCACGCGAACGGAGCTAAGCGTCAGAATGGTCGAGCCCATAAGCAGCAATAATCCCAGCATGAGCGTTAGCGCGCCGCGCTGCCGTTTGATTTTTCCCGAGGTCATTGGTCTCCCTCATCGGCGGACGCCGATCACTCCTTGACGAAATAGCGGTCATTCCGCACGGCGACGGTCGCTTGCAGGCTTTGTCGTACAGCCTGGTCGTCACGAATCCGGCCGGCTATCAGGATCGCGACCTGTCGCGTTTCTCGGCAAAGCTCGTTGGTGGCGCAGGCTGCGTCTTCCTTTTCGGGGGCCAGGTTCGTCTGCGCGATCGTGATGGTGAAACGCAAGGTCGTGATGCGCACGTCCTCGCTGGTGATCCGCTCCCAGCTGCCGCTGCCGATCGTGCATGCGAAGGTTTTGTCGTCGACGCTCGAGGGGCCGGTTCGCATCTGAACGGATTGATGACGTAGGCGAAACCCGAACATCGTCATCGCGGTCGGGTTGCCGTGCTCCAGGTCGTAGCTGTAGAGGATGCAGCTTTCGGTCGACTCCCCGGCGACCTGTCCCGCGCGAAGCCTGCGATCGATGCCGTCGACCGTGCTCTGAAACGGGTTTTGCGCCGGGTCCGGATCATCGGCCTCCGACATATCCCAGTAACCGGCGCGACGGATATCCTGCTGCATGATCTCGAGCACCGCGCGCAGCTCCTGGTTCAGACGGGCCTGCTCGACGTTCTGCGAGGTGGAGCGAGCACCGAGGACATAGGTGGTCGAGATCCCGATGAGGACCAGCGCGCCGACGGTCGTGCCGACCAGGAGATCGGTCAGGGTCACACCGGTCTGTCGCCGGAGCGATCCCTCCGCGATGTTGATCGAGGGCGAAGGACGGGTCAGGTGCATGGGCGGAATCCCGGTACGGACTGATCCGGAGAGCACACCCGCACGCGGCCGATCACGCTCAGGATGACCCGAAGCTGTCCCCCGTGCGCGTTGCTGAAGTTGACGCTCCCGTTGCCGTGCCGCTTCGAGCCTGCCGACCCCGAGCCCATGCGCATCGTGGTGCCGCGTCGTCTCTCGAATCCGGTCAATCCTTGATTGAAGGTCGCCGTCGCGTCCACCCCGACATAATTCGCGGCATGGAGGTGCTTGAGCACCTTCGTGTCGTTGAACGACAGGGTGCAGGCATTCGCGTCATCCGGATCGGTGAGATGGCAGTTGCAGGCGCTCGCCTCGCTGATTCCGTAACACCACGGAGAACCGGCATCGAAGATCAGATGCAGATCCCGATTTCGCCGAATGGCCTCGCCGCGAACCCATTGCAGGTCCTCCACAAGGGCTTGTGCTGCGCCCTTTAGCCGGTTGCGTTCGAGCATCTCCTGCATCGCCGGAACGCCCAAGGACGCCAGGATGGCGAGCACCGACAGCGTGATCATGAGCTCGAGCAGGGTGAAACCGGGCGAGCGTTTCGGCGGAGCCGCTCGTCGGGGGCGGGCGATGCTCGCTCGTCCTTGCGTGCCTGCTCTGCGGATGCATGCGACGGCGACCATTAGGTTGCGTCTCAGCGCCAGCATTCGCGCGGCGTCTTCGCGCCTTCTTGATCGATCGTCAAGACCTTGCAGTCGACACCGCCCGCTCGATCCATCGCTTGGGCGTCCAGCGCGGTGGCTGTCGCAGCGAAGCCGGCCGCGTTCGCGTCGCTCAGGGTCAGGTCATACCAGCCTTCGGGGCTTTTTCTCGCAAGCGGCAGGCTGTAAACGGGATCGTCGCAGACCATGCCGGAGGCGACGTTCAGGGTGAGTGCATAGCGGCTACAATTGCCACGAAAGCGCTCCTGAGCCATCGCGATACCGACCAAGGCTATTTGTCCGTCCGTGCGTCGCGCCTTGCGGATCTGGTCCTGATAGGCGGGGAAGGCCACTGTAGCCAGGATGGCGATCACCGCGATGACGATCAGGAGCTCGATGAGCGTGAAGCCGATTCGGTGTCTTATGAGTGTCCTTGCCATTCGCGCGTCCTTGCCGTCGAGCCGGGTGGTGCGAGTGACCGCGCCGATGGGGTAGAGGCGTCGGACGCTGCGTCATCGCGTGTACGGCAAAGTATGACGACGTTTCGTGTAATTTACCAGTGCCGACGAGTATTGATCATCGGGCGGCTCGGCGTGATCTCCGCGGCGCTCGCCACAATGTGCATTCCCAACAGGCAACGAACCGGGACCAGACTCATGACTGCAAACACCCTGATCCGATCAACCGTCCTCGGCGCATTGGTCTTTCTGATCGGCGGTTGCCAAACCCTCGTGCGTGAATCCGTGGAGACCGGCTGGGTGGAGATCCCCGCGGGCAGCACCCTGACGCTGAACCGACCGGTGTCCATCCCGCCCGGACGAGCGCGGGCCTTTCTGATGGATCGCGGCGTGCGAGGTGCGAGTGGCGGCGGGACGAGCTGTGTTCTCGAGGTCCGGCGGATCGATGACGAGGGCACCCAGAACATCCCGGCCGGGGAGATCCCGATTACCCGTGTGCAGAACTATCTTGCCTTGGTGTCCAGCCGTGTCCCGACGACGGCCCCGGATCGGGGCGTTCGTTTCCAACTGGCCGCTCACGGAGACAGCGGAGGGTCGCAGATGATCCGTCCGGGTTATCACTTTTGGCTCGACGACAGTCATGACCCGAACCTGCTGCGCATGACCTGTCTGGGGCGGCTCGATGACCCGGCCTATACGCGGGCTCCGACGCTTGCCGAGATCCGAGCCGTGTTGGGGGATGTCGCGACCTTGAAGGTTGCGCTGCCCGCGGTGCCTTGAACGGATTCGCGAGGGATGTCCGTGTTCGGCGTTCGTCTAATGTCTGGCGGGATGATCCCAAGGGGCGCGCTCCGGCTTGTGCGTAGGGTGCGGTTCGTGCCTCACCGCACCCTATGGTGCTGCCGGTGGTTCACGGCTTTGTCCTGACTGGCAGGCCGGGCACCAGTAGGTGGATCTTGCGTGTTGCCCGAGACGCTCTCGCAACAGGCTCGTCCCGCAGCGAAAGCAGGGCTTTTCGGCGCGGCCGTAGACCCAGAGGATGCCGCGACCGTCGTCGGCGGTGCGCGTGATCCGGGGGCCGCCGCCGAGGTTGTTCAGGAGCAGGCGTTCCGCGGTCCGGTAGAGCGCGGCAAAGGTCTCGTCCGAGATGTCGCCGAATCGAGCCCTCGGTGCGCAGTGCTCGAGGAAGAGGACCTCGGATTTGTAGACGTTGCCGATACCGCTGGCGATCCGCTGATCAAGCAGCAGATCGACGAGCTCGGTCTCGGGGCTCGAGAGTGTACGGGCGCGATCGAGCAGAGATTCTGCGGTCGGTGCATCGCGGCTCAGATCCGGTCCGAGGCGGTCTGTCCGATCGCGTCTGCGCAGCCCGTGGGTATCGAGGATCTCGATCTCTTTTGCGTTGAAACAGACGTAGTCCTGCCCGGAGACGTTCAGGACGAGCGTTGCCCGACGCGCAGGCTTCTGCCAGGTTTGTCCGATCGGGTAACGGTGCCAGGAGCCATACATCCCGAGGTGGACGCGAAGCGAGGCCCCGCCTTCGACGTCGATGAAGAGATGCTTGCCCTTGCTCGTCACCCGCAGAACGTGGACCTGTGCGAGCGCGGCGATGGCGCGACCCTGCAGACGGGCGCCGTCGAGACGCTGGCCGACCAAAGCGCCGGACAGAAAGGTCGCGAGCTTGTGGATGGTGTCGCCTTCGGGCATGCGCTGAACCTGCATCCGGCAGACAAAAAGACGCCCCGCGATGCGGGGCGAGCAAACTAAGGAGAACTCATCGTTGCGCTTACTTCGAGTCTGCAATCGGCCGAAGGGTTCCCGAATCCGTCGGCCGGCCCCGGATCGGTAAGATCGGCCGGATATTCCGTCGCGTTGCGGCGCTTGGCGAACCTGGCAGCCGCATAAAAAACCCCGCCGTAGGCGGGGAACACGACAAGGAGTCAGAACGCCTCCGAGGAGGCTCGCGAGCTTCGAGGCGCCTGCGGTTAAAAAGTTCGACAGAACCTGGTCGAAAATTCCACGGAGACGGTGGTGATGCTCTGATGAGCCTCCCGCCGCGGAAGGGTGGACGCGTGTGAGCGAAGTCCACCGAGCACTGCGACGGCCCACTGCGCTGCGCGTGTCCGCTCCACAGCTCTGGATGTCCGTCGCGTCCGCGCCGCTTCGTTGCCTTGCTTTTCGGCGCGCCGAACGCCATGATCCGTCGCGAGCCATAGCCTCGCGTTGTGTCCCCTCCGTTTCTAAATCGCAGCATCCGACACACGTCCTGCCGTACCGCTCGCCCTCACAGACCGACCCGGACCGAACGAGGCAACCTCGGTTGTCCGCTTGGACAGGGTCTTCGGAGATTCGAAGAGTATGCTGATCAAAATCGGCGGGGATACCCTCGCCTTGGACGGAGATATCCGCCGTCATATCGAGACGGAAGTGGCCAAGCTTGCGGCACGCTTCCCCGGAGAAGACTTGGAGGCGCATGCCATGATCCAAGAGGAATTCGACCCGCTCCACGGACACCGCGTCCGCTGCGAGCTCTCCGCCAAGATCGCCCACGGGCGCCCAATCGTCGTCCGAGACGCACGCAAGACAGCGAAGGAAGCCATCGACGAGGTCTTCGGGCTCGCGCGCCGCAACCTGCGGCGGATGCGCCGTCAAATCAGTCTCCCCCGCAACCCTCCGCACGGTGCTTTGAGCACGGAAACGCACGTGGTCGGAGGTTGATTCCCGACATTTAATCCGCGCCCCGTACGATATGCTTTGTTTGCTGGATGGGGTTGGCTGGGCCGGCTCAGAAGCGGTTCGTCCCCTGACCGACCCGCTTCGGATCGCATCAGCCGGTTCTCAAGGTGGCCAAGCCGGCATCGACTCGAATCACTTGCCCCGTCGTCATGCGGGCGTCTTCCAGCAGCCACAGCACGGCACCCGCAACGTCTTCGGGCTCTCCGATCGTTCGCAAAGGGTGTCGTTCGGCCGCCGCGCTGCGCTTTGACTCGTTTCCGATCAAACGTTCGGCAAGCGGCGTCGCCGTCAGGGTCGGCGCGACGGCGTTGACCCGGATCCGCGGGGCGAGCTCGGCGGCAAGGGACCGCGTCAGGCCCTCCACCGCGCCTTTGGCACTCGCGATCGAGGCGTGAAACGGCAGCCCGGTTCCGACGGCGACCGTGCTGAACAGCACGATGCCGGCGGACTCCGCCGCCTTGAGCGCCTTCATCGCACCCTGCAGGGCCCGCACTGCACCGAGCAGATTGATCTCGAGGTCTTCCGTCCACTCCTTCTCGGCCAGCCGTTCGAAAGGGCGCAGCCGGATGGTGCCGGGGCAGTAGACGAGTCCGTCGAGTGTCGTCGGCAGCGCATCCGCCGGGAAGTCGTTGGTTCGGACGTCCCAATGCAGACTGGTGACCGCCGGATGATCCGGCGCTGCCTCCGGGTGACGCGACAGTTGAATCACGCGATGGCCGCGCTCGAGAAGCTTCCCGAGCAGCGCGGCGCCGATGCCGGACGTGCCGCCGACGATCAAATAGGTTTTGGACATGTAACCCCCATGAAACGGTTTGATGTGTGTCGCGTGAGGTTCAGGCGGGTCGAAAGTTTTGCAAGACCTGGACAGATTGCCTTGCGATCCTGGACAAGATACGCACCTTCTGATGGGACTCGTCTCGATTCGGATCGCCCCGATATTCTCGATGACGGCACGTCGTCCGCCACACCCCATCAACGCGAAAGGAGGCTCATATGAAGGTTGCCATCATCGGCGGTACCGGTTTCGTCGGCACCAACATCTCTCGGCACTTGATCGACGCCGGTCATCGGCCGCGGCTTCTGGTCCGGCCGGGCAGCGAGCAGAAGGTCGCTCAGCCGGAGCATTGCGATATCGTCCTCGGCGACGTGGCCGATCCGCCTGCGCTCGATCGTTGCCTGGAGGGTTCGGATGCCGTGATCTATCTGATCGGCATCCTGCGCGAGTTTCCGAGCCGAGGCATCACCTTCGATGCGCTGCAACGTGTCGGTGTCGAGGACACGATCGCGGCGGCGAAAGGGCAGGGCGTCGATCGGTTCATCCTGATGAGCGCCAACGGGGTCCATGTCGAGGGCACGTCCTATCAGCGCAGCAAGGCGCTTGCCGAGGCGGCGCTCAAGGCCTCCGGGCTGCGCTGGACCATCTTCCGCCCCTCGGTCATCTTCGGCGACCCGGACGGTCGCATGGAGTTTTGCTCCCAGCTCAAGAAGGACATCATCGATAGCCCGATGCCGGCGCCGCTCTTCTACAGCGGCCTGTTTCCCAAGAATGCGGGCGGCTTCGAGCTGGCCCCGGTGCATATCGACGACGTCGCGGCGGCCTGCGTGCTGGCCGTGAACGAGTCGCGCACCGAATCCCAGACCTACAGCTTGTGCGGACCTGCGCGTCTGAGCTGGAAGGCGATCCTGACCACGATCGCCGCGGCGTCGGGCAAAACGAAGCTGATGCTGCCGGCCCCGGCGATGGCCATCAAGGCGACCGCGAGTCTGCTCGACCGCTATCCCTGGTTTCCCATCTCGCGCGATCAGATCCAAATGTTGATGGAGGGGAATGTCTGCTTCGAGAACGACAGCTTCGCGCGGCTCGGCCTGACCCCGACACCCTTCGGCGTGGATCAGCTGGGCTATTTGAATCGGTAGGTCGGCACGATCACGCGCGCCGTCAGAGCTTGTTGAGAAAGGACACGCCGCCGAGCTGCGCCATCTGACGCCGGATCCAGGTGGCGCGGCGCTTGACGGTCGCGGAGGGTGTTTCGAGTCGATAGATGTTCGGATTCGGCAGCACGGCGGCGATCAGGGCGGCATCCGAGGTGCTCAGCGCCATCACCGGGCGGTCGAAATAGCGCCAGCTCGTGGCCCCGACGCCGAAGGTGTTCGGGCTGAGCTGGGCGATGTTGAGATAGACCTCCAGAATCCGCTCCTTGGACCAAAGCGTCTCGATCAGGAGTGTGAACCAGACCTCCAGTGCTTTGCGAATCGGGTCCCGGCCGGACCAGAGGAAGAGATTCTTCGCCGTCTGCTGGCTGATGGTGCTCGCCCCGCGCAACCGCTCTCCGGCACGATAGCGCTGCCACGCGCGTTCGATCTCGATGGTGTCGAAGCCGCGATGGCCCGGGAAGCGCTGGTCCTCCGCGGCGATGACGGCGAGCTTCACAGCCCCGGGGATGGCGTCCCAGTCAACCCACTCGTGATAGATATAGGGCGGCCCGCCGGGCTCGGACTGGGCGGTGATCCAGCGTTGAATCATGAAGGCGGAGGTCGGCGGGTCGACCCAGCGCAGGATCGTGACCAGCATCACCGACAGCGCCATCAGGCCCGCCAGAACGAGCGCGATCCGGCGCAACAGAATTCTTCGAGAGCGTTTTTTTCGAGCGGCCATGATTACGGGTCATGCGAGCGGGTGATCGGACCGCCGGAGAGCGGTCCGTTGAAGAGGCTTCGCCGAAGTATCCGGACCCGGATTCGGCGGGTCAAACCCGAGCGATCAACGCCGAGGCCGAGGCCGATCTCGAGGCGGCCTTTGCCTGAGCCAAAGACATGTCGGGTGCGGTGAGGTACGAACCGCACCGATGTAAGGTCCGGTCGTCGCATGGTGCGGTTCGTACCTCGCCGTACCCTACGCGCGTGCACCTTCGATCCAGGAGAGATTCAGATGACAGATCCGCTCTTCCAAACCGAGTCGGTCGGGCAGTCTCGCCCTATCGAGCGACTCGTCGTCGGCCAGGCGACCACCGACGGTGCCGGTGTGAACCTGATCCGGGTGCTGACCCAGCCGTTGCAGCAGCGGCTCGATCCCTTCCTCATGCTCGATGCCTTCGGCAGCGATGATCCGGACGACTATATCGCCGGCTTTCCGGATCACCCGCACCGCGGGTTCGAGACCGTCACCTACATGATCGCCGGGCGCATGCTGCCGACGGGTACGCGATTCGAGCAGGCGCTTCCGATCGAGCGGAATGCCTTCATCTATGTCTATCGAGGGGCAGTCGGTATCGCCGGGCAGTCGGTCCCGTCCCAGCGCATGGCGATCCTCGCCAACGCTGCGGACGCCGACGGCGTTGCCATCGAGGCAGTCGACGAGGCACGGGTCCTGCTGATTGCGGGGCAGCCTCTGCGCGAGCCGATCGTCCAGCATGGCCCCTTCGTCATGAACACGATGCAAGAGATTCAACACGCGGTGCGTGACTACAGTGCCGGGCGTTTGGCCTGAGCGACGAGCACGCGCCACCACGGAGCCTACGCATGCAGAACTTTGTCTTCCACAATCCCACCCGCATCCTTTTCGGCGAAGGTCAGATCGCGGCGATCGGCCCGGAGATCCCGAGCGGCGCCCGGGTGCTGATCACCTACGGCGGCGGCAGTGTCGTGAAGACGGGCACCTTGGCCGAGGTCAAGGCTGCGCTGGGCGAGACGGACTATCTGGAGTTCGGCGGCATCGAGCCGAACCCGACCTACGAGACCCTGATGCAGGCGGTCGAGCTCGCCCGCCGCGAGAAGGTCGACTTTCTGCTCGCCGTCGGAGGCGGCTCGGTGATCGACGGGACCAAGTTCATCGCCGCGGCCATCCCCTTCGAGGGCGAGCCTTGGGACATCCTCGCCAAGCAGGCGCCGATCACCTCCGCGGTCCCCTTCGGCAGCGTGCTGACATTGCCCGCGACCGGCTCGGAGATGAATGCGGCCTCCGTGATTACGCGAAGCACCACGCTCGATAAACTGGCCTTCATCAATCCATCGGTCTTCCCGCGCTTCTCGGTGCTGGACCCGACCAAGACCTATACGCTGCCGCCGCGTCAGGTCGCCAACGGCGTGGTCGATGCCTTCGTGCATATCGCCGAGCAGTATCTGACCTATCCGGCCGATGCCAAGGTGCAGGATCGCTTCGCCGAAGGGCTGCTGCTGACCTTGATCGAGGAAGGCCCCAAGGCGCTGTCCGAGCCCGAGAACTACGCGGTGCGCGCCAACCTCATGTGGACCGCGACGTTAGCGCTGAACGGACTCATCGGCGCCGGCGTGCCGCAGGATTGGGCGACCCACATGGTCGGCCACGAGATCACCGCGCTGCACGGGCTGGATCATGCCCAGACCCTGGCCGTCGTCTTGCCGGCGATGTTGCAGGTCAGGCGGTTCGAGAAGCGCGGCAAGCTCCTGCAGTACGCCGAACGGGTCTGGGGTCTGCGTGACGGCGACGAGGACGCGCGCATCGATGCGGCCATCGAGCGCACCCGCGACTTCTTCGAGTCGCTCCAGGTCCCGACACGGCTCTCGGGTTACGGAATCGGCGCCGATGCGATCGCGCCGCTGGTCGATCAGCTCGAGCGTCACGGCATGACCGCGCTCGGCGAGCGGCAGGACGTCGATCTCGCACGCTCGCGGCAGGTGCTTGAGCTGGCGCTCTAACCCCGACTCCCCCCCGGGATCGTCGACTTGCAGTCGAGCTCTTTCGCCGGCCTGGTGGCCGGCGGGTCGACTGCAAGTCGACGATCCCGGGGCGGGTGCTTTGCGGCACATGCCCGGCGCGCCCGTGTCTGCTATGATTCGCGCTCATTTCAGACACCCGCTCGCGCGCCCGGCCGACCGAAACGGCTTGCGTGTACGCCTGCCGCGCGCTCTTCACCCTATCCCCGGGCGACCTTCAGCTTCATGACAGACCTCAGTCATATCCGAAACTTTTCGATCATCGCCCATATCGATCACGGCAAGTCGACCATCGCCGACCGCTTCATCCAGTTCAGCGGGGCCTTGACCGATCGCGAGATGTCGAGCCAGGTGCTCGATTCGATGGATCTGGAGCGCGAGCGCGGGATTACGATCAAGGCGCAGAGCGTCACGCTCGACTTCAAGGCGCGCAACGGCGAGATCTATCAACTGAACTTCATCGACACGCCCGGGCATGTCGACTTCTCCTACGAGGTTTCGCGCTCCCTGGCCGCCTGCGAAGGCGCGCTGCTCGTCGTGGATGCCGCCCAAGGTGTGGAGGCGCAGAGCGTCGCCAATTGCTACACCGCCATCGAGCAGGGGCTCGAGGTCCTGCCGGTGCTCAACAAGATCGATCTGCCTTCGGCCGAGCCGGAGCGCGTCATCAAGGAGATCGAGGAGATCATCGGTCTCGATGCCGAGGATGCGCTGCGGGTCAGTGCCAAGACGGGCGAGGGGATCCCGGAGCTGCTCGAAGCCCTGGTCCAGCGCATCCCGCCGCCGCAGGGCGACGTGAACGCACCCCTGCAGGCGCTGATCATCGATTCCTGGTTCGATCCCTATGTCGGCGTGGTCTCGCTGGTGCGCGTGATGAACGGCGAGATGCGCCGTCGCGACAAGATCCTGATCATGTCGACCGGACGCACGCAACAGGTCGATGCGGTCGGCGTCTTCACGCCGAAGAAGACCGAGCGCGACCGCTTGGGTGCGGGCGAGGTCGGGTTCATGATCGCGGGCATCAAGGAGATCGACGGTGCGCCCGTCGGCGACACCATCACCCGTCCTGACTCGCCGGCCCCCAAGCTGCCGGGCTTCAAAGAGGTGCGCCCGCGGGTCTTCGCCGGGCTCTACACCGTGATTTCGGACGACTACGAGGACTTGCGCGAGGCCTTGGGCAAGCTGCGACTCAACGATGCGGCGCTGAACTACGAGCCCGAGGTGTCGCAGGCGCTGGGCTTCGGCTTTCGCTGCGGCTTCCTCGGGATGCTGCACATGGAGATCATCCAGGAACGACTCGAGCGCGAGTATGACCTGGACCTGATCACGACCGCGCCGACGGTGGTCTACGAGGTGCTGCGTTCGGACGGGGAGATCATCAAGATCGACAATCCGGCCAACCTGCCGGACCCCGGTCAGATCCGCGAGGTCCGCGAGCCCATCATCGAGGCGCATATCCTGGTGCCGCAGGACTATCTCGGCTCCGTGATCAACCTCTGTATCGAGAAGCGCGGGGTTCAAAAGCAGCTCCAGTATCTCGGCGGTCAGGTGCAGGTGAGCTACGAGCTGCCGTTGAGCGAGGTGGTGCTGGATTTCTTCGATCGACTGAAATCGGTCAGTCGCGGCTACGCGTCATTCGAGTACGAGTTCAAGCGCTTCCAGGCCGCCGACCTGGTCAAGCTCGACGTCTTGATCAACGGCGATAAGGTGGACTCGCTCTCCTCGATCGTGCACCGCGCCCTCTCGCAAAACCGCGGTCACGACATCACCGTGCGGATGAAGGATCTGATCCCGCGCCAGATGTTCGAGGTGGCGATTCAGGCCGCGATCGGCACCAAGGTCATTGCGCGCACCACGGTCAAGCCGCTGCGCAAGAACGTCACGGCCAAGTGTTACGGCGGCGACGTGAGTCGCAAGCGCAAGCTGTTGGAAAAGCAAAAGGCCGGCAAGAAGCGTATGAAACAGGTCGGCCGTGTCGAGATCCCGCAGGAGGCGTTTCTTGCGGTGCTCCAGGTCGGCAAAGATAATTGAACCGCGTCTGGAGCGATATGCGCTGTTTTGTGTTGGGTCGGCTTTGCGGGGGCCAATGAACGTTCGAGTCGACGCAGTTCAATAATTGAGAATTTTTTTGATGCGTCATTGCAGGGTCGATCGGTATTCTCAACGCTGAGAGCCGATAACCGATAACCGATAACCGATAACCGATAACCGATAACCGATAACCGATAACCGATAACCGATCCCATCGCCATCCATGGATCACCGAGAGACCTCATAAACCTACCCATGAATTTCGATTTTCCTGCCTTTTTGGTGTTGGCATCCGTCGTGACCGGCGGGATCTGGCTGATCGATGCGGTGATGTTCGCGCCGCGTCGTCGTCGCTTGGCCGAGGCTGCGGTCGGCGGAGGCGCGCTCTCCGATCAGACAAGACCGGCTTACAAGGAACCGGTTTTGGTCGAGTATGCGCGCTCCTTCTTTCCGGTTATCTTCGCCGTTTTGGTGCTGCGCTCCTTTTTGGTCGAGCCGTTTCGGATCCCGTCGAACTCGATGATGCCGACGCTTCTGACCGGGGATTTCATCCTGGTCAACAAGTTCGCCTACGGGCTGCGGTGGCCGGTGCTCAACTCCCGCTTCCTCGAGATCGGGGATCCTCAGGTGGGCGACGTGGTTGTATTCAAGTTTCCGCAGGACACCTCGGTGGACTACATCAAGCGTGTGGTCGGTGTTCCGGGCGACGAGATCGCTTACCGAAACAAGACGCTCTATCGCAACGGCGAGCCGGTCGCGCAGTTGCCGATCGGTCGCTATACGGGTGTCGGATCGGGGGCGGAGATGACCGGGGCGCGCGAGGCGCTCGAGAAGCTGGGCGAGGTCGAACATCGGATCCTGACGCGACAGAACGCCCCCGACCTGCCGCCAGGGTGTCGGGTCCTGGCCTCTAATCCGATCAAGGTCCCGGAAGGCCAGTACTTCGCGATGGGCGACAATCGCGACAACAGCAACGACAGTCGCTGCTGGGGTTTCGTGCCCGAGAACAACCTGGTCGGCAAGGCATTCGGTATCTGGATGCATTGGGACGGACGTCGTGACGGTTCCCCGATCGCCTGGGGACGTCTCGGCAACGGGATCGATTGATCGGATCGCAATGGGCCGCCGGATCATGACATCCGGTTCCCGCGGAGGTGCTTGTGAGATTGCGATTGAACGGCCGTCAAGGCGGAGCGGGGATGTTGTCGATCCTCGTCATCCTCTCGCTGGTGATCTTTTTCGTGACCCTCCTGTTTAAGCTGGGTCCGGCATACATGGGATTCTGGACGATCAAATCCGTCATGGATAATGTCGCCGAGCAATCGACACCGATCAGCGGCGGCACACGCGAGATCGCCAATCAGATCGGCAAGCGGCTCGACATCAACAATGTGGACCAGGTAAGCGCCAAGGATTTCAAGATTCGGCGTACCGGCGAGAACCTCTACGAGGTGACCCTCGACTACGAGCAGCGTCAGCACGTCTTTTTCAATATCGACACGGTCTTGACCTTCGCCTATCAGGTGGAGGTGAAGGGCCAATGACGGGCGATCCGACGAAGGTCGATCCGTGAACGCCGATCCCCTCAGGCTCGCTCGGCTCATCGGACACAAGTTCGCGCGCGAGGAGCTCCTCCTTCAGGCGTTGACCCACCGCAGCGCAGGATCCGCCAACAACGAGCGTTTGGAATTTCTCGGCGATGCCTTGATCGGTTTCGTGATCGCCGAGGCGCTGTGGCGGCGCTTTCCCGAGGCCGATGAAGGGACCTTGAGCCGCATGCGCGCCTCCCTGGTCAAGCGCGAGACCCTGGCCGCGCTGGCCCGCGGGCTCGATCTGGGTGATTACCTGCATCTGGGTGCGGGGGAGCTGCGTACCGGCGGCTATGCCCGAGACTCGATCCTCGCGGATGCCTTCGAGGCCCTCTGGGGGGCCGTCTATCTGGATGCGGGATTTGCGTCGACACGCGAGCTGGTCTTGCGTCTGTTTGCCACGCGCTTGGCGCAGACCAGCGCGACCCATGCCGGGAAAGATCCCAAAACCCAACTGCAGGAATGGCTCCAGGCCCAGCGCCGGCCGCTCCCCGAATATACGGTCGTGGCCACCGGCGGCGATCAACATGCCCAAACCTTTGTCGTCAGTTGCGCGCTCGCCGACGCGGATCTCAGTACCCGCGCCGAGGGCGGTACCCGACGCGGTGCGGAACAAGCGGCGGCACATGCCATGCTGGAGCAGCTCAAGAATGTCTGAAAACATCGTCGGTCGTTGCGGGACCGTGGCCATCATCGGGCGGCCGAACGTCGGCAAGTCGACCTTGCTCAACCGTCTGATGGGCCAAAAGCTCGCCATCACCTCGCACAAGGCGCAGACCACGCGCCACTCCATCCTGGGCATCAAGACGCGTCCCGAGGGCCAGATCCTCTTCGTCGACACCCCGGGCATCCATCAGCGCGGGGCGAACGCACTCAATCGCTATCTGAATCGCGCGGCCCGCACGGCGATCAGCGATACCGATTTGGCGCTCTTCGTGGTCGAGGCGCTGCGCTGGACCGACGAGGACGCCGCAGCCCTCGAGGCCATCGCGAACGCGGGCGTGCCCGTGATTGCGGCCGTCAACAAGGTCGACCGCATCTCGAACAAGGAGGATCTGCTGCCCTATCTGCAGGATCTCGGTCAGCGTCACGCCTTCGTGGATCTGATCCCGGTCTCGGCGGCGAACGGGGATCAGGTCGATGTGCTCGAGCTCGCCCTGCTGCGCGGCCTGCCCGAGGGCGAGCCGGTCTTTCCCGAGGATCAAATCACCGATCGCTCCGAGCGCTTCTTTGCCGCCGAGCTGGTGCGCGAGCAACTGGTGCAGCGCTACGGCGAGGAGCTGCCGTATCGCACGACGGTGGAGATCGAGCGTTTCGAGGAGGCCGGCGGGCGCTACAAGATCAACGCCCTGATCTGGGTCGAGCGCCAGAGCCAGAAGGCCATCATCATCGGTCGGCAGGGCGAGGCCCTGAAGGCCGCCGCCACGCAGGCGCGCCTGGAGATGCAGAAGGTGTTCGGCTGCCCGGTGCATCTGGAGGTCTGGGTGAAGGTGAAGAAGAGCTGGTCGAGCGACGAGGCCGCCTTGGGACGTCTCGGCTACGGAGATGGACCCCTGGACGGGCGCGGGGGCAGTTGAGCCCGCAGCGTGAACGCTCGCGGGTCTTTGTTTCAGGCCTTCGTGCTGCATCGGCGCGATTACGGCAACACCAGTCTCCTGCTCGAGGTCTTCGCCGCCGGGCGAGGGCGATTCCCGGCGATCGCCAAGGGTGCCCGCCGAGCGCGCCATCCCACCAGTGCCCTGCTCCAGCCGTTTCAACCCCTGTGGTTGGATGCCGTCGGCCGCGGCGAGGTCTTGACCCTGACCCGGGTCGAGGCTGCCGGGCCGGCGATCGGTCTGCTCGGGCGCCCGCTGCTGTGCGGCTTTTATCTCAACGAGCTGTTGGTTCGCCTGCTCGGTCGCGATGATCCGCACGACCCGTTGTTCGCCTTCTATCATGCCGCGCTGACGGGTTTGGCGAGCGGGGAGGACCTTGAAAGCCTGCTCCGGCAGTTCGAGATTCGGCTGCTCGACGAGCTGGGCTACGCGCTCGCTCTGGATGTCGAGGCCGGTTGCGATCGGCCGGTCGTCCCTGCGGGGACCTATGTGCTCGTCCCCGGACAGGGCATGCTGCAGGCGCAGGCGGACGATCGCGCCGAGCGCATATCCGGTGCGACCTTGCTCGCCTTGGCGCAGGGCGATCCGTTGGCCCCGCATCAGCTGCGCGAGGCGCGGGCACTTCTGCGGCGCCTTCTGGAGCCCCACCTCGGAGGGCGTCCGCTGAAAAGCCGCGAGCTCTTCCGGCGCTTTGCCGTCGCGTCCGCCCCAATCTCCGGATCGGGATCCGGATCGGAACCGGGAGCGGCGCCGTGCACCTCTCGCGACTCGACGCATGTCGGAATTACGAATCGGAGTCTTGAATCTTGACCAGTCAAACCGCTGCCGGGGTCCTGCTCGGCGTCAACATCGATCATGTCGCGACCATTCGCCGTGCGCGCGGGACGCGCTATCCGGAGCCGATCCAGGCCGCCCTGGTGGCCGAGCAAGCGGGCGCGGACTCGATCACGCTGCATCTGCGCGAGGATCGTCGCCACATCCAGGAGCGCGATGTCGAGCTGCTCTGCGGCATCCTGCAAACCCGCATGAATCTCGAGATGGCGGCCACCGCCGAGATGGGAGACATCGCCTGTCGGCTGAAACCGGCCGATTGCTGCCTGGTGCCGGAGCGTCGCGAGGAGCTCACCACGGAAGGCGGTTTGGACGTTCGTGCGAATCGGCCCCACCTGCAGGATTTTTGCGCACGCCTGGCCGACGCCGGGATCCGTGTCTCGCTGTTCATCGACGCCGATCCGGACCAGATCGAGGCAGCGCACGCCGTGGGTGCACCCGTGATCGAGATCCACACCGGGCATTATACCGACGCCGAGACCGCCGCTGCGCGCGCGGAGGAGCTGGCCCGCATTCGACGCGCGGTCAACCTCGGGCTTTCGCTCGGTTTGCAGGTGAACGCCGGGCACGGCCTCGACTACCACAACGTGAAGGCGATCGCGGCCATTCCGGGCGTGCGCGAGCTCAACATCGGCCATGCCATCATCGCCCGCGCCATCTTCTCGGGCCTCGATCAAGCCGTTCGGGATATGAAGGACGTGATCGATACGGCGGTGGCTGCAGGGCCCTGATGCGCGTGCCTCGACTTTCTCGTTCAAGCCATTCGGGGCAACATGAATGGGTTGGTCGGGCAAAGCGAAGCGTGCCCAACTCGCGCCGGGCATCTCAGGGAGCCGCGGCAGGCTTGAGATCCCGAACGGCCGCAGTCATCACGCCGGCCACGCCTGTGCATTTATCCACGGCCCTTAGCGGGGACGCGGTTTAAAATTTTATAATTTTTAATCTCTTAAACCGCGCCAGCTCCAGCGGCCGTCAAGTCTGCCGGGGCCGATCCCATCCAAAAACATCACATACCGCACTCGGCGCGGTTTAGACTGTGCGTCGGGACGAGGGGTCCCGTCGGTGATTCCGCTGCGCTATGTCTACAGAGACGCTCATCCTTGTCCTTGCCATCGATCGCGGTGCGGGTCCCGCTCCGCTGACGGAGCACCGCACGAAGGCGGCGGTGCCCTTCGGGGGCAAGTTCCGCGTGATCGACTTCACCTTGGCCAACTGTCTGCATTCCGGGTTGCGACAGGTCCTGGTGCTGACCCAATACAAGAGTCACTCGCTGCACAAACATCTGCGCGACGGCTGGTCGATCTTCAATCCCGAGCTGCGCGAGTTCATCACCCCGGTCCCGCCGCAGATGCGCGAGAGCCAGGAGTGGTACGCCGGTCCCTTCGACGCCATCCGTCAGAATCGCTATCTGATCGAGCGCAGCCGTGCCCGGCAGATCCTGGTCTTGGACGGAGGCGCCGTCTACCGCATGGATTACGCCGAGCTGGTGCGCGCGCATGCGGAGTCCAAGGCCGAGATCACGGTCGCGGTTCGCGCGGTCAACGGGCGCGGCTCCGGGACTCAGGCGCGGGTCGAGCTGACCGAGGGCGAGCGTATCGCCGGGTTCAGTCCACCGGCGTCGGCGCCGCTCGAGAATCTGCTCGCCGCGCCGATTCCGGACGAGACCGAGCGCTTGGAGACCATGGGTGTCTATGTCTTCGACCGTGGTTTTCTGCTCGAAGAGATGGCGCGTCTGGATCAGGAGCGCCGTGATGAAGGCGCGGTTGCCGACACGGATCTGGCCCTGGATATCGTCGCACGCGTCGTCGCCGATCACCGTGTCGTCGCCTATCGTTTCGGCCAAGACCGCGGGCGGGTGACCCCGGATCGCTACTGGTGCGATCTGGCCTCGATCGACGCCTATTACCAAGCGAATATGGCCCTTTTGCGCGCCGAGCCGCCTCTGGATCTCTATCAGGCCGACTGGAACATCCACACCTATCAGGGCCAGTATCCGCCGGCCCGCACGGTTCCGGGTGCGACGAGCGGGAACGAGGGCATCTTCGTCAACTCCATGTTGGCCGCGGGCACCGTGATCAGCGGCGGCGGGGTCAATCATTCGGTCCTCTTCCCGAAGGTGCGGGTGCAGGACGGGGCCATCGTGGAGGCATCCATCCTCTTCAACGGCGTGACGGTCGGGCAGGGCGCGCACCTGCGCAACTGCATCGTCGAGAAGGACGTGGAGATCCCCCCGCGGACGCAGATCGGACACGATCCGAAGGCCGACCGCGAGCGCTTCACCGTCTCCGAGAAGGGCGTGGTGGTGGTCACCAAGATTCCCTAAGTGGACGCCGCTGCGCTGCAAGGTGTCTATGCGAGGCTGCTCGACGCCTTCGGCGCACAGGACTGGTGGCCTGCGCAGAGCGCCTTCGAGGTGATGATCGGGGCGATCCTGACGCAAAATACCGCCTGGACGAACGTCGAGCGCGCATTGGTGCGCTTGCAGTCGCGTGTTCCGCTCGACGCCGAGTCGATCCTCGCCTTGGATCCGCTCGAGCTCGCCGATGCGCTGCGGCCTTCCGGGTATTTCAACGTCAAGTCGCAGCGGGTGCGGGCGTTTTGCGGGGCGTATCTGCAGGCCGGCGGCCATCGGGGGCTGGATGCGCTGACGACACCCGAGCTGCGCGCTCGGCTCCTGGCGATCAACGGGATCGGCCCCGAGACTGCCGACGACATCCTCCTCTACGCCTTCGACCGCCCCGTCTTCGTCGTCGATGCCTATACGCGCCGGATCTTCGAACGCCTGGGTCTGCTCGCCGGCGGGGAGACCTACGACGGCATTCGTCGCGCCTTCGAGCAGGCACTCGGCCCTGACGTGCCGATGCTCAAGGAGTACCATGCGCTCATCGTGTCGCAGGGCAAGGAGGTCTGTCGGACGCGTCCCGCATGTGAGCGTTGCGCACTGCGCCGGACCTGCGCCGCGGCAGCGGCGAGGCCCTCGGATTCATTCACTTCATCGCGCACGTCGCAGCGGCGTCGGCGCGGGACAACAGCATCAGAAGAGACCCCATGATCGAGCTTCGGACCTACGTCTTCATCGATTCGCTTCAGCCGCAGCTCGCCGAGTATTTAGGCACCGTCTCGCAAGGCTTCCTGCCGGTGCCGGGCGATGCCTGTCTCTGGATCGAGGTCGCGCCCGGGATGGCGGTACACCGTCTGACGGATATCGCGCTGAAGGCGACGCGTGTGCATTTAGGGCAGCAGGTGGTCGAGCGCGCCTTCGGGTCCATGGTCATCCACCATCGCGATCAGAGCGACGTCATGGACGCCGGTCGAGCGGTCTTGAATGCGCTCGACACGACCGAGGGCGCCCGCAAGACCTGCCGAATCGCCTGGAAGGAGACGATCCGCTCGATCACGCCGGACCACGCGGTCCTGATCAATCGGCAGGATCGGCGCGGATCCATGATCCTGCCCGGGCAAAGCATGTTCTTCCTGGAGACCGAGCCCGCCGGCTATGTGGTTTACGCCGCCAACGAGGCGGAGAAGGCGTCGAACGTGACGCTGATCGACGTGCGTGCCGTCGGCGCTTTCGGACGTCTGACCTTGGCCGGGCGCGAGGCCGATATCGATGCCGCCGGGAAAGCGGCCGTCGCTGCCATCCATAACCTTTCGAGGGGTTGATGCCACGCCGATCCTCTGTCGGAGCTGAGTAGGCGGCGTGGGTTTGCGAACCCCGGCTTGCGCCGTGGCCGTTGTTGCGGCTCCGTGCTGCCGTCGATCGGCAGGGACATCCCGCCGCTGCCGGAGGCCATCGCCGATTTCAAGGTTGCACTGGAGCGCTGCCGCGTGGCCGAGGAGGCATTGCGGCGGGAGATGATCGGCGGCGGCTGGATAACATGCCACACCGACAAGGATTGATCCATCGATGACGGACAGATCCGATCCGATCAGCCTCGCCCAGCTCCAAAGCTATCTCTGGGGCGCTGCCACCATCCTGCGCGGCCTCATCGACGCGGGCGATTACAGGTAATTCATCTTCCCGCTGGTCTTCTACAAGCGCTTCATGACCCGGATGCTCAAGCCCCAACCGGGCGAGCGCATCTATTTTTTCAACTCGCCGATGGAGGCGTGCGTCGTCGTTTGCCGCGCCCGCAAGCCGCCCGAGCGCCAAGGGCGGATCCTCTTCATCGACGCCATCACCCGCGAGCCGCTCAAGCCGGTCGCGGATCTCGGCACGCCCGGCTCGCGCCTGCGCAACCCGGCGATTGCCGCCGTCCTGCACGATCTGCACTGGGCCGAGACCAAAGGCTCCGGGATCCGCACCCCGAGCAAGCACGTTTGCCGCTCAAACTGCGCTACCCGGAGAGTGCCAAGCACCCGCATCAGGCGTATGTAGCGACCGAGATCGCACAGGAAGACCGGCATGAGTGATGGGCAGACAGCGCCAACGCGGACCTGGACGCCGAATTGGGCCTCACCGCCCGGCGACACCATCGCCGATCTGCTGGACGAACGGCGTTGGACCCAAGCCGATTTCGCCGCGCGGACCGGCTTCACCGTTCAGCACCTCAACGACCTGATCACGGGCCACGCCCCGATCACCGCCGAGACCGCCGCTGGCCTGGATCGCGTCCTCGGCGGCACGGTCGAATTCTGGCTCACCCGTGAGGAGCAGTATCGCGCCGCGTTGGGGCGCCTGAATGACCCAAGCCGCTTACGGGGATGCGTTCAGTATGCTGGCCCGCCGTTAACCACGCAGGATCTCTGCGCGCCGGTTGACGACCCTGACAATTGATACCTCGACGGAGCAGCAGGTGATGAAACCAGGATGGCAACGCTGGCGATTCGAGCAGATGGCTCAGAGCATCAACGAGCGTGTCGACGATCCGAGTCAGGCGGGGGTTGAGTATTACGTCGGACTCGAACACCTGGATTCGGACAGTCTGAAGATCCGCCGTTGGGGCGTACCGGACGATGTCTCTCGATCGAACACATTTGATCGAGTTGGATTCGTTGGAATACGGATTGACGGCGGGCGATCCTGGAACGGTCGTGATGATTCACGCGGGCGGCGAAGGCTTCGAGGTCGAATTCGTCACCCTGGATGGAGAAACCCTGGCGGTGGCCAGTCTCTCGGCGGCGCAAGTCAGGCCAGTCGCGCGCCATGAAATCGCGCATGCTCGCCCGCTTGCCGCTTCACCGGGGTGAAGGACGATTCATCCATGACAACTTGGGAGCGCGACGGATGAAGGCCATCTATCACCCCGATGACGACATCCTGGAACTCCGCATCAGCGACAAGCCGGTCAGCCGCGAGGTTGCGCATGGCTGGAATCTGAACATCAGCTATGCGGAAGACGGCAGCGTCGTGGAGATCCTGTTGCTGGAAGCGCGCGAGCAGGGACTTTATCCGATCGTCCTGGATCAGAAAGCCGCGCGATGTCACTGCCGAGGTCGGTGCAACGTCGGGCAGCGATCCGCTTTCGTCAGATCCGCCCGAGCCTCCTCCATCCGAAAGGTTCGCGGACATGGCAATGGAGACGTGTCTTCGACTAAGAGATCGAGAACCTCCCGCGCGTTTTGGAGCGCTTCCTCGTAAGTGGCTCCATGGGTATGCACGAATGGACCAAACTCGGGAAGCGAGGCGACATACGCTTGATCGTCCTCGGACCATTGAATCAGAATGCTGTAGTGAATGTTCATGATTCTTCCGCAATTTCATACAGATATCGGAGCACGGTCTGCTCCTGGTACGGTTTTGCGTCATCGCCATCATGGCCCGACAGGATCAGTTTGTCCTTGAACCTTGGATGGGACCACTTCGTGTGGCTCCCTTTGGCCCGTTCGCACAGGCATCCGGCTTTTAACAGCAAGCTTTTGAGCTGCCTTATTTTTCTCGGCACAGGGATAGAGCCTTTTTGCTCGGTCAAATGCCAAGCTGGTCGAACAGATCGCGAGCGTCCTTGGCGTGATAAACCTCTTCGCCGCGCTCGCTTTTCGCCAGCGTTTCCGCCGTGAGCGGGTTCGGCATGCGTAGCTCAAACGGCAGCGCCTTCTCTTTTGCGACCCTGGTCAAGACCATGCGCATGGACGACTCGGACACAGAGAGTTAGTCATGCGCCCCTCCGCCTAGGCGCGCAGTGCGGCAGGCTCGCTTTCAACGGCCGAGATCGTCATGGAAACTCTCCAGCAACAGTGGTCGATGCTCGAACACCAGTCGTTCGATTTCTCGCAGTTGGCTCGCGCCATGCCACGATGACGCGCCAGTGAGATGGGGTCGAGCCAGAACTTGCACTCACCTTCCGCGCCACGAACATGAATGTGCGGCGGTTCGTTCCCCTCGTCGGAGTAGAAATGGAAACGAAAACCGCGAATTCTTAAAACAGTCGGCATCGTTTGAGCAAAATCCCTGGGGCTCGATCTCGGGGCACCGTCACCACGATTATAGAGCACTCCACGGGAGGTCAGGCATGCCCTTCACCGAATCCAACACCGTCGAAGCCTATCTGCATGATCTGCTTACCGGTCCCTTCGGTCGGCATGCCGTTCGGGCCAAACCATGAGCATGTCACGGTGCGCCTGATCGACTTCGAGGATCTGGAGCAGAACCAATACGTCGTCACCACCCAATACCTCTTTCGCGCCGGTCCGGCCGAGCGCCGTGCCGATCCGGTGCTGTTGATCAACGGCTTCCCGCTGATCCTCATCGAGGCCAAGACCCCGGTACGCCCGGCGGTGAGCTGGGTCGACGCGGCGCTCCAGATCCACGAGAACTACGAGCAGTTCATCCCGGAGCTGTTCGCGTGCAACGTCTTCAGCGTGGCCACCGAGGGTAAGGAGCTGCGCTTCGGCTCGATCCGGATGCCCATCAATCTGTGGGGGCCGGGCGGATGGACGAGGACGCCGCGCCCCGGGGTTTCAGCGATCTGCAGCGGGCGGTCGCGGGCCTGCTGGACCCGGCCACGGTGCTCGATATCCTCGCCAACTTCACCCTGTTCGCCACCGACCAGAAAAAGCGCCGGCTGAAGATCGTCTGCCGCTTTCAGCAATACGAGGGCGCCAACCGCATCGTGGCGCGGGTGGTTGCCGGCTACCCCAAGAAGGGCCTGATCTGGCATTTCCAGGGCTCCGGAAAATCGCTGCTGATGGTGTTGGCCGCGCAGAAACTGCGCTTGCATCCGGCCCTGAAGAATCCCGCGGTGCTGATCGTGGTCGACCGCCTCGACCTGGATACCCAGATCAGCGCGACCTTCCATGCCTCCGACATCCCCAATCTGGTCAAGGCCGAGACCCGCAAGGAGTTAAAGCGGCTGCTCCGGCAGGACACGCGCAAGATCATCATCGCTTTCCTCAAGGAACTGCTCGAGCTGGCGCGCGAGCTGGTTGCCGCCGAGAAAGAGACCCCACCCGAAGAAGACGAGAACCGCGGCAAGGCCGCGCTCACCGAGCTATTTCAAGAGGCCCGCAATCCCGAAACCCCGGTGGTGGTCGAGCGCGTGGTGAACGACATTGATGAAATCGTGCGCCTGGTGCGCTTCCCGGGCTGGCAGCAGACCAGTGCCGGCGAGCGGGAGGTCAAGAAGGCCCTACGCAAGGCGTTGTTCAAGTACAAGCTCCATAGCGATTTGGAGCTGTTCGAGAAGGCGTATGGGTACGTGCGGCAGTATTACTAGAAGCGCCGTGAGTGCGCCATGGAGCCCGACGGGCAACGAAAAAGGGGCTAGGCTTTTGGCCTAACCCCTTGTCTTGTATTGGTACCGAGGGCCGGAGTCGAACCGGCATGGGGTCGCCCCCGTCAGATTTTGAGTCTGATGCGAGACATCAATTTGGATCCCCAGGCGGCTCAGCGCAACTTAGTGTAAGTCGCTGTATATCATTGCAATAACCCAGTTTTCCCTTGATTGTGCCGCACCTTAAGGTCTTGCGGAAGGTCACCTTATTCCGCTATTTTCACCCTCGAAAGTTCCCCCAGGGTTCCCCCAGAGGTTCCCCCAAACGCCCGAGGTTCCCGATGGCAACTGCACAAATCAATTTCACCGAGAGGGCTCTGGATGCTTGGGTCTCGAACACCCTCGCTGGGTACCGGACTGATCCCAGCTCGATCCCCTCGGACGGGGATGCCTGGATTCGGGACCGTGGAGGCAAGCAGTCCGTCCCTGGGCTTTGCCTGAGGATTCGGCTCAAGAAGAAGGGCGGCACCCCCACCCTGGACGATCCAATCATCGCCTTCTACCTTGTTCGGAAGATTCAAGGTAAGAAGCGTGCCCTCCGTATCGGGGAGCGGAAGGTGTTCACGGTCGAGTTGGCCAGGGACAAGACGCTTGAGGAGCTGCGGAACCTTGAGCAAGGTGTCGACCAGAGGGTGGAGCGTAAGCGTGACGCAGCCCGTCTAGCCAACGAAACAGCCGTGGCGAAGGGTGCAGCGGTGACCTATGGGCAAGTCCTTGAGCGGTTCTTGGAGCAAGCCGACCTGTCGGAAGGTACCCGCAAGAACTACCTTCTCGGGGTGACGACAACATTCAAGGCCCATGTGGACCGTCCCTTGTCCGAGTTCACCGAAACCTTCGTTCGGGAGCTTCACCGTGAACGCAGCAAGGAGAGTCCATCGCGGGCAGACCATGACTTCCGCGTCCTACGGCTCCTATGGAACTGGGCAAGGGATCAATATCGTGACGTGGAAGGAAACCCCATCTTTGGGGACAACCCCGTTTCCCTTGCCTTGAACAAGCGGAGAACGGCTGGGGCTACCAAGGCCCGGTGGAACGATGTTCCGAGGAAGGAGACCATCATCCCCGAAGAGCGCCTGGGGGATTGGTTCGCAGCCCTCCACGCCCTGAAAGCAGACCCGACCAGCCAAGGGGTGCGGGTGCGAGCGTGCGACCTCTTGGAAGCCTTGGTCCTGACAGGGCTCAGGTTGAACGAGCTGGCAACCTTGACGTGGGATCTGGTCGACTTCCAGCAGGGGACCATTAAGGTACCGGCACCCCGGTCGAAGAATGGCCGACCACTCCTTCGGCCCATGACCCGGCGCGTCAGGGAGATTCTGGAGGCACGCTTCCGGGAGAGGGACCGGTTCACCGTCACCGAACTGGAGAGCCCGTTGGTGTTCCCAGGACGCACCCATGTGAACCCGATCAAGGATCTCCGAGACCTCCACGAAGCGATCACCACCCGAACCGGTTTGGTGGCAACCTCTCACGACCTTCGGCGTGTCTTCGCATCCGCAGCTCTCAGGGAGGGTGTTCCGCAGTTGGTTCTCAAGCGGCTCCTGAACCACCTCTCCGGGTCGCGTGATGTCACGGCTGGTTACCAGATCTCGGGGCTGGGGGATCTGAGAGACGCCTCGCAGCTTGTAGAGAACCACATCCTCGGGAAGGCGGGTATGTTGCCTCCTCCCGATGGTAATCGCCCCACGGTAGAGAGCGGAGAGGACGCGGAGACCTTGATCGCTGACTTGGTTGGCGGGCTATCAGAGGAGAGGAGGGCAGCGGTCCTGGCGGCACTGCGGGGCGCGTGAAGGGGTTCACCGGGGTTCGGGTGAGTCTCGGGGGACACCACTGATGTAGGTCGTTTGACCCCGAGCCCTTAAACGGCTCCTTCGAATATACCGTTGGCGACAATTTCCAGAAACCTGGCCGACGGACCGGAGAATCCAGGTTCCGGTTCCGTGGCCGCTCCCAGGGTCTGCTGCCCCCGAGTCACCTAAGATTCAGGTCAGTAGTCAATATAATCGACACCTGGATGATTCTTGTGCTCAGCCCAAGCCCTTTTCAGGCTCTTTAACAAATCCGATATTAATCGTTCGTCTTTCGCTGCATTAGGCCCTACATAATCGTTTCCCTGTGCAAAGGTCTCATTTCTGAGCTTCATTTCTGGTGTTGCTTGTTCAAACCCAACAGGCGATAAGTGTTTTGGCACTGTACTGATATGGACATCCCCGTCTCTGTCGACCCAAAGAACATGGTGGCCGGCCCCGTCATCACACTCTGCAACTAACGCTGCTAACTGTTCGATGGTAGGTGAGTTGTTGAGATTCATTTGTCCTCCTGGATAAATTTACCTGGTGATCCCGCTTACGCGGTCCGCGTCCCTACCAACTGAGATTGCAGAACGAACATGACGCTCGTAGCGCGGCTCGGCTGAAGCGAAATTATTAGGTGTCACTCGATTTGAGCGATGGTTTTTCGGTGATATTTAAGATGTGCGGGATCTATCGTGTGATCTGCGTGAACTGTGAGCCTTCCATCTACGCCGGCTAGTGAGTAGTCTTCTCGAACTGACAGCGTTCCTCCATCAAGCATGACATGGTGATTGGGGCAGAGACATAGGACATTGGGCACCACGTCTGGGCCGTCATGTGGTCCTCCAAGTGGGCGAATATGTGCACCTTCAGCGTATGGGCCACTCTGTGTTGAGAGCGCAGTGCCGCAAACCTGACATTCGAAGTTGTACAGGCGCTTCACATAGTCAGTAATCGCGGTCTCGCGGACAATTCGAGTTGACGTGGTGTCTGTTCGCGCGGGCGTTTCCGAACCAGCAGGCGGATTCGAGAGCGTTGGCTTGACTGTCGCGACTAGAACTGATGTGGAACGCGCCATCCTTACCAGGTATTGACGATCCGCGATCTTTGTGATGACGACTGACTCTCCTTCAGTCGCTCGGTGGTGCAGGAAAAAGCGCTTGATCTGACCTCGGGCATGGCGGGGAATTCGTTTCCTACTATCGATATCTGTATCAACCTCCTCGTTTGTACCTTCAAAGATAAAACGGATAGGCAGTGCTGCGAGATTCCGGTTGTTGCCGCCCCATGAATCAGATGGAAAGAAACCAGAACCACTCTCGACTCTAAAGTGACTATTTTTAAGATTCTTTGCGGTGATTACGATATTCATCTGTTTCGACGGAGAATCGCTTAAGTTCGAAGTGGAGGCTACGACACCCAACGGATAGGTGAAGCGGCCACGCTGGCGTGATGTTTCGGAGTCAGCACCGCGCCAGCGGAGTCCGGTCCTAACCTCCTATTAGGTGCTAATTATTTCGGCCGATACACCTTAGAACATGCAAGATAAGCTTGGTCACGAAAGTCATCCGTTGAACGCTGCCGCATACTCTCCGAGAGATATCGCGGAAGATCGTATGCTGATATTACGAACGACTCTGCGATAGCGTTGCCCTCTGACAGCTCGATTAGCTTAGCCATCGGCAACCCAACTTGCCGGCCCCTCATGATTGTCTCCGCTAGATTCGCAATATTTTGGCACTTGGTTCGCCAGTCATCCTTTGTTGCATTTGCGAAGGTTCTTTCATCATTACCTAATGCGAGCTGTGGCTTCTCTGCGTCCCGTCTAGACTTCTCTGCGTTCCGTTTTGCTTGGCTCGTTTGGCTCTCATAGACTCGCCGGCATTCCGGCATTACTGTTTTCTCTAGGTAATCAGGGTGGTATTTATAGAATGGTCGCTTGAAAATTTCATATTGGACTGCGTCCGGCTTCAGGTAACATTTCTCGTTTATCACATCCATTGCCCAATTGGGAATTATCTTCGGCGACTCCAAATACCCACAGTCCTCTGTTGCGACAAAGATCATACCGCTTCCGGCCGCACCCCAGAAATTACTCTCTATACCATCTTGCCTCATCTCATTTTCCGCAGCTTCAACGGCTTTTCTTGCGCAGGCAAGCCAACGTTTATCGGTTACCTGTTCTACGCCGTATCCACTCATGACCAGATTAAAGTCATCATTAGACGTGGCGGATGAATTATGAGCGCAACCCGAAATCAAGGCAAAAAAGACAAAAAATGGAAAAGCATGCGTTTTTCCCTTTCTCATGCGTAACCCTCGGATAGGTCTAACCATCCTTCTGCTCCCTCTATTTCGTTCCAGCATACACCTAGCCGAATATCTAAATATCTTAGGCGACCCCATCATTCCCCAGAATGCATTCAAGTAAGGTTTGATCTAGATCGGAGAGGCCAACAAAAAAGCCGACCTCCTCGAACGATCAGCAATCGCCCTAGGCAGTTCGGCTTGGTCTGTCGTCATGACATTCGTTCCCTCCGTGAGATGGCGAGCAAATATAGCACAAGGTTTCGACCGTTTGCATCACAGGCTCCCCCGGCCCATCCCCTTATGGCCGTTCCGTACTCAAGGGCAGATCGAGACAGGTGCTGGACGATGCCGAAGGGGGATTATCGGCGCGAGGTGAGGGGGTCGAAGCGAAGCGCCCCCTGCTTAGGACGCGTGAGGATCCGAAAGGCTCCCAGCCAGAAGGTGTCACCTGACGGACAGCCACCGTCTGCTGATGGTCTCCGCTTGCCCTGCCCCTACGGATCCACCTCCATTCTGAGATCGCCCTCAATCCGCTTTTGGCAGTCCTGATTGGGGGGTGTCCCCCCTGTCCACTGTCCGTATCATCTGCAAGGCCCGCCGCCGGTGTCCGCCGCACCGTGCCGTGGCCTTAAAGAGCTACCCCCTTCTGGCACTGTTTGCCTTCAGCCCTCGAACCTTCTACCGCACAGGCAAGGATCACCGGGATGAAAGAATACCCCTACCGGGCTGCTATGGAGGCAAACCGGTAGGGGTATGGATCAACCAACTCTCAACGTGACGGCCATCCTCCCGCCCGAAGGCGGGGATCTTGGCCTATCTCCCTCTGGTCGATACCGTTACATCGGAACTTAGTAGTACGAGGCCGTATTCGGGGAAACGTACCCCGCTTGTCCTTGGGTTCCGTATCCTTGCGGACTCTGCTGACCACCTCCCTGACCTTGCGGACCTACTCCCTCCGGTCGACCTCCCTGCCACTGCGGATCTTGACCGGTGGAGCGACGGTAAGCGGTCTCTTGCAGCTTCCGAGCATACCCGAGCCAAGCATCCCACTCAGCCTTGGTCGAGCTGGCCTTCGGGATCGACTCTTCGAGCTTCTGCCACTCGAAATCGGTCGTGGCTCGCGTTGGGGCACGGCGCCTTCAGGTCACACCGAATACCTTCAGGGGCGAGGTTGATGGATGAGGGTGTCGCTTTACAGCAGGAGGTAAGTGGGAACGACCCCTTCGAGGCTGCTTCCTGCTTGGGCACTCGGCGTTACACCTACCCCCTGTCCCTAGGCCGTCTGCTGGGCGTCTGCTGCTGCCCGAGGAACTGCGAGTACGGTTCCCCCCCGGAAGGAGACCCTCCTCTGACTCTATCGAGGCATCAAGCGTCTCAACGAGCAAGAGACCCTTCGGGGGCGGGCCCAACCACCTTCTCTTCGACAACCTCAACAGCTATACCAGCAGCCGCGAACGCGCCGACGAGTTCGGGGACTACATCCTGATCGCGGATGTGTCCCTGCCGAAGATCTTCTTCAATCAGTTGCTGCCGGGGCTGCTGAAGGGGGAGGATGAGTTCGTGGTGATCGGGGGGTGTATGAGGTTTCGATTAGTACGCTTTGAGGCCGGGGCGTGTGCCGGGTTTGGGACAGGGGCGTGGGACGGGGGTGGGTGTTGACACGTCGGATAGATGGGGTCGCCCGTCGTGACGACCGCACGCGGAAACTCGTGCTATGTTATCCGAGCACAGCATGGGTTCGGCGAGGCAAGAGATTTGCGGAGCTTTGGTTTGACGGATCGCGCTGAGCGACGCGTAGGCTACTCGTGTACCAGAAAAAATGTGGTCTAGAACAGGAAGCCATGCGTGCAGTCTAGAACACGTTGGGCGCCCAAAACAGAAACCCATTCGCCGCCATGACAGCAAGCCTTGAATTCACTGAACGGAATGGCAAGAAGGTCGATTGTCCTTGCCGCGAGTGCCAACGCGACACGAAACACGAGATTTTGGCCGGAGCCACATTAAGCGGTTCCTCCGGTCCCGCAGCGTTCTCTTATGGCTGGCAGATAGAGCATCAGATCCTTCAATGCCTGGGGTGTGAGACAATCCGATTTCGTAGAGTCTCAGGATCGGAGCACGATTTTGTACAAATTGGCCCGGACGATTGGGAGTATCAGCCTCTAATTGAAGTCTACCCTAACCCTCGTGGGCGGCAAGCGCTTGGCGATGCGGGCCTTCTGTCAGAGGAGATTCGGCGTATCTATGGCGAAACGCTTCAGGCCCTTAACGAATCCCAGCCAGTTCTATGTGGTATCGGTATACGCGCTATTATTGAAACTGTTTGCAAAGACAAAAGCGCGCAAGGAGGTACCCTTAACGACAAGATTGATTCTCTAGTTGCTTCTGGCGTCCTTACGAAGGATGGTGCACAGGTACTCCATAGACTTCGCGTTCTAGGAAACAGTGCGGCGCATGAAGTGAAGCCTCATTCTCTGAGAGAACTCGGCTTAGCCTTCGACGTCGTGGATCATCTACTACTCGGCGTCTACATCTTGCCGGAACACGCAAAGACAACGTTCAAATGACGGCTAACGAGTCCGCCAGCCCGACGCCGAACTGCGGCCTTCGCTATCACTCAAAAAAGGCCGCAGGGGCAGGTCTTGTAATGCAATATTTTGGAGTTCGGTGCAGCAAGCCCGGTTGGACGCTTCCGCGCCGCCATGGCGCCGGGGCCTGAGGGTCCACAGCGAGCAGCGGCAGGCTCAGCCGGGCTTGCTGTGCTGGCCCGTAGTGAAGCCGGCTATCGGCCTCGGAGCGACGCACGGGCGGTTCCTGCCCGGAGAGAAGGTAGGGTCACCGTTTAGCTGACCCCGATCAATGGCACGACCTGTTTTCTCGCACCCAAGCACGCTCGCACGGCGGTGGGGCTGCTCCGTTGGGAGTCGACACCCGGCCCCTTGTTCGATGGCACCCTGGAAAGACGTCGATGCCCCACCAAGGTCCATGTGTGGCACGAAGGTGCCTGGAAACCCCCGCAATGGTATCCGTGCCCGGCATGGGGCTTTGAGATAGCGTGAACCGAGGCTGGCAGGACCTTGGCTTGCTGCATCGTAGGGAGGATGACTCACTGCGTAGGGTACGTGACTAAATGCGGCCTAGTACCGAGATGGTGTATGGAATCAAAAGCAGGTTATAAGGCAACCACGCGAATCGAGAGTTTATGAAAAACACGGAAAACTTTAAGTTATTGTGGTGGTTTGTCCTTGTGGTTGTCGTAGGCTCTTTTCTGTATAGCAGACAGGAAGATCTAATAGGCGGGAACCCGACTTATTTTGATTCAATGGTATTTATTGTATGGATTGGTATCTGCCTCGCTCCCATTTTTCAAGAAATGGATATATTCGGAATTAAGCTTAAGCAAGATATTCAAGAGTTAAAGAAGGACCTGACTCATCAATTAGCTATCCTAAAAACCGAAGTTACTTCTTCTATTGAGGTTTCTTCCGCTAACAATAACCAAATCTATATACGTACGAGTCCCGAACCACCAAAGGATTCGGAAATCCCGGATTTAACGGCTCAGATACAAGATGCACTAGCCAAGCTAGGTATAAAGCCAGAAGATACAGAGAATCTAAGCGGGAGGTATGCTGATTCGATTGAAACAGAGATGTTTCAGGTTAGGTTGGCCTTCGAAAAGCTACTTCGCCGGCACTCGATAGCACTTGGGCTTGATGCTAGAAGAGTCTCTGTCGGAAAAATGCTAAATCAATTGGGGCGATCAGACTATATACCAAAAGAGATTGTGGTCGGTATACAAGAGGTCATATCAATTTGTAACTATGCGGTGCATGGTGAAGATATAACATCTGATCAAGTCTATTTTGTTAGGCAGTCTGCGCCAGGTCTTCTAAAAGCATTGGAGGCAAGCCTTCGCAAAAGCCACTAACAAATTGCTCTAGTACACCCCGGTCGAATTAAATCGCCATCTGTTTCATGAAGAAAGGGCTCACCATTGGCTCTCCCGGATTTCAGGGGGACGCATGAGTTATTTTAAAACAGGCACTTATGCCGCATTTCGCCGTACACGAGAAACCCCGAAAATGGCTGAGCGCTCGACCTGGCAAGCGCTTGTTTTATCAACGAACGGTTCCGAACTTGGCGTATCCATTGAGATCCAGGTACACCCTCTGGTAGAAGTGTTTGAGGCTCGTCATTCCATAGCAGCGGCGCTTGATGACTTTGAGCTTATTGTTGAGCCCTTCCACAAAGCCACTGGTCCGGCGGCCGACGAAATAATTCGTGATCTCCTCGAAGCGGGTCTCGAGCGTGCCGAGGAAACGATCGAAACACGTGAGCTTGCGGTTGGTGACGCGGCGCATCCAACCGCGCAGTTTACGTTTGCTTTGACCTTTCGACAGGCGACTGTCGTAGATGGCGGTGAGCGCCTCGCAGGCTTCGTACGCTTCTTTGAGTTTCGGGGAGTGGGCGAAGATGCGATTGAGGAGGCGACGCTCATCGGCATTCAGGTCGGCGCGACGATGCCGCAGGACCCAATGCGCGTTCTTGAGCTCATCAATGGACGCTTTGGAGAGCGTGCGACGCAGCCGCTTGAACTCGCGCTTGCGCAGGGTTTCGAGTCCCTCGCGATACAAGCGAGCGACATGAAAGCGGTCCGCGCAGATGAGGACGCGTTTGCCGAACACGGCCTTCGCGGCCCCGATGAAGCCTTGGTAAAGGTCCGAGCAGACAACCTCGACCGTGCGCCGTAAGCGCTTGGGAATGCTTCGAAAAACGCCTCCACGACGGCCTTGGTCCGTGCCGGGAGCAGGGCGATGACGCGGAGCCGATCATTCACGTAGGCACTGATCACGACGACAAAATCGCGATGGCCCTTCTTCAACGCAATCTCGTCGATGCCGATGACCTCCAGCGTCTCGATCCCGTTCCAATCGACCTCGGGCTCGATGCGGCGATCCAGAATGCCCTGCAGCGCATCGACACCGACGGCATGCTTGAGACTCACATCCTCGAGCGTACTGTTGATCAACTCGAGCAGCATTTGCTGCTCGAAGGCCTTCGTAACCGAGGCGCGTGGCGAATACCACGACAGCATCTGACTCGTCGTCGGCCGCCCCTCGCAGGAGTGGCACTGATAGCGTTTGGGTCGCAAAACAAGGACGGTGTGGTAGTCGAACACCGGTAAGTGCCGCAGCTTGATCTCTTGCCCAAGCCCGTAGCCATGGTCGATCGGCTTGCCGCAACGGTGACAGTGCGTTCCCTCCAAGGTGCTGTGGACATGGATCTGGAGCGTTCTGCGCTCGCCGAGCACAACGCGATCAATGGCGAGATCAGGCAGGTTCAGCAGGGTCTGAAGGGTATCGGTGTCAAACATCATTATAGGCCGCGTCCGAATGGGGTTCTGCCCGCAGGCAAGGTTCAGGTTGTTGATTTATAAAATATCATAACCCCATGAGATCCTGGAGAGCCCACCATTTAGCCGACATTGATCAATGGCGCGACCTATTTTCTCGCACCTAGGCATGCTCGTGTCGGTTGGGAAATGCGACATTGGTACCGCCTACGCACCCGCGGTTCTCGTTGAAAAATCGCGAATTCACTCCAATCCGCGACAGTCACCCCTCTGGAACAAAGCCACCAAAAAAACTCGTTGAGCTCCGCTTCCGCGTCGTGGATTACGGCCATGCCCAGCTGTTTTGCGACGGTTTTGGCTCAAGTTAGTGCCATTCGAGCCTGACCTTTTTCTCTTCTGCAGTCATGGGCTGGCCGCCTGAGGAAAACGAGAAACTTCAGTCTTTAAATACTTACATACTTTTCATCACCTTTTCCCATCTTTTGATGAGCGATGACAGCTTTTCGCCATCTTTGTTTTCGGTATTTACAGCGCCAGCACGACTACAGTCTTTGTAAACGGATAGCATTAGCTTAGGATCTTTATCTCGATAGACTCTATAAGCGCTAAGGCAGTCATCGTTATGAATGCCAGGGCTTATCTCGCATTTGGAAAGTGGAGGCTCAAACGAAGCTTCAAACTGCCGCATCGAGTAAAGAAATATTTTACACGTATCGGTAGAAGCGTCTTTGCTTGCCTGATCGAAAGAAACGCCTTGTTCTGTTGAGGTTGATACGGGTGTAATTGTGGGAGTTGTAGTAGTATATGTCGCGCAACCACTAAGGGCAAAGATCATTGTTAATGACCCGCGAATTACAATTGTTTTCATTTTCCACCTCATTTGCTTGGCTGTCACTAAATTCCTGATAAATTGATTTATCCGAGAGGGAGTTGGGGTCACCATTTAGCTGACCCCGATCAATGGTACGACCTTTTTTCTCGCACCGAAGCACGATTGTGTCGGTCGGGAAGTGCGACATTGATACCGCCAACGCGCCCTGCAAGAAAGTGAGTTACGAAGCCCGCGCCCTTGACCTGACGCCATTCAGGGGCAGGGGCAGCTGAATGTTGACCCCTTCTCCTCTTCCTTTCCCCCTATTGTATGGTCGACATAATCCACGTTACTGCGATTCCGATGAGAAAAGCAAATAGAACGTTCCATGTCAAATTATGGCGAAAGGATCTTCTTCGTTCATAATCCTGTATTTCTGCACCCCATAGAAAAATTCCGGTTAGTCGAAAACGTTCTTCTAAATAGTCGGGGAGATTCGTGACTTTCCAGAGTAGGGCGGAGCCCCAAACCATAAGAACCATGGCGAAAATATATAGCGGGAAATCAATAACGCTTAACTCCCCTATCTTTAGGGCTTGTAACGGGGAATACCAACGCAACAGGAACAGCAGCAGAACAAATGTGACTAGCGGCGGCAGCGAGCCTTTCAAAAGTCGAGGAACGCTTATCAGGTTCAGCTTGGCCTCTCGTTGCGTATGTTCAAATAACGTGCAGAGCTGATCGGCCAAATAATGATGCGATTTTTCTTTTCGATAATCTTGAATTTTAATCCTGCTCCCATTGCGGCCAAAGCGGCACTCGACAAAAACGGGCGAGTCACTAGAATTAAATACTAAGGGCTTTTCTCCAACTTGAATATTTATTTCAATTATGCGGCCGCCTTTGCTATTTGGCTCTGCCAATACTTTGTTAATATCCGATGTGGTATATGGATCTCTATCCTCCCTGTAAACAAGATACTTAATCGGCAATAAAAGCCCTTCATTTTCTATAAAAGATTTCAGTTCCTCATCGATCTCTAGAAGTATTTTTGGCTCCAGAATAAAGTATTTTGAAAAATGTCTTTTAAAATAGAAATAATCACTCATATTTTCGGGTCGGGCTATTTGGGGGCTGGCCCGCATGGCATCAAGATAATAGCAAGCGTCCTAAAAATCAAGGAGAAGCTGGCCGAGGTGATGCGGGGAAGTTCTAGTGACAGTTTACTTAATCGTGCAGGTCGCAGAAACCGAATCGAGTAAACTGGCACCAGAATCCCCGTGACGTCTAGACCCATATGTCCGTCGTAATCTCATTCTAGCTAACTGCTGCCGGTCTCAAAGAGGGTAGGTCAGGTCCTGAACTTCTCGAAATAGGAAAGATCCACGTCGTAGATATCCCGTCGCTTTACGCCAAGCTCTACCTTCTGGAACATTTCCACGAGTTTGGCGCCATCGACCAACTCGACTTTCGGCGCACCCTCCCGATTCGCTTCTTGGACCGCTGCATTCGAGAACGTTGAAGTTGTCATGATGATGCCCTTCTCAGCACGACCGATCATCGCATTCCGGAAATCTCCGACCTGTGCTCGCGATACAAGTTTTCCTTCCGCGTATCGTTTACATTGGAAAAGCACCTTGAAACTCACGAATGCGTTTACCTCAAGCGTCCCGTAGCCATCGATACCGCCATCCGCTGACCCGCCGGTAATCTCGACATTTAGGAAGCCGGATTCCCGAAGTAACTCTCGGCATACTTTCTCAAAGCCAACAGCACTGAGGGACCGCAGGGTACTGAGCAGGCTAAGGGATTCCTCGACGACCTCTTCTTCAGGAGGTAACTCGTCCGTATGATCAGGTTCTTGGCCGGCGATTTCCTTTTCCTTTCGCCTATCCCTATGGATCGCAACCCACTTCTTGAATATTTCACGCGACTCAGCTTCGGAAAGGTGAGCGGTTCGGCCTTTGTCAGTCAGCGTCCATGTGCCATGTTTAGATGACTGAACCAGCCCCTCCCAAACAAGATATTGCCTGGCCCAGGCGACCTGATTCTGAAATCTGTTCCCACCTGACTTGACTGTCGCATCGAGAACATCGTCTGACAGTCTGAGGTTCTTCGCGATCTGATTCGCAACCTCGCGAGGCTTTCCTGAATCGCCCAACTCGCGAAGAGCATCAAGTAACGGTCCAAACCACTTTACGAACTGTGCCTGGCTTCTCTTTGCCATCCTAAGATCCTGATTTTTCGCTCCCACAACGATTGCAAGGGAGCTGGCCAGCCGATAAACCCTTGAACATGCTTCAGCGGGCTCTTCTTAATGCCCGGACAAAATACCATGCTGCGGTTCACGTCGCACGACGACCGGCCGGAAACCCACCCAGCGTATCCCTTGATCCGGGACGCCATCCAGTCCTTCAGTCACCCGGAGCACAACCCCGAGGAGGAGGGCTTCGTCGTCCTGGTTGAGCCCGATGATGTCCATCGGCCCTTCTGGGGTGATCACCACCTGCACACCATGCCTTGGGATGTAATCAAGTATCAGGATGGCCATTTCAGGGCGGTTTTCCTTACAGAAACGAGTTCGGGCTAGTGGTCCTGATCTCCTGCCGCAGTCGGGCTGGTCGCCGGCCAAAATTGTCCCAGTTCGAAGAGTGCAGGGGCCTTTATAAAGAGAATGGCCCCCCCTTCCTTGCACTGTTGGGCTCACTGCTTCTCAGAACGAGTACTCCAATGCTTGCTTCTGCATGAACCAGGGGGTGTTCCTGTCGTCCTGGATCTCCCTAGTGACAGCCGCCCATGTCGTCTAAAGCATGTTTCGGCGTAAAGAAGGGTTTTGACGATCATCGAGTTGCTCCGAAAGGGAGGATTGGTTGGGTGTACCGTTCAAGGTTCCGCCGGTTCAGTTCTTTTGGCCAGCTCCCGGTTGAGGTTGTCTCGCTCACTTTCCTTGATGGCCCCACGGTCCCAGGACGGCTTCAGCCATGACTGGTTCTCGGGCTGGTCACGCCAGGGCTGGATGCTGCTCTCGGGACCGGCGACGCTTGCTACTGCGAGGAGTGTGGTGGCGTGGAAGATGAAGAGAGCCCGAGCGTAGCGAACAGGGTGGGCATTCTTTGCTCCAAGGTGAGGGGTTCGAGTTCGAGGGCTGCCAGCCTAACACGGACGTGGTTCAGCTCGGCATCGATTCGATAGACATCACCCCGAATGGTATCGAGCTTGTCGGCATGGCTGATTAGGGTTGTGGCGAATTGCATCTGCTGCGCCATGACTTGGTCGATCTTCGACTCAATATTGTTGAGTGCGGCGATGAGCGGAGTGTTGGTAGAGACCATATTAATCTCCTTGTTGGTTGGTGGGCGGTACGACAATGATCGCACCGTCGGGCTTCATTAGGAAACGGAGGTGGCTCATGCCATAGAGACGAGCGAGCCGAACGGCGGTAGATGCCTTGAGGCTGATCACAGCATCTTCCGGCAGCAGACCATCCCCACCGTTGGACGGAACCTTACCCTTCCCGAACAGCAAATGACACGCGGCATCGTACATTGCCGCAGCGCCTTCCTCGATCTCAGCAGAATCATTCGGGTCTATGTTGAACCCTGCTGCCGTTCCGGGCATGAACTGCATCAAGCCTTGGGCTCCGACGGGAGAGCGTGCATCCGCCTTCAAGGTGGACTCAGCCCAAGCGGTGGCTTCCGACAGCTTCGAGTCGACCCCGGTCCGTTGGCCGACACTTTGGAACAGGGGCATGTACTGGTCGCGGCGCTTTGCCGTTGATGCAGGGATCGGAGTCATGCCCTGGGCCGGTGGCTGGGTTACGCCCGGTCGGTCGACCGGAGCGGGAGGTGCCACCGGAGCCGTCGAGAGAGCCCCTGCGGTCTCTGCCACCTGAGGCGCTGCGGGCGTACCGGTAGGGATCACCGATGCCGCGGCCTCTGCCTGTTCATCCGGTCACGGAGAGGAGCGACCGGCTGGCCTGTGGGGACAACGGGAGGCGCACGGCGGCTGCCTGGGGCTTGGTGTGGATCACCGGTGCAGACCCTTGCGGCGGCGGCCCTGGCGGCTCTGCGGGGCGCGTGAAGGGTACCACCGGGTAGGCATTGAAAGGGTCGAATGATATCCAGCGCTGCGCGGAGCGAGTGTTCACGGCATGCCGGCGAGGCGCGGCAACCACCTGTCAGTGGTGACCAATTGAACCCGGCTCCCAAAACTATTTCATCGTATGCACCGTTAACGGCCCTCCGCAGGAAGCTGGCGATGGATCATGAGATCTCGGTAACGATCCCCGTTCGGCGGTGAGCCGTCCTCGCGTCTTGGTCTGGTGGTGTCGACTTGAGGAATTCTCACGCTACCTTTGGGCTAGACTGACATAGTCGAGTACACTAGACGAAGCATTCAACTTAGAACACGTTAGGGCAACAACAATGAAGGAAATCACAAATACATTTACCGCCATTGATCCAGATGGGAAGGAATACATCATCAAGGAAATGACGTCGGATAATGCATTTTCACCATTAAGCGGAGCCGCTTGCAGGTTCAAGGGCACGGTCGAGTATGAGTGTGAAGGCGAGCCTGTAAATATGATCAGCAGTCATACTTTCTATTTGCTCAAACGTAAAGCCACAGTCAAGAAGCTTCAATAGTTCGATAGGGCGCAAATCAATGACCTTGCCGTTTATTGCGCCAGCCATAAAGCATCAAACGACAACCAGCACTATTCGCTGGACTTAGGCGTGACTCATGATCAGGCTGGGTGTCTAAAATGATTTCCGAGGGATTTTAATGAATAGAACCTGTGCAATCAATGGACTTTTTGCTTGTGCGTTGGTTTTCTCTAGTTTAGTGCTTGCGGATGGCGACTGGAAAGAATGCTCTGATAGCGTCGAAGAACAAATGTACGAGAAAGGGCAGTGCGGCGCGTCTGGCTGCTTCGATGAGAATAATAGGACTGCCCAGGAAATCATTGCTAATAAATGCGGTTATCCTGAGAATACGGATATTCAAGCAGCTCGAATTATAGAAGATCTGCATAACATGCCGTCGGAATCGGTTTTCCGTGCTGCGATGCTCTACCCCCCAGGGAGTGAGGTGAGAAGAGTTCTGGCTGAGATTGAAAAGAAGCGTCATGGGGAACTCGATGAATATAGAAAAGAATTAAAAAGGGAGCATCATTTTTCAATCGATCGGTTTTATGCGCTAACTGACAGTATGACGGTTGTGGTAATACGTACAAACATAAAACAGCGAGTTCGCTGTGCAGCAATCGGACCAAATGGCAATTATGTCGCGGTTCATGACGCAACCATCGAGCCACCAGCGGAGGAGGTTGGTATTTACACGGGCGGTGCGAAAGTAGAATCGATTTCTTGCCGACTTAAGCAGTAGGCGGTTGGATAATGGTGCAAAGAATACCTGTTCCGTTAACTACCCCCAGCAGAGCCGGGGACTTATTTGGTAGCCGCCTCAAAAGCGGGAACAACACCAGGAGCTGCCCGAGGCGGCTGACCAGACTCCGAGTTACGCCTGGTCGTAGCGCTCGTCTTCTTGCTCCTGGTCAGGGCAAGGCTTCGGCATTGAAGGTCACTCCTACAAGTATCACAACAATCAGTTAAGCCGACCCCAAACCACGCACGGTCACTGTGCTAACTCCAGCCTCCCGCAGCGCGGCTTGGGTCTACTTCCAATCGATCTAGCTGAAGGCTAGGGGGCTGTGGTGCGCAGAGAGATGAACGCAGGCGAATTGGAGTACCTCTACATGCGAATCGGTACGGCAATATGGCATCTACAGTATGTGGAAACCGCCTTGACGCCTTTCATTCTTATCAAAGGAATAGCGAAAGAGCTTAACTCTCTTGAAAAGGACGAAGCTTTAAAACATGAGGGCATGCTCAATAAACTGACTCTCGGTCAACTTTTGGGCAAAGCGGAAGAATTCGGGATTCTGAATGGTGAAACGCTTGAGCGCCTGAGGCGGTTCAATAAAGAAAGGAGGTGGCTAGTGCATAACTCGGTCCGTGAATCTGATGATCTTCTATATACCGATTCTGGACGAGCAAGGGTGTTTTCTAGAATCGAGGAGTTCATAGAGGAAGCAATTGCCCTGCATAAGCATATAGGGGAGTTAGTGGTCGAGTACTCCGTCAGCAAAGGAATGAGCAGAAGGCAAATAGATGATACCGCACAAAACCAAATTAGAAGGTTAAAGGGGAAGTCGTGACAATCAATTAGCCCGGCATCATTGCTTCATTATCCGAAGTACACTCCCTTGGATGCCAAGGCGTTCTCCTCCTGCTTCACTCTGCTAGAATGCGTTATTCGCAGGCACTATTTATTATTATCGGAATCCCCCTGGCGACTTGCAGATGCGGGCGGCATCGCATGATCGATTTCCCATCGGATACACCTCTCTACTTGATGATGCTTTAGAGCGGGAATGCTTCAGGTGAAGGTGATGCCCGATGGAACGATGGGCTGCTCTGGAAAGAAGGCAGGGGGACACCCCCACCAGGATGCCTCGGATCTGAAAGGCTCCCTAGACAGGAGTTGTCATCTGACGGTCAGCCAACCGCTGCTGATGGCCACGGCTGAGCTTGCCCTCACACGACATCCCATGGAACTTGGGATCGGACTTAGAGTGGCCCCTAGCTGTTCGCCTGGTGGGAATGGCCATAGGATCGGCGGGTGTCCCGGAGCATGGCGACTGTGAGTGCGGTAATTGCTGTAGGGCGAAGCAGAGAGCCGCTGGAGCCGTTGGAAGGATAGGCACCTGAAGTCCCAGCGATGCGCTGGGGGGTTGTATGGCCCTGCGTATGGCTCCCGATAGACCTGGACATATCGGTGAACTGCTCACGGTTCTGAAGGTTGCTGCGGATGCCGATAAATTGCCTATCGGCCATACCTTCCGCCTCTGGCGGTTTACACCCTCCGAAGGTGATATGCTTAGTAGCTGGGGTCTCTTTCGATGGCTTCCGAATGCTTCCAGGTTCGTTAAATGCTTGGACTGCGTATGATGCTGGGCTTGTGTTGGAGATGATCGGAGCTACCGAAGCTACCCAGGCTGCTTGAACATCCGTGCGTCAGCTATTTTTTGGGTCATCAGACCCAAACCTCAGCCCACTAATGGGGAGTCAGTAGCGGAGGTGTCACCACAAGCCTGAGCTTGAGGTCGTTTGAGGCGATTAGAGGATCTACTAGCCTTGTTTGTGAAGACACCTATCATTACTGGTGCCTTCAGCGGTCTGTAGCGTTCCCCCTTTCGGGGAGAACAACATCATCCTGGCGGTAGCAGGCTGAAAGCATCCATTGGCATTGATCATTGGTGGCCCCCTGACCTTCACTGCCAATGCCATGTTCAAGCGCCTACGGCAATATGACCTATTAAAAGCATATAAATGTGAAACGTTCCCGTTATCTTCATGGTCTGCCTCGATGCCGCCGCGAACTGCCATAGGTATCCGTCGAGCCCTTTCCAGGTTACAAGCGGAGGGTGTTGACCTGTTGATTTCTAAGCAGAGGATGTGATTTGCGCTCGTCCTTGAGCAACCTGCCAAATACCCATACGCCTGAGTCAGGAAATTAAGCCACATGAAGGGGGTAGCTCTCCTCTAAAAGGCCATGTGGTTTAACTTTCGGCCCCCAGCTCGAAGCCGTAGGCGTCCAGGCCCACGCGGACAAGCGACCGCCCATCAAGCTCCCACTGAATCCGTGGGTCTTCATGGATCTCTTGAATCGTGCGGGTCCATGCCATCTTGTTGAGGTTCTTCAACTCCTCAGGCATGAGGCCCTTCAGCTTCCTCGAAGAGACCTTCTCGACGCCTTCAGCCGCCTGCTCGGCCAACACAGCCTTGACCGCCTTCACCGCCCCGGAGACGGCCCCCTCGGGCTTCTTGCCACCCCCGTACGAACCCGTCCAATCGGCGAACCTCACTTCCGGCATCACGGTCGTCAGGTGCCCCTGGATCATTTTCCGCATATTGGCTGGCACCACTATCCACGCTGTCATCTTCCCGGCTGCAGGAAACATCGGGCCGTTCACCTTGGTCTGCTCGGCTCGGGTCCGTCTGGATGCTCCCCTGCTTACGGCCTGATAGATGAGGTGTGCCCCTTCCGACGCCTGGATGCTGAACAGCTTTGAACCGTTCACCTCTGCCTTGAGGTCATCCTGAGCTGCAAGATACCCACCAACGAGAGCATGCTCGGGAAGCTGAAGAACACCCGCGAGGATCACATGCTCACAGTGAGCGTATTCGTTGGTTCCCGTCTCGTTGCCCCAGGTCGTGATGTTGATCCTCTGCTTTCCATTCGGGAGTGTGGCGTCAATATCGATGCCAGCCTTTACCAGCGCTTCCTTGAGAAATACCCTTTGATCGATCTCGTTCTTCCCGCTGCCTTGCTTGTACGTGAAGACCAGAACACCCTGCTCTGGACCAACCGCCCGCTGGATCACCTGGACGACATCATCCACCAGTTTCGACTTCGAATTCTTCCTGATCACTCCCTTACCGAGGTCATCTTCAACCCCAGATCTCCCCCAACGACCATCCATCATCGCCACAATAACTTCCCGATGGTCTTTCATCGAAATTTTGGCATCATCGCCCATGTAGTCCCCAAGAGTGTCGCTGTACCGCCCGCCGAGTTTGTGAATTGAGATAGTCGATGTGTGGTGAGCCAAAGCACGAATCGGATAGCTCGCGTCCAAGATGACAACCCTTTTGAGCGCGGGGTGTACCCGGACTTCGTAAGAAGCAAGATAATCGCCTTGGCCCTTCAAAACGCGAACGAATGCCCCGGAAAAGTCAAGGCAAGCATCCAGAGTCCACGGGTTCACACCCTCTAGGTAGGGTGCAGCTTTAAAAGCCGCCAGCTTCTCCTCGCTTAGGTTGGGGATCTTGCACACTACCGGGACTCCCTCACTTGCCTTGGCTGCTGCGTCCTTAAACACTTCACTTACCGAGCGCAACCATCCATCACGTTCGAGCTGGATGGTGACATCTTGACCATCCGGGACATACTCCAAAGATCCACCATGTGCTCGCAATTGGGGCGAGAAGGTCCTCAGGTTGAACGACATCACATCGGCAGGCAGCAGGCTTTCATCATAGATCACGATGCTCCGGGGCTTCTCACCGAAGTTGTTCCACCGAGCCAGGGCTGCATCATCGGTACTGTTGCGAAGGCGTGAGTGTGTCAACAGCATGAACTGCTTGCTAGTGGGTTCGGTATCGATTGCTCGCTCCGAGGAGTAGCCCTTGGGCAGAGGTGCTTCACCTTCCAGGTACTTCCGTGCCACCTCTGGATCATATTGGTTGCTGTGGAGCAGTCCGATCTTCGGGAGGATGTTCGGTCCACCATATCGAACAAGGTCACGCTTGATCTTCGCCAGATCCTCGATCCGGTTGGAGGACAATGCAACAGAGATGTCGTCGATGCCATACCTATGCAGGGCGACCATGAAGGCGATTGCGGTGGTGGTCTTGCCGTACCCGGTCGGCATCGGAACAACGACACGCTCATGCTTCGCCGGTAACCTCCCGCTTGAGATTTGGAACATCAACCTGATTGTCTCTGCCAAGACGGTCATCTGCGCCACAGTTCGTTCGGTGCCCGAGCATTCCATAAGATATCCAGCAAAGAGCCCAGACCATATAGCCGGATTCACCAAGGTGGGGGCCACTTCCCAATTACCGGCCCTCAAGCTGGAGCGCGAGTGCTCGATCATTAGCTCGGGAATATTCGTGTAATTCAACTCCTCGATAGGCATGAGCTGCGGGCGAAGGTCAATCATTTCCATTGTTGTGTTACCGTCGGAATGCTGTTTGAAGCAGAGCGAGTCAAAGGTCATGAGTGTGGTTCACGTTCTACGAGACGCCGCAAACTCCTCAAGAGCATCGAGTTCACCTTCAGCGATCTCCTGCGTCTCGGGATCAAGTTTCCTGCGAACCCGAGGAATGGGATTGCTGGCCGTCCGCCGCTTCTTCAAGCGGTCGGCACGATCATTGGTCCGGGTGTATGTTCCATCTTTCTCGCGAAACACTCTTCCCCACGGCGAATACATGGCCTTGTAATCCCGCCACGTCGCCGCCGACAGGCCATACTTCTCCTGGATCTCGCCCGCCGTTACTTTGCCAAGCCTTATCAGCACCAAACTCAATCTGATCTCGTCAGATGTCATCTTCTGGCGATCGTACAGGTGCCTGCGCGTAACCATTTCGGGATCAGGGTCGTTGTAGTGGAGGGTGTCGATATCCACCACGTCGAGAGCATCAGCCCTGCCCCCTTGGTGTGAGTCGTCGAGGCCCATAGCCCGACATTCCGGTACGGTGATGAACCGAATCACGTTCAATGCTTTGGTCTCGTTGATAACCTTGCGGACGTAGTTCACCGAAACCCCATATTCAGCGGCAATTGATTCGATCGGCTCCTCGGCAGACACGACCCGCCAAGTCAGGATTGCTGCATCAGCCGATGTTAGCCGCCGGGATGCTTCACGCTTCGCGATTGCTGCGTCGATTGACTCTTTAGTGGGCCGGCCGGGCTTGCGGACGATCTTGGTCTTGGTCTTTGTACGGACGACGATCTTAGTGTTTGGTTTCGGGGGCGGATAGAGTTTGTGATGCAAAGGGTACACGGCCATGTGAGGATCCTCGGGGCTGGGGTGTGGTCAGGGTGGAAGGGTAATCACGGGAACACCAACTGATCCCGCCCCCATCAATGCCCGTTGGACAGGGAGGTAAGGCTGGCTGGCAATAAAGGTCGTTATGGGCATGCTGGCTGGTGCTAGGGAGTTCAATCTGACCCGATAAGGCACGAAATAGCTCATGCCGGTCTCGTGTCGCGGGGTGCGGGCGGTGATGCGCCGGCGGTCCTGCCGCCGGCCGCCATCGACAGCCCTGTCGCCTCCAGGCACACTTCGCGGCACCGGGATCCCCCAGCCAAATCCGAGCCGACGCCGACCGATGGACACCTTCAAAACCCCCGTGGCCCGATTGGCCCGACTGTTCCGGGCATCGCGCGATGCGTGGCGGGCCAAAGCCCTGGACAAGCAACAGCGCCTGCGCGCGGCTCGGGTCAAGATCCGGGATCTGGAAGCGAGCCGTGCCTATTGGAAAAACCGGGCGCTGGCGGCGCAAGGCGGTGGCCCGCCTGCGGCGTCGGAGGCGACACCGGTCGGCGCGGCGCAGGAGCCTGACGCTGCGGCTCGGCAGCTGCTGCGCTTGCCCCCGCCCGGTCACCGGCATTCGCTCCTGGTCATTCAACTGACGCTGCAGATGTTTCTGAGTGCCGGACTCGGCAGCCGCGGGGTGCCCCGCGTACTGAGTCTGCTCGCGCCCTGGATGCCGGTGAGCCTGCCGGCGCATACGACGGTCCTCAACTGGGTTTACCGTTGCGGATTGGCGATCCTCCTGCAGCCTCCGCAGCGGCGCGAGGACTGGATTTACATCGCCGATCATACGCTTGAACTGGGCACATCGAAGTGTCTCGTGATTCTGGGCATCCCCGCCGCCCGGCTGCTCGAGACCGGCTACAGCCCGTCGCACCGGGCCATGCAGGTGCTCGCCGTGAAGGTGACGACGCACAGCACCGGGGAGTGGGTCGCCACGGTGCTGCGCGAGGTCGCCGAGCGCACCGGTGTGCCGGTGCAGATCGTCGCCGATCACGGCAGCGACCTGCACAAGGGGATCACGCTGTTTCGCCGGGAACAGACGACAGACTGTGTGGAAACCTATGATATTTCGCACCGCATCGCCACCCTGCTCAAGGCCGAATTGCAGCCCGACGCGCGCTGGCAGACCTTTCTGGCGCACTGCAAGCGGACCCTGGCGTCCTTTCAGCAAACCGACCTGGCCTTTCTGTTGCCGCCGCGTCAGCGCACCAAGGCGCGCTTCATGCACGTCGACACCCATGTCGAGTGGGCGCAAAACCTGCTCGCCTACCAGGAGCGGGGAGATTTCAGTGCCGTTCGGCCCACCTGCGTTCTGACGGGCGCCGCCCGGGACCACCTGCGCGACCGCTTGGGCGTCGCCCGCGTGCGTCCCCTGCACGCCCTGCTGGGCCATCGGCATCCCGACAAGGCAGCCTTCTGCGAGGCCATTCAGGCGGCGTCCGACCTGCAGCTCACGGATCTGGACGACGCCTTTTGGGATCTCGCCGACACCGGCCGCGCCCGCTTCCTGGAGGGCTTCGCTTGGGCGAGTGCCTATCGCGAAGATCTGGCGATCTATGCGCAGATGATGGAACAGTCCAAGGCCATCCAGAGCGTTCTCAAGTCCGAGGGACTGCACGCCGGCGTCTGCGCATCGCTTCAATCCACACTCGCTCCGCGCACCGCGCTCGCTCCGCGAGCCGCCCGCTTTACCGACCGGGTCTTGGAACAGGTCGAGGTACAAGCCGCCAAGATCCCGCCCGGCGCAACCTGGCTGGCGTCCTCCGACATCATCGAATCGGTGTTCGGGAAATACAAAACCTTCACCGCACGCGGCCCCCTCAAGGAGATCGGCCGGCTGGTGTTGGCGATTCCCGCCTTCCTCACCGATCTGACGGGCCCGCTCATTCACGAGGCGATGACCTCGGTGCGTACCCTGGATGTCGAGCACTGGGTCAAAGCGCATCTCGGCGACTCCATGCTGGCCCGGCGACGACAGGCGTTCAAGGCGCCGAAGCTCGACATGAAAACGGCATGAAGGTTTTGATGGGAAAGGCCGGGGGATTGAACATCCTAGGCTGGTGCTATGGGTCAGAAGTTCGCACCCTCAAAATGCCATACGTCAAATAATCGCACATCATGTCTTGGGGAGGCACTCCATAGGGAACCTGACAATCCCCGGCAACTAACCTAATACGTGTCGACTGGCATCAGAGTCATACCAAGCGGAACAAAAGCCCAGATAATCAGGCGGATCTAACTGTATCCCGAGAAAACACCATACAAAATTGGTGCACCTAATTTTTTGCTCGGTTAGACGTCACCGGAGCATCAGACAGCCTATGGGTTAGGATGTTCCACGCATGTTCCACGCCCCTGATGACTGCCGTGATCTGCTCAATGCAGGCTCTGCAAGGAATAGTAGGGCAGACCCCGACCGAGAGCTTCTGGAGGTCCAAGACGCTATCCCCAGGGGCATCGGGTGGGTTGGTATAGGGCAGGCCACTAGTGGCGCAGGGGCCGCACGGAACCTCTGAGGATCCACCTCTCTACCTGGGCACCCCTCGCTATCACGGGAAGGGGCTCGCTGCGCGGCTGACTTCCCCGACCGTAGCCCCTCATGCCTGCTCCAAGGCGCTGTACAGCGTCTGCCGGCTCACCCGGTAGTCTCGGGATAGCTCGGTCTTGGAGATGCCCTGGGCAACCTTGGAGCGGATCTCCTGTACCTGCTCGGGCGTCAGGGACCGGGCTCTGCCGATCTGCTTGCCCGCTCGCTTGGCTGCGTCCATACCTTCCTTGCGGCGTTCGTTGATTATCGCGACCTCGAACTGAGCGACTGCCCCGAGCATCTGTAGGAGCAAGGTAGACATCGGGTCCGCCTGGGAGCCCGAGAAGGTCAGAGCCTCTTTATGGAACCGGACGGTAACGCCTTTGGTGACGAGCTGGGTGACGAGCTGCTGGAGATCCTGAAGGTTCCGGGCAAGGCGATCGATCGAGTGGACATGCAGAACATCCCCCTCCCGAGCGAACTCCATGCACTCGGCGAGCTTCACCCGGTCGGCAGTACCTTTCGCAGACACCCTCTCCTCGAACCTCTTGTCCAGTTCGACACCTTCAAGCTGCCTAAGGGTGTTCTGACCCACGCTACTGACTCGAATGTACCCGATGTCCATGATGATCTCCGAGGGGGTGGGCTAGTTGCCTGAGGTGGATGTCGAGGTAATCCTAGAGCTATCTGGACACCTTGTCAATCAATCCAGATCGAACCTTTATGGACGCCTCTCGACCCAGCAACCACGCGGGGCCAGCTCGACAGGTCGGAGTGTCCAACATGTAGGCTATGTGGACAGTGGAGCAGGATGTGGACGCGAGAGCTGTTCCCCCCGGTCCACACCAGCCGCCCGGTGAACTCCGGGGAGAGCTGGGCGACCACGACGATGGAGTCCCGCTTGCCCTCGGGAGCCGTGAAGACGTAGACCTTGATGACCACCGTTCGGCCAGATCCGTCCTTGTAGGACTCGTCCTCCGTTGGAGGTTGAGTGATAACCCCTTGAATTACATCATAACCCAGATTTGGGTTATCAACCAAATCATGGACTTGCGAAACCAGGGCTCGGATGTCCAGGCTGGGCCTCTTCCGCCCGAAGGGAGAACGCTGATGGTGGTGGTGCCGGGGTGGTGCTGATGGGGTGCTAGGGTGCTAGGGGTATGCGGGGTGCTGATGGGGTGCTGTGGATATGTTGGGTGGGGGATGTATCGGCATGGCCTATCGTTGCAAGCTCAGGCATACATCGTGCTTAGTCGCATCATCTCCATTTTATACAGAGACATGTGATGTAAAGCATGATACGTGCCGACGCGATCAATCATCGTCGTCGCCTATCAATAAGCTCGGGCACAATGATTGCTTTACGCGATTCCCCGTGCCCGAAACCGACCCCCATGGGGTCTGCTGGAAAGTCGACTTCAAAAATCCGTTAAACCCTCGGCGCGTTGTTGTTGTTGTTAGACCCATCGGTGCCGCGTGCCCCCATAAATACCTCCGCCCAACCAGGGGGGTGGGGTCAAAGACCGAGCGTAGCGAGAAGAGGGGTGCCATCGGCACAATCGGGTTCTGAAAATTACTCCGCAGAAATTTTTGGGAGTCGGCAGGTATCGGGCATAAGTGGGCTTGGATACGCTCTCCGTGACCGGTGTCCTTCCGGCCACAGGACGGAGGGAACATGCTTGCGGGGGTTGTGGCGGGACGGTCGCAGATGCTTCCAGATGCTGGGGGATGCTTTGGAATGGGGGTTCAGAGCGAAGCTCCCCGCCTATGCCTCCTATAGGATCTTCCAATCTCCTCTAGGCTCTCTGGGTTGGGGCTTCCCCCAACTACACCTTACCTAGCCTTGCTTCAGCACCCCAAGGCCACCTGCTTGCCATCCTGCCCGGAGGTGTTCAAGGTCAAGCCCTATCCTTGGGCCATCAATATAGGCCAGGTTCCCCGAGTTCCCCGAGTTCCCGGTGGTCTCCAAAGTTCCCCCAGGGTTCCCCAAGTTTTTAGGGGAGCCCGACAGGCAACAAAAAAGGGGCTAGGCTTTTGGCCTAACCCCTTGTCTTGTATTGGTACCGAGGGCCGGAGTCGAACCGGCATGGGGTCGCCCCCGTCAGATTTTGAGTCTGATGCGTCTACCAATTTCGCCACCCCGGCAACGCAGCTGCGCAGTATACCCGCTGTCCGTGATGATGGGTACCCTGTCGGCGAAGCGCGTGGATGCGCTGCGGTCGGGCCTGGCGCTCGCGCAGGCGTCGAGCGGTGCGAGCTCCTCGGCCCGGATCAACGTTCGTCGAAACCGGCAAGCCGATAGAGCCGATTGGCCTCGTCGAGATCCTTCTCCACGCCGTGGCCTTGCTCGTACATCATGGCGAGCGTGGTGAGGGAGCCGATGAGACCCTGCTCGGCGGCCTGCTTGAACCAATGCACGGCCTTTTCCGGATTCTTGTCGGTGCATTCGCCTTCCATGTACATGAAGGCGAGCCCGTGCTGGGCGAGGGCGAGGCCGGCCTCGGCCGCGCGCTTCATGGAGGTGTAGGCGAGTAGCGGGTTGGGCAGCATGCCGAGGCCGTTCTGGGCCATGATGGCAATGCGATACTGGGCGTCCGGGATGCCCTGCTCGGCGAGCGGGGAGAGCAGGCCCGCCGCGCGCGAGAATTGTTTGTATTCGAAGGCGGTGATGCCGCTCGACAGGGCCATGTCAAGGTCGCTGATCTCTTCGGTCATGGAGGACTCCTCGTCGTGATGGTGTCGGTGGATGCGGGCACGACTGCGCGCTGGTGTGTCTCGCTCAGGTGGAGTGCATCGGCAGGCCGACGAAGTCGAGCCAGCGCTGCAGCAGCGCGTCGTCTGACGCCGCAACGGCGAGTCTTGGGGACAGGCTGAGGTCGGTAGCCTCCTTGGCGCCTCGATCGGTATAGAGCCGCGAGGCGGCGCCGGCCTCGGATGCGATCAGGTGCCCCGCGGCATAGTCCCAGAGTTTCTGCCCGCCGTGCAGATAGAGCTGGTAGCGGCCGGCGGCCAACCAGCACCAGTCCAGCGCGACCGAGCCGAGGTTTCTTTGGGAACGGAAGCCGCCGGGGCGAAACAGCGCCGGGATGCGCTCGGGCGGGAGGCGTTTCATGTCGATCATCGCCAGGCAATCGCCGAGATTCGGGCCGGGCGCGAAGGGGCGGATGGGCTCGCCGTTGAGCACCGCACCGCCTCCGCGCACGGCAGAGAAACATTCGTCGCGGACCGGGTCGTAGATGACGCCCAGTGTCGCCTGTGCGTGCTCGACGAAGGCCAATGAGATCGAAAAGCCGGGGAATCCGCTGGCGTAGTTGCCGGTGCCGTCGAGCGGATCCAGGATCCAAACTCCGGTGTCGGCTTCGGCGAGGAGGCGGCGTTGATCTTCCGGGGTCATCTCCTCGCCCAACAGCGGCGTGCTCGGGAACTCCCGCGCGATGGTCTCGACGATCCGAGCCTGGGTGGCGAAATCCGCCTCGGTCACGAGGCTGCCGTCGGCTTTGCGCTCGGCGAGGATGCTGTGAAAGCGGGGCATGATTTCGGTGGCTGCGGCTTCTCGCAGGATGTCGCCGATCAGATTCGGGTCGGGTGTCATCTTGGATCTCTGGTTGGCTCGGTGTTCATGCGCATGTCCGAGGGCAGTTGCCCGAGACTCTCCTTGACGGCAGAGGTGAGGCGGTCGCGGGGAAGATACAACCGCGCGCAGTCTCATGCACCGGCTAGTGCAGCACGGCAGATGTGTCGAGACCGTTCGTTGTCGTTGTCGTAATCGACCATCGATAGGATTACGAACACGACTACGACAACGACAACGAAGATCATCTCGGACGGTCTCGGAATCTCTGCACCTTTACACTAGGACGCCGTGCTTGGCGGAGGTCACGAGCGCACGCCGGCGCGACGGGTCGGCCTGACGATCGAGGTCGAGCAGACGTCTGCGGAGGTCGAATCGGCCGAATTGCGTTAATCTTGCAAGCTTGTAAATGATCCGGAATCCTTGACCAGGAGTGCGTCGATGCCACTACAACCCGTCATCCTCTCCGGCGGCTCGGGAACGCGACTTTGGCCGCTCTCGCGCGAGGCCTACCCGAAGCAGTTTCTGGCGCTCACCAGCGAGCACACCATGCTGCAGGAGACGGTGCGCCGACTCGACGGGCTCGACGAGGAGCATCCGCGCCAAGCCGTCGGCCAGATCGACCCCATCGTGGTCTGCAACGAGGCCCACCGCTTCCTGGTCGCCGAGCAATTTCGCGTGATGGGGCGGCGTCCGGCCGAGATCATCCTCGAGCCCAAGGGCCGCAACACCGCACCGGCGCTGACCCTGGCGGCCCTTTCGGCGATCCGAGGCGGGAGCGATCCGATCCTGCTGGTGATGCCGGCCGACCACACCATCCGCAACGAGGTCGGTTTCCGAGCGGCCGTGGCCGATGCCTGCGTGATCGCGCGCGAGGGTGCGGTGGTGACCTTCGGGATCGTTCCGAGCAAGCCCGAGACGGGTTACGGCTATATCCGGCAGGGTCCGGCCTATGGGGTCGAGGGTCTGGCCGGGAGCGCCTATCTGCTCAACGGCTTTGTCGAAAAGCCGGATGTCGCGACGGCCGAGGATTATCTGGAGTCCGGCCAGTATCTGTGGAACAGCGGCATCTTCGTCCTGCGTGCATCGCTCTGGCTCGGGTTGATCGAGCGGTTCCGTCCGGATATCGCGCAAGCCGTGGCGAGTGCCTTCGAGGCGGCCACGCACGACGGGGACTTTCTCCGTCTGGATGCCGAGCACTTCGGCGCCTGTCCGAGCGACTCCATCGACTATGCGGTGATGGAGCCCTTGGCCCGGGATACCGGGGGTGCCAATCCGCCCGCGGTCGTGGTGCCCTTGGATGTCGGCTGGTCCGACGTCGGCGCCTGGTCGGCGCTCTGGGAGGTTCGCGATCAGGATGCGGCCGGCAATGTGCTCGACGGCGATGCCTTCGTCCATGATGCCCGCAACAACCTTCTGATCGCCCACCACCGGATGCTGGCCGCCGTCGGGGTCGAAGACCTGATCGTGGTCGAGACCCCGGACGCGGTCCTGGTCGTGTCCAAAGCGCATGCGCAGGATGTGAAGGCGGTGACCCAGTTCCTGCAGCACGAGCAGCGCAACGAGTATCGCCACCACCAGCGGGTCCATCGTCCCTGGGGCTCCTACGAGGCGATCGGGCAGGGGCCGCGCTATCAGGTGAAGCGACTGATCGTGAAGCCGGGCGAATCGCTGTCGCTGCAGATGCACCATCATCGCGCCGAGCATTGGATTGTCGTCTCCGGGACCGCGCGCGTGACCTGCGACGAGAAGGCGTTCCTGCTCACCGAGAATCAATCGACCTACATCCCGGTCGGCTCCTCGCACCGTCTGGAGAATCCGGGCACCATCATGCTCGAGCTGATCGAGGTCCAGTCCGGCGGCTATCTCGGCGAGGACGACATCGTGCGCTTCGAGGATCGCTACAACCGCGGGGCGAAGGAGACGCACTGATCGTTTGCGCGAGGACCGGACGGCTCTCGATCGACGAGCCGTCCGGGCGTCGTGCCCAGTGACTTAACGAGAGGTGTTTCAAAACAGCGATACCCGCGACGCGCCGGTTTTTCGGCTTTCCGGTCGCTGACCCACCGTTCAATAATTCGTTTCCAGCCACTCACCACTCACCACTTCATCTTGAAAACCGGGGCGAGGACGCCCCGGCTCCTGTAGAATCATGGGTTTTTCCGAGCGGACCTTCACAGCCATGGGATTCAAATGCGGGATCGTCGGCCTGCCCAACGTCGGCAAGTCCACCCTCTTCAATGCCCTGACCAAGGCGACGATCGCGGCGGAGAATTACCCCTTCTGCACGATCGATCCCAACGTCGGCGTGGTGCCTCTGCCGGATCCGCGCCTCGACATCATCGCCGCGATCGTCAAGCCCCAGAAGATCCTGCCGACCACGATGCAGTTCGTGGACATCGCGGGTCTGGTTGCCGGCGCATCCAAGGGTGAAGGTCTCGGAAACAAGTTCCTTGCCAACATCCGCGAGACCGATGCCATCGCACACGTGGTGCGCTGCTTCGAGAACGACGACGTGGTGCATGTCGCCGGCCGCGTGGATCCGCTCGACGACATCGAGGTCATCGATACCGAGTTGGCCCTCGCGGACCTGGACTCGGTCACCAAGGCGCTCGATCGCGCCGAGCGCATGGTCAAGACAGGCGACAAGAAGATCCTGGCACGCAAGGCGCTGCTCGAGCAGATCCGCGATCAGCTCGACGCGGGCAAGCCGGTCCGTGCGATGGGCTTGGATGCCGAGGCGCTGCGCGAGGTCCGCGATCTCTTCCTGCTCACGGCGAAGCCGACCCTCTACATCGCCAACGTCGCCGAAGACGGCTTCGTCGACAATCCGATCCTGGACAAGGTCGTCGCGCTTGCCGCGGAGGAGGGTGCCGAGGTGGTGCCCGTCTGCGCGGCCATCGAGGCGGAGATCTTCGACCTCGAGGACCAGGAGCGCGACGAGTTCCTCGCCGAGCTGGGACTGACCGAGCCGGGTCTGAACCGTGTCGTGCGCGCCGGCTACCGGCTGTTGGGCCTCGAGACCTATTTCACTGCAGGCCCGAAGGAGGTCCGCGCCTGGACCATCCCGGCCGGCGTGCGCGCGCCGCAGGCCGCCGCCGTCATCCACACCGATTTCGAGCGGGGCTTCATCCGCGCCGAGGTCATCGCCTACGACGACTTCGTCGCCTGCAAGGGCGAGCAGGGCGCGAAAGAGGCCGGCAAGCTGAGGTCCGAAGGCAAGGATTACATCGTCAAGGACGGCGACGTGGTCCACTTCAGATTCAACGTTTAAACCGCGCCCATCGCGCTATGCGCTGTTCTTGGATGGGATCGGCCCCGGCAGACGTGTCGGCTGTTGGAGCCGGCGCGGTTTAGGAACCGTTCAAAAACAAGTAAAACAACCCGCCGAGAGAATACCGATCGCCGACGGTAGGTCAGCCTCGATGTGGCGAGCCACCTTCATGGCTCGATCAGATAGATCTCGATCCGCCGGTTGCGCTCCCGCGCAGCGATTGTTCGATTGTCGGTGACGGGGCGGATTCCGCCGAATCCCGCGGCCTGAATGCGGTCGGGATCGATGCCCTTGTCCGATAAAGCCTCTCGCACCGATTGCGCTCGCTCTTGTGTCAGCTGTTGGTTGCGCTGCGTGTTTCCCTTGCTGTCGGAGTGTCCCTCGATCCGCGCGAGCATGTGCGCGTAGCGCATGAGGACCTTGGCGATCTCCTCGAGGACGCTCGGTGGCTCGGTGGCGAAGTCGGCCCCGTCAACCTGGAAGGAAAGCTCGGGTTCACCGAGCGTGATCAGATAACCCTGCTCGGTCGCGCGGGCACCGAGGTGCGCGAGTGCCTCGTCCAACCCGGCGCGATCGACCGCCGGAGCCGCTTCGATGGGTTCGCGAGGCGTCGTCGCTGCCACAGGCTCCTCTGTGCTGCGATCCACCTGCCGGATCAGGATATCGTCGATCCGCTTGCGATGTTCCTGTAGGGTCGCGACGTCGTCTTCGAGCTGCCGGATCTTGTTCTGCATTTCGATCAGCACGGCGTCCATCGCCGCTCGATCCGCCTGTCGGTCGATCGCGTCGGGAGGCGTCTCGATCGCGCTCGTGACGGGGCTGTCGGCGGTTTCGTCGGTCTCCACGGAAACCACGTCGATCGCGCTCGTGACGGGGCTGTCGGCGGTTTCGGCGGTCTCCACGGAAACCACGTCGATCGCGCTCGTGACGGGGCTGTCGGCTGTCTCGTCGGACTCTTCGGAAACCACGGGGATTGCCGGGGTGTCCGTATCTCGGCCGACGTTCAGCAGGAGACCGGCAAAAACTGCGACACCGAGAACGATCGATGCGCGCACCCATGCCGATCGCCTTGATGGGGTTCTATCGGACATGCTGGCTCCTCGGGAGGTGAGTCGGTGCGCAACGCGGCATCGAGTGCGGCTTGGGGCGCGTCGGCCCTTGACCCGCGAAGGATAACAAAAGACTTGGCCGACGCGCATATCTTCGCCGAGGTGACGGGTTTGCGCTGGATCGGTAAGACCGCAAAGCCGCACGCCTGCAGCAACGCGGGGTTGTGCGCCAGTTCGCGCAGCAGCGCTTCCACCGAGGGGTGCTGAAAGACCACCCCGGCGATCAGCGCGTTCCACATCGCCGCCACCGGATGGTCGTCGCGGCCCGACCCGCGCATGACCTCCAGGTCTTGCGGCAACCGCGCATCCGGGAGATGATCCCGCGCCAACTAGAAGCGATCCAAGTCGCTGCGCGCGTCCACATCCCGCCAGTCAAACAAGCTCGGTTCAATGGTCGCCATGGGGTCCTCCTGCAAAGGATCGTCTCGACAACGATATGATCCCTTGGCGACCGCCTCTTTGCACGCCCCGCGAGGCCGGGTGACTTTTCGACCACCGCCCGACCCCGCGCATGCAAGTTACTGATCGATCGTCGATGCCGGGCCCGGCACCGGGGTAAACGCAATCTCCGCAACCGAATGCAGCTTTTACCTTACAGTGATTTACTGACAGCACTAAAGGCTCGGTCGGAAGCCGCCGGACAGCTCCGGACGGGCGTCGATGCGGGGTCTCGACGTGGCTCGGGGCCCGATCTCGGAGCGCCCGGTCTATACTGGGCGACAACTACCGGGCGATCACGTCGGGAAGCGTCGGGCAAGCCGATGTCGAGCGCGCCGCACGGATGCGTCGCCCCTTCTCGGTGGCGTCTTCTTTGGCGACGGCGACTCCGACACCGTCGCGATCCGCATGCATCTCGGGTTGGGTTCGATTCAAGCGTGACATGACAAAGCCATCAGAGGATTCCAATCCAAGCAGGACGGCGTCGGTTGCGAACCGGCGGACCCAGCGCCGCATTGCCGTGCGCATCCCGATTCAGGTCATCCTGCCGAAACTCACCGAGCCGATCACCGCGATGAACCAGGACATTTCCTGGGGCGGCGCGCAGTTCGTCGCCGACGTGCCGCTCACCTCCTTGACCGGTACGCTCCGTCTGATGTTTCCCTGGCGCGGACACGAAAAGGTTGCGATCGACGCGGAGGTCGTGCGGGCGCAGCGGCTGGGGTCCGGCCATCACCAGGTCGCGGTGCGGTTCGCGAGCCTCTCGCCGCGAAGCCAAGCCCGGTTGGAAAAGCTTCTGAAGATGCTCGATGCGGCGGACGACTCGACTGTCCGGGACGCAGGCGCGCTGGTGCGCGAGCTCGAGGTTGTGGTCGAGGATGCCGCAGCGATGCGCGAGATGTTGGAGCAGATCGCGGCCGGGCGTCTGAGCATCACCGTCTTCGAGGCTTACGAGGCTGGCCAGAGCATCCGTCTCTCCATTCGCGGGGCGGACGGTTTACCCGGCCTGATGTTGCGGGCACGGGTGCGCGCGGTCGAGCGGGTCAAAGTGGATGGATTTGCCCAATCGGAGCTGTTCGGTCTCGAGCTCGGATTCGAGCATCCGACAGCGGCGATCAAGGCATTCGTCGATCTCTTGATCGAGCAGCTTCCGCCGGTGTGGAAAGACCCCGAGTCCGGTTTCGCGGGTGCCCCGGATTGGCTGCGCGCGATGCATGTCGCCCGGCCGACGGAAGACCTCGCGCTCGATGATCACGGCGACGCTTCGGTCTTGGAGTCGCGCTCTCCCGATGCCTTGAGAAGTCTACGCTTCGTGTGGGGAGACCCGGAGGCGTTCGACCTCGTGTTCCAGGATCTGACCCTGGGTAGTCGGGTCGAGCCGGGAGGCTGGCCGAAGGATGCCTGGGAGGAGCTGGGATTTCTCCAAGATGTTCATGACTGCGCCTACGGTCTCCCTGCAGCCAGAATGAGCCGGTTACGCCCGACGCGTTGCCGTTGAATCGCCGTCGTCGGCCCGGCGGCCCGGCGGCCCGGTCGCGGCGGTATCGGCGGATCGAATCCGAGCCTCGCTTGACCGGCTGCGCCGATCGCGGTAACTTCGACCGCTTTTGAACCCTTTTGGGACTGATCGGAGGTCACCGAGGTGGCACTGTCTGAAGCGCAACTCGATGGGACCGAACCGGGGCGGCCGGAGCGGAGTGGTGTCGAGCTGAGCGGCGCCGAGATCGTCATTCAGGCGCTCGCCGACGAGGGCGTCGAGTTCGTTTTCGGCTATCCCGGCGGCGCCGTGCTGCACATCTACGACGCCCTGTTTCGGCAGGAGTCCGTCAAACATATCCTGGTGCGTCACGAGCAGGGTGCCTCGCACGCCGCGGACGGCTATGCGCGTGCGACCGGCAAGTGCGGCGTCTGTCTGGTGACATCCGGCCCCGGTGCGACCAACGCGGTCACCGGGATCGCGACGGCCTACATGGACTCCATCCCGATGGTGATCCTGACCGGTCAGGTGCCCACCCCGGTGATCGGCAGCGACGCCTTCCAAGAGGTCGACACGGTCGGCATCACCCGGCCCTGCGTGAAGCACAACTTCCTGGTCAAGGACGTGCGCGACCTCGCGGTGACCATCCGCAAGGCCTTCTTTATCGCGACGAGCGGTCGGCCCGGACCCGTGGTGGTCGACATCCCGAAGGACGTGACGGATCCGAACATCAAGATCCCCTACGACTATCCGCGCGATGTGAAGATGCGTTCGTACAACCCGGTGCTCAAAGGGCATCCGGGGCAGATTCGCAAGGCCGTGGATCTGATCCTCCAAGCCAAGCGGCCGGTCTTCTACACCGGCGGCGGCGTGGTGCTCGGCGAGGCATCGGCGCAGTTGACGGATCTCGTTCGTTCGACCGGTTTTCCCGTCACCAGCACGCTGATGGGGCTCGGGGCCTATCCGATGACGGACCCTCAGTTCATCGGTATGCTCGGGATGCACGGCACCTACGAGGCCAACATGGCGATGCACGAGACCGACGTCTTGATCGCCATCGGCGCGCGCTTCGACGATCGGGTCACCGGCAAGATCGAGCACTTCTGCCCGCATGCGAAGATCATCCATGTCGACGTGGATCCCTCCTCGATCTCCAAGAACGTCAAGGTCCATGTTCCGATCGTGGGGCAGGTGGCGAACGTGCTCTCCGATATGATCAAGCTCTACCGCGAGCTGGCCCCGAGTTCCGAGGAGCAGCCTGTCGCCGATTGGTGGGCCAAAGTCGCTGAGTGGCGCGCGGTGGACTGCATGCGCTACGACCGCAACAGCACGGCCATCAAGCCGCAGTTCGCGGTCGAAACGCTCTACAAGGTGACCGGCGGCGATCTCTATCTGACCTCGGACGTGGGTCAGCACCAGATGTTCGCCGCCCAGTTCTATCCGTTCGACAAGCCGCGTCGCTGGATCAACTCGGGCGGTCTGGGGACCATGGGCTTCGGCCTCCCGGCGGCGATGGGCGTGCAATTGGCGTTTCCGGATGCGCAGGTCGCCTGTATCTCAGGCGAGGCCAGTATCCTGATGTGCATCCAGGAGCTGGCCACCTGCCTTCAATACGGGCTGCCCGTGAAGGTGATCCTGCTCAACAACGGCTACATGGGCATGGTGCGTCAGTGGCAGGAGTTCTTCTACGAGAGCCGCTACTCGAACTCCTATGTCGATGCCCTGCCGGACTTCGTGAAGCTCGCCGAGAGCTTCGGGCATGTCGGCATGCGTGTCGACCAGCCGGCCGATCTGGAGGCCGCGATGACCGAGGCGTTCGCGATGAGGAATCGTCTCGTGTTCATGGACGTCATCGTGGATCCGACCGAAAACGTCTACCCGATGATCGCCGCCGGAAAGGGCCACCACGAGATGCACCTGGCGCCGAGTCTGTCGGATCGCGAGCTGGCTTAGACCGCGTCCCGAGCGAAAGAGATCTTAAGACATGAGACATATCATTGCCGTGCTGCTGGAGAACGAGGCGGGCGCACTTTCGCGCGTCGCCGGGCTCTTCTCGGCCCGTGGCTACAACATCGAATCCCTGACCGTCGCACCGACGGATGACCCGACCCTCTCGAGGATGACCCTGGTCACCACCGGCAACGACGACGTGGTCGAGCAGATCAAGAAGCAGCTGAACAAGCTGATCGACACGGTGAAACTGCTCGACCTCTCCGAGGGTCCGCACATCGAGCGCGAGATGATGATGATCAAGGTGCGCGCCGAGCGGCAGGACCGCGAGGAGCTCAAGCGCCTGACCGAGATCTTCCGCGCCAAGATCATCGATGTGACCGATACCAGCTATGTGATCGAGTTGACCGGGGCGTCCAAAAAACTGGACGCCTTCATCGACGCGGTTCCGGAAGGACTGATCGTCGAGGTCGTCCGTTCGGGTCCCACAGGGATCTCGCGCGGCGACAAGGGCCTCACCATTTAAACCGCGTCTTCGTGCTGCAAGAGTCGTTTTCCTGTTTGCTCGGGATGACGCCTGTCCGTTGCCTCTGCGTCGGACGCGGTTTAAGTCATCAATAAAGGTCTTGGATTGAGCGGCTTGCGCGGTTGCGGTTCACAGTCCCGGGTTGGGCCTGAGTGAGTGCTTGAAGGCTTCTCGCCTCCCGATCCGCCTCATACATCTCCAGCTAAAGGATTCACCTCAATGACCATCAACGTGTATTACGACAAAGACGCCGACCTCTCCCTCATCCAGGCCAAGCAGGTCGCGATCATCGGTTACGGTTCGCAGGGTCATGCCCATGCCAACAATCTGAAGGAATCCGGTGTGTCGGTCGTGGTCGGCTTGCGGCCCGGTTCAGCCTCGGCCGCCAAGGCGGCCAACGCAGGGCTCGAGGTCCGCTCGATCGAAGAGGCCGTGAAGGGTGCGGATGTGGTCATGATGCTGGCCCCGGACGAGCACCAGGCCGCGCTCTATCGCGAGCAGATCGCGGCCAACATCAAGCAGGGTGCGGCGCTCGCCTTCGCCCACGGCTTCAACGTGCACTTCGGCCAGATCACGCCGCGCGAAGATCTCGACGTCATCATGATCGCGCCCAAGGGGCCGGGCCATCTGGTGCGCTCGACTTACACCCAGGGCGGCGGCGTGCCCAGCCTAATCGCGGTCCATCAGGACGCGACCGGTCAGGCCCGCGACATCGCGTTGGCTTATGCTTCGGCCAACGGCGGCGGGCGCGCCGGCATCATCGAGACCAACTTCCGCGAGGAGTGCGAGACGGACCTCTTCGGTGAGCAGGTGGTGCTCTGCGGCGGGTTGACCTCGCTGATCAAGGCGGGTTTCGAGACCCTGGTCGAGGCCGGTTATGCGCCCGAGATGGCCTACTTCGAGTGTCTCCATGAGGTCAAGCTGATCGTCGACCTCATTTACGAGGGCGGCATCGCCAATATGCGTTACTCGATCTCCAACACGGCCGAATACGGTGACCTGACCCGCGGTCCGCGCATCATTACCGACGAGACCAAGGCCGAGATGAAGCGCATCCTGGGCGAGATCCAAAACGGTCAGTTCGCCAAGGAATTCATCCTCGAGAACCAGGCCGGCGCGGCGTCCATGAAGGCGATGCGTCGACTCGGCGAAGAGCATCAGATCGAAGAGGTCGGCGAGCGTCTGCGCGACATGATGCCCTGGATTCGCGAGAAGAAGCTGGTCGATAAGTCCCGCAACTGATCGACTGTATCGTGGTTAGTGGATGTCCGGGAAAGGCACTACCGGCGTGTAGGTGCGAATTCATTTAGCGCCGAGCAAAGCTCGGCGTCTCTTGCCGGGTGAAAGTCCCGGTCGGGTAAGGGCTAGCCACCCACCCGTATCGAGTGTTGGTCCTGTTGCGGAGCGGCGCAAGTCGCGAACAAGAGACAGGGCAAGCGTACACAGAGAATCCTGTAGGCCGCAGGGGAGATCGCGCTCCCTGAAGTGCTGGTACAGCTTCGAGATCGCAAACCCGCGGATGGCGACGGGGTACTGAACCCGGAAGCCGAGATGAAGCACGCGTGAGGGCGAGTGTGTGGATGTCCGCCGGAGTCGACAGGCCGTGGCATGCAGGAAGAGAGGCGCCGGAGAACTCGGGAAGCCCCGCAGGCTCCTGTGACGAGGTGAAGCGATGAAACCGACTGAGCTGGGACACGAACGGGTGAAGAGCCCTGCAACGGCGTGCGCTCGGGTGGAGGCGTGGAACACGGAGCGCACAGGCAGGCGGGAGAACGCCGCAAGCCGACGGGGTGTCTTATCGGGCATAGTCGTCTGCGATGGGGAAAGCCCATGACACGGCGAAGGACCCGACGGGAGTACGCAGCCCGCACAGGAAACACGTGCCGGACGAGCAGGACCGGGTCACCACGTGCCAACCTCACTGCGGGGAATAGCCAATCGAGCGAGAGAAAGCAAGCACCATCGCTTTCGCAATCTCTACAGAGAAGTGAATGTCGAGCTGTTGATGTACTGCTGGCACGACTTGAACAAGGACGCAGCCAGTGGTGTCGACGGGCTGACGGCAGAGACCTACGCACGCAACCTGGAAGCAAACATCACCGATCTGGCCGAGCGCGTGAAGGCGAAACGCTACCGGGCCAAGCTGGTCCGGCGCGTGTTGATCCCCAAAGAGAACGGACAACAGCGACCGCTGGGCATTCCGGCACTGGAAGACAAGCTCGTGCAGCTGGCCTGCGCGACGTTGTCGAGCGCGATCCACGAACAGGACTTCCTGGACTGCAGCTACGGCTATCGGCCGGGCCGCAGCGCCAAGCAGGCGGTGATCGAGCTCGATCTCCAGACGGTGCGTCGTCGCCTGGAGCAGCGATTCACGCTGATCCCGGACATCCTTCCCGGCGGCGGCCCGGCGCGCTACTTCCGCCTCGGCGCAACCGAAACCCGGATCGGCTTCATCACCCCGATCTCGCAGCACTTCTGCGAAACCTGCAACCGGGTACGCCTCACGGTCGACGGCACCCTGTATCTCTGTCTCGGTCAGGAGAGCAGCTACGCGCTGCGACCGCTGTTGCGCGACGGGATCGGGGATGATGAACTGATCGAGCATCTGAAACAGGCCATCGCCCTGAAACCCGAGCGCCATGAGTTCAACGAACGCCCGGAGAAGGTGATTCGATTCATGTCGATGACAGGCGGATGAAGCGCGGAGGAGTCTCGGCGAAAAGTATGCCTTGACCGATCGGTTCGCGCTGTCACCGCTTTGTAACCCCCCGCGCATTCCCTTATCCTTCACGCGTTTTTCCGGCGCGATGTGGGTCGCGCCTTGTGTTCAAACTCGAAAACAATCAGGGGCGCGACGATGACGAAGAAGGGTGCAAGACTGTTGGTGGGAGCGGTTGGGCTCGGGATGGCGTCGCTGACACAGGCGTATGACCTGCCCGCCGTGAATCTCGGGTTTACCAGTTTTCTGGACGGTGCGCCGCCGGCGGGGCCGGGCTGGTACGCCCAGCAGTACGTGCAGTTCTATCGCAAGGGGCGCCTCAAGGACGCAAACGGCGGCGACCTGCTGCTGCCGACCGCGCGCGGACCCGAGAAGGCCGAGGTCGAGGCGAACATCGGTCTGACCCAGCTCCTCTATCAATCGGATCAGCCTCTGCTGCTCGGCGGCAAGTGGGGCCTGAATCTGATGTTGCCCTACGCCGGCTTCGATCTGGATCCCAAGGACAACTTCGCGCTCTCGGCGAACGGCGGCAATCTGGGCGATCTCCTGATCGGGCCCTATCTTCAGTGGGATCCCATCATGGGCCCCAACGGACCCAAGTTCGTGCAGCGGGTCGAGTTCCAGTTGATCTTTCCGACCGGATCCTACGACGCCAACGATGCGCTGAACGTCGGCAGCAATTATTTCTCCTTCAACCCCTATTGGGCCGCGACGGCCTTCCTGGCGCCGAAATGGACGGCCTCATGGCGTCTGCACTATCTCTGGAACGCGGAGAACAACGACCCCTACAAACCGCTCGGCGCCAACGATACCCAAGCCGGTCAGGCCATCCATGCCAACTTCGCGAGTGCCTACGAGGTGCTCCCGAATCGTCTGCGCATCGGCATCAACGGCTATTTTCTCAAGCAGTTCACCGAGAGCAAGATCGACGGCAGAGGCGTGCGCGACAGCGAGGAGCAGGTCATCGGCATCGGGCCCGGACTCGTCTACCACTTCTCCAAGCACGATCATCTCTTCGTGAACGCCTATTGGGAGACGGAGGCGGAGAATCGCCCCGAGGGCTCCAGGTTCAACCTGAGGTTCGTGCATCATTTTCATTGAGGCTCGTCGAACGAACAATTCGACGGTGGTCATCCGCTGGCCTCGCTGATCGGGTTAGCCCGTTTCAGCGACGAAGCGGGCGACATCGGCGGCCAGGTCTCGGAGCAGCGCGTCCGGAACCGTCTCCGCGCCTTGCGACAGGGCGAGCGCGCGCATGAGCAGACCCGCTTCGTCTTGGGTCAGGATGCCTTTCGGCAGGGCCTCGCTGTAGAGCCAGATCCCGGCGTGTCGGGGTGTCGGCGGGGTCTCTTGCTCGGCGCGCACGGCAGCGCAGGCGAGTAAGGCGCCGAGCAGCAGGTCCATGGCCGGGGCGGGGCAGGCCTGTTGGATCAGGACCTCGGCGCCGCGGAGCTTCTCCCGCGCCCGGGACAAGAGCCGTGGCTCTTGGGGGCTGCGCTGCTCTTCCGTTGGCTCGACGAGCGGACGGGCCCGCGCGATCGGAGAGGCGTCCCCGAGCCGCCGCAGTCCGCTCAGTGTCCGCGGGTCGATCAGGGCGACCGGGATTCGATCGGAGATTGCGGCGGCGAGCCGGTCGGCCTCGGCATCCACGCGATCCAGGACCACCAGCAGTCCGCCGCCGGAGCCGAGGATCCGCTCGATCCGGGTGCCGAATGCGTTCTGGACGGCCTCGATGGCATGGCGGATCGACTCCTCCATCTCCGCATCTCGCGTCGCATCGGCGAGCGGGATGGGCTCTGCTCGCTCCACCGGTGTGCCGTCGGTCTGCGCGTCGTCGCTCGGCGTCGGCTCCCCGGCGCTCGAGTCGATGTCCGAGCTCGCCGTCAGGTCGGCGTCTGGCTGTTCGGATGCCGGCTCTTCCGAAGTTGCTTCCTCGACCTGCTCGCCCGGCGCCTCGTTGGCCGTCTTGGGTACACCGGGCAATCCGGCGAGATCCTCCGCAAGCACCTCCACCAGCTTGCGCGAGACCCCGACGACATCTTCCGTGGCGTCTTGATCGACCACGTTGTCGAAGAGGTTGCGCTTGCCCTGGACCAGCTCGAGGACGCGGCACTCGTAGGACTCGGCGGCGACCAGCAGGATGATCTGGACCTTGCGGGTCTGCCCGAGACGGTGCACCCGGGCGATCCGTTGATCCAGCACCGCCGGGTTCCAGGGGATGTCCAGATTGACCAGGACCGATGCCGTCTGCAGATTGAGTCCGACCCCGCCTGCATCGGTCGAGATGAAGACCTGACAGGCGTCGTCCTCGTTGAAGCGATCGATCAGATCGCCGCGTTTGGCCGTCGGCACACCGCCGTGCAGGCGGATGCAGCCGAGTCCCAGCGCGCGCACGCGCTCCTCCACCATTCGGGTCATCTGCTCCCATTGGGAGAAGACCACGGCCTTGAGTCCGGATTGCAGACAGAGCTCGTCGAGCAGGTTCACCAGCTCGTCGAGCTTGGGCGATCCCACGGTCTCCTTGTCGACCAGACCGGCGGCGTCGCAGGCCATGCGTGCTTGCTGCAGATGGGCCATGAGCCGGTTCGACTCGCCCGGTGTCAGGGGACGACGTTTGGCGATCTGCGCCAGGATGCCCGCGGCCCGGATACCGGCGTCGTGCAGCTCTTGCTGGCAGGCGTCGAGCGGGATGTCCAGACGGCTCTCGATGCGATCCGGGAGCTGGTCGCGCACCAGTTGGCGGTCGCGGCGCAGCATGACGGGCGCGAGCCGACGCCGCAGCTCGGAGAGGTTGCGGTAGCCGAGCACCTTGCCGCGCTCGTCCGTGACGTGGAAGTCCACCAGATAGCGCCAGAGCGGGCCGAGCACCTTCTGGTCGACCACCTGCATCAGGCTGTAGAGGTCTTCGAGCCGGTTCTCCAGCGGCGTGCCGCTCAGCACGAAGGCGTAGCGCGAGGGGATGCGCTTGACCGCCGCGGCGATCTTGGTGCGCCAGTTCTTGATGCGTTGCGCCTCGTCGAGGATCACCAGGTCCGGCCGAAGGGTCTCCGCGATGACACTGCCGTCGCGCAGGATCAGCTCGTAGTTGACGATCAGGAAGCCGCTGCTGCCTCGGTACTGGGCCGCCCGCGTGGCGACCGGTCCCTGGATCACCCGCGCCTCCCGACCGGTGAATTTGCGGATCTCGCGTGCCCACTGCTGTTTGAGCGATGCCGGACAGATCACCAGGATCCGCTCGACCTCGGCATGGCGATGCAGCCAGGCGGCCGCCGCGATGGCTTGGAGCGTCTTGCCGAGACCCATGTCGTCGGCCAGCAGCGCGCGCCCGTTGGCGGCCAGAAAGGCCACGCCCTCGACCTGGTAGGGATAGAGCCGCGCGGTCACGCCCGGCAGGCGCCCGCCCGAGGCGCGAATCGCCTCGCCGATGTCGCGTGCACGCTGCCGCTGGGCGGCCTGCTCGGCGAGGCGGCGAGCGAAGCCGAGTGCGTCTTCACCCAGATCGATGTCCGCCCGCCCGGCCAAGGCATCGGCCAGGCGCAGAAAGTCTTCGGGCAGACGCCGACGGTAGGCGCCCGCGTCGTCGAAATGCGTATCCAGCAGCGCGATCAGCTCGGGATCGGACGGGTTGTCCGGACGTTGCATCGCCCGATGGAGACGGATCTGGGGCGCGGGGTCGCCCTCCCAGTCGAGATACACGAAGGGCGAGGGCGGTCCGAGCGCCTGCAGACGCTTGGCGTCGCGGCCTTTGGCGATGCGGTGCAGCACCGCCTCGATGTGTTTGCAGGTCCCCAGTTGGTTGGTCGCGAAATCCGGGCAGGTGCAATAGTTGGCGCGCTGCTCCAGCGAGCGAATATGCACCCGGTAGCTGACCGGGACATGGGTGGAGGAGACGAGCGAGTGCGCGCTCCAGGCACCGAAGGCCGGATCGCCCGAGAGATTCTCGACCCGGACCTCGGTGCGTCCGCGCTTGATGCGCTCGTCGATCGCGCCTTCCACCGCGCCGAGCAGCTCGCCCTCGGCTGCACCGCGTGCCGAGCGGGCAAAGAGTGCGGCCAGCGCATGGACGCAGGGTTGGTTCGAGGGCGTGCCGCAGTCGCACAGACAGACCAGATTGCCGTCGCCGTCGTAACTCAGCTCGAGCGCGACGATCTCTTCACGTTCCTCGTCTTCGACGTCGGCACGCAGGTAGACACCGTCCAGCTGCAACTCCGCGACGCGGTTGTCTCTGTAATGGCGCAAGCCGTCACGCACCCGATCGGCGGTGGCCAGGGCGTGGAGCTGATCGTGATCGAGGGTGAAGGGATCGAGGTCGTTGGTCTGGTCTGGGCCGGCGTGCATGGAGACGGAGATTCCCGGTTCTTGGTCGGTCGCTCATGTTAAACCGCGTTTGAGGCGGGAGTCAGAGAAAGATCAGGATCGTCAGATAGTGACTGATGCTGCCCGCGAGCACGAAGAGGTGCCAGACGCCGTGCGACCAGGAGAAACGGCTGTCGAGTGCGTAGAAGACGACGCCGAAGGTGTAGAAGAGACCGCCGGCAACGAGTCCCCAAAAACCTGCCGGGGGTAGGCTTGCCACCAAAGGCTCGAGGGCGAAGACGATCAGCCACCCCATGGTGAGATAGATGATCATCGGCAGGATTCGCCGTTTCCCATGCGGGATGCTGTCGATCAGGACGCCGATGCCGGCGAGGGTCCAGATGGCGCCGAACATCCACCAGCCCGTCTGCCCCTTCAGCACCAGCAAGCTGAACGGGGTGTAGGTGCCGGCGATGAGCAGGTAGATGGCCACATGGTCGAGGACCTTGAAGACCTGTTTTGCTCGGCCCCGTAGGCTGTGATACAGGGTCGAGAAGAGGTAGAGCAGAAAGAGCGTGGCCCCGTAGACGCTGAAGCTGACGATGCGCAGCGCACCGCCCTGCATCCCGGCGAAGGTCACGAGCACGGCCACGCCGATCAGCGCGAGGACCGCGCCGACCAGGTGGGAGATGCTGTTGAAGCGTTCGCCTGCGTACATCGAATGCGATTCCTCGCGCGATCAATTCCCGGCGATGCGTTGTCCGTCGGCGAGCCAGTGGCGCAGTCGGTTCGAGTCGCCCACGGGCGTGAGCTTGCCGACCGCATCCAGGAAGACGACATAGAGTCGACGCCCGTTGATCCGGGTTTGCATCACCAGGCAATGGCCGGACTCGTTGATGAACCCGGTCTTGCTCACCTCGACATGCCATTCCGGGTTGCGCACCAACGGATTGGTGTTGCGATACGCCAAGGTGCTCTTGTCGGCGAAGGGGTGCACCGTCATCTCGCCGCGCGAGGTGGTCTCGCGGATCAAGGGGTACCGGGCGGACGCGCGGACCATCTTGACCAGGTCCTCGGCCGTGGAGCGGTTGCGGTTGTCCAGCCCGCTGCTGTCGGCAAAGGAGGTGTCGTGCATCCCGAGTGCTTGGGCCTTGCGGTTCATGGCCGCGACGAATTGCGGGGTCCCGCCCGGCGAGGTGCGCGCCAGGGCGGCAGCCGCACGGTTGTCCGAGGACATGAGCGCGACCATCAGCATCTCGCGGCGCGATAAGGTCGCCTGGCCGATGCGCAGGCGCGAACGGCTGTGGCGCAGGGTGTCGCGATCGGCCTCGTTGATGGTGATGGGCGCATCCAGAGAGACGCCGGAGTCCAAAACCACCATCGCCGTCATCAGCTTTGTGACGGAGGCGATGGGTTTCACCTCGCGGGTGTTCTTGCCGTAGATCCGGTTGCCCTGCTCGTCCACGATCAGGGCGCTCGCGGAATTGATCTTCGGACCGGAGGTGCCGGAGCCCTGTTGCTGACTCGCGGCGAAGGCATCGCTGCAGAGGATCAGGCCGGCAAGCATCAGCGCCGACAAAAGTATCCGGCCGATGTCTTTGAACGCGTGACCCTGCCGGGGCGGCAGATAGAGCGTGTTGAGTGGGTTGATCGGCGACAACGGCGATGGGGGCATCAGAGGGACATCTCGGCGATAATGAGTGGTGTGTGAACCCTGTCAGCCATGACATGCGCCGTTCCCGCCGGGGCATCGCCCCTGGCATAAGTCCGAGGCAGCAGCAGTGGCGGACGCGGTTCGATTGAGTCGACGTCGGGCTACGGGTGGCTGGAGGTCCGGCGTCGGCGGGAATTATTGCACAGGATCGGGCCATCGTCCGGGGTCGAAAGGGACCGGCTCGGATCGGGCTGTCGGCAGCTCGGGCTCGCGGGTGCTGCGGTTTCATCGGAGAGTCGGGATCAAGATGCTTATGCGAAATCCCTGGACACAGTGGTCGGATCGCTGGCGCGGCTTGCGCGAGGCGCTGCTCGAGCCGCGGGTCGACGACGCCAGCCTCGGTGCGGCTTTGCGCGAGGCCCGTGCGCGTCACCCCCTTCCGGTGGTCTGGCTGATCGGCAAAACCCAGTCCGGAAAGACCTCCATCATTCGGGCGCTGACCGGGAGCGGCCTCGCCGAGATCGGCAACGGTTTCCAGCCCTGTACGGCGACCACGCGCCTCTACGACTTTCCGGCGGAGGCACCCCTAGTGCGCTTCCTCGATACCCGCGGACTCGGGGAGGTCGCCTATGACGCGAGCGCCGACATCCACTACTGCGAGTCGCAGGCGCACCTCCTGTTGGCCGTGATGAAGGCGACCGACATCCGCCAGGACGATGTCTTGGAGGTGCTGCGCCAAGTGCGCGGACGCCACCCGGAATGGCCCTTGGTGATTGCACAGACCGGACTGCACGATGCCTATCCGCCGGACGGCGAGCATCCCATGCCCTATCCCTTCGAGGACGCCGACTGGCCGGACGCCGTCCCGCTCGACCTCGTCCGCGCACTGCGGGCGCAACGCGATCGCTTCGGCGCGCTGCCGGGCGAGATCCCGGTGCGCTGGGTCCCGATCGATCTCACCCTCCCGGAGGACGGATTCGACCCGCCGGACTACGGCCTGGATGCCTTGTGGCAGGCGATCGACGGGGTCTCGTCGCTGCGTCTTCAAGCCCTGCTGCGCAGCGATGCCGGGGTGCGCGACGCCTATGCCCGATCCGCCCATCCGCACATCGTCGGCTATGCGATTGCCGCGGCCGGTGTCGGTGCGCTTCCCTTGGTGGATCTGGTCGGCGTGCCGGCGATCCAGGCAAAGATGCTGCAAAGTCTCGCCGCGCTCTACGGCCAGGATTGGGATCGTCGCGCCATCCTCGAGTTTCTGGGTCTGCTCGGAACCGGCATTGGTGTGGCCTATGCCGCGCGCAGCGCCGGCCGGGCTGTGGTCAAGCTGATCCCGGTGTGGGGCCAAACGGCCGGCGCCGTCTGGGGCGCGACCGCCAGCGGTGCGACGACCTACGCGCTCGGCAAGGCCGCCGGGTTTCACTTCAATCGCCGCCGCCGGGGGCTGCCCGCGGATGCCGAGGGGTTGCGCCGCACCTTCGCCGAAGGATTCGACCGCGGCGCTACCTTGCTCAAAGACCTGGTGAAGTCGGATCGGCCATGAAGAAACTCCTCAGCCGCATCGATCGCCTGCGCCTTCTCGCACTTCTGCTGTGGGCGGTTCCCGTTGCGGCGCTCTTGCCGCTGGGTCTGCTCTGGCTGTGGCAGATCGAGGCGATGCGCTACTGGCTGGTCGCGCTCGTCCTCTTCAGTGCGGCCGGGTATGGCCTGCAGGCTTGGCTGCATCGGCATGAGCGCCGGTTGCTCCTCGCTGCGGAGACCGAACCGGACCCCGATTGGCCACCGGCGGCCGACGTCGCCTGGGCGCTGGTCGAGGACCTGGCCGCGCAGACCAAACCCGAGGACTGGCCGATCGGCGAGGGCGACCGGCTCGGGGTCTTGGGCCAGCAGACGCTCGAGCGTGTCGCGCGGCATTTTCATCCGGATGTGGGCGAGCCCTTGTTGGAGCTGACGGTGCCGCACACGCTCCTGATCGTCGAGCGGGCGAGCCGCGATCTGCGCGAGACCATCACTGACCATATCCCCTTCAGCCACCGGCTCACCGTCGGCTCGCTGATGCGCGCCTATCGCTGGAAGCCCTTTGCGGATCGCTTGCTGGGGCTGTATCGCGCCGGACAGTGGGTCGTGAATCCGGCCCACGCGTTTTTGACCGAGGCATTGTCGCAGCTGCGCGGTCGCGGCTACGCACTGGCGCAGGACGAGCTCTATGGCTGGATCCTGAGGGAGTACGTGCGTAAGGTCGGCGCCTATGCGATCGAGCTCTACAGCGGGCGGCTCCTGCTCTCGGATGATGCTCCCGAGGCCCGCCCCACCACGACATCCGAGCGTGATCTCCGTGCGTCCGACGCGTCCGACGAGCCGGGCGGCGAGCCCTTGCGGATCCTCGTTTTGGGTCGCTCGAACGCCGGCAAGTCCAGTCTGATCAACGCCCTGTTCGGCCAACTGCGCGTGGCGACCGATCTGCTTCCCGACACGACGAAGATGCTCACACCCTATCGTCTGGTGCACGAAGGTCTCGATCTCGCGCTGATCTACGACACGCCGGGATCCGACGCGATGGACGAGCAGACCTTGCGCACGGCAGCGGGCGACGCCGATATGATCCTCTGGGTCAGTGCCGCCGATCGTCCCGACCGTCACGCCGACCGCGAGACCCTGGACAGCTTGCGAGCCGCCTTCGCCGAGTGGCTGACCCGCCGTCCGCCGCCGGTGCTCGTGGCACTCAGTCATATCGACCGTCTGCGCCCGGTGCGCGAGTGGCTGCCGCCCTATGACCTGGCCGAGCCGAAAAGTCTGAAGGCGGAGAGCATCCTTGCCGCCGTGGAGGTGGTCGCGACGGATCTCGCGATCCCCATCGCGAGCGTCATCCCGGTCTGTCTCGCCGGCGGGAGGGTCTACAACGTCGACGACGTCCTGTGGGCAGCCATCCTCGATCGGCTCGACGCCGCCCAACGCTCGCGTCTGCTGCGCTGTCAAGACGCGCGCAAACGCGAGGAAAACTGGTCGCTGGTGCGCAGACAACTGGCCAACGCCGGGCGCTTCCTGCTCGAGCTGCCCAATCGAGGCACGGGCGGGCGCAACCGACGATAGGTGTTTCGCGGGATACGGTTGGCATCTTCCCGTTGCAAACCGAAACGTTTCGGACGACCCGAAACCGTAGGTTGTGCTGACGGTAGGAAGCACAACTTCCGTCGGCGGTTGGTTATGCCTCGCACGGCTCGGTACAACCTACGGCCTGACGGTAGGACGCACGAAAGGATGGGGCGGATGCCGGATGCCGGTAGATCCTTTTCCGGAAATCCCCGAACCCCGAACCCCGAACCCCGAACCCCGAACCCCTAAACCGCCGACGGCGCCTGCTTGACCCCCGCACGACCGCTGAACACTGCAAGATCGGAGCGAACCAGACTCCAACAGGGCTCGCCGAGCTCCTCCCGCGGGCCGCTGATCTCGACCTTCAGGAAGATGTCGGGCTCCTCCAGATAGACATAGAGCCGCAGCTCGATCGGCCGATCATTCGCGGTGTTTGCGGCGTAGAGCTCCAAGGTCAGGTCGAAGGCGTTGCTCGACAGACGCGGCCGTCCGGTCTCGACACGGACCAGGCCGCAGTTCGGCTCGGCACAGCGGCGGCGCAAGGCATAGCCCAGCTCGCGATCGCAGAAGACACAGAGGGCACGATTCACCTCGGCGAGGCGACGCTGTGCGTCTCGAAGGCGATGGGGGTAGGGGACCTCGTCGCGGATCTCATCGCGCAGCACGCGCCTGAGTCGGTCAAACGCCTTCGGCAGTGTTCCGCTGTGAAAGCCCCGGCGGAGCATCCCGCGCATGGTCTCGCCGTGGCTGCCGATGATGGCCGGCTCGATCGGTGTGCTCTCCAGATCGGATCGGCGCACCGCCTCGATCCGACCTGTATCGTATCCGACTGGGTGCGCGCCCCCGTGGTTGGCCGCATAGATCCGTCGATTCTCCTTCAGCTCCCAAACCAGAAAACCGGCGAGTCCCGGCAACAAGAGGATGGTGACGGTCACGAAGGGGTAGGCGATCAGCTTCGGCAGAAAGGGCTCCGTGAGTGCAACCAGCAGCCCGGTGAGTGCAGGCAGGAAGGGCAACATCAGCTTGTGCGCGATGGTGACCAGAGGGAAATGCTTGATCGGATTGACCTGCGGCTCCACCAGCACGGTCACGTAAAATTGGATGAACGCCTCCGTGAATTTCCAGACCGGCGCAAACAGCGACTTGATGGCGAGCGCGAGCCGCGACTCTCCGAGCTGATGGCTCAGCAATTCCTCGATCCGGTGCAGCCCCTGCTCGAAGCGGCGCGTCACCTCCTTGAAGAAATGGAGCAGCTCTCGAACCAATCCGATCACCAGGGTCTGGTTCAGTCGACGAAGCATCTGCCATGCCGTGCTCGCGAGATTGTCGAGCAAGCGTCGACCCGCCGGCGTGTTGCGCGCGAGCGTGCCGATCGCAAAGGCCGGGATCAGCAGGGATAGACCGTAATCGATCTCCACCTCCTCGATCAGCAGACCAATTCCAACGAACGGGAGCACGACCAGCAGGCCGATGAACAGCGGCTGGACGAGGTTACGATCCAGTCCGCGGATGATGCTCGTCGACAGGAGCCTCGCGACGGGCGTCCAGCGCAGTAGCCTGCGCACCCCGTCGAACAGCAGCAGACGGACTGTCCAAGAGAGGACGCGCCAGATCGTCTTGGCGATCGCACGCCCGACGCGGGTGTAGGCGAACGCATTGATCAGCAGGGCGAGCAGCAGCACGAGCCAGAGGGGCGCCAAATGGACGGAGCTCCCATCGTGCGTGATCAGGCCGGCCAGGATGTCGAGCGTCTTGAGTCCCAGGAAGGCGAGGCCGGTCGGCAGGATGAGATGACGCAGGATCAACCGTCCTCGCGGGGTGCCGAACAGAGGTGCGCCGAGCTGCTGCAATCCCTTGACATAGAATTCGCCCGGCTTATAGACGCCGGGCAGGCTTTTGGCGGCGATCCGATCGAAATGCGCCAAGCGGTCGCCGTGGCGAATCTCCTCCAAGGTCGGGTCGGGCAGGCGCAGGATGTTGCGTGCGACGATATCGCGCACGTCGGTGAACTTCAGATGCCGCCGGTGCTGGATGACGTCGAGCAGCTCCTCGCGCATCTTGTGCGCCGCGACCTTCTCGCGATGGTTGCTCGGGTTGAAGCCGGCCTCCTCGAGAGAAACGCGGAGGTGGGGTCTGAGCTGGCCGGCGAGTCGCGTGGCAAGCTGATCGGAGAGTCGCTTCAAGGGGACCGAGAACCGCTCGACTTCGCGGCTAGGCCACTCGATCTGCTCGAGCCGGAGCGATGCGGCCTCGAGCGCACGCAGCGCCTTGAGCTGGGCCTGAAAGGGCAGGATCTGTCGAAGCCGTACCTTGCCGCCGCTCGCTGCCCATTGGAAGGGGCGCAGGCGGTAGTAGGTCGTGCGGCTCTCCAGCAGGGCGCGCTCCAGGTTGAGAAGGATCGAGTAAGCCGAGCTTGCCGAGCCGGAGCGCATCACTTCCTCGCCCAAGAGCGCGGTCAAAGCAGCCAGCTCGCGTGCCGTGCCCGGGCTCAGCGTCGAGTTGGCGGCGATGAGATCCGCCAAGGCGCTCTCGGCGGCAGCGGCACGTTGGGCGAGGATCACGCGGACGGCGTCGCGCGCATTCGGGCTGGGGCCGCCCATGGCGATGAAGCGTCGCCGGGCCAAGGACAGGTTGACGAGTGCGGCGGCATAATGATGATCGAGCTCGGCGCGCTGTGCCTTGCGCACGGCATCGGCGAACAAGGCCAGATGCAGATCCAGCAGGATCCCGCGGGGTCCTGCGGTCGATCGTCGACGGCTCAGCAGCGTCGGGATGGTCAGCAGTCCGTCCAGAAGTGGGCCGAGCGGTGTGATGACGATGTCTCGGAGCGTCGTCCGCCAGTCCCGACCCACCGATTGAGAGGCGTCGTGCAGGACCGCGAGACAGCGTACCTCGATCTTGTCGACGGGGGACGCGAGCGTCGCGCCGGAGGCGTTCGGCGTTGCCGGCTCATCCGGGAAGAGCGGCGCTTCGTGGCTTTCCTGGGCTACGATCGCGCGCGCGAAATCCGGATCCGACTCCCCGTAGGGCAGGCCGGACGGGAGCAGCGGCAGATACTCGGGCACGCCGCAGCGGTGATCCGGGCGGGTATGCTCCAGCAAGCGCGGCAGCCGTCCCCCCTGCAACGATCCGGGGAGGTCGAGCCCGCTCTCGAGGAGCCACAGATCGAGCGCGTGCCAGTCGCGGATCGTCGGAAAGAAGAAACCGCGGGCGCCCGGCGAAAAATAGCGCAATCGGGCAATCAGGGCGACGAAGCTGCGGCAAATGAAGGCGTCGCCGATACCCGCAGGGACGACCCCGTCGCGCGCCATGATGTCGCGCACCTCGGACAAGGCCAGCGGGCCGATCCGGCGGGCCAGACCGACCGGGCCGAACGGATCCCCGTCGCGATTGTCGTCGCGGGCCATCTGCCAAGCGCGCGCGACCTCCGCCTCGAAACGCCGTGCCCAGTAGTCGCGCAGCAGTCGCGTGAAGCCGATCCGGTCGAGTCGCTGTTCGGGCGGGATGGGCAGGAGGATGACATAGTCGGGCAGGTTGAGCCCCTCGATGACCGCCAGTGCCTCTGGATTTTCCAGTTCCAGGCCTGTCAGAAAGGCCGTGGAGGGCATCAGGTAATAGGCGAGCTCGGGTATCGAGATGTCACGGGCCTCGGCCGCCAAATGGTCCGTGATCAGGCGCTCCATGGCCCTGGGATGGAACAGGAAGACGCCTTCGGCGGGTTTAAGGACGCGCCCGCGGAAGAGCTTCGCGGTGGTCTCGGCGCTGGCGGATGGGGTAAGGTCAGACACGGGGCTCGCGATGCTGGGTCGAAGGGGCCGGCATGATCGGGGCGCGCGCAAGCGGTCGCCGCGTCGGTGAACCGGCTCGGCCCCGGTGCCCTATCCTAGTTCCATTGGCCCCGATAAGGAAACCGATCGAGTGCTCGACCCCGGGCCGCACGCGTCGTCGCGGCTCGGGGCCGCGGGGGCGACTAGGCCCTGGCCGGCGTTGGCACATCGTTCTCGAGAATGCCGGTTTCCCCTTCGCTCTTGGCGATGATGACGGCACCGCAGGAGTCGCTGAAGACGTTGACCGAGGTGCGCATCATGTCGAGGAGTCGATCGACCGCCAGGATCAGCCCGATCCCTTCCAACGGCAGGCCGACGGCACTCAGGATGATGGCGATGGCCACAAGGCTTGCGGCCGGGATGCCGGCCACGCCGATCGAGGTCAGAAGCGCGAGGATCACGATCAGGATCTGGGTCGAGAATCCCAGCTCGATCCCGTATGCCTGAGCGATGAACATGACGGCGACGCATTCATAAAGTGCGGTTCCGTCCATGTTCACGGTCGCACCCAAGGGCAGCACGAAGCTCGAAGTCCGGTTGGAGACCCCTGCGTTCTTCTCGACACATTCCATCGTGAGCGGGAGCGTGGCCGAGGAGGATGCGGTCGAGAAGGCCGTGAGCAGCGCAGCACCCATGGCGCGATAGTGGCGGCTTGGCTTCACCCCGCCGATGAACATGAGCAGCAGCGGCAGGGTCACGAAAAAATGGATGCCCAGCGCGATCACGACGCTGAAGAAGAAAAGCGCGAGTGGTCCGAATGCCTCCAATCCGGTGTCCGTGACCGTCTTGGCGACCAGTGCGAAGACCCCGATGGGCGCGAAGCGCATCACCAGCTCGGTGATCTTCATCATCACCTCGAAGACGCCGCTCCAGAAGTCGAGCTGTGTTTGCGCATAGTTGCCGTTCAGGCGGGTGATGAAAAAGCCGTAGAGCAGGCTGAAGAAGATCAGTCCGAGCATCTGCCCCGCTGCCGCTGCCGCAACGACGTTGGTCGGCACCATGCGCAGGAAGATCTCGATGATGTCGGTGGCGCCCTTGTCGGCGAACTGAGCCTCCAGATCGCTCTTGCTGGCGGTTAGCCCGAATACCTCCTCGGCGGTGCCTTCCACCACACCGGGCTGAATGATGTTGACGACGAGCAACCCCACGATGATGGCGAGCAGGCTCGTCATCGCGTAGTAGCCGATGGTCTTGCCTCCGAGACGCCCGAGATTGCTCGAGCTGCCGATTCCGGCGACCCCGACGATGATCGAAGACACGATCAGGGGTACAATCAACATCTTCAGGGCGTTGAGGAAAAGCTCGCCCAGAAAGGCGAAGATCCCGTACAGGGTGACCCCGAAGAGTCCGGTGTCGCGCTCGATCAGCAGCCCGATGACGATCGCCAGCACAAGGGCGATCAGGATCTGCCAGTGGAGCTTCATTTTGAGAACCGACATCGACGTCTCCGAATGGCTCTGAGTTGGTCCGGCACGGATCGCCGCGCGTGTGATTGCCGGATCTCGCATCCGCGCGGAAGCACTCGGTGATGCATATTCGCCGAAGGTCGAGCCGGCTCGGCGTGCTCGAGGGGGGGTTCGGACAACCGCGGATACGGGCGCATCTTATGCCGTACGCCGTGCCGAGACCAGACCGTCACAGCACACAGAGAGCGAACATCGTCAGCCATGCACTATCGCGTCTACTACTTATTCGAGCGTTCGGGAGGGTCGGTCTCGTCTTCGAGCGGGCTGGAGGTGAGCAGCCGGGAGATTCGAGAGCAACTGCTGCCTCGCCTGCAACATGCGGACGACTATCTCGGGATCATCGATCACGCCGACAACACCCTGCAGATCCTTCGTGAGCCGGGATCCATCCGTTATTGGGTCGAGCTGCCGCTCGATGCGGCCAAGGCATCCTACGGTCGGCACATGGATTTCGACGAGGTGGATCAGCTCATTCGAGCGCTGCCGTCGGTCTTCGATCGCGAAGCCATTCCAGGACTCGAATACCGCCCTTGGTGAGCATTGATGGATGAACCGACCCGCAATCATCAAACCGTTTCGGCTCGTCCCGAAACGACCGATCCACGCAAGACCACGACCGGCTTCGTCTATCTTCTGCAGGCCCTGTCGTTCATCTTCGGCGTGACATCCGTCGTCGGCGTCGTCGTCAACTATCTGCGCCTCGCCGATGTGCGGGGCACCTGGCTCGAATCCCATTTCGTCTGGCAGATCCGAACCTTTTGGTTCCAGGTGTTGTGGGGCCTCGTCGGTCTGGTCACCCTCGTGTTCCTGATCGGCTTCCTGATCTGGGGAGTCGTATACTTTTGGACGCTTTATCGCGTGGTCAAGGGGTGGCTCAATCTGGCGGAGGAGCGGCCGATGTATGCCGACTGAACCGCGTCTCTGCTGACACCTGCACGCTTGTCGCGTGCCGTTGGCTCCGCGTCCGCCAACTGGCGTCGGAGCGGACGCGGTTCAGATGATTTCGACAATCGAAGGATCGCGGGGGCAAACAACCAAAACGTAGGATGGGTAGAGCGCAGCGAAACCCATCCTCACAACTCAAACGCTCAATAACCCTCTCGGCGTGGAGCGCTCACCACAGGGTGTGACGTGGCCGAGTCAGGTCGGGCCGGTAGGGTGGACGAGCGAGAGCGGAGTCCACCAAGCCCCACGCCCGCGCTGGCTGGTGGACTGCGCTGCGCGTGTCTACCCTACCGATCCCGGCGTGGCCCCCGGCTTACGATCGAGGCCCGTCGAGGTGGTTCAGCGCACCGCTATGATCAGCAACACGACAAGCGCGACAACCGCGCCGAGCGGCAGGATGGCCGCTTGCCAATCCCCCTTTTCAGCCTTCGGTCCGTTCTCCTGCCAGTGCTTGTAGGCCGGCCAGAGATAGAACAGCATCAAGACGAGCACCGCTGCAGCGGCAATCTTCAGTGCAAGCTCCATGGAAGCGTCTCCTTGCCCCGAGCGGGGTCGTGTCGAGGGCTCAAACAAAAACCCCGGCACTCGGCCGGGGTTTGTGCCCTAAAAGGGGGCTAATCAGTCGTCGCCCATGATCCCGAGAATCTGGAGCAAGCTGATGAAGATGTTGAAGATGGCGAGATAGATCCCGTAGGTCGCCATAATATAGTTCGTCTCTTCGCCCCGTGCGATCCGGCTGGTATCGAACAGGATGAAGCCGCTCATCAGCAGGATGATGGCCGAGGAGATCGCCAGCGAGAGCGCCGGCATCTGGAGGAACAGATTCGCCACGATCGCCAGAATCACGACCATCATGCCGGCGAAGATGAAGCCGCCCATGAAGCTGAAGTCACGCTTGCTGGTCAGTGCGTAGCCGGACAGTCCAAGGAAGATCGCCGCGGTGCCGCCGAACGCCAAGCCGACGGTCTGCGGGCCGTTCGGGAGGGCGAGATACATGGACAAGATCGAGCCCAGGCCGAACCCGAGCAGACCGGTGATCAGGAAGATGACACCGATGCCCTTCGATGAATTGGCCGTGCGCGGAAGCACGAAAATACCCATCAGCATTGCAACGATCACCGAGACCAGGTACATCCAGCTCGGCACGGCGAGGGCGATCGACACCATCGCGGTAAAGGCGCTGAAGCCCAGCGTCGCGGCGAGCAGCAGATAGGTGTTCTTGAGCACCTTGTTGGCCGAGATGACCGACTCTGTGCTGCGGGGGATGGAAAAATCAGTGTTGGCCATTGGTGTGGTCACTCCGGTTTCGAAAGATTCAAGCTGCCGAGTCAGACTCGGCGGGAAGATCCGAGTTCCTGAAGCATACCTGATGGAGTCGCTCGCGCAAGCGTCAAGACGTTTGGGTCCGCAGTGGACATGCGGTATCCTAACCTCCGCGTCGACTTGGAGCTCGATACCCTGGCAAATCCAGGGGATTGCGTCGGGTGGTCGATATTCGGAGAGGTGGCTGAGCGGTCGAAAGCGGCGGTCTTGAAAACCGTTGAGGGTTCATCCCCTCCGTGGGTTCGAATCCCACCCTCTCCGCCATATTATTCAGGCGGTTATCTATTTTTCAAGGTCTTCTTCGACCAGCGTCGGCGTTATCGATCTTGGACCCCCATCGCACCGCCTTCGTTCTCCTCCGTGTCTGCGCGGCGGTTTCCCGTTCGATGCCCGGCGCGGCATGGCGTAAAACCTCGAAATATTCGAGCAATTCTGGCAAAAAATCGAAGTCCGAGTGCGCCGCGCGAAGGACGCCGATGTCCCGATCGAGATCCCCGGTCGCTGCTTCGCCTCTGCGCTCAGCGCTGATCCTCGAGTCCCGTGAGGGACCAAAGCCGGTCGATCTGCGCACGCAGCTCGGCAACCTCGGACTCCAGCGCCTCGATGCGGGCGCTGCGGGTCGGCTCGCCGCTTGCCGCGTGAGCGGACTCCGGGATGTCCTCGAGCTTGGGGCTGCCGCAGAGCAGGTGCGCGTAGCGCTCCTCGCGTTTGCCGGGCTGGCGCGGCAGCTCGACGACAAGCGGGCGGTCGCGCTTGGCCATGCCGTGCAACGCGGTGGTGACCTGCTCGAGATCCTTGAAGTCGGCCAGGCGCGCGGTATTGGTCCGCAGCTCGCCGGTTGTCTGAGGGCCGCGCAACATCAGCGCGCACAGCAGCGCATGCTCTTCCCGGCTCAGCAGGAAGGTGCCGACGATCTTGTGGTCGTAGCGCTCGGTGCGCCCCGAAAGACTGGCGTAGATGAGGCCGCGGTCGCGCAATTGGTTGACGACGTGGCCGACCTCGCCGGGGGTCATGTTCGTGACGGGATGGCGGGCGCTTTTCTGATTGCAGGCGCTGACGAGACTGTTGAGGGTCAAGGGGTACTGGTCGGGCGTGGTGCGCTGCTTCTCCATGAGGCAGCCGAGGACGCGCGCTTCCGCCGGGGTCAGCATGGCATCGGAGGTGTCGGATTCGTGCTCGATCGTCATGGTTGGCGGTTCTCCGGTGGTCGGTTGATGGACCCGGCGGCCGGGGCCTCGGGCGATTCGCCGATGCGTTGCACGGCCCAGTCCAGGACGGCGCGCACGCGATCGTTCAGGAGCGCATGAGCCTCTGCTTCGGTGACCCAGCGATACTCCTGGTGCTCGGGAAACCCCAGCTGCGGGTTGATCCCGAGGGCGACATCGCCGCGCGGTGACTCCGCCAGATAATAACGCGCGACCTTGCCGCGACCGTAGGGCGGCGTTTCCACGAACGACGTCCCCCAACGAAAATCCAGGTCGGTGAGTCCGGTCTCTTCGACGACTTCGCGCCCTGCGGTATTCAACGGGTCTTCGCCGGGCTCGGTCTCGCCCTTGGGGAAATCCCAATAGCTGAAGCATCGCAGGATCAGGAAACGCATCTCGGGTCCGAAGCGACGGACCGGAACGACGCCGGCGGAGAGGATCTCTCGGCGGTTCATTTGGCGCGCTCGCGTGCTGCAGGTTTGAACGCGAGTGATGGAGACGTTGGGTCTTGCATGGCTGTCGCGAGGGGCAGGGTTCCGGTCGGATCGGAGCGCAGCGCTTCGGCTGCGCGTCGGATGCGGGCGAGGATCGCGTCCCGACCGTTTGTACCGAAAAGGCCCGCCAATGCGGCCGATCCGTGAAACTGGCGCGCGGATGCGATCAAGAGGGCGGCGTCGTCGTCCGCAATGCCTCCGGCCCGCAGACAGGATCCGAGTCGGCGCCGGACGAGCTCGGACAGGAGCGGGAGGGTGGCGTCCAGGGAGCGATGGCCGTCGATGAAGCCGCTCAGCTCAAGATCGTCGATCGCGAATCGGCATGGGGCACAAGGCGGTTCAGGCGCGGTGCGGATCGCGGCGACGAGCGCCACGACCGTGACGGCGTCGAGCGTGCGCAGCGGACCGGCCAACAGCACCGGGAGCCGGGATTCCAGGCGAGCCTCGGCCCTTGCTGCAAAGCGCCAACCGTGCGTGTCGAGACGGCGCAGCACGACGAGCGCGTGCTCGCCGCTTGCGGCATTCCGGCTGGTGCCCAGCTGGGCCGGACGAAAGCCGCAGCGGTCCCAAAAGCGGATCAATTCGGGCGTTGCGCCGAAGCTGGCGCCGAGGAGATCGATGCCCTCGGCGCGAGCGTCGCGCGCGAGCCGGCGCAGCAGTCTGCGCCCGAGACCGCGGCGTGCGAGCGCCGGATGGACGGCGATGCGGATGACGCGCAGGTAACGCAGGGTAGGGGCCTCGGCGAGTCCGGCATGCGTCGACAGGGTCTGCGGGAGCAGGTGGCCGCGCGGACGGCGGCGGCCCGTGAAGATCGCCTCGCACAATGCGGGATCGGTGAAACCGCCTTCCTCCGCGGCGAGGAGGGTGGCGACGACGTGCGCGCGCCAGCGCAGGGCGTAGATGCGGACATTCGGGCCGTCCAGCAGCATGCGCAGGTCCATCGGCCGGGTCTGGTAATGGGCCAGGACGAGCAGACCGAAGAGCTCGCGCAGGGTCTTCTCGTCTCGGACCAAGACGTCGCGGTCGAGGCGCTCGCAGCGGATGTCGTCGGGGTCGGCGTCGCTCAGCTCCTCTGCTGTCGCCGGGGCTGCGTCGAGCAGCAGGGTACGGAAGGTCAGGGCTTCGAGCGGATCCCCGGGCGCCCAGCGGATCGGCGTGTCGAGCGAGATCTCGCGCCAACTCGGCGTGAGCCGATCCAGGGTGGCGCGAAAGCGCACGTCGAAGCCGCGCCCCGTGCCCTCGTAGCCGTGGACCGTGGTCGCGAAGACGACGCGCGGGTAACGGGCGAGCAGGGTCCCGAGGATGGGTGCAGGGATGCCGGCCGCCTCGTCGATCAGGAGCAGATCGGCCGCCGGTGTCTCCGCGGCGAGATCGGCGGGGAGACGAATGCGAGTGATCCCGATGCACGACCGAGCCCGGATCGGTCTGCCGCCGACGTCGTCTCATCCGGCGTCGTCCCGGTCTCCGCATCCGGGGCGCAGACCCGAGCATGACCGCCCAGCACGGCAGCGGCGTGCTTGAAGAGCGCGTCGGCCGCCGAGCGGCGCGGTGCGGTCACCAGGATGCGCAGCGGCCGCTCGCGCAGAAGTCGGCCGGCGGCGAGGCCCAGGGCGGCACTCTTGCCGCGTCCGCGGTGCGCTCGGATGACGAGCGGGCGGCGAGCACGGCCATGCGCGAGCGCGAGGATGGCCGCGATGGCGTGATCCTGGTCCGATGTGGCGGGTTCTGTGGGATCCCGGTCGCTGCCGCCGGTGGTCCGATCAGGGTTGTTCGGCTCCGGTGTGACGCCGGCGCTGTCCGAGATGAACCTCTGCGCACTCGACATGCTCCCTGCATCCCCTTGCGCAAGGTGGATCAACCCCGTGTCGGAGCCGAGAAGCCCCGCGAGCCGTCGCAGGAAGCGTCCGCCGACCGATGCTGCCGTATTCGGCCAAACAGCGATGCGCTCGGCCTGCGGGTCGGTCAGGTCCGGCCAGTCGTCCAAAGGCGGTGTCAAGAGCAGCAGGAGACCCCCTCCACGAATCGCCCCGGTCGCTGCGCCGAAACCATCCGGGTCGAAACCGCTCTGGGTGTCGTAGACCAAGAGATCGAGATCGCTGCCGAGCAGTCGGTCCGCGTCCCGCAGCGGCAGGGCGCCGTCGGCCAGAGGGCGCTCGGTCAGCCAGGTCGGAACCTGGTCCGGGAGCGCGGCGACGCAACGCCATGCATGGGTTGCGGTCCAGTCCGCATCACCGCTCAACAGCAGGGTCGCGCGATGACCGGCGGCCTGCGCCTGTCGCTGCACGATGATGGCGAGGGTTTCGAGTGTGTCGCCGGGCAAAAGCACGCGTGACTCTTCAGCCACGAAGACGCCGGGGCGGGGAGGGCTCCGGCTCCGTTGTCGTGCTCGGCGGTAAGCCCCGGATCCCTTCCCGCTCAAGGATGCCGATGCCTGCACGGGTATCGAGGCCCGGTTTCGGCATCGGTCAGTCGCCCAAGGGCCCGGTCACCGGGACGAAACGCACCGGCAGGAGGTCGCGTCGGCGCAGGCTGCCGTCCTCCCCCTTGTCGAAGATTGCGAGCTGCTGCACGGCATGTGTCTCTCCGATCGGCATCACCAGGCGGCCGCCGGGTTTGAGCTGAGCGATCAGGTGATCCGGAATCACGGGCGCGGCGGCGGTCAGGATGATGCCGTCGAAGGGAGCGGCCTCGGGCCAGCCGAGCCAGCCGTCTCCGGCGCGGACTTTGACCTGCGGATAGCCGGCGGCCCCCAAGTTTGCAACGGCGCGCTCGGCCAGCTCCGGGACGATCTCGACCGAATAGACCTCGACCCCCATGTCGGCCAGCACGGCGGCCTGATACCCGGACCCGGTGCCCAGCTCGAAGACCCGGTCGCCCGGGCCGACATCGAGCAGCTGGCTCATGATGGCGACGATGTAGGGCTGAGAGATGGTCTGCCCGCCGCCGATCGGCAGCGGATGATTGGCATAGGCCAAGGCGCGTTGGGCGTTCGGCACGAAGGCGTGACGGGGCACCCGGAGCATGGCCTCGGCGACGCGAGGATCGAGCCGCGCGAAACCCAGCTCCGGGGCGGTCATGCGGACCTCGGCCTCGATCTTCTCGACGAGTCGTTGACGTTCAGCGGTCATGTCCTGTTCCGATGCGCAGGCGTTGACCGTCGCGACCAGGCAGAGTCCGACGGCGAGGAGTAACCCGTGAAGTGAACGGCAAAGGCTTCGGCGCTCGGTCATTTGAACAGATCCTCCGCGGCACGTTTCAGCGACTCCGGGTCGGTCGCCGCGCTCGGCGTCTCGACGGTTTGCGACGAGGGCGATCGCAGCAGAGGCTGGAACCAGTCGCAGAAGTTGGCCCGATCCTTCGCGATGACGCGATCCACCATCGGCTCCCGACACTCGTTGGGTCGTCCGGGCGCATAGTGCCGACAGTTGCGACAGCAATGGGTCGGTTTGTCGCATCCGGTGCAGCGCAGCTCTCGCCCGTAATCGAGCTTAGTCAGTCCCCGCCCGCAATTCCAGCAATGTCCTCTGATCTCCTCGCCCATGAGTCGCCTCGATCAAGCCCGATGATCGTGCCATTGTCCGCCGTCTTTCCGGATGCGGCCAGATCCGTATCGTCGGAATCCCGGTCGCGACTCGTGCTTCCGGGGCGGTGTCAGTCCCCCATGTTGCGCGGCCAAGGCGGGATCCGCCAATCCAGCCCCAACCCGAGCGCATCCGTGACGTTCATGACCCGGTCCGCCCAACGATGCCGCATCAAGCCGAGCAAGGGCGAGCCGATCAAGGTCAGCGCCAAGACGAGCCAGACATACTCCTGATGTTGCACCCAGAAGAGCGGGCGGCGATCGAGCAGCACGTCACGCAGCGTCCCGCCGCCGAACGCAGTCACGAACGCGACCGTGAAGACCCCGACGATATCCATCCGCCGCCGCGCGGCCTCGATCAGACCGGACACGGCGAAGGCGATGATGGCGCCGATTTCGATGATGGTCAGCATGAGCTTCTATGGCCGTCCGGCGACTCGCGATGCCCGAGAGCGTCCTGCGCGCGCCGGCACAAGTGCGTCGGGACCCGAGGTATGACGCCTCCTTGATCCAGTGTGCTATGGTCCCGAGAAATCATCGGCATCGGTCGGGAGTTGCGGGCATGGCCACCATCACCTTCGATACCTTAAAGTTTGTCGAGAAGCTCAAATCAGGGGGAATTCCTGAGGATCAGGCGAAGGTCATCTCCGAAGCGTTCCGGGATGCGTCCGGAGAAGCAGAGCTGATCACGAAGAAAGACCTGCAGATCGAGCTTGCGCCCGTCCGGTCGGACATCAGCCTCATCAAGTGGATGATGGGAATCCTGCTTGGAGGCGTGATGGCCCTTTTGCTCAAGTCATTTTTCCCCGCGTAGCCGACACCGCCGACGGCATCACCTCCGGCGCTCGGCACGGTCCACCGCCGCCACCGCACCCGGATTGGGCGTTTGAGCTGTGAGGATGGGTTTCGCTGTGCTCTACCCATCCTACATCTTTCGGTTTTTTTGAAGCGGTCCGTCGGTTATCCGAGGCGCGATAAATCCCTTACGGCGCCGTGGGCGGCGCTGGTCGTCAACAAGGCGTAGGCCTTGAGTGCCGTCGAGACCTGACGCTGGCGGTCGCGCGGCTTCCAGGCGGCCGCACCGCGTGCCTCCATGGCGGCCCGGCGTGTGGCAAGGACCTGATCGTCGACGGCGAGATGCATCCGCCGGCTCGCGATGTCGATCTCGATCCGGTCGCCGTCCTCCACGAGTGCGATCAAGCCGCCTTCGGCCGCCTCGGGCGAGACGTGGCCGATCGACAGCCCCGAGGTGCCGCCCGAGAAACGTCCGTCCGTGATGAGTGCGCAGTGTTTCCCGAGCCCCTTCGATTTGAGATAGCTGGTCGGGTAGAGCATCTCCTGCATGCCGGGTCCGCCCTTGGGGCCTTCGTAGCGGATGACCACGACGTCGCCCGCCTTGACCTGCTCGGTGAGAATGGCGGTGACGGCGTCCTCCTGACTCTCGAAGACGCGGGCCGGCCCGACGAAGGCGCGCAGAACCGAGGTCGGCACGCTGGTGGTGTAGCGCAGCGCGTCCTTCTCGATCGCGTCGGATTCGAACATGCTCGGGTCGACCCCGGCGGTCTTCACGATGCAGCCGTCCTCGGCCAGGTTGCCGAAGAGCACCGCGAGGCCGCCGTCGCGGCTGTAGGCATGCTCGAGATCACGGATACAGCCCTCGGAGCGGTCCAGGTCCAGATCCGGCCAAAGCTGCGCTTGGCTGAAGGCGACCTGGGTCGGGATGCCGCCCGGTGCGGCCAGATAGCGGCGACGCGCCTCTTCATCCTGCGTGTAGCGCACGTCCCAGCGCGCGAGCGCCTCGCCGATTGAAGCGCTGTGCACGGTCGGCAGATCGCGATGGATGAGACCGGCGCGGTCGAGCTCCGCCAAGATGCCGATCACGCCGCCGGCGCGATGGACATCCTCCATATGATATTTCTGGGTCGAGGGCGCGACCTTGCAGAGGTTGGGCACGCGGCGACTCAGCCGATCGATGTCCTCCATGGTGAAGGGCACGCCGCCTTCGTAGGCCGCCGCCAACAGATGCAGTACCGTGTTGGTGGACCCGCCCATGGCGATGTCCAGGCTCATGGCGTTCTCGAACGCCTCGAAGGTCGCGATCGAGCGAGGCAGCGCGCTGGCGTCGTCCTGCTCGTACCAGCGGCGCGCAAGCGAGACGATCAGCCGGCCGGCCTCCAGGAAAAGATCCTTGCGTGCGGCGTGGGTGGCGAGCAGCGAGCCGTTGCCGGGCAGGCTGAGCCCCAGCGCCTCGGTCAGGCAGTTCATGGAGTTGGCGGTAAACATGCCGGAGCAGGAGCCGCAGGTCGGACAGGCGGAACGCTCGAGCTCGGCCACCGACGCGTCGCTCTGTTTCTCGTCACCCGCGGCGACCATGGCATCGACCAGGTCCAGATGCAGCTCTTCACCATTGCGCACGACCTTGCCGGCCTCCATCGGCCCGCCCGAGACGAAGACGGCCGGGATGTTCAGACGCAATGCGGCCATCAGCATGCCGGGCGTGATCTTGTCGCAGTTGGAGATGCAGACCAAGGCGTCCGCGCAGTGGGCGTTGGCCATGTACTCGACCGAGTCCGCGATTACCTCGCGCGAGGGCAGGGAATAGAGCATGCCGCCGTGACCCATGGCGATGCCGTCGTCGACCGCGATGGTGTTGAACTCCTTCGCCACGCCGCCGGCGGCCTCGATCTCGCGCGCGACCAGCTGGCCCAGATCCTTCAGATGGACGTGTCCGGGGACGAACTGGGTGAAGGAGTTCACGACGGCGATGATCGGCTTGTCGAAATCCCCGTCGGTCATGCCGGTGGCGCGCCAGAGCGCGCGTGCGCCGGCCATGTTGCGGCCATGGGTGGTGGTGCGGGAGCGGTACTGGGGCATGTGAGGCTACCTGGCGGGGAGGATCGGATCCCGTCAAGTATACCCGGCTGAAACGCGCCCGGCATGGCATGGTGGGTTGGGTGTTCGCGTTCGACCGCGTGCCGCTAATAACCCCTGCAGATGTGCGTTCTAGGATCCCAAAACGCTTACAAAAAACCGAAACCTGTAGGATGGGTAGAGCGCAGCGAAACCCATCATCCCGGGCGCCGATGCAGCGCCGGAGGTTCGTAAGCCCACCCCGGCATCCTGTGATTCAAGGTCTTCAGCGTGTTTCCGAATCGCCGCTTCAACCGATTTCTTGAACCGCGTCCGCGCCGAGGCCGCGGGAGAATGCGAGATTGAGCCCCGCCGCAACCCGCACCCCGGACACGAGACGCGGTTCAACAACACTCCGTTTCGAGGACGTCGAGCTCGGCGATCAGCTCGGGCGCGTCGAGGCGATCGAGCAGGTCGCGGATGTCGTTGAGATGACAGTGGATGTGATAGAGCTCGTCGTGCGCCGGCCCTTTCTCGCCGTCGAGCTTGGCCGCGAGGTAGGTCCAAAAGGGATCCCGGCGGTCGGGGTCGAGCATCAGGTCGCGCAGCTCGGAGACGAAGCGCTGCGCCCTGGCATCGCAGTCGAGTCCGAGGAAAGAGATGTAGCGGTCGCTGAAGACGGGTGTGTTGTCGGTGGTCATCGTGGCTCGGGAAGCGGGTGATCGGGAACGTTTCGATCATGCTAGCGCATCCCGCGCGGGAGGAGAAACAGCCGGTTTGTAGCTGGAGGATGGGTTTCGCTGCGCTCTACCCATCCTACGATCCGGCGTTGGCGGGTGGGGGTATAATCGCGCGACCTGTTTGAAATCAAAACGGCCCGGGGTCGGCTCATGCCGAGCCGCCCGGCCGAGACGGCCGTACACCACCGACAATTCCAAGGCGGGAGATGTGAGCATGACCGGAGAGACCATGACAGGAAAGACCAGGACAGCGACCGAGAAAACCGCCGATCGCAAGGGGCGGGGGGCTCCTCTCGGCGAGGCGCTCGACGCACCGCGTTTGCAGTTCAAGAGCGCAGACGGCTGGCAGATCGCCTATTACGCCGACACCTCCGCCAGCGGGCGCCCGCTGGTGCTCGTTCACAGCGTCAACGCCGCGCCGAGCAGCTTCGAGGTCAAGCCGCTGTTCGAGCACTATCGATCGCAACGCCCCGTCTACAGCCTCGATCTTCCCGGATTCGGCCACTCCGAGCGTCGCCCGGCGGGCTATAGCCCACAGCTCTTTGCGGACGTGCTCGCCCGGTTCCTGGAGCAGGTCGTCGGGCAACCCGCGGATCTGGTTGCGCTGTCGCTCAGCGCAGAATTTGCGGCGCGCGCGATCGGCAACAAACCCGGCTCGGTCGCCTCTCTGGCGCTCATCGCGCCGACCGGATTCAGCCAACGCGTTCCGCCCGGGCCGGGTTTCGGACGGATCGTCCACCCGATCCTGAAGACCCCCGGACTGAGTCAAGCCCTCTTCAATCTCGTCGCATCCAAGCGCAGTATCCGCCACTACCTCGGACAATCCTTCGTCGGCGAGCCGACGCAGGAGATCCTCGACTACGCCTACGCCACAGCACATCAGCCGGGAGCACGACACGCCCCGCTGGTCTTTCTCTCGATGCAACTCTTCACCCCCGACGCGAGCGACCGGCTCTACGCCAAGCTCACCGATCTGCCCGTGCTCGCCATCGCCGACCGCGACCCCTACATCGACTTCGAGCGGCTCGACGACTTCGTCGCCCGTCACCCGAATTGGTCCCGCCAGCGGTTGGCACCGAACATGGGCCTGCCGCAATGGGAGCGCTTGCCCGAGACCGTTGCCGCTCTCGACGGCTTCTGGGCGAAGTCGGGCGACCGGTAGGATGGGTAGAGCGACAGCGAAACCCATCCTCCAAACCGCCGCGTTGCCGGGTGTCGGTCCGATGCGCTTGGCGCGGGCTGGATGGGTTTCGCTTCGCTCTACCCATCCTACGTGTTTCGCTTCGCTCTACCCATCCAAAAACATCGCATACCGCGCTGGGCGCGGTTTAAGTCGCACCTTGGTCGCTGATGAGCCAAAGGTTTGGTGGTCTGGCCGGGGTTCTTTCGGTTCGCCGCTAAACCGTCTCGACCTCGAACCCCACCAGCGCACGCCGCTCGCGGCTGAATTCGATGCCGATCAGATGGATGGGTTGGCCGGCGGCGCGGTATTTGTCCGCATAGCCGCGATCCTTGATCTGCTGGAGCGCGCGTCCCTCGGGCGCCAGCTCCACGACCTTGAATTCAAACAGCCAGATCTGGCTGTTGAACTTGAGGGTCAGGTCGATCCGGCCCTGATTGGCGGAATCCTCCGGCGTCAGGTCCAGCCCCAGCGCGGCAAGGTGGCTGTAGAAGACGCTGGCGTAGAAGCCCTCGTATCGGGCGATCGGATGGCCATCGTGCCACTGATGCGGAATGGCGGCGAAGAGCGCCTCGACATGGGCGCGCAGGGCGCTGAAATCGCCACTCACCAGCACGTCGTAGAGCCGGCTCGCCAGCTCGCTGGCCTGCCCCGGCTGACCGATCAGCGTCTTTGCCAGGCTGTCGTTCAGTGCCGTCTCGACCTCCAGGTTCGGATAGCCCAGGGTGTATTCGAGCCGCGCCCCGGTACGCCGTGTGCCCGTGAAGGTCAGGTAGCCGCTCTGCCACAACAGCGCCTCGGGGGTCAGGTGATCGACATCAAAGGCGGACAAGAGCGCCTCGTCGGCGCGCAAGCGTGCCAACCGCGGGGTAAAAAAACCGCGCTCGGTGAGCAGATCGACCAGAAACGTCGGCGTACCGGTCTCGAACCACCAGGAGCGAAACTCGCGTTTTTGAAACAGCAACAACAGATCGAAGGGGTTGTAGACGGCCTCCCCCGTCCAGTTGTAGCCGTTGTACCAGTCGCGTATCCGATCCCGGTCCAGGTTCTCGAGCTCCGGCGCAAAAATGGTATCCACATCCTGCTCGGTATAGCCGCAGATCGCGGAATAGGTTGTATCCACTGTGATGTCGTTCAGGTTGTTGAGCCCCGAAAAGATGCTCACCTTGCTGAATTTGCTCACCCCGGTGAGGAAGGCGAAACGGATATGAGCGTCGGATCCCTTGATCACCGAGTAGAGGTTACGCAGCCCGTCGCGCATGGCGCGAGCCGTGTCGCGGTCGCTGAGATGATCGAGGATCGGCTTGTCGTATTCGTCCACCAAGACCACGACACGTTGTCCGTAATGGGCGTGGGTCTTGCGAATCAGCTCGCCGAAGGCCCCGGCGATGTCGAGTCCCGGATGCACCTCGACCGCCAAAACCTCGCGGTTGATGCGTATCAGATCCGCGATGCGTGCGTCCAGTGCGTCGCGACTCTGCAGCACACCCTCCGCAAAGCTGATCCGGATCACCGGATAGCGTGTCGACCAGTCCCAGTGCGGATGGATCGCCAGGCCCCGGAACAGCGGCTCGTTCCCGGCGAACAGCTCGGCCAGCGTGTCGATCAGCAGCGATTTTCCGAAGCGACGCGGACGTGAGAGGAAATACTGGCTGCCTTCTGCGATCAATTGCCGGATGAAGTCGGTCTTGTCCACATAGTAAAAGTCGTCGTCTCGTATCTTGGCGAAGGTCTGAATCCCGATCGGCAGTTTGCGGCGGTGCATGGCTGACCTCGGCAGGCTGTGCATGATCCTAGATCCGGCAGTTGACCGCTTCGTGCCACATGCAAGGGTCTGACGTCGTTGAGGATATTGGCCACATGACGCCTCACCCGCCGGGTGATGGCCGCTACGGCCCTTGGAGCACGCTCCGCGCGGCGCCCGACTGCGTTGCAACGCGTTGTCGTAGAACCACTACGACGCCTCGTCGCGCCTTGCCGGACACCACGCGGGACGCACTCCAGGGGCCGTTCAACTGCCGGATCTTGGATGATGAGCGTGGCAGCGATTGAGCGATCCGACCTCAGCCTAACGGGTCGGCGAAGGCCTGTCATGCTGGGTTTCAACGCCGGACTTGCCCGCTTGATCATCTTGGATCAAGCGCAGGTCGCCGCGGAGGCGCGTGCCCTGGCGGCGCAGCGAGAGAGCACGGGCGATCTTCTGGAGACCCTGGATCTGATCGAGACTGATTGCGTAGGGATTCGGCATTCCGGATATCCGAAGTCAAAGGGGCGCACGCAACGACTGACGTTGCGATGCTCCGCTTGACTCGTAGTGACAATTCAGAAACACGGGGAACACCTTTATGAACGCGTAGGATGGGTAGAGCCTCAGCGAAACCCATCCTCCAAACCGCCGTGTTGCCGGGTTGCGCACCGCCGATTGATCTTTGGATGACGTTGGGTCGTCCGGCGCGGTTTCCTTCGTTTCTTCGATGATTGCGGGAAGCCGTGTTCCGTTCCCGGTCTCTACTGGCCCTTATGCTGCAGGCAATGCATCCGCATTGTCTCGACAAGAACACAGCATTACCCATTCAGGGTAACCACCTCTTTGACCGACAAGCGACATGCCCGCCACCCTCACCCCAGAGCCCCGCGCCCGAGGCATCATCGCCCAGCACCCAAGCCACAACCTCCAGCGGATCCTCGCCGTCGGCCAGTTTCCGATCCCCTTCGTGTAGCAAGCCGAGTACGCCCCCGAGCGTTTCCCCGGCCCGCAAGCGCCGGGTGCGGCATCCAGCGCGAACAGGCGGCCCTGGTAGGTGGGTTGGCCGCGCCGGCGAATTCGCGGAGTGCTTCGCCCAGGCGGACCTCGGCCTTTTGCCATTGCTCCAGGTCGGTCGCCCGGAACATCGGCCCGTGCTCGCCGAAGACCTGGCGGATCAAGGCGGGCGGTGCTTTGTCGGCCGGCAGCAGCACACCCAGCGCATGGAGCCGCAGGCCGGGTCCAGTAGCTTCAGGGTAGATCCAGCCGATGGTTTCATCCTCGCCCCACAGCGGGGCGATGTCGGCATCGTTGAGCAGGTTCAGCACCTGCAGCAGCGCCGCCTCGCGCGGGAAGAGGCGACCCTGCGGCGAGAACCGGTCAAACAGCCCCGCAGGTCTTGGCTCAACTCGTCGAAGACGCTGAACAGATAGGTTCGGTAGGCATCCCCCGTTTCACCCAGTCCGGTGCCGGCCAGCCGCGCATAGAGCTGAAACCCTTTCGCCCGGAAGCCATTGCCGACCGATTCGACCAGCCATGCGGGTCGGGAAATTCCAGAGTCAGCCCCAAGCGCCCGGCATTGGCGCTTTGGTTGCGGTCCAACGTCGCGAATCGTTGCAGGCCAATCTCCCGGGCGACGGCAATGTGCAGAGCATCGGCGCCGCGCAAACCCTGCCGAGAGTCATCCACCAAGTTCGCGGCTGTGCGGTAAGCAGTGCGTGAGACGGGTATCAGCGTTAGGCCGCCGCTGTTGAGGCGCGCGAACAAGGCGAGCACGATGCCGGCCTGGTCGGCGCTGACCAGTGGTTCGGCATTTGACCCAAACCATGCCTCGACCTGAGCCGTGCCGGTTTCTCAAGTCATCAAGGCAACCCAGACACTGGTGTCGACGTAGATCATCAATAGCGATCCGACTGCCGCATGGCTTCCACGACCGACTCACCCTCGGGGAGACCTGCCCGCAATGTCCTAACCTCATGCAGAAAAGCCGCTTTATCAAAGGGCTCCGCCAGCTCGATGGCCCGACGGATCGGTTCCTCCCGGGCGGGCAGATTGGAGATCCACTCCTCCAACGCCCGGTCGTAACCGGCTGCTGGATCATGGGGGCCCGAATGGTGCAGGAAAAACCACGACAAGGACTTCCGTTGTATCGTCGACTACAAGGATCTCTTCAAGAATGCTCGAGAAATCCCAGCAGGGCGCCGACATGGTCCTCGATGCGATCGACCGAATCATGATCGGCGCCGTCGATCTCCAGCAGACGCACATGCGTTCCCGAGGATCGTGCATGGATCAGGCGCGCATCCTCTACCGGAACCACGCGATCGGCTCGGCCGTGCACCAGCAAGACAGGACAGGTGATGCGGGTGATTGTGTTCATGGGCGCGATGGTGTCGAAGCGGTGTCCGATCAGCCATTCCACGTAGCGGATGATCCCGAAGACAATCGGAGCGGGGAGATGCAGATGACGCACCGATGCCTCGGTCACGCGGGCGGGGTGGGCGAACGCGGCGACGCTGATCACGGCCGCGATGTCCGGGTTGCGCGATGCCTCGAACAGGGCGGCGCCTGCCCCGACGGAGTGACCGAGCACGGCGACACAGTCGGCTCGTCCCGGGTGATGCCGCTTGAGCCAGGCGATGGCCATCCCGAGATCCTCGGCGAACCGCGGCAGGGAGGAAAAGGTATCGGCGTCGCTCCCGCCGTGATTGCGGGCATCGAAGAGCAGGACGTTGAAGCCGGCCTGTCGAAAGGGGATTGCCAGAGGCAGCATCAACTCCGCGTTGCCGCCCCAGCCGTGCAGGACGACGAGTGTGCGTGTCGAGTCCGCTGCCGCAAGCAGCCAGCCGAAGAGGGATCGGCGTCGCACGGTCGGAATGCGAACGGCTTCGAAGTCGAGTCCGGCGTCCGCCGGCGTGCCGGTTTCGCGCAGCCGTGGTGCACGAAAACCCAAGTGCACCCCGGCCGGGATTGCGGCTGCGGCCAAAACGGCGAAGAGACTCAGGGTCGTGAGCATGTCGGTCGAGCTCCGATACGGCTTGGAAGACTGCGCCCGAACCGTCGACCTTTCCCGGTCGTCTTCAGCGTACAGTGTTCGAAAAGAGTAAGATGATGGCGTCGGCCTGCCTTTCCAAACGCTCCGGTCGGGAAGCCTCCTCTTTGAGCGAGACGCCCGAGATCCGGCGGTCTCGGTGCAGGACCGTCGGTCTTGGCATAGACTGAAGACAACACACTCATGCCCTCGAGCGCGTTGCGAAGGACGGGACCGCCACCGGCCGCGCACCCTCGAGACGGAGATCTCCGGGTCGTCGTGAGTGGCGCCCCGCTCATTTCCATCGCCGAGCCAGAGGGCGTTGCCTTCGTCGTCCGGACAGGAGCTCAACATGGTTCATGTCTCCCGCCCACGGCTTCACGGTTTGCTTGTCGCCGCGGTCTTCCTGCTCCTTGTGCCTTATGCCGCTCTCGGCGCCTCCGCCATGTCCGGGCCGGCTTGGGATGCTTGCCGCGATCGCGTGATCGCGAGCCTCGAGGCTGCCGGGCTGCGGGATTTCGGCGATGTGAGCGCCTATACGGGTGCGACCGGCACCGGCGCGCTCCAAGCGGTCATCGATCAATGCGGTTATCGCTCCGAGCGCATCGGACCGGCCTTTTGCGATGATCTCTACGAGCAGGTCTATGCGGCTTGCCGCGAGGATGGCTTCGAGGGCATGAGCATGGCCGCGACCTCCTGGGTTCTGATCTTCCATCCCGACGGCCCGCTCGTGGAGCGGTTGAGGAGGGTGTGCACCCAGCCGGCGACGATCGACCGGAGGGGGTTCGGTCGTCTGATCTGCGGGGAGTGAGTGCCTGGACGGCCTCGCAGGGCCTGAGGCGGCGACGCGGTCCAACGGCGAGGCGTGAATCGGGGATCCGTCGGTCGGGCGTCGTTGCGCCGGATCGTCACACCGCAAGTCAATCGCCGTTCAGCTCTCGCCGCGCATGACCCGGCGCACCAGGGGAATGCTCGGTTGGCGTTGCTCGCGCAGGCTGACTTGGTCGATCCGCTCGATCAGGGCGACCAGCGAGCCGGGATCGCGGGCATAGTTGTTCATGATGTAGCGTGCGGTTTCCTGTCCCATCCGCATGCCGAGCTCCGCGGCGATCTCCGTGAGCAAGCGCTCGCAGTCCGGGTCGCTCAGCGGCAGCAGACAGTAGCGCGGCCCCCATTGCAGGCGCGAGCATAGATCCGCCAGGCCAAGTCCCAGGGCGTCCGGGGCTGAGCTCCCCGCGATCAGGAGCGTGCATCCGCGCGCGCGCGCTCGATTGAACAGATCGAATAAGGCGACCTCCCAGTCCGCCTTGCCGGCGATGGCCTGCACATCGTCGATCGCCAACAGATCGCGGTTCTCGAGGTCGTCGAAGATCGAGGGCAGCAGCCCGGTCTCGCCGAGCGGGATGTATTGGGCCGTTCGGGTCCGTTGGATCGCGGCATGACAAGCGCCCTGCAGGAGATGGGTCTTGCCCGTCGATGCCCCTCCGAACAGAAACACATAAGGCTCGCCGGCCCCGGACGCCAGGGCCGCGACCGCGGCGAGCGCCTCTGCATTCGGGCCGGCACGGTAGTCCGCGAGCGTCGGCTCGCGGATGAGCGTGATCGGAAGATGCAGTTGCCCGGGATGGTCGGTCAAGGTTCCGCCTGCTCGGGGATACCGGTTTGGCGCTTCAGCCCGGGCGGCGCGAGAGTGCCGTCGCGGTCTCGGCGAGCCGACGCCCCAAGCCCAGACATAAACGCTTTTCCTCGTCCGTGACCGGCAGGGCGCTGTCGGGTCCTGCCAGGTGCGAGGGGCCGTACGGCGTGCCGCCGGAACGGGTGTGAAGCAGGTCGGCCTCGGTGTAGGGGAGCCCCGTCAACAGCATCCCGTGATGCAGCAAGGGAATCATCATGGTGAGCAGGGTGGCCTCTTGACCACCGTGCAGACTGGATGTCGAGGTAAAGACGCCGGCGGGCTTGCCGGAAAGTGCCCCGGAGAGCCACAGACTGCTGGTTCCGTCGAGAAAATATTTCATCGGGGCGGCCATATTTCCGAATCGCGTGGGGCTGCCGAGGGCAAGGCCGGCGCAGCCGCGCAGGTCGTCTTGATCGGCATAGGGTGCACCGGAGGCCGGGACGCTGTCCTCGGTCGCTTCGCAGACGGTCGAGACGGCAGGCACGGTCCGCAGGCGCGCTTGCAGTCCGCCGGCCTCGACGCCGCGTCCGACATGATGGGCCATCTCGGCGGTGGCGCCGTAGCGACTGTAGTAGAGGACGAGGATGTAGCTCATGGATGATCGGTCTCCGAATAGGGACGCCGGAATGCGCGGGTCCCGGATCGGACCGGCGCTCCGTGTGGTGCTGATGTCGTGGGTCGGGCATTAGTCTAAACCGCGTCAGCAGTGAAAGCCGATGTTTCGTCCGCCCGAGCCGCCCCGTCCGACCTCGCGAGATCCGGGCATTGAACTGTCACCTCGAACTGGTGAGAATCAGCCGACCCGGCCCGGACGTTCGTCCGGCGCCCAAATCGTGCGAGGAGGCAAGACACGTATGGCTCACCTGCGTTCGCGTGATGGTCGGCGAGAGCTTCGACTGATGTTCATCCTACTCGTGCTGTGCGCGACTGCCGTCGGCGCTGCAACCCGCGACCCGGGTCAGCATTTCTTCGATTCGACCTTCGGCGATTTCGCCGAAGAGCTCGAGACGGCGCGAGACGAGGGCAAGAAGGGCATCCTGCTGATGTTCGAGATGGACGAGTGCCCCTTTTGTCATCGCATGAAGACCACGGTGCTGAACCAGCCCGAGGTGCAGGACTATTTCAAAGCGCATTTCATGATCTTCCCGGTCGATATCGAGGGCGATGTCGAGATCCATGACTTTGCAGGCACTGCGATGCCGCAAAAGGATTTCGCCTTGAAGACCCATCGGGTGCGTGCGACGCCGGTATTCGCCTTCTTCGACCTCGACGGCAATCTGGTGGCCAGGTACACCGGGGCTACGGGTGATGCGACCGAGTTCATGTGGCTCGGGGAGTACGTCGTTCAGGAACGCTACAAAGACATCACCTTCCCGGCCTACAAGCGCGAACGCCAAGCCGCCGCCACCGAGTAAACCTGCAAGCCACGCCCCCATCCGGGCGGCGTACGGGACGCGATCCGAGGAGCAGAAAATGGACGAGCATCAAAGCGAGCAACGCATCTGTTACCGCTGCCTCGTCGGGGGGCGTGTGCAGGGCGTGTTCTTCCGTGCGTCGGCCCGCGAGCAGGCGATGCGGCTGGGCGTAACCGGGTATGCGCGAAATCTCCCCGATGGTCGCGTGGAGCTCCTGGTTTGCGGGGAGGCGAGTGCGGTCGGTCATCTGCGCGACTGGTTGCGCACCGGTCCACCGGGTGCTGCGGTGACCGGGGTTGCTTGCGAGCCTTTGGACTTTCAGCAGCACCCGAGCTTCGCGATCGACTGATGGGGATTCCCCCGAGCGACGTCGCATAGGCGTCGGGCGCTTCAATAACCGCCCGCCGTCCGACTCGGGCGTTCCGGATAGCCGTCGAGACGGACGACGCGGGTCTCGAGCGCGCCGTTCGCAAGGAGCGTGAGCTCGCGGTAGCCGGGGGCTTGTGCATCGATCGCGAATTCGGACCGGCGCGGCTCGAACTGAACGCAGGTCGAGGGTGTTCCCAGGACCCTGTACCCGTCGATACGCTGCTCGAATTCCTGGTGGATATGACCGCACACCAGGGCCTTGACCTGATGATGCCGGTCGCAGAGGGTGATCAGCTCTTCTCCGTCCTCGACCGAGAGCCTGTCCATCCAGGCGCTTTGTACAGGGATCGGATGCTGATGCAGAAAGATGACCGCGGGTGAGGGCCTCGCCGCGAGGGCATCGCGAAGCGCTGCGAGTCGAGCCCGTCCGATTCGCCCGCCTTCTCGGCCCGGCTGTGTGGAATCGAGGAAGACGAGATTCCAGTCGCCGAGGTTGCTCACGGTGACCGGACCGAGTGCTGCAGGTCCGAGCAGCTCTTCCATCAGAGGTCGAGAGTCGTGGTTGCCGGGAATGCAGTAGTAGGGAAGGCCGGTGCGATCAAGCAGACGGCGAAGCGCACGATAGCCTTCGCGTGACTCGTCATGAACGAGATCGCCGGTGAGCACCAAGGCATCCGCAGGCGGCGAATGCGCGAGCGCGAGCTCCAACACCGCCTCGAAGCTGCGCCGCGTGGTCACGCCGAGCAACTGCTCGGCGGGTTCGGCGAAGAGATGCGGATCGGTCAACTGCAGAAGCGTCCGCCGTTGCGCGATCGGTTCCGGGCGGGCTATCCCCGTCGTGGGTGACGGGGCGACGTCGAATGTCCGTAAACCGTTGGACGCTGGCATAATCTGCTCCTTGTTGATCAGGTTAGGATATAGCAGTTATGCACGGGGGCGTTGCCGAACCAGTTCACAGACTTGTCGAAGAGCATCTTCGCCCATAAAGAGAGACGATCGCAGCCATTGGAACAAACAATTTCTGAAACGCCTTGGAGGTAACTAAGGTCTTCGATGCAGGTTCAGCCAACCCCGGTTCATTCCATCGTGAGGAGATCGATATGGAGCTCAAGGGCAGCAAAACCGAAGAGAGTTTGAAGGAAGCCTTCGCGGGCGAGTCTCAGGCGAATCGCCGCTACCTCTATTTCGCAGCCAAGGCGGACGTCGAGGGCTACAACGACGTGGCGGCGGTCTTCCGTTCCACCGCCGAGGGCGAGACCGGACATGCGCACGGTCACCTCGAATATCTCGAAGCGGTCGGCGATCCGGCCACCGGTCTGCCGATCGGTCCGACCGGCGACAATTTGCGTGCGGCCATCGCGGGCGAGACCCACGAATACACCGACATGTACCCCGGCATGGCGAAGACCGCGCGTGATGAAGGCTTCGACGAGGTTGCCGACTGGTTCGAGACGCTGGCCAAGGCCGAGCGCTCTCACGCCAACCGCTTCCAAAAGGCGCTCGACAATCTGGACGCTTAAACCGCGTCCCGAGTCAACAGGCTGACTTATCGGAACGCTGGACGTCGTCGATACCAAAAGCGTCGACGGTGGATGCGGTTTAGAGATAAAGCGCCAGGGGCATGTAGGGGCGACTTGAGTCGCCCCTTCTCGTTTTCCGCGAGGCGCAGCACGGATGCCGACGTTCGGAAATCACCCACCAGAATCGCGGGAGCTCCTCGGCGCGGCGTGTGCGTCGCAGCCTCACGCAGCTTCCCTCTCCGCCATATAATCGCGCCTCGACATCAAGCGCTCCAAACGCCCGAAGGCGCGAGCTTCGTCGCCGAACAAGGGCGCCTGTTGCAACGGACGCGGTTTAAAGGACCCCATGGAAAGACTGCTTGAATGGATCAGCGCGCGTCGACCTTGTCGTCTTATCGAAGGCGACCAAGGCGAGCCCTATCTCGAACGCTACTACCTCCTCGGCGCCTTCGGCTGGCATCTCTACCTGCACCGTTTCGTTGATTCGGATCCGGATCGCGGCCTTCATGATCACCCCTGGGGACATGCCTTGAGCTTGGTGCTCTCGGGCGGCTATGACGAGATCCGCGGCCTCGACAGCGACTCGGAGCAGACCCAGGTGCGCTTCTGCGCTCCGGGGCGATTCAACAGGCTGCGTGGCTCGGATTATCACCGCGTGGTCCTGCGTGCGGGCGTGCCGGCGTGGACGCTCTTCCTGCATGGCCCGAGGATCAAGGGCTGGGGATTCCGTCGAGGCGGGTCCGTCCAGGTGATGGCGAAGGACTGCAACGAGTTTCGACATCGGGATTGGTGGAAACATGCACCGACGGGTGCGCAGATCCGCGCGACCGCGCGGAGCCGGACTCGGTGAGGTCTGCGGGGCTATGTCGGTTTCGCCTTCGGGCGCTTGTCATCCTCATGGCGGGCCTTGCGGGATGTGGCGGTACTCCCACAGGAGCCGGCAGCGACGAGCTGCCCGTCGGCTGCCTCGTCAAACCCGACCCCGGGGCTTGCCGCTCCAATCAGCTCGGGTTCTATTACGACTACCGAGACGATCGCTGCAAGGCATTCAGCTACGGCGGTTGTGCGGGTCGGGTGCCGTTCCCGACCCTGCAGCGTTGCTTGGAATTTTGCGGGGCGAAGCGATAAGGCAGCTGCTTGAACGCCGTCATCCGTTCTCGGCCGTCGTCGCCGCATAGGCGATTTCCGGGGGGCATCTCGCCCGTGTAGGGGCGACTGAAGTCGCCCCTACCTCTGTCCGGCATCAGCGCTTCTTCGGCGGCAGCAGATCCGTGATCGATCCGTGCGCCATCTCGGCGGCGAGGCCGATGGTCTCGTTCAGGGTCGGGTGCGGATGGATGGTCAGACCGATGTCTTCCATATCGGCGCCCATCTCGAGCGCCAAGACGGTCTCGCCGATCAGCTCACCGGCGTTCGGGCCGACGATGCCGGCACCCAGGATACGTTTGGTTTCCGGATCGAACAGGAGCTTGGTCAGGCCCTCGTCGCGGTGGATGCCGAGTGCGCGACCGCTCGCCGCCCAGGGGAAGACGCCCTTCTCGTAGGCGATACCCTTGGCCTTGGCATCGGTCTCCGTGAGGCCCATCCAGGCCACCTCGGGGTCGGTGTAGGCGACCGACGGGATGGTCATGGGATCGAAGAGGGCCGGCATCCCGGCGATCACCTCGGCCGCGACCTTGGCCTCGTGGGTCGCCTTGTGGGCGAGCATCGGTCCGCCGACGACGTCGCCGATGGCAAAGATGTTCGGCACGTTGGTGCGCATGTGGGCATCGACCTTGATGAACCCGTGCTGATCGACCTTCACGCCGGCGGCCTCGGCGTTGACGAGCTTGCCGTTCGGGCGTCGGCCGATGGCGACCAGCACCTTGTCGTAGGTCTCCTCGCCCGGTTTTTTGCCTTCGAAGACCACCTTGATGCCTTCGGCGGTGGCGCTCATCTGCGCGACCTTGGTCTCGAGTCGGATCGTGCTGTAGCGCTTCTTGATGACCTTTTCGAGCGCACGCACCAGATCGATGTCCGCACCCGGCATCAACTGATCCTTCATCTCGACGACCTCGACGGTCGAGCCGAGTGCGCTGTAGACGCTCGCCATCTCGAGCCCGATGATGCCGCCGCCGACGATCAGGAGACGCTCGGGGATGTCCGCGATCTCGAGCGCGTCGGTGGAGTCCATCACCCGCGGGTCGTCATGCGGAAAGCCCGGGATCTTCATGGGCGCGGAGCCGCAGGCGATGATGCAGTGATCGAACAGAATCCGCACTGAACCACCGGGTTGTGCCACGGCGATCCGATTGGGTGCCTCGAAGCGACCGGTGCCCTGGATTACCTCGACCCGACGTTGCTTCGCCATGGCCGCGAGACCGCCGGTCAGCTTGGCGACCACCTGCTCCTTGCCGGCGCGCATCTTGTCCAGATCAATCGTCGGCTCGCCGAAGGTCACGCCCATGGCGCCCAGGGTCTTGACCTCTTCGAGGATGGCCGCGGTGTGCAGCAATGCTTTGGAGGGGATACAGCCGACGTTCAGACAGACGCCGCCGAGGGTGTCGTAGCGCTCGATCAGGACGACCTTCTTGCCGAGGTCGGCGGCGCGGAAGGCGGCGGTGTAGCCGCCGGGGCCGGCACCGAGCACCACGACCTCGGTAACGATCTCCTGAGAGGCGGCGGACGTGCTCCCGGATTCTTTGCCCGCTTCGGTCCTGCCGGCAGCCTGCGCCGCCTTGACCTCGAGCGTCATGATGAGCGTGCCTTCCGAGATCCGATCGCCGACCGCGACCTCGACGCTGCGCACGATCCCGGCACGCGGCGCCGGGATCTCCATGCTCGCCTTATCGCTTTCGAGTGTGATCAGCGACGCCTCTTCGATCACCGAATCGCCCGGGGAGACCAAAACCTCGATGACCTCCACGTCTTTGAAGTCCCCGATGTCCGGTACCTTGACTTCGATGATGTCGCCGCTCTTGTCGTTCATGGTGTGATTCTTCTCTTGGGGCCGCAATGGCCGCGCGATGATGATGGCTCGATAGCGCCCAATGCTAGACGAAAGCGTGTCGCGAGGCGAAACCCTCGGCCCTATTCACTGCATTGGGTTCGGGCGTCGCGCTCGGACCCGGGGCGCGGGCATCGGACTCCGGAGCCCGAGCCGCGACGCCGGCGCTTGCCTGGCCTCACAGCAGAAGCTGACGAAGATCCCCGAGCAGCTCCCCGAGCAGGTTGGTGAAGCGCGCCCCGTCCGCGCCGTCGACGACACGGTGATCGTACGACAGCGACAGCGGCAGCATGAGGCGCGGCTCGAAGCTCTGGCCGTTCCAGACCGGCTTGGTCGTCGCGCGCGAGACCCCGAGGATGGCGACCTCCGGCGCGTTCACGATCGGCGTGAAGGCGGTGCCGCCGATACCGCCGAGGCTGGAGATGGAGAAGCAGCCACCCTGCATGTCGCCCGGCAGCAGCTTGCCGGCGCGTGCCTTCTCACCGAGCTCGGTGAGCTCCGCGGCCAGGGCAAAGATGCCCTTCTTGTCGACGTCGCGCACGACCGGGACGACCAGGCCCTGCGGCGTATCCACCGCCACGCCGATATGGGTGAAGTGCTTGAGCACCAGACCCTCGCCGTCCGCCGTCAGCGACGCCTTGAGCACCGGCATCCGATTCAGGGCGGTGGCGACCGCCTTGAGCAGGAAGGGGACGAAGGTCAGCTTGATGCCCTTCTCGGCGGCCTGCGCCTTTTGCGCCTTGCGGAAGTCTTCCAGCGAGGTGATGTCCGCCTCGTCGAACTGCGTGACGTGCGGCACCGAGAGCCAGCAGCGGTGCAGATGCCGACCGCTGAGCTTCTTGATGCGCGACAGCTCGGTGACCTCGATCGGGCCGAATTTGGCGTAATCGATCTCGGGGGCGGCGGGCAAGGCGAAGGGCAGGGCGCCGCCGGACCCGGTCGGGGCACCTTGCGCGAGCGATTGCTTGACGAAGCCCTGGACGTCGTCTTTGAGCACGCGCCCCTTCGGCCCCGACCCCTTCACGAAGGTCAGGTCGACGCCGAGCTCACGCGCGAAACGTCTCACGGTGGGGCTCGCATGCGCCTTGCGGCCCTTGGCGATGGCGGCCATGTCCTCCGGGCGCGGCAGCACCGGAGCGGGTCTGCGCTCGGATTCACCGGGCGCGCGTTTGGCGCTCGATGCCGGCCCCGGCGGTGCCTCGAGCTCTTCGGCCGTGTTCGCGGCCGTCGGCGCGGCGGTTGCGATCGGCTCGCCGCTGTGGACCTCGCCGTCGGTGCGCAGTGTCAGGACGAGATCGCCTTGATTCAGGGTATCCCCCGCCTTGACGGCCAGCTCCTCGACGACCCCCGCGTAGGGCGAGGGGATCTCCATGGTCGCCTTGTCGCTCTCGAGCGTGAGGAGCGACTGGTCGACCTCGATGCGATCCCCCGGAGCAATCAGGACCTCGATCACCGGGATGTCCGCGAAATCGCCGATGTCGGGCAGGACCACGGAGATGGTCTCGCCGCTGCTCGGCGCACGCGGCGGGGTCGACTTCGGAGCCTGCGGCGATGCCGAAGCAGGGGCTGCCAGACGCGGTGTCGCGGGACCAGCGCCCCGCTCGCTCGCCGCGGCTTGTGCAGATTGCCCTTCGGCTGAGGTCTCCTTGGATGGAGCCTCCTCGGAATCAGCCCCATCGGTCTCCAGTGTCATCAGCAGATCCCCCTGACTGATTCGATCGCCGACCTTGATCTTCAACGCTCGAATGACCCCCGCCAACGGCGCGGGGATCTCGATGGTCGCCTTGTCGCTCTCCAGGCTGAGGATCGATTGCTCGGCCTCGATCCGGTCACCCGGCGCGACGAGGATCTCGATCACCTCGACGTCCGAGAAGTCCCCGATGTCCGGCAGCAGAATGTCTTCGACGGTTGCCACGCTCTGTCCTCCCTAAACCGCATCCGGGGCGAGCACACCAGATCCTTGTGTTGCGCCGCTCGGTTCGACCCGAGCGCCTCGTCCCGGACGCGGTCCAGTCATCGATAGATAAATATCCTAAACCGCGTCGACCGAGCCCTTCTTTGGTGCTTCGTCGTCGGTCGACTCGCCGTATCGCCGCATGGGATGACGGACGCGGTTTAGCGCGGTTCAGCGCGGTTCAGATCGTCACCGGGTTGGGTTTTTCCGGGTCGATGCGGTATTTGCGAATCGCCTCGGAGACCGTCGCGGTCGGGATCTCGCCCTCGTCCGCCAATGCCTTGAGGGCCGCGACGACGATGTAGTAACGATTCACCTCGAAGAATTTCCGCAGCTGGCTGCGCATATCGCTCCGCCCGAAGCCGTCCGTACCGAGCACCAAGTAGTGTCGCGGGATGTAGGGGCGGATCTGGTCGGCGTAGGTCCGGACATAGTCGGTGGCGGCGACGATCGGGCCTTGGGTCCCGGCCAGCTGCTCCTCGACATAGGTCGTGCGCTGGGGCTGGTCGGGGTGGAGCATGTTCCAGCGTTCCACATCGATGCCTTCGCGCCGCAGCTCGTTGAAGCTGGTGACGCTCCAGACATCCGCACCGACGCCGAAATCCTTGGCGAGCAGCTCGGCCGCGGCCAAGACCTCGCGCAGGATGGTCCCGGCCCCGAGCAGCTGGACCCGATGGGTGTGCTCTTCGCCTTGATGGACCGGATACATGCCCTTGAGGATCCCGGCCTCGGCATCTTCCGGCAGCGCCGGCTGAACATAGTTCTCGTTCATCGCCGTGACGTAGTAGAAGACGTTTTCCTTCTCCCGATACATCCGGCGCAGGCCGTCCTGGATGATGACGGCGAGCTCGTAGGCATAGGCCGGGTCGTAGGCGACACAGTTCGGGATGGTCGCGGCGACCACCATGCTGTGGCCGTCCTGATGCTGTAGACCCTCGCCGGCGAGCGTGGTGCGTCCGGCGGTGCCGCCGATCAGGAAACCCCGTGCCTGCATGTCGCCCGCCGCCCAGGCCAGATCCCCGATGCGCTGGAACCCGAACATGGAATAGTAGATGTAGAAGGGGATCATGCTCTGGCCGTGGTTCGCATAGGCGGTGGCCGCCGCGATCCAGGACGACATGGCGCCCGCCTCGTTGATGCCTTCCTGCAGGATCTGACCCTTCTTGTCTTCGCGGTAGTACATCACCTGATCGGCATCGACCGGCTCGTAAAGCTGGCCGATCGAGGAGTAGATGCCGAGCTGGCGGAACATGCCCTCCATGCCGAAGGTGCGCGCCTCGTCCGGAACGATGGGGACCAAGTACTTGCCGATCGCCTTGTCGCGCACCAGGATCGTGAGGATGCGCACCAGCGCCATGGTGGTCGACATCTCCTTGTCGCCGCTGCCTTCCAGGAGCGACTTGAAGGCATCCAGCGCGGGGATCGGCAGCACCGCAGCCTCGTCGCGGCGCGCCGGCAGGAAGCCGCCGAGTCGCTCGCGGACCTCGTGCATGTACTGCATCTCGGGGCTGTCCTGCGGCGGTTTGTAGAAGGGCGCGGCGCCGATCTGGTCGTCCGAGATCGGAATATTGAAGCGGTCGCGGAAGGCTTTGAGATGCGTCTCGCCCATCTTTTTTTGCGAGTGGGTGATGTTCATGCCCTCGCCGGCGACACCCATGCCGTAACCCTTCACGGTCTTGGCCAAGATCACCGTCGGCTTGCCGTTCATCCGCATCGCCGCGTCGTAGGCGGCATAGACCTTGACCGGGTCATGGCCGCCGCGGTTGAGACGCCAGATGTCCTCGTCGGTCATGTTGGCGACCATGTCTTTGAGCTCGGCATACTTGCCGAAGAAATGCTCGCGGGTGTAGGCGCCGCCCTTGGCCTTGTAGGCTTGGTAGTCGCCGTCGAGGCATTCCTCCATGCGCTTGAGCAGCAGCCCCTGCTTGTCGCGGGCGAACAAGGGGTCCCAGTAGCTCCCCAGACGACCTTGACGACGTTCCAGCCGGCCCCGCGAAAGACCGCTTCGAGCTCCTGGATGATCTTGCCGTTGCCGCGTACCGGTCCGTCGAGACGCTGCAGGTTGCAGTTGACGACGAACACCAGGTTGTCCAGGCGTTCGCGTGCCGCCAAGGAGATGGCGCCCAGCGATTCGGGCTCATCCATCTCGCCGTCGCCCAGGAAGGCCCAGACCTTACGCTCGCTCGTGTTGACCAGCTCCCGGTCGTTCAGATAGCGCATGAAGCGTGCCTGGTAGATGGCCATCAGCGGACCCAACCCCATCGAGACGGTCGGGAACTGCCAGAAGTTGGGCATCAACCAGGGGTGCGGATAGGAGGACAGGCCGTTGCCGTCGACCTCTTGGCGGAAGTTGTAGAGCTGCTCCTCGCTGATGCGTCCTTCCAGAAACGCGCGGGCATAGATGCCGGGCGCCGCGTGGCCTTGGAAGAAGATCAGATCACCGCCGTGATCCTTGTCGCGCGCACGGAAGAAGTGGTTGTAGCCCACGTCGACCAGGGTTGCGGAGGAGGCGAAGCTCGAGATGTGACCCCCGAGCTCGGTCGAGAGCCGGTTCGCCTGCACCACCATCGCCATGGCGTTCCAGCGCACGAAGGAGCGGATGCGTCGTTCCATCGCGCGATCGCCGGGGAAGCGCTCCTGCTGCTGCACCGGAATGGTGTTCACGTAGGCGGTGTTGGCGGTGAACGGGAGATAAGCCCCCGAGCGGCGCGCCTTGTCGATCAGTCGCTCGAGCAAAAAATGGGCGCGCTCGACGCCTTCGTTCTCGAGCACGGCCTCGAGCGAATCGAGCCATTCCTGTGTCTCTTGAGGATCGATATCGGGCTTGTTGGTCATGATGTTTCCCGGAAGCGGTCGAAGCGGTCGGCACGGGCAAAGCGCGGAGTATATCAGCGCTCCAGGTTTGCAATGGTTAGAATTCGGGCGGTCAATGTATGGCGGGCGGGGGTGTTAGCCTCCAGCCCTTAGCCCTCAGCTTTTTACCTTTAACCTTTGGGGTCAAAGCTCACTCGGGTAGAAATCGAAATCAAGGATCCGGTCAATCGCGTAGGGGCAGGCTTGGGGGAAGCGCTCGGGGCTCAACAGGGTCTCGCGCGCGGCAATGTCGACGGCGTCGGGGTAGGCATCCTCGACGGCCTCCGGCACGTAAGGCTTCACGCTGGGGCTTGACTGGATCTGACGCTGAATCTGTTTGCGCTGCTCGATGATACTGCTGCGCCAGCGCGTGCTGCGGTAGGCCGGCTGAAACTGCCACTTCAACAGGTGGGCCAGCAGGACGACCAGGCGGTTCGCGATCTCGTTGCGCTCTTTCTTCCCCATGCTGTCCAGCTCCTCCGCCAGATCGTCCGTGTTCACCTCGTCGAAGCGATGCTGGCGGATCAGCTCCGCGGCCTTCAAGGTCCAGGCGTGGAAATCGGTCTGGTAAAGATCGGAAAGCGTGCTCATCGCGGTGTCCTCAGGTCTCGGGTGTCCGCTCGCCACGGCGGAAACCGTGGCCGAAGTCGGGGGCGTAGAGCCGGGACATCTCGATGTCGGTGCGCGCGCGTGCACCGAGGGCCGGGCTTGCGAGGATCATGGCCTGGCGGTCGATCCCGGCGGCGCGGCATTGCTCGGCAATGTCCGCGAGCGTGCCGCGCAGGACACGTTCCTCGCCCGGCCAGGTCGCCTTCTCCACGACAACGATGGGGGCGGAGTCAGGCCAGTCGGCGCTGCGCAGTGCCTCGATGACCGCATCGATGTGGGCGATCGAGAGAAAGATGCAGAGCGAGCAACGATGGCGCGCCAAGGCATCGAGCGACTCGCGCTCGGGCATCGGCGTGCGTCCCTCGATGCGGGTGAGGATGACCGTTTGGGTCACCTCCGGAAGGGTCAGTGTCTCGCCCGCGGCCGCGGCCGAGGCCATGGCCGAGGAGACGCCGGGCACGATGCCGACCGGGATCCCGGCGCGGTCCAAGGGCCCTGCCATCTCCGCCAGCGCGCCGTACAGCGCCGGGTCGCCGGTCTGAAGACGCACGACCGTCGCGTGGCATTGTGCCCGATCCATCAGCCAGCCGGTGATCTCGCCGAGATCCATGCCCTTGGAGTCGGCAACGTCGCAGCCGGGCGACGCCCATTGCAGGGCGGCCCGGGAGACGAGCGATCCGGCGTAGAGAACGGCCCCGGCCTCGCCCAATAGACGACTGCCGCGGACCGTGATCAAATCGGCCGCACCCGGACCGGCGCCGACGAACCAGACTTTACCCATGCCGAACCTTACCCATTAGAGTGTGCTCGCTGTCGACTTGCGGTGCATGGCATCGGCGAAGAGGCTTCCGGCACGGTGGCTCGAGCCGACAGCATAGATGGCCGGTCGATCGGGGCGCAATGCGTCCGGCCGTGCCGGTTCGTCGTCTTCCACACGCTCGCATCGACCTTTGAGCCATGTCTATTGCCCGAATCTGCCCCGCGCTTTTTCTCGCCGCTCCGGCATCCGGTCAAGGCAAGACGACCTTGGTCGCCGCGTTGGCGCGCCATCACCGCAACCAAGGGCGGCGGGTGCGGGTCTTCAAGACCGGACCTGACTTCTTGGACCCCATGATCCTCGCACGCGCCGCCGGAACGCCGGTCGAGTCTCTCGATCTGTGGATGGTCGGCGAGACCGACTCGCGGCGCAAGCTCTACGCGGCCGCCGGCGCGGCGGATCTCATCCTGATCGAAGGGGCGATGGGGCTCTTCGACGGCACCCCTTCCGGGGCCGACCTCGCGCAGACCTTCGGTGTCCCGGTAGCGGTGCTGATCGACGCCGGCGGCATGGGCCAAACCTTCGGTGCACTCGCGCTCGGACTGGCCCGCTATCGGCCGAGCCTCCCGTTCGCAGGCGTCGTCGCCAACCGGGTTGCCGGTGCGCGTCATGCCGAGATGCTGGCGGCCGGTCTGCCGGAAGACATCCCCTTTCTCGGCGCGCTGCCGCGGGTGGATGAGGCGACGCTGCCCAGCCGACATTTGGGCCTGGTCCAGGCCGGCGAGATCGCCGATCTGGATGCGCGCCTCGACGCCTCGGCGCAGGTGATTGCCGGCACCACCTTGGCGCGGCTCCCCGAACCGGTGCGTTTCGACTCCCCAGCCGAGGCAGCCTCGGTTGTGCCGCTCCTGCTGGCCGGGCGCAGGATCGCCGTCGCCCGCGACGCCGCCTTCAGCTTCATCTACCCGGAAAATCTGGACCAGCTCCGCGCGATGGGCGCCGAGCTGGTCGCGTTCTCCCCGCTCGCGGACGCCGCCGTGGTTGCCGACGCCATCTACCTTCCCGGCGGATATCCCGAGCTGCATCTGTCGCGATTGGCGGGGAATCGCGCGATGAAGGCGTCCCTTCAGGCACATGCGAGCGCGGGTCGACCGATCTATGCCGAATGCGGAGGCATGCTCTATCTGCTCGACTCACTGCTCGATCGCGACGGCGAATGCGGCAACATGGTCGGTCTGCTGCCGGGGCAGGCGCGCCTGATGCCGCGTCTGGTCGGGTTGGGCCTCGAATCGATCGCGCTGCCAGGGGGCGAGGCGCGCGGGCACAGCTTTCATCATTCAGCGCTGGAGAGCCCGATGACGCCGATATTCAGGGGACGGCGTCGTTCGGACGGACAGCCCGGCGAGCCCTTCTATCGGCTCGGTCCGGTGCGGGCGAGCTATCTGCATCTCTATTTTCCGTCCGCACCGGAGGCGGTGGCGGCGTTGTTTCTGAGCTGAGCCCTGGATTTCCGTCGCCCTCGACGAAATGCCGTTTCCCGATGGAGATTTTCGTCGAGCAGACGTTGCGCCGGGGACGATGATGTCGATGCAAGCAGGATCATCGATGCCGTTTCGTGCTCTTGACAGTTGCCCTTGCAACGCCTAATTTTCAAACCCGAGACAGGTTGTTGGTTTTCGGCCATGTTCGCAGGGGGGAGCGCGCGATTGCGTGGCGGAGGGATGCATCCCCGGATGCGTTTTGTCGTTCACCTCACAAAAAGTGTAATCCAGTTGGCGGTTTGCCGAGTCTACGGCCTGCGTGTGTTAAGCCGCGGTAACCGAACGATTACGCCCCGTGATGTCGACACTGCAATCGAGCTCCATCGGCGATCGCATTCTGAATCGCTACAGGTCCGGCTTCTCGACTCAGACTCGGTGTACAGACACGATGAAAGAGCTGGACCTCGATGCGCTGCTTCAGCCGGTCTCCGCCGAGTCTCCGAGCGGAGATGATCTTGAATACGACGCGGATTTCCTGGCCATGGTGCAGGCCGCTGCAGGCACGCCCGAGCGGCGCATGGGCGAGAGCCTGGTTCCCGCGGAAGATCCGGATTGGTCCTCGGTGCGGGCACTGGCGCTGCGCCTCCTGGCACGCTCGAAAGATCTGCGTTCCGCCGTCTTCCTGACGCGCGCCCTGATGCATACGGATGGGCTTGTCGGCCTGAGTCAAGGGCTTCGGCTCCTAAGCGGTTTGGTGGCGGAATTCTGGGACACCCTGCACCCGCAACTCGACCCAGAGGACAACCTGGATCCCAGCATCCGACTGAATGCTCTGCTCGCGCTGAGCGAGCCGGACACCATGCTCCGTCCGCTGCGCGCAACCCCTCTGATCCGTTCCCGGATCTTCGGAGCCATCAGCTATCGTGATATCGCGGTCGCGGAGGGCAAGGCGGCAGCGGCTCGGGATGCTCAGCCTCTGGACGGCGCCGCCATCGCCGCGGCCTTCCAGGATTGCGATCCGGAGGAGCTGAGCGTGACCGCGCTCTACGCGACTGCCGCGGTTGCCGAAGTGCACGTATTCGGTGAGGCGTTGGCCGCGCACGTCCCGTCGCACCTCATGCCGAATCTGGAGCCGCTGACGGCTCTGCTGTCCGCGATACAGGCCTTCCTGCAAGCACGCCTCGGCGAACGCCGACCGGGGTCGGATGCCGATGTCCACATCGGCGTCGATCCGGTAGCCGAGCGGGTAGGGCTGCCCGACTCGTCTCCGGGAGGTGTCCGGACCCAAATCAGCTCGCGAGAGGATGTGGTCCAAGCCTTGGACCGACTCTGCGACTACTACCTGCGATTCGAGCCATCGAGCCCCGTTCCTTTGTTGTTGAAGCGTGCACGACGGCTCGTGACCGGCAACTTCGTCGATATCGTGCGCGATCTTGCACCCGATGCCTTACCCCAGATCCAGAAGGTGTGCGGGATCGACGACAAGAGCTGAAACCTGGCCTGCGGCTGTTTGCTGTTGACCCGAAGCCGCGGATCCTTCGAGACCGAGGAGACTCTCAGTGGCGAAAGAAAGTAGTCAGAAGTTCATCGCCCGCAACCGGGCGCCGCGGGTACAGATCGAGTACGACGTCGAGCTCTACGGTGCCGAAAAGACCATCCAGCTGCCCTTTGTGATGGGTGTCCTCGCGGATCTCTCGGGCAAGCCCGTCGAGGCCCTTCCGCCGGTCGCCGACCGCAAGATGCTCGAGATCGACGTCGACAATTTCGACGATCGATTGAAGGCGATGAAGCCGCGCGTGGCCTTCCAGGTCCCCAACACACTGACCGGCGAGGGGAACCTGAACGTCGAGCTGACCTTCGAGAGCATGGACGACTTCTCCCCGGCGGCGGTCGCGCGCAAGGTCGACGCCTTGAACAACCTGCTCAATGCGCGCTCGCAGCTCGCCAACCTCCTGACCTATATGGACGGCAAGAGCGGTGCCGAGGAGTTGATCGCCAAGGTGCTCCAAGACCCGACCCTGTTGCAGGCCCTTGCCGCCGCGCCGAAGCCGGCGGACGAGCAGTCTCAGGCGGAGGAGAAATAAGATGGCCGAGACCGAGACCCAACCGCAGGCCCGCGAGAGCGCAACCGCCGAGCCGATGGAGGCCGGCGCCTTTACGTCGCTGCTCCAGAAGGAATTCAAGCCCCGCTCCGACCGTGCTCGCGAGGCGGTGGAGGGTGCGGTGCAGACCCTCGCAGCCCAGGCGCTCGAGCAGACCTCGCTCATCTCGGACGATGCCGTGCGCACCATCGAGTCGATCATCGGCGAGATCGATCGCAAGCTGACCGAGCAGGTCAACCTGATCCTGCATCACGCTGATTTCCAGCAGCTCGAGGGCAGTTGGCGCGGTCTGCATCATCTCGTCAACAACACCGAGACCGACGAGATGCTCAAGATTCGGGTGATGAACATCTCGAAAAAGGAGCTGCATAAGTCTCTGAAGAAATTCAAAGGCACGGCGTGGGACCAAAGCCCGATCTTCAAGAAAATCTATACGGAGGAATACAGCATGTTCGGCGGGGAGCCGTTCGGCTGTATCGTCGGGGACTACTATTTCGATCACAGCCCGCCGGATGTGGAGCTGCTCGGCCAGATGGCTCAGATCTCCGCCGCCGCGCATACCCCCTTCATCGCGGGGGTGGATTCGGGCATCATGCAGATGGAGTCCTGGCAGGAGCTGAGCAATCCGCGCGATCTCACCAAGATCTTTCAAACCCCCGAATACGCGGCCTGGAAATCGCTGCGCGAGTCAGAGGATTCGCGCTATATCGGTCTGGCCATGCCGCGCTTCCTGGCCCGCTTGCCCTACGGGGCCAAGACCGATCCGGTCGAGGAGTTCGACTTCGAGGAAGAGACCGGCTTGGGCGACCACAGCCGCTATACCTGGTCGAACTCCGCCTATGCGATGGCCGTCAACATCAACCGGGCCTTCAAGCTCTACGGCTGGTGCTCGCGCATCCGCGGCGTAGAGTCCGGCGGTGCCGTCGAAGGCCTGCCGGTGCACACCTTCCCCACCGACGACGGCGGTGTGGATATGAAGTGTCCGACCGAGATCGCCATCGACGATCGGCGCGAGGCCGAGCTCGCGAAGAACGGCTTCATGCCCCTCATGCACAAGAAGAATACCGACTTTGCGGCCTTCATCGGTGCCCAGTCGCTGCAGAAACCCTTCGAGTACGACGACCCGGATGCGACCGCCAACGCCAATCTGTCGGCCCGTCTGCCGTATCTCTTCGCGGTTTGCCGTTTTGCGCACTATCTAAAGGCGATCGTGCGCGACAAGATCGGGTCCTTCAAGGAGCGCGACGACATGGAGAAGTGGCTCAATAAATGGATCAACAAGTATGTCGAGCCCAATCCGGCCAACGCATCTGAGGTCGACAAGGCCCGTAAGCCGCTGGCGTCCGCGCAGGTCGTCGTCACGGAGGTCGAAGGAAATCCGGGCTATTACAACTCGGTCTTTTATCTCAGACCGCACTATCAGCTCGAAGGCCTGACCGTCTCTCTGCGGTTGGTCTCGAAGCTGCCTTCGCAGAAGACTTAAACCGCGCCCAGCGCGGTATGCGATGGTTGTGGATGGGGTCGGCCCTGGCGGACTTGATAGGCGGTGGAGCCGGCGCGGTTTAAGATATTAAACAATATATGATCTTAAACCACGTCTCCGCTAAGGGCCGGGGATGCACCAAACGTCGAGCTCGCTTGAAAATGAGCATCTTGCTCTGCACGCGGTTCAGCACGCACAGAGCACACGCAGGTCCGTTGGGGAATCGGTGACTCCACAGGCCGATGGTCGAAGGCGTCGGCAATCATCATTCGTACTTTAGCAGCGAGGAGGTTTGTCATGGCCGTTGATATGTTCCTGAAGATCGAAGGCATCGATGGCGAAAGCACCGACGATGCCCACGATAAGTGGATCGAGGTCTTGAGCTACAGTCACGGTGTCTCGCAGCCCGTGTCGGGTGCCAGCGCGACGGGCGGGCGCACCGGCGGACGAGCCGATTTCCAGAATCTCGCGGTGGCCAAGACCATCGACAATGCCACGCCGGATCTCAACATTAAATGCGCGAGGGGTGATCACATCCCGAAGGTCGAGCTTGAGCTCTGTCTGGCCACCGGCGACAAGCATACCTTTATGAAGTACACGCTGGAGGATTGTATCGTCACCTCCGTGTCGCCCGGCGGCAGTAGCAGCGACGAGATCAAGCCACTTGAGCAGGTGACCTTCGCATACGGCAAGATCAAGTGGGAGTACACGCCGATCGACCATACCGGCAAGCCGGGCTCGGCGACCGACCGGACCTGGAATCTCGAGGCGAACAAGCAGGATTAAACCGCGCCCGGCGCGGTATGCGATGTTTTTGGATGGGATCGGCTCCGGCAGACTTAACGATCGTTGGACCCAGCGCGGTTATCGTTGGACCCAGCGCGGTTTAAGATTTTAAAAGATATTAAATTCTAAACCGCGTCTCACTGGAATCGAGGATATCTCCGAAGCCAAACGCACAATGAAAACGACGCATCTCGCTCTGGACGCGGTTTATGTCGCCGGGTCATGCGTAACCGCTGAAGCCTGAGTGCGCCGGACACCTGATGTTCGGCGCCGGGAGTTGCCCATGGGTGCCGAAGAGGCATTGAAGCAAGGCGACCTGGATGCCGCCCTCGCCGATCTGACCGATCGCGTTCGACGCTCGCCGGGGGACGCGCGTCTGCGGACCTTTCTGTTTCAATTGTTTGCCGTATTGGGTCGGTGGGACCGGGCGCTGACTCAGCTCAATGTCGCCGGGGAGTTGGATGCCGGCACCTTGGCCATGGTCAGCACCTATCGCGATCTTCTGAGCTGCGAGGTCCTGCGCGCGCAGGTCTTCGCCGGGGAGCGCGACCCGCTGGTTCTGGGCGAGCCGGCACAGTGGGTCGCACTCCTGTTCCAGTCACTGCGTCTTGCTGCGCAGGGGCGCATGGAGCAGTCGCAGGCGTTGCGCGAGCAGGCATTGGAGGCCGCGCCGGCCTCCTCGGGGCGCATCGACGGGGAGCCGTTTGCCTGGATCGCCGATGCCGACGGGCGCCTGGGACCCATGCTGGAGATCATCGTGGACGGACGCTATACCTGGGTCCCGTTCCAGCACTTGCGGACGCTGGTCCTCGAGGAGCCGGCCGATCTACGGGACCTGGTTTGGGCTCCGGCACACATCACCTGGGCCAACGGGGGCGAGTCGGTCGCCTTCGTTCCGTCCCGTTATCCGGGTTCGGAATCGAGTCCGGATCCGCGTATTCGACTCGCGCGTCTGACCGAGTGGACGGAGCAGGGCGGCGAGCTCTTCACCGGTCTGGGTCAGCGCATGCTGACCACGGACGTCGGCGACTATCCCCTGCTGGCGACCCGCCGGATCGAGATCGATACGCCGTCGGAAGGGGTGTCCTGACTGCAATGGCGGATCTGACCCCGAAAGAGCGCCTCCAGCCCTCGCTGCTCGACCGGCTGACCGACGACGCACCGCAACAGCGCGAGGAGTCGCGGGACCAGCGCGTCCTCTCGCCGCGCAAGCTCAAGCAATGTGTCATCCGCGACCTGGAGTGGCTCCTCAACGCCTGCGATCTGGCGACCGTCCAGGACCTGGACCCCTATCCGCAGGTTCAATCCTCGGTCGTCAACTACGGGATGCCGGACCTCGCCGGGCGCAACCTCTCGGGGCTCGACGTCCTGACCCTGGAGCGCCTGCTGCGCCAGGCCATCTTGCGCTTCGAGCCACGCATCCTGCGGCAGGGCCTGAGTATCCGTGCCATCGTCGACGCCGAGCAAATGACGCCGAATGCCATCCGTTTCGATATCGAAGGGGAGCTTTGGGGCACGCCCATGCCGCAGCGTCTGTATCTCAAGACCGACGTGGATCTGGAGAACGGCGAGATCCATGTCTATGAGACGACCTCGTCGAGCGGCTGAGCGACATCATGGATCCACGTCTCCTGTCCTACTACAACCGCGAGCTGACGCATCTGCGCGAGATGGGCGGCGAGTTCGCGGCCGAATTCCCCAAGATCGCCGGACGGCTGGGTCTTTCCGGTTTCGAGTGCGCCGATCCCTATGTCGAGCGCCTGCTGGAGGGTTTTGCCTTCCTGGCCGCCCGGGTCCAGCTCAAGATCGATGCCGAGTTTCCGGCCTTCACGCAGCACCTGTTGGAGACCGTCTATCCTCACTATCTGGCGCCGACCCCATCGATGGCGGTGGTCCAGATGGAGCCGGATCTCAACGAAGGGGCGCTGGTCGAGGGAGTCGCTCTCCCGCGCGAGACGCAATTGCGCAGCACCATCGGCAAGGGCGAGCAGACCGCCTGCGAGTACCGCACGGCCCATGAGGTCCGGCTCTGGCCCCTCGAGCTGACGGAGGCGGAATACTTCACCCACATCGGGCCGGTCGCAAGGGCGGATCTGCCGGCCCTGCAACGCAGCAAGGCGGGGATCCGGCTGCGCCTGCGCATGACGGCCGGCCTGACCTTCGCGCAGCTCGCCCCGAGCCGGCCGGACCTGTTCCGTTTGGATCTCTTCCTGCAAGGGACCGACCAGATCCCGTTCGATCTCTACGCCCAGCTGCTCGGCAAAACCACGGCGGTGCTGGTCCAGCCGACGGCGCGCCCGGTGCCCTGGATCGAGGTGCTCCCGCCGAGCGTCCTGCGTCCGCTCGGCTTCGAAGAAGACGAGGCCCTCTTGCCCTATGCTCCGACATCCTTTCACGGGTATCGGCACCTGCACGAGTACTTCGCCTTTCCTGCGCGATTCCTCTTCGTGGCCATCGATGCGCTGGGGCCGATCCTGCGACGCATCGCCGCGCCCGAGGTCGATCTGATCCTGCTCTTCGATCAGACGGCCCCGTCCCTCGACGGCGTCCTCGGCGCGGGCAATTTCGCACTCCATTGCACCCCGGCCATCAACCTGTTTCCCAAGCGCTGCGACCGGATCCATCTCGGCGATGCCGGGCCGGACTATCACATCGTTCCGGACCGCACCCGCCCGATGGACTTCGAGGTCTATCGCGTCGACAGTGTGACGGGTTACGGCGCCGCGACGACGGAGATGCGCGAGTTCAGGCCCTTCTATTCCGCCACCGATATGAGCGCGCGGGATGCCGAGCGGGCCTACTACAGCGTGCACCGGGTGCCGCGCCGGCTCTCCTCGCGGCAACGCCGACAGGGGCCGCGCTCGAGCTACATCGGCAGCGAGGTCTACGTGAACCTCGTCGACAGCGGGGATGCCCCTTGGTCGAGCCAGCTTCGTCAACTTGCGGTGACCGGACTCTGCACCAACCGGGACTTGCCGCTGCAGATGCCGGTCGGGACCGGCAAGACGGATTTCTCCCTCGAGATCGGCGCGCCCGTGCAGGCGGTTCGCGTGCTGGCCGGGCCGACCCGGCCGCAGCCCTCGCATGCGCACGGCGACACCGCCTGGCGTCTCATCAGCCATCTGTCTCTGAATTATCTCTCGATCGCCGACAGCGACGGCGGGACCGGCGCGGCGGCACTCCGCGAGCTTTTGGCCCTTTACGCGGATCTCGCCAACGCCGATGTCCGTCATCAGGTCGAAGGTCTGCGCGGCGTCGCCTCCCGCCCCATCACCCGACGCCTGCCCGGCGTGCGGCCCGTCACCTATGCGCGCGGTTTGGAGATCAGTCTGCATTGCGACGAGACCGCCTTCGAGGGCACCGGGGTCTTCCTCCTGGGGTCCGTACTCGAACGCTTCTTTGCCCGCTACTGCTCGATCAACAGCTTTACCGAGACCCTACTCAAGACCGACCGTGGAGAGGTGATGCGATGGCCAGCGACGATCGGCCGCAGACCGATCCTGTGACGGCGCTCGCGGTTGGCCTTGCTCCGGGCGATCTTGCCCGACCGGGGCAGAGGGCCGGACCCGAGCCATCGGCGACGCCGAGCCCGGCGCTGCCCGAAACGGCTCGCGACCGCGCCAAGCAGGCCCTGCTCGGCGAGCTAGCGGCCGCACCTTGGCGCTTCGGTTTTTTTCACACGTTGCGTCGGCTCGAAGCCCTTCAGCCGGAGCGCCCGCGGATCGGCGCCTCGGCCCGACCCGTCGAGGATCCGATCCGTCTGGGCCAGCAGCCTTCGATGATCTTCGCACCGGCCGAGCTCGCCGCCCTGGTAAGGCCCGCGTCCGGACGGCCGGCGCGGCTCCTGGTCTACTTCTTCGGTCTGCTCGGCCCCAACGGTCCGCTGCCGCTGCATCTCACCGAGTACGCGCGCGAGCGGCAACGCAACGCCGCGGATCCGACCTTCGCGCGCTTTCTGGATGTCTTTCATCATCGGATGCTGACGCTCTTCTATCGCGGCTGGGCCCAAGCCCAGCCGGCGGTCAGCTTCGACCGCCCTACGCAGGACCGTTTCGGGACCTATCTCGGCTCCCTGGCCGGGACCGGCATGCCGGCCTATCAGGGGCGCGACGCCATGCCGGATCTGGCCAAGCGTCATTTCGCCGGGCACCTGTCCTGCCAGACGCGCCATCCGGACGGGCTGCGCGCCATGCTGGCCGAGTTTCTGCGGCTGCCGGTGCGGATCGAGGAGCTCATCGGGCATTGGCTGGTCCTGCCCCCCGATTGCCTGTTGCGCCTCGGCGAGTCGCCCGGCACGGGGGCCTTGGGACTCACCACGACGCTTGGCGGGCGGGTGTGGGATCACCAATCGAAGTTTCGCGTGTCGATCGGTCCGGTCGGCTTGGCCGATTATCTGCGGCTGCTGCCCGGCGGGGAGACCCTGCCGCGCATCAAGGCGCTGGTGCGGAACTATGTCGGGGACCAGCTCGAGTGGGATCTGAATCCGGTGCTTGCGGCCGCCGAGGTGCCGCCGCTGTGTCTCGGTAGTGGCGGTCAGCTGGGTTGGACGACCTGGCTGGCGAGCGGCCCGCTGGGTCGGGACGGCGACGATTTGAAGCTCGATCCGCACAAGCGGCTCGATTCGACGAGGAGCACACGATGACCGAGATCAGCCGCACCGCCCTCTTCGGCAAGCTCAATCCGCTGGCCTACAAGGCCATCGAAAGCGCCACCGTCTTCTGCAAGATGCGCGGCAATCCTTACGTGGAGCTGGTGCACTGGCTCAATCAGATCCTCCAGAATCAAGACTCGGACCTGCATCGGATCATCCGACAATTCGATCTGGATCCCGCCGGACTGGCGCGCGACTTCACCGAGTCCCTGGATCGACTCCCGCGCGGCTCGCGCTCCATCTCGGATCTGTCCTCCGACGTCGAGGAGGCCGTCGAGCGGGGCTGGACCTACGGGACCCTGATGTTCGGCGAGTCGCAGGTCCGCACCGGCCATCTCCTGGTCGGGATGCTCAAGACCCGCGGTCTGCGCAGCGCCCTGCTCGGGATCTCGCGCCAGTTCGACAAGATCGTCACCGATACCCTGACCGATCGATTCGCCGAAATCGTCTCGGGCTCGCCGGAGGATCGCCTGAGCGCCAGCGACGGGTTCCAGGTCGGCAGCGGCGCCGCGCCGGGAGAGACGAGCGGAGCGATAGCCCCGGCCCAGATGGGCAAGCAGGAAGCGCTCAAGCAATTCTCCATCGACCTGACCGAGCGCGCCCGCAACGGCGAGCTGGATCCCATCGTCGGTCGCGACGAGGAGATCCGCCAGATGATCGACATCCTGATGCGGCGGCGCCAGAACAACCCCATCCTGACCGGCGAGGCCGGCGTGGGTAAGACGGCCGTCGTGGAAGGCTTCGCCCTGCGCCTGGCCTCGGGAGAGGTGCCGCCACCGCTCAAGGAGGTCAGCCTGCGGACCCTGGACGTGGGCCTGCTGCAGGCCGGCGCGAGTATGAAGGGCGAGTTCGAGAACCGGCTGCGTCAGGTGATCGAAGAGGTGCAGGCATCCCCCAAACCGATCATCCTTTTTATCGACGAGGCCCATACCCTGATCGGCGCCGGCGGGACCGCCGGCACCGGCGACGCGGCCAACCTGCTCAAACCGGCGCTCGCCCGAGGGACGCTGCGCACGGTCGCCGCCACGACCTGGAGCGAGTACAAAAAATACATCGAGAAGGATCCGGCCTTGACCCGCCGCTTCCAGGTGGTCGCGATCGACGAGCCGAGCGAGGAGAAGGCGATCCTCATGGTCCGCGGGATCGCCTCGACCCTTGAGAAGCACCATCGGGTGCAGTTGCTCGACGAGGGCTTGGAGAGTGCCGTGCGACTCTCGCATCGCTATATCCCCGCGCGTCAATTGCCCGACAAAGCGGTCAGCCTGCTCGATACCGCCTGCGCGCGGGTCGCCATCAGTCAGGCGGCCGAGCCGGCCGAGGTCGAGGACTGCCGACGCCGGATCGAAGGTCTCGAGACGGAGCTGGCGATCATCGATCGCGAGACGGCGGTGGGTGTGGATACCCTGGAGCGGGCGCACGCGGCAGGCGAGAAGCTGGCCGCCGAGCGGGAACGCCTGGAGGGGCTCCAGACCCGGTGGACCGACGAAAAGGCGCTGGTTCAGCAGATCCTCGATCTGCGTGCGGAGCTTCGCGGTCATCTGGCCCCGGTCGAGGGGACAGGCAGCCCGTTGGAACAGGCGGCCGAGGCGGTCGCACCCGGCTCGGGGAAACCGGCTCCGAACGAGAGCGATGGGTCGACGCCGGATCCTGCTTCCGTTTCCGACCCCGTCGCTTCGGCTGGTCCGTCACCGCTGTCCGATGCCGAGCGTCAGTCGGCACTGGAGCGGCTGCGCGCACTCCAAGCCGAGCTGCAGACCCTGCAGGGCGAGCGTCCGCTGATCCTGCCCGGGGTCGACGCCCAAGCGGTGGCCTCGGTCGTCGCGGACTGGACCGGCATCCCGGTCGGACGCATGGTCAAGGACGAGGTGACGGCCGTGCTGAACCTGGCCGACACACTCAACAAGCGTGTCATCGGCCAACGCCATGCGCTCGAGATGATCGCCAAGCGGATTCAGACCTCGCGCGCTCGGCTCGACAACCCGGGCAAGCCGATCGGCGTCTTCCTGCTCGCCGGTCCCTCCGGTGTCGGCAAGACCGAGACCGGCCTCGCCCTCGCCGAAGCTCTCTACGGCGGCGAGCAGAACATCATCACCATCAACATGAGCGAGTTCCAGGAGGCCCACACGGTCTCCACGCTCAAGGGCGCGCCCCCCGGCTATGTCGGCTACGGCGAGGGCGGCATCCTGACCGAGGCCGTCCGACGCAAACCCTACAGTGTGGTCCTGCTCGACGAGGTCGAGAAGGCCCATCCGGACGTGCACGAGATCTTCTTCCAAGTCTTCGACAAGGGCTGGATGGAGGACGCCGAGGGGCGCTATATCGACTTCCGAAATACGCTGATTCTGCTGACGACCAACGTGGGCACGGATCTGATCATGTCGCTCTGCAAGGACCCGGATCTGATGCCGGACGTCGAGGGCATGGCCACCGCCTTGCGCCAACCCCTGCTCAAGGTCTTCCCGCCGGCGCTGCTCGGACGGCTCGTCGCCATTCCCTACTACCCGCTGAGCGACGAGATGCTCGGCGCCATCATCCGGTTGCAGTTGGGCCGCATCGTTCGGCGGATCGCAGAGAACCATCGCGCCGCGCTGACCTACGACGAGGCCGTCATCGAATTGATCGCCCGACGCTGCGCCGAGGTCGAGAGCGGCGCGCGAGTGGTGGATGCCATCCTCACCAATACGGTGCTGCCGGCCATCAGTCGTGAGCTGCTCAATCGGACCCTTGAGGGCAAAACGATCGGAAGGATTGCGATCGGATCGGGCGAGGATGGCTTCAGCTACAGTTTCGAATGAGTCAATGAGTCGCGTGGCATCGCCGGGCTGGCGTATGCCTGCGACTCGACTATAATCGGTTGGAATCTCGGTCGAGGGCCTGCAATGCCTTTAAGCCAACGTGATCGGACCCTTGCGGTGAAAACGCCGCTCGGCGAGGATGCGCTTCTGTTGCGGAGCATGACCGCAAACGAGCGCATCAGCGCCTTGTTCGAATACAGGTTGGACCTCAGCAGCGAAGACATCGATATCGCCCCCTCGGATCTGCTCGGCAAGCCGGCCACCGTCTCGCTGCGGTTGATGGATGGAAGCAAGCGATGGTTCAACGGCTGGATCAATCGTTTTTCACACGTTGGCTTCGACGGCGCCGACGCACTCTATAAAGCCACATTGGTGCCCTGGCTTTGGTTTCTTTCGCGCACGGCCGACTGTCGTATCTTTCAAGAGCAGACGGTTCCGGATATCGTCAAATCCATCTTCCGCGAGCATGGATTCACCGACTTCGAAGAGCGCCTCTCCGGGAGCTATCGGCAGTGGGTCTACTGCGTTCAGTATCGCGAGACGGACCTGAGCTTCGTCAGCCGCTTGCTGGAGCATGAGGGCATCTACTACTTCTTCGAGCACCAGGACGGCAAGCATCATCTGATTCTGGCCGACAGCTACAGCGCTCATTCAACCATCGCGGGCTACGAGGAGGTACCCTATTACCCGCCCGATGCCGATTCGCTGCGCGAGCGTGACCACATCAACACCTGGTCGATCGAGCAACAGGTTCGTCCCGGCGCCTTCGCCAATACCTCCTTCGACTTCACTGCACCGCGCAAGAATCTGCTCGCAACTCGAAGCAGCCCCAAGCCACACGAGCTCGCCGATTACGAGGTCTTCGATTATCCGGGCAATTATGTTGAAGCCGGCGACAGCGAAACCTATGCGCGGGTGCGGATGGAGGAGGCTCAGGCCATACATGAGATTGCCAAAGCGCGAGGCACCGCCCGTGGACTTGCCCCCGGGGCGCTCTTCTCGCTGACCGGGCACCGGCGCGAGGATCAGAACCGAGAGTATCTCATCCTCTCGGCCGATTATCGCCTCAGGTCCGACGAATTCGGGTCCTTTGAGTCGAACCCGGCCGAGCCGGTCTTCGCGAGCAGCCTGACCGTCATGGATGCGCAAACCCCTTTCCGCCCGGCACGCGAGACCCCGAAGCCGGTCGTCCAGGGACCGCAGACGGCAATCGTCGTCGGTACGGCCGGGGAGGAAATCTGGACAGATCAATACGGTCGGGTCAAGATCCAGTTCCATTGGGATCGCTACGGGAAGCAGGACGAAAACAGCTCATGTTGGGTACGGGTGTCACATCCCTGGGCCGGCAAGAACTGGGGCGCGGTCGCCATACCGCGGATCGGCCAGGAAGTTATCGTCGAGTTCCTGGAAGGCGACCCGGACCAGCCGATCATTACCGGCCGCGTCTACAATGGGGACTGCATGCCCCCCTATGGCCTTCCCGATAGCGCCGTGATTAGTGGGCTCAAATCCAACAGCACGAAGGGCGGGGCGGGCTACAATGAAATGATCATGGACGACACCAAGGGAAATGAGCTCATCCGTATCCACGGCCAATACGACATGAGCACGACCATCCAGCACGACCAAACCGACGTGATACACAACAAGCGGACCACCACCGTGGGCGTGGACGACACTGAGACAATCGGGAGCAATCAGGCGATCACCGTAGGGAGTGATCAGACCACTTCTGTGGGTTCCAACCAGAAGCTGGAGGTCGGCTCTGACCAGACGAACCTCATCGGCGCCATCCAGAAGACCGATGTCGGGGCCAATCAGGTTACGAACGTGGGCGGCAGTCGCACGCTCGAGGTCCAGGGTGACCGGAGCAGCGACGTTATCGGGAACGATCAGGTCACCGTGGGCGGAAATCAGACCATCTCCGTTGCCGGGTCTATCGAGATCACATCGTCCACCAAGATCACCCTGTCCGCCGCTGGCTCCATCATCGAGATCGGGCCTGCGGGGATCACGATCCAGTCCGCAGCTCTGGTTACGGTCATGGGGGCCACGATCAAGCTCAATTAAACCGCGCCCGGTGCGGTATGTGATGTTTTTGGATGGGATCTCCCCCGGCAGATTCGACGATTGTTGGAGCGGGCGCGGTTTAAAGTATTAAAAATCCTAAATTCTAAACCGCGTCTCACTGGGATCGAGGATATCTCCGAAGCTAAACGAACAATGAAAACGACGCATGTCGCTCTGGACGCGGTTTAGCCTGGTTGATTAACGCTAATCTCGACTGCGTGGCTTGGCTTGGCTCGGGTACGGGCCGCCACCAGCGTAGTTCCCAGTCTAACCGCAATAGTCTATGCCGGCTTGCGGGTATGAATGACGCGTGGCGGTTGCCTCTACTGAGTAGCCAGCGAGCGAATATTTTCACGACGGCCAAGCAGACACCAATGGCAAACGCGATCGAGCGACGACTGGAGCAGGTGCGGGCCATCTGGAATGGCTTCGCGACCGATCCCGAGGCGCGACTCCTCATCTGGCGCTGTGATCTCGATGAGCGGCGTATGATTGACATGCTCGTCGAGCTTGAGACAGAGCCAGCCGGCGCAGCCACTCCAGACGTATTCCTGACTCTGCGCAGTGCCTTCCTCAAACCCGAGGAACACGCCAAGACGCTGCTCCAAGAACTGACCGATCAGTTCGACCGCTCGCGCCAGGATCTAATCGCGGCAAACCTCAACGCGGACTGGCAGCCACCCGATCCAGCTCAACCCGACGGCGTTCGGTTGCTTAAGGCCCTCGACTCCTTCCACCGGTTTTACGCGGACGGCATGGAGCTCCTCGCCATTTACCTGTCACCGGAACGCATTGCAGACCCTGCAGGCTGGCGCCAGTGGCTGGAGCGGTTGGCGCGCGTAGACCTGAATGCGTCGATCCGGTTCATGGTGACCGACGCGCTTGACACGCCGCTCCTTGACGGCCTGCAAACATCCGCGCCAGACCGTGTGCGCTCCGTCGAGCCGGCACTCGACATGAGCGCAGCGGTCGAGGAGCTGGCCCGCAGTGAGGGCGCCGACGGCCCCGCCAAGACGTTGCGCTGTGGCCTCGCCGCCGTGGCGAGCGCCGCCGCCAAGAAGAATCCGCGGGCCGCCGAGAAGGCCGCGGCCGGCGCCCTGGCCGTTGCGAAGACGCAGGGCTGGGTCGATCAGGAGGTCGTGATCCACATGGCGCTTGGCGCGGCGCGGATTGGGGCGGGCGAGATCGATAAGTCGGCCGATAGCTATCGGGACGCAATCGTCGCAGCGCGCCGAGCGACAGAGGCCGCACACCCGGCCGGCGCCAAGCTCGAGGTGGCCACCGGAATGGGCCTTGGCAGCGCCCTCGTCGCCGGATCGCGCTGGCCCGAGGCCGCCCGCGTCTACGAGGCGGTGACGCCGCTCGCCGAGAAGGCACATGACGCGACCATGAAACTCGAGAGCCTGCGCATGGCCGCCTGGTGTCACGAGCAGGCCACGGCGGATGCCGATGCCTGGCGTTGCGGCTTGCGGGCCCTCGCAGCGGGCGAGGCCATGCCCGCCGAGCAGCGCGCGAGCTCGACCCTGCCCTGGGTCGGACAGAGCCTACTGCGTCTCGTCGGCCGGCAAGTGAGCCCCGGCGAGCAGGAGGCACAGCTGCGAGCGCGCCTTGATACCGCCATGGGCGAGGGCTGGGAAGGGCGACTAGAGCCAGGGGCCGCCACCTCATGATGCCCGCAGCCAAGCATTTCGATCCCGTCATCGGGGTCGATATACACATCATTCAGCCGCCCGGGCCGGTTCCGCCGGTGCCGGTGCCCCATCCCTATGTCGGGATCGTGTTCGACCCGTTCGACTACGCACCGATCATCGGCGCCACCGTCAAGGTCAACGCGATGAACCGGGCGATCGCCGGAACGATGGGCAAGGCGATCCCCCCGCACATCCCGATCGGCGGCGTCTTCGTGCCACCCCCGCCGGCAAACGAGGATGAGAACTTCATGGGCAGCGCCACCGTCGAGTTCGACGGTGACGCGGCAACCTATATGGCTCTGCCCGCCCTGTCCTGCCAGTCGATCGGCATGCCGCCCCCGCCCAGGCTCAACCCGAAGCGCAAGGGCGGGACCAAAACACTCGTCTTGCCGACGTCTGTCGTGCTCCCGATCCCCGCCGGTCCGCCGGTGCTGATCGGCGGCCCACCGACGATCTCGCTCATGTCCATGGCCATGCACCTCGTCGGGCCGGTGATGAAGGCGCTGGGAAAGACGGGGCTGGGCCGAGCCGCGCGCGGGGCGGCGAGCGCGCTCGCCGACAAGGCCAAGGGCGCTTGGCGGGCGACCTTCAAGAACATGCCGCCGGGATTTCTCAAGTGCACGGTCCTGAAGGCCGAGCCGGTCGACGTGCGCACCGGCGAAGTGGCCGTCGATCAGCTCGACATCGATCTGCCCGGACGGATTCCCATCCAGTGGACCCGCCATTACGGATCGAATAGCCAACGCATGGGCGCCTGCGGTCGCGGGTGGGAGACCCCGCCGACGCGCGGCTCGAAGTGCTCGCCGACGGTTCCATCGGCTTCTTCGACGGAACCGGGGCGGGGTGCCGATTCGAGCACCTGCCGGAGTCCGAGCCGGTGCGCGACGCCGTCGACGGGTGGACGCTCCTCCGACTCGAAAGGCACTTCGCCGTCCGCAAGAAGGGTGGACTCACGTGGTATTTCCCGCTCCAGAGGGGCGATTGGCGGGAGATCCTCGTCGATGCCATTGTCGACGCGTGCCGCAACTCCCTGCATTTCATCCGCGGTCCCGAGGGTCTCGCGCAGGTCGTCGAGAGCGCCGGTCGACGCCTGGATGTCACGAGCAAGGGCGGGCTCGTCGAGCGGATCGCCCTGCACCACCCGGACTTCCCTGAACAGCGCACCCTCGCTCGATACGCGTACGACGAGAACGGCAGTCTCACCCACGTCTACGATGCCCTCGACAACCCTTATACCTTCGGCTGGCACGCGGACGGCCGCCTCGCCCAACACACCAACCGCACGGGCCTCACCTTTTACTACGAATACGACGCCGCCGGCCGTTGCGTGCACGCCTGGGGCGACGGCGGTCTCTATGACTACCATTTCCAGTTCGACCCCGCAGGACTCTGGACCAACTATACCGACAGTCTCGGCCAGCGCTGGTCGGTCGAGATGGACGAGTTGGGGCAGATCGTCCGCGAGACGGATCCCCTTGGCGGGGTGACGAGCTACACCTACGACCCGGCGGGTCGAACGACGAGCGTAACAGACCCGGCCGGGCGAACGACGGCCTACGGCTATGATGAGCGGGGGAACCTCATCACCCTGACCCGTCCCGACGGCAAGGCCATCGTCACCGAGTTCAACGCCGCCGATAAAGCGGTTCGCATCACCGACCCGAACGGGGCGACCTGGGGCCAGGAATGGGACAGCCGGGATCTCCTGACGATGCAGGTGACCCCCCTTGGCGCCGAGTCGCACTACCACTACGACACACAAGGCCAACTCGTCGCCTTCGTCAATCCCCGAGGCGCGCGCACCGGCCTCGCTTTCGACGCCGTTGGCAACCTCACGCGCCTTACGGATGCCCTGAACCACGCGACTCACTTCGCCTACGACGCCCTCGGCAACATCACAGCAAAATCCGATCCCCTGAGGCAACAAACCCAGTACGCCTACGACCTAAAGGGCCGGCTTACGCGCACGGTGCTTCCGAGCGGCGCCAGCATTGCATGTGATTACGACCCCGAGGACAACCTCACCCAGTACACCGACGAGAACCGGGCCCGGACCCGGCTGGAATACTTCGGTCTGGGGGAAATCCAGCGTCGCATCCAGCCCGACGGCCACAAGGTCGAGTATCACTATGACAGCGAGGAGCGCCTGGTCGGCGTGACCAACCAGCGCGGTGAAACCTACCACCTCGGGCGCGATGCGCTGGGCCGCATCGTCGAGGAGGTGGACTACTGGGGGCAGGCGCGGCGCTATGCCTACGACGCGAGCGGCCACCTGACCTCGTCCACCGATCCGCTCGGGCGCACCATCCGATACGCCACCGATCCCTTGGGTCGCATCCTCAAAAAAACCCTGCCCGATGGCTTCGTCGAGACCTTTGCCTACGACGCGAACGGCAACCTGGTCGAGACCGCGAACGCACATGCCGCCATCAAGCGCCAATTCGACGCCGAGGGCCGCCTGACGGAGGAGTCGCAGGGGGCCTTTTCGATCAAGAACAGCTACGACGCCACCGGAAATCGGGTCGCACGCGAGACTAGCCTGGGCAATGCGGTTGCTTATGAGTTCGATGCGCTCGATCAGGCCGTGGCCCTGCGCATCAATCAGGACGAGCCGATCCGCATCGAGCGGGATGCCGCCGGCAGGATTGCTCGCGAGCAACTCAGCCCGCACCTCTCGCGCCAGTTCGGCTACAGCGCCGACGGCTATCTCACGGAGCAGGCTGTCTCGGCCAATGGGTCGCCGATATTCGCCACGCGCTTCGAATACGATGCGGCGGGCAACCTCACCCAGCGCAGCGACAGCCAGTATGGCGTCGATGTTTATCGTTATGATCCACTGGGTCGGATTACCGAGCACCTTGACCCGCAGCGGCGGATTACCCGCTATCTTAATGATCCGGCGGGTGATCGGTTGCGGACGCGGATTGTCGAAGGGACGCGCCAGCGCATTGTGGGCGGTGGCGTGGTGGAGGGGGAGTGGAGCCGGGAGGGCGAGTATGAGGGGACTTACTACCGATTTGATCGGGCCGGGAATTTGGCTGAGCGGCGGGATGGGGAGCGGGATTTGCGCTTGGTGTGGGATGCCAATCAGCGACTCATCGAGAGCTATGGTAATGGGACGGTGACCCGCTATGGATACGATCCCCTCGGTCGGCGGCTTTTCAAGGAGACCGGGGAGAATCGCTCGCTGTTCTACTGGGATGGCGATGCGTTGGTAGGGGAGTCGGTTGTTGCACTCAACCGGCCGAAGGAACCTATGCCCGCAGTCGCGGGCAACGTCGTCGCCATTGCCGAGCGGCGAGAGAACGCCCAAGCGGCAGTTCCGCAGAAGGCGCGGGAATACGTCTATTATCCGGAGACTTTTGAGCCATTAGCTCTAGTTGAGGGCGCGGGAACTGTCCGACACGTCTACCACTATCACAACGATCCGAATGGTTGTCCGACCGGCTTGACAGATGCTGGCGGCGAGGTGAAGTGGGGGGCAATCTATACGGCATGGGGGAAGATTTCGAAACTACATGCCAACGGGGTCGAGAATCCGATACGGTTGCAGGGGCAATACTCCGACGCAGAAACCGGTTTGCACTACAACCGATACCGTTTTGATGATCCGGTTTTGGGATGCTTCGTATCCCAGGACCCGCTCAGAATGATGGTTGGCCCAAACCTTTATTGGTACGCTGGGAGCAGGTTCTTTCTAGCGGACCCTGTCGGGCTATCCTGCACCGTCGACGCCAATGCTAACCGATGGCGCAACCGGCAGACCGGGCGTTTCCAGGCCGCGCCGACCGATATCTCAGACCTTGTTCACAACGGGCGTATCGATTATAACGATGTGCAGGCTTTTGCGGCCCACCATGGTCTTCCCAACAACTGGGTGCCGTCTGCCAATTTCCCAGCAGGCGGCTTTAGGCACCAGACTACGACAGCCACGCATAATATGTCGATCCACGGGCATGGCGTCAATCCGAACGCCGTCGCCAACTTCCCCGGTTCCAACGCCGCTACGGGCCCGACCGCCTCAATTCGCAGGCAGCCGATCGGAGGTGGGCCAGCCGAGAACTTTCGGACCAGCGGCACCTGGGGCTCCTTCGGCTCCGACCCGAATGGTGCCCACATTCCGATGGATAATTCGCCGTACTGACATGAACCTGCAGCTCGAAGACATCCTAGTATCGCTCCATAGCATGCCCACTATCATGTCTGTGACACAGGAGCTAGAGATCCTGCAGCGCCTGCGCGGTTGCGACGACCAAGCGTTGATCAGCAGGCTCGACTTACTGCAGGAGATCCTCTCGGTCATCGAAGAATCCCATTCGGGGGGGGGTATCTTCGAAGTGAACGATAGCAACTATGCACAATTCGTAGCCGCAGCCGATTGGCTGGAGCGGCTATCGAAGCAGCACAGGCCAAGCCAGCACCGAGCTATGATCTCCGGTGTCGCCACAACATTGCGAACACGCTTCAGTTAAGGAATGAGCGTACAAACAAGGAGCGTAATGGGGCGTAATGGGGGACAGTGCGGTGGGTTCAGGGGACAGTGCGGCCTGGCAAGGCCGCGTGTTCTAGCGGGTGGGAATCCCGCCTGGGTAATCGTGCGCCGCGAGCCCAGTATCGAGCCTTGCGGCGTGGACGGCAACGGACACGTCGATGCGTAGGCACGAAAGCAGGCGAGGTGCAAAGGTAACGGGTGGAGCCGACCTTGAAGGTGTTGAGCCCCGTAAAGAACAGTCGGGAGTGCCGACGGGTTTGTCCCTCCGGCAGGCAACAATCCGTGCTGCGCGATGGCGAGCGGTACGGATACTCCCAGGGTCCGAGGCCGTATCGAGCCTGACATGGAGAACACGTGGTAACCAGGGAGATCCACGTATCGGTCCGCCGGAGGCGGGCACCCGTGAACAAGTGTAGAAAGCGAGGACACGGACGGTGGTGCGTGGAAGTCGGAGCCATCCATACGAGCGATGACGCCCGGTAATGCGGGTCGAGCAAAGGGGTGGCGGTTTGAGACAACGCGAAAGCGACACACGGCCCTACGCCGAGAGGATTCTGTCCGTGACAACCAAACTTGAGCGTTTCACACTGATGGCGCGCGAGCAACTGCGAGAGCGGTTCAATTCTCTGATGGGGTTGTTGTTCGACCCCGAGGGCTTGCGCGAAAGCTTCGAGCGACAGAAAGGAAACAAGGCGCCCGGAGTCGATGGGGTAAGAAAAGACGACTACGGAAAGGACCTGGACGCGCAACTGGACGACCTGTCGGCGCGGATACGCCGAATGGGCTACCGGCCGCAACCGGTGCGGCGCAGCTACATTCCCAAGGGGGATGGACGCTACCGTCCGCTGGGTGTGCCGAGCTTCGAGGACCGATTGGTGCAGGATCGGCTCAGCCGCCTCCTGCAAGCCATCTGGGAGCCGGAATTTTGCGACTGCTCGTATGGCTTTCGTCCCGGTCGTAGCGCGCACGATGCGTTGCGGCGGGTCGCGGAGGTCATCACCAACGCAGAAACGCAATGGGTGGTTGAGGCCGACATCAAAGGCTTCTTCGATCATCTCTCGCATGCCCATTTACTGCGCTTCCTGGAGCACCGCATCGCCGATCCCAATCTTCTGCGGATCGTGCGGCGCTTCCTGAAGGCCGGCGTCATGGAAGACGGCGCATTCACGGCCAGCGACGAGGGTGCCCCGCAAGGGGTTTGGTCTCGCCCGTGCTCAGCAATATCTACCTGCACTACGTGCTCGACCTGTGGTTCGAGAAACGTTTCGCCAGGGGCTGTGCCGGCAAAGCCTACCTGATCCGCTACGCCGACGACTATGTCGCCTGCTTCGAGTACGAGGCCGATGCCAACGCCTTCCTGGCCGCCATGACCGAACGACTGGCGTCCTTCGACCTGGAAGTCGAACCGAGCAAAACCGCGCTGTTACGCTTCGGCAGCCACGCCCTTGGGCAACGTGCCGACACCGCGGCAGGATCGCGCACCTTCAGCTTCCTCGGCTTCACCCACTATGTGGGCCGTAGTCGTCGGGGCCGGTTCGTGGTCGGGCGCAAGACCGACGGCAAGCGCATGGCCAAGAAGCTCAAACTGTTGAACGAGCGACTACGCGGCCTGCGCACGCAGGGCGGGGCGGCCATGCTGGCCTACCTCGTGCGCCACCTGCGCGGGCATCTCCAGTACTACGGGGTGAGCGGCAACGGCCGCGCCTTGGCGAGTTACATCCACTTCGCCGGCGGCCTGCTGTTTAAGTGGCTAAACCGCCGCAGTCAGCGCCGCTCGTTGACCTGGAAGCGCTTCAGCGCCGCCATTCGCCCCCTGCTGCCGCGTGCTCGGATCATCCATGATCTCTACCCCGTCCCTTGGTGGATGACTCAAGCTGGGAGCCGGATGGTGTAACACTCCAAGTCCGGTTCTGCGAGGAGCCGGGAACGAACCGTCGTATGGCCGAGATCATGTGGCACCGCCGGGAAACCAGGCGGCAAACCGAGAACACAAACATCAGCCTAACCGACGGCAAGAACCCGGCTTACTCTCCGTTTACTCAATTCTGGAATCAATTCGAGGAAACTAATGATCTCCTAACGAGGCGCTTCGGCCAAGAACGGCGGAAGCGCAGGTATTACCCCATATCAGGTCTGTTCAATAGCAAACGAGCCCACCATGAAGGTCGAACTAAAGCCACAGGCAATAAAGGATATGTGTGGCCTTGAGAAACCAGACGCTGCTCGTATTGCCAAGAAGCTCAGCGGACTGGAACGCGGGCTGACCGGAGACATAAAGCGCCTCACCAACTTCACGCCGGAGTATCGTCTGCGCGCTAATAACTATAGGGTGCTTTTCGAGGTCGAAGACGCTACAGTCGTCGTGGAGCGCGTGATGCACCGAGAGCACGGTTAAGCAAAGAGGTGATTGGTGAACTTGCATCCTCAGTTTATAGGGAAAGAGGGTTCTGAAGAATACGTGGTCCTTCCCATCGAGGAGTTTCGCGCAGTGGCGGAAGCTCTCGAAGACTATCAGGATTTGCAGGATCTCCGTAGCGCTAAGGACGCTGAGGCTACTAAAGGCTCGACTTCGTTGGCCGACGTCGTAACTCAACTGCGTCTCGGCGAGTATCAGTAGGGGAATGACAACGATGACGTCCGCCAATAATGAAAGACCAGCCCGGTGTCGCGGCCCATGTTAACCAGCTCCCGCCAACCCATCCTGCCGGTCATCCAACAGCACGCCGAGGAATCGGCGATCCTGCGCCATACCCGTTCGGTGCTGGTGCGGGCACCGCACGTCAAGCTTCTCCACTTGGCGCGTCTCGACGAGCGTATCGCCGCGCATCTGGACGGAGTGGCGGTGGCCGGTGATCATGGCTCCCGACTTTGCGAGGCGGCGCTCGAGACGCCGGGGCCGGGGAGGTCTTCGCGGCTGCGGTCAGTGCGATCGGGAGCAAAGACAAGGGGCGCATCGATCGTCTTTTCGCACTTGCCGAGACCCTAGCGGACGCGCGCCGCGGATTGATCTCCGCCTTCGGATGGGTATCGGCCCAAGACCTCCAAGGCATCGTCGCGGAGCTTCTGGCGTCCGAGGAGCCCATTCGCCGAGAGGTCGGCATTGCCGCCTGCATCATGCACCGTCTCGACCCGGGTGCGACGCTCGCCCACGCGATCGAGAATCCCGATCCGAGGCTACGTGCCCGCGCCTTGCGTGCCGCCGGGGAGGCTGGCCGACGCGATCTGGTCTATGTCTGTCTGGGAGGTTTGCAGGACGCGGATCCATGCGCGCGCTTCTGGGCTGCGGTGTCGTCGCTGCTGCTCGGGAATCGGGACCGTTCCTCGGATGTTCTGGCGGATCTCGCGGACAAACCAGGTCCCTTCCGCGCACCCGCTCTGGAGTTGTGGCTTAAGGCAGTCGATCTGCCGAGCGGTCATCGTCTTCTCCAATCGATGGCCAATGATCCCGCCAATCAGCGCCTGCTGATCCGCGGGGCTGGGGTGGCCGGCCAGATGCACTACATCCCCTGGCTCATCAGGCTCATGTCCGACGATGTGACCGCCCGCTTGGCGGGCGAATCCTTCTCCACGATCACCGGTCTTGATCTGGCTTGGCTCGATTTCGAGCGCAATCCACCCGGAGACTTTGAGCCGGGTCCCACCGACGACCCCGATGACCCGAATGTCGATCTGGATCCCGACGACAGCCTCCCTTGGCCGGACCAGGCCAAGATCCAGGCATGGTGGGGTGGGACGCCAACGGGTAGCGCCTCCACCAGGGCACACGCTATTTCATGGGCGAGCAGGTTGGCCTTGAACATTGCCGGCGTGTGCTCCGCGAGGGCTACCAGCGCCAGCGGCGCGCCGTCGCCGAGTATCTGTGCCTGCTGTCTCCGGGCACGCCGCTCTTCCCGATCGCCGCGCCGGCCTGGCGCCAAACCCGCTGGCTCGCGGCCAGCGAGAACAGCCGTGCTCAAATTCCGTGAGCATTAAGCCACCAATGGATTGCCGTGAACGGTCCTTTTGAAGGGCTTTTCGATGTTGGCGTTGACGAAGGCGATAAAATCCACTCGGGACAGAGCTGTTCCCGGAGCAGCCGGCATGGCTGCCGCTGGCGCGTGCGATGGATAGGTCGCGATTCGACGAGGGGGCGCTTGCCGAAGTGCGACGTTCAAAACCGAAGCTTTTCGAGCGGGCGATTGCCTACAAGTCCTTCAGGTCTTCCGGGCGTGCACAGTCGGGATGCTTATTCCCGGGAATTACCTTAACACTTGGCAAGCTGATCGTTCACCATCCTGTTCAGGCTGACGTTGGCCTCCGCCGCTCGGATGGCGAGACGGCGGTGCAGTTCCGGCGTGATACGAACTTGGAACCGTCCGGAGTAGTGCCGATCTGCGATCGGCTTGGGGGCGTTTCTCCGCTGTCTTCCATGTCCGAGATGACGTCCGCGACGAGCGCGACAATCCCCTGTAGAGCTGATACCTGGTTTTCATCCAGGTGGGAGAGGCTCGGGAGCTCGGCGCAGAGTCCAATGAACTCCTGATCCTCTTCGGACCAAACGACACGATAGGCGTAGTGTTTAGCGTCAACCATTTTCGATCTTCTCGATGGCGGCAAGGATCTGCTTAACCTGATAGGGCTTGGATTTTCCGCTCTTGTCTTGGATGTTGACGCGTGGATCGCCGAGCCAGGGTGTCTTGAAAATCAGGTGGCTGCCTGATTGGCGTGGCTGGCCGAAGTAGTGCTCGCAGAGCTTCGCCAGTTCTCGAAAGGCGACACCGCTCGGATTGCGAGGCCAGGCGACCCGTGACGGCAGGTCCGGCCTATTTATAGCTGCCCCTTTCGTTTGGCGGTGCACCACCATCCGATCCATGGTCACGGTAGCCGGCCGATGAGCTGCGCTTATTTGCCCTCGGTGTTGAGGTTAGGGCAGGGGAGGATGGGTTTCGCTGCGCTTTACCCATCCTACGGTGCCTATCGCCTGGTCTGGGGTCGGAGCGCGGTGAATCGGTCGGAACGGCATGGGTCAAAGCTGCTATTTCGCGACCATCTCCACCCGCCGGTTCGTGGCGCGTCCGTCCTCGGTTGTGTTGGCCGCGACGGGGGACAAGCTGGCCACGCCCATGGGCGTGAGTCGGTCCGGGGTGATCTGGAAGTCGGTCGCCAATGCCTGCACCACAGCGTTTGCGCGTCGCTTCGAGAGGTCCATGTTGTAATCGAGACCGCCTGCGTTGTCGGTATGTCCGACGATGTAGACGCCGAGGTCGGGCTGTGCGCGCAACAGCTTCGCCATTTCAGACAGTTGTGGCTCGGATTCGGGACGGATCGTCGCCTGGTCGAAGTCGAAGTAGATGCCGTAGAGGGCGATCCGTCCCGTGTCGGACAGGCCGCGGTCCAACTCGGCAGCATCCAGCAGGATCATGCGGTCCTGCATCGGCGTGGTCAGAACCTCCTCCAGGAAGATGGCGACCCGCTTGCCGGCAGCGGGCTCGACATAGTTGTCCTGATAGGCGGCGAAGATGAAGAGATAGGCATCCGTGTCGCCCCCGGTCCGCTTGGCGACCAAGGCTTGCGGATCCTGCACGGATGCTCCTGAATACACGTTCTTGAGCATGTTGTTGTCGGTCAGCTTCTTGCCATGGGTCTCGTCGACATAAAAATCCGCGATCTTAGCGCCGCAGTCTCGAAACCCCGAGCATTGGAAGATGGGTTGATAGTCGAGTCCCTCGAGGGATTGCCGGTAATTCCGGATGACCTCGAGTGCGCTTGCGTCGTGAGGGGCGAGATAGAGGATGCGGGTACGCCGCCCCTCGAGATCGAGCGAATCGCGCCAGAAGCGAACGGCGGGATCGGGATCCCACTGGCCGGTCGGGATGTCGCTTCGGTCAAACTCGCTGAAGCGGTAACCGATGATGACGGTGTCCGCAAAGCGTGGGATGCCGGCGAGGTCGCTTGATCCCGGTAGGTCTTTGGTCAGGTCTCGAGTCCAGGTGGGTTCCGCCATCGTCGAGATCAAGCAGACGAGTAGAATCGAAAAGAAACTGTTGCCGCGCATGTGGACCTTACTCCCCGATTAAAGATGCAAGCCATTGTATCCTCGTGGGTGAGATCCGGCGCCGAGACTAGAATCCGCCGGATTCCGGAACCGGCGCCAAGGCTGCCGAGGGCCGCTTCCTGATCGGTGGCGGGCCAGCCTCGAGTGAGCCCCAAGTCAAGGGGCCGACGACGCCGTCGCGCTCCAGTCGATGGAACCCTTGGTAATGTCGAACCGCAGCGTCGGTTTTCGGGCCGAAGATGCCGTCGACCCACAGGCATCCCTGTCCATGCAGCCGGGCGTTCAGCAGGTTTTGGCAATAGGTGACATAGGGGCCGCGACTCCCTGACTTGATTGTTGGTAAGCCTTGAGCAGACATTGGTGGTTCCTCTGCAGTCGGGAAACCTCGTCCGAGTCATCACGGTGGCGGGCAGCTCGAACCGTGCGATCCGTGAAGGGCTGTCCATTCGACGGTGGGCCTCAATACCCTAAGAATAGCACTGATTTTCCGGATGCCGATTCAATCAACCAGGCTCGACTGAAGTTCGGTCGGTACCGTTCATGTGTTCTTTGCAGAGGGTTGGTCGGGGGTCTACTCTGGGGAGGGCGGGCTTCGATGTCGAGTAGCCGGCTCCGGGTTCTCGTTTTTTCTTAACCAGCTCAAACTCGGGTATCGATCACTGCAGATGCCGGCCAACGACGAAACCGTTTTCGTTCCTCGCGGGAGGGTCTCGAGACCATCGCTTCCCCCGATCGAGGTCGAGTATCCGGATGCGCGTGGCATCCCCTGTCGCAGCCGTTACACCCAAGCGGTTCTGATCGGGCGGGGTGATGACTGCGGACTGCGCATCCTGCATTCGGAGGTCAGCCGTCATCATGTGGCGATCTTTCCCGAGGCGGGACAGTGGTGGGCCCGTGACCTCGGAAGCAGTAACGGCACCCTAATCGATGGACGTGCGATCGACAAGATCCCGCTTGAAGGAACCACGACCTTGGCGCTCGGTCCGGGAGGGCCGCGTCTCAAGTTGATCCTACCCAAGGCGCAGCCGGTCGAGCGGGCGTCCGGGTCGTTGGAGCAGATTTCCAAGCACTACTTCCAGGATGACCCACCGGGCGGGGCCGGCGAGCACACCCTGATGGTGCGCAAGGCGTTCCGGGATCTGCGGCGCCGGCAGCGTGCCGTCTATGTCGGACTCATCGGGGCGGTCGTCCTGCTTCTGGTCGCGGTCGGCGGTTTCGCCTTGTTTCAGCATCAGCAACTGGAGCAGACGGCGAGTCTTGCAAACGACATCTTTTACGACATGAAGGAGTTGGAGCTCCAGATCGTCAATCTGGAGGTCAGCATCGGCGACGAGGCATCCGCCGAGCTGAAGGCGCAGGTTGAGGAGTCGAAACGTCGCCTTTCAGCGATGCGCGAGCGCTACGACGCCTTCGTCGAGAAGGTCCAGGCGGCCAGGCCGGTGCCGCTGAACTCCGAGGACAAGATCATTCTGCATATCGCCCGCGTCTTCGGCGAGACCGAGGTGGATGTGCCCGACGATTTTACCGCGGAGGTCAAGTCCTACATCCGCAAGTGGCAATCCTCGCCGCGGCTTGTCCGGGCGATTCGCCGCCTCAACGAAAACGGGTACGCCCCGACCATCCAGCGTGCCCTGACCGAGCACGGTCTGCCGCCGCAGTTCATCTATCTTGCGCTGCAGGAGAGCAATTTTCAGCCTCAGATCGTCGGTCCACCGACCCGCTACGGCCGCGCCAAGGGGATGTGGCAGTTCATCCCCGAAACGGGCAAGCGATACGGTCTGCAGCCCGGGCCGCTGCAACACCTCGGCGAGTATGACCCCGCAGATCAGCGGCACGATTTCCCCAAGTCGACCCTGGCTGCCGCCAAGTATCTGAAGGACATCTATCGGACCGACGCCCAAGCCTCGGGCCTGTTGGTCATGGCCTCCTACAACTGGGGAGAGGGCAACATCATCAAGCGGGTGCGGCAGATGCCGGCGAATCCCCGCGAGCGCAACTTCTGGCAACTGCTGCGCCAGCACAAGATCCCGAAAGAGACCTACGATTATGTCTTCTACATCGTCGCCGCGGCGGTGATCGGCGAGAACCCGGCGTTGTTCGGATTCGACTTCGAGAACCCATTGGCGCCCTGATGAACAGCGGATGATGCTGCAAGGGATGCGGGGTGCTTGGGTCGGATCTGTCCTGGTGTTGAGTCTTCTCCCGGGGGGGTGCGCGACGGACTTGGATCAGTCTGCCGACGCGCTTGCGGCTTCGCATGGTTTGACCCGCGAGGTGGCGCCGGGGCGAGGGTTCAATCATCTGATCTATCGACGACCGGCATTGCCGGCGGGCACCGATGAACCGAGGGGGATCCACGTCTATCTGGAGGGCGATGGCCGGCCTTGGGAGACGCGTCATCGGATGGCTAGTGACCCGACGCCGAAGAATCCGCTCGCGCTCAAACTCATGTTGCGAGACCCGGCGCCCGTGTTGTATGTCGCTCGACCCTGTTATCAGGGGTTCGCTCACGCCGAAGGTTGCCGCCCCGCGCTGTGGACACGGGATCGTTACGGCCCGGAGATTGTACAGAGCATGGTGTCGGCCATCGATCGCACCTTGCCGCCGTCGGAGCGACCACCGATCACCTTGATCGGCTACAGCGGCGGCGGTGTGCTTGCCATGCTGATCGCGGAGCGGTTGGAGGGTGTCGATCAGGTGATCACGGTCGCAGCCAATCTGGATATCGATGCTTGGACGGACCATCACGGCTATAGTCGGTTGACTGGATCGCTGAATCCGGCCCGGCAAGTACCTCTCGACCCGCGAATCCGGCAGCTCCATCTGTCCGGTGATCGCGATCGGGAGGTTCCTCCCTGGGCCATCGAGCGATTCCGTGCGGTCAATCCCGACGCGACCTTCAAGAACATCTCGGGCTTCGACCACCGCTGCTGCTGGATCGCGCAGTGGCCGAGGATACCGGGAGAGGCTCTGCTCCCCTCGCCTCGATAGGCGACGGGAGCAGGGCCCGCAGGCGGGGCTCAGAACTCCATCCGAATGCCCGCCGTCACGTTGTGCTCGCTGTAATCCTCCATGCCGAGCGAGGTTTGGAAGCTCACGAAGGCGACTCGTCCTTTGCCGAACTGGGCGCCGAGTCCGACGCCGAGACGGATGAGATCCGTATCCAGTGCATCCGTGGGCAAGGCAAATCCAAACCGGTTCGGGTCGTTTGCGAAATACCCTTGTACCTCGTCGTCACCTTTCTCGAACTCGTGCTCCCACTCGATCCAGCCTTGCGGAATGAGCACGGCCTTCTGCAGGCTGAACGAGCGCGAGATCTGGGCGCCCAGAATACTGACGAAGGAGACGGCATCCTGCCCGCGAATGACCAAGTCGAGGCCACTCGCTCCGCGCTCCCGATAGTCATCGAGCGCAGCGCTTGTATACCTGACCCGACCGTACAGATCGATGATATTGCCGTTGCTGATCAGGTCGTAGCCTGCTCCGAAGAGCAGGGAGTACTGGCTACCGTCGAAGTTGGCCTTGGCTTGCCGTGAGCCATCGAGGAGGCTGTAGGCGATGTTGCGGTCTTGATCATAGGTGTCCCAACCGTAGGTGGCCGAGCCCTCCAGATAGAAGTTGTCGATCGGGTAGTAGGTGCCGTAGAGCGACAGGCTCCAGCTATCGCCGTCCAGGCTACCGCCGGCAGCATCGATGTCGACCTTGGTGCTCGCGAACCCCAAGGCCGCGCCGAGGATCAATCCGTCAGTGAAGCGATAATCCGCGCCCGCGGTCAAGCCAAGGGTGTCGAAGGTGAAGCCGTCCTCGTTGATCGTTTTGTCTTTGGAGCCCCACTGGACATCGCCAGTGATGAAGATGCCCAGACGCTCGAAAGGCCATGAGTCGTCGGCACTGGCGGCCCCTCCGGATTCAACCCCCTGTTTGATCGCGCTCGCCAGCAGTCCCCCTTGAATGGTCTGCTCGCCGATGCCGACAGTGAGTCCGCGCAGACTGATCCCGCGCGCACCGCTTCGCAGCGCCGAGAGCCGCTCGGTCAGATTGTCGACTTGGACGGACGAGATCTGAGTGATGAGCTTGCGCGGCGCACTCGCCTGCTCCGGGGTCAAGGCCACCACACCCTGAACAACGGCGCCCGGGTTTGTTCCCGAGCTGGCGAAGAGCTTTGTGCACTGATCGAGCAGATCCCGCTCGCCCGGAGTCAACGTACTCTGCTGACCGAGCGTGTTCAGTGCGGGACAGAGGGAGTCCAGTGCTCCGGCCACCGAGCGTTGGCCGGGGCTCAGTCCCGGCAGATTCGCAAGTGGCGACGAGGCGATGGCGTTGAATGTGGTCGAAACGGTTCCGCCCTGCGTGCTCAAGGTAGCGCGCACTTCGTATTGGGTTTCGGTGCCGGGTGTGAGCACGGCACTGGCCTCTCCCGAGGCGTTCGTGATCGACTGGGTTGTCGAGAGGCTGCCGTCACCCTGTACGATTTCCCAGAGCACAGCCAATCCGGACACCGCTCCAAGCGTGTTGGTCGCGCGGACGACGAATGGCGCCAGCGGCTGTAGTGAGGTGGCGAGCTGATCGTCGCCGGAAACGACGACCAACGCGAGAGGCAATGCCGTCCGACCCGTAATGGAGAGCGTCGCCGATGCCGGCGTGCCGAGGACATAGCCCTGTCCGGCCTGGAGGGTTACCGTCAGATCGGTTTCGGGACTGCCCGGCTCGCCGGGTATCGGGGTGACACCGATGCTGGCGGTGGTCTGACCTTCAAGGACCCGAACCGTGCCGGAGAGCGGTTGGAAGTCGACCCCGGGTGTGGCGCTGCCGCTTAGGCTATAGAGGACCGTGACGCCTTCTTGGCCTGCCGGTCTGGACAACGTAACGGCGTATTCGCCGCGCGTTGCGGTTTCCTTGGCGGCGTTGGACACGGCCGAAATGCTGGCTTCCGGCAGTGGAGGACGACCGCGAATGACGACAGTCGCGGATGCGGGAGCGCCGACGGCATAGTCCGGTCCTGGCTGAACCGTAGCGATCAGATCGGTGTCGGGATCACCTGGATCGCCGGGAATCGGGGTAACGCCGATCGTTGCGCTGCTCTGTCCGGCAGGGATTACGAGCGTGCCGGCGAGCGGTTCAAAGTCAACCCCGGCAGTGGCGCTGCCGCTAAGGCTGTACCTGACCGTAACGCCGTCTTCACCGGCAGGACTCGATAAGCTGACGAGAAATTCGCCGGGATCGAGCGTCTCTTTCGATGCTGTCGGGTCACTGGCCTGGATGCTTGCGATCGGTGTGGTGTCGAGGATGGTCATGGTCGCGGACGCGACGCAGTCGCTCGGCGGCGCTTCAAAACCCGGGATCCGACAGGTCGAGCTGGCGAGGATGACCGTCTCGTCTCCTTCGGCGAGCACGTCGGCGAGCGGATCGATCCTGATCGAGGCCGTCCCGGAGGCCTGTCCGAACCGGCAGTCCGGGTTTTGCAGGGTCATCGGCACCGAGACGAGGTTGCCGGGTGCGCCGGTTGCAACATAGTCGACACCGGGTGTTGCGCTGCCGCCGAAGGTGACCGAGACCTCGACGGCGGATTCGTTCAGGAAACACGGAAAATCCGGGTCCGTGACTTGGATGATGAAGTTACCGGGTGCTCCGCCTTCCTGAATGCTGGCCGGGTCCGCGCTGATGGTCGTCGCGGGCGCTGCGGTCGTCTGCGAGAGCGGGATGGATCCGGCGAGAAGCAGCAGGCCCCCCAGCAGCCAGCGCGAGACGGAAGTCCGCTCCGAGCCGATACCGGTCAAAGCGGCAAATCCGTCATTCCGCCCTGGTCGTTCTGAATCCAAGCGCGCGTTGTTCCCCGTCGACATGACGTTGGTCCCCCTTTTGGATAACGAACCGATGTCTCTCGGTTACTGTTGTGCCAGCACAGGTGCGGCGACCTCGAGTACCCGCTCCAAGCCCTCCGCCGCGACACGCTGCGTCTCCGCCTCTTGGGTGAGCGCGACGTACTGGTCGATCAAGCGGCGATCGGCGCGAATCGCCGGCCTAGCCTGATCCATGAGCCGGGTCTCCTGACTCCGGAGCACGATGTCCTCCTTGGCGCGATCACGCGCGCTCTCGGCGCGGATCAGCTCCCGATTGCGTGTCTGCACGACCGCTGTGATCTGCTTGAGCTCCTCTCGGGCGGGCTGGACAACGTCCGGCAGCAGCGGCGTCACGGGCTCGATGCGGGGCTGCCGGGCGAGATCGGTCGGAGGTGGTTGCGTCGCTGCGACCGGGGGCGGGGAGTGCGGGGCCGATCGCGGCGGTGCGGTGCGCGGTGTGGCGGCGAGCCGAGGAGCAGACCCCGGGGAGCGCCGTTTCGCCTCCGCCACGGCTTGGGAGAGATAGACGATCTTGTCCTTTTGAAGGCCGGCGGCCTGACGAAACCAGTCCAGAGCCTCGACGGGATCCCGCTGCACGCCCAGACCCTTCTCGTAGAGTGCGCCGAGCCGGAGCTGGGCCCGCGGCGAGCCCTGGACAGCGGCCTTGCGATACCATTGCGCCGCTGTCGCGTAGTCGGGCGCGCGCCCCAGCCCGCGCTCGAAGATCTCGCCGACATAGGTTTGGGCGGTGGGATCGCCCTGTTCCGCGGCAAACTTCCAGACGGCCAAGGCGGTGTCGAAGTCGGCACGGTCGAAGAGAACGTATTGACCGCCGAGGATCTCGCAGTCGCTGATGGTCTTCTTGACGGGGCGAGGGCGACCGACCCAGGTGATGGTTGTCCCCATCTTGCGCAGTCGCCCTGGCAGCAGACAATCGACGACGGTGAGATCTTCCAGCCGGGCGATGACATAGCCGGTCGCGCCAGGGGCGTCCGTCGTCCCGGAGACTTGCCCGTACATGGCGGACGGGTCGGTGCCGGGTCCGGTGGTCGCGCAACCGCCGAGGAGCAGCGTGATCCCGGCGGCGATTGTCCCCGCCGAGACGCGAGAGAAGACATCTGCAAGCGACCTGATGCGCCTCATTCGTCTGCACTCCCGTGCGTGTTTACGCTCGTTCGGACTTTCCACGGGCGATTGGTCGCCAGGACGCGGAAGCCGATCGTATTGAGACCCAGATTCGAAGGTAGTCCATCGCGCGCCGCTGATCGCGCCAAGGCGGGCGAGGTCAACCAGGAACCGCCCCGGATCACGATGGGTGCAGGGCCGCGTCGCCTTGTCGCATCCAGGCATTCGGTTTGGCCTCCGCCATAGACAGGATCATAGACCGAACATGTCCATTCCGCGACATTGCCGAGCATGTCGTGAAGTCCAAACAGGTTTGGATGAAAGGTCGCGACCGGCGCGGCATAGAGATGGCCGTCGCGACAGGCCGATCTTGCACCTTCGATGCGTCGCGTCTCGTCCGCGTCCGCGAGCACTGTCTCATCGGCGGTGTTCGCAAACTCGCATGAAGCCTCGAGGTTGTCGCCCCAATGACGGCTGGTTGTCGTGGTGGCCCTCGCCGCGTATTCCCATTCCAGCTCGGTCGGTAAACGGTACTCGCGGCCGGTTTGCTCGCCGAGCCAGTCGGCATAGGCTCGGGCGTCGTTCCATGTCACGCAGACGACCGGATGTTCCCGCGTGACCGGATAGCCGGGCTTCTCCCAGGACAGACTCAGGTCGGCGACGAGCTCGATTCCTTCATCGTCGGTGCGCAGGCAGGCACTCTCGCGATCGGCCTCGGTGCGATAGTCGACGGCCCGCGTGAATTCCGAGAACTGGCCGACGGTGATCTCGGTCCGGCTCATGGCGAAGGGCTCGCTGACCACTGCGGCGTGGCGCGCTTCATCGCTGTTGCGGCCATCCTCTTCGACAGGCGAGCCCATCGCAAATTCGCCGGAAGGAATTGCAATCATGCTCGGACCCGCGCCTCCGATGCGGAGCGGATCCGAGAATCGGTCATGCGGAGCGAAGGGCTCGACTCGGGGATCCATCTCCTGTTGGCTCCACCAATACCAAGCTCCGGCGCCGACGACTGCGGCGAGCACCGCGGTTAGGATGAACCACAGCAAAGGCCGGCGCGGCGACGGATCCGGGGGCGGAGGGCCCGCCTCGTCAGGGACCGATCCGGTCGTTTCCCCGGAGGTCTGCGCCGTCGTCTCAGACGCCGAGAAACGGGTGAGATCCGTCGCCGATACCTTGGTCATCACGACCGTCGCAGCGTCTGCGGAAGGCACATCGGAAAGCAGTTGCGCTCGCCACGCGCTCACGGACTGTGGGCGGTCGTCGGGCTTGAGCGCGCAGGCGGCATCGATGGCCCGCAGGAAGGCGTCCGGATAGCGCCCGCGACAGAGCTCCGCCGCAGGCTCCTGGGTATGGCCGAGCAGCTGCTCCGAGGCGCTCTTGGGCGTGCGGCCCGTCACCGCGCGGTACAGGGTGGCCCCGAGCCCGTAGATGTCGGTCCAGGGCCCCTGGTCTCCGCCCGGATAGTGCTGCTCCATGGCCGCATAGCGGGGCGTATAGGTCGTGAAGACCGAGGTTTCCCCGCTCAGGGCGACATTGCGGGCCGCGCCGAAGTCGATCAGAACCGGGGATCCGTCCGGGCGGATCAGGATGTTCGCGGGCTTGATATCGCGGTGCAGGACGTTCGCCGCGTGCACACGTTCCAGGCCATCGAGCAGCGGCGCGACGATCGGGCGCAGCTGCTCGAAGGTCAGGGTTCCGCATGCCTCCAGGAGATCCGACAGCGGTTGTCCCCGCTCGAACTCCATGAACATATAGGCACTGCCGTTGGCCTCGCGGTAGCCGGTGACCCGCACGATGTTGCGATGGGGCACCGGTCGTGCGAGATTCCAGAGCGTGCGTGCCTCTTGGAGAAACCGGTCCCGAGCCCAGAGGAATGCCTCGGCGGTAGCCGGCGACAGCGGCGCGATCTGACCGTCCTCACCGCGCCGCGCAAGCTCGGTCGGCAGGAATTCCTTGATGGCGACCGTCTCGTCGAGGTGGATGTTCTCGCACTCGTAGACGATGCCGAAGTTCCCCGCGCCCAAGACACGAGTGACACGGAACTCGTCGATCATGCCGCCGACGGGGATGGTTTGTTGATCTGTTTGAGTCACGATGCTGTCTGCATTGATCGCGCGGTTCTCGAGTGGAGCGGGCGATGATCGCTTGGAGTTTCGATGCCGCCGTGTGCGATCATAACCAGAGTGTGATCGACGATGTGCAAGGATGCCAGATGCGATGCGCGGAGAGTGTCTCGGATGCCTTTGGAGCAGATCGACAGACTCGACTATACTCGACGGCACGTCGTCGGATCGTCCTCCCGGCTATCAACCATCAACCTTCATCGAGTTATGGTCTTTCGAGATGAACGATACGATGACTCAAGGGTTGTATCTTCGTGAAAACGCGGTCGGGACGCTGTCTTTGCGTGGACTCGCGGCATGGAGTTGACGCTTCGCCTCATCGATCGCAGCGGTCATGCCGGCGTGCCGACGGAGCTTCGAATGACCTCCGGCGCCGCGACCCTCGGCCGCGCTCGTGACAATGACTTGGTTCTCGATGATCCGGAGCGCGTCGTGTCCGGCAGGCATGCATTGATCGAGGTGCGCGACAGCGGCGTCTGGATCACGGATACCAGTCGCAACGGGACCTTTCTCAATCAGGCCACCGAGCCGTTGCCGACGCATCAACCGATGAGCTTGCACAACGGCGACCGCCTCGCCATCGGCGCTTACGAGCTTCTCGTGAGCATTGCCTCGTCAATGCCTGAAACGGCCGCGCGTGATCGCGATCCCTTCGGCGACCTCGCAAACAGTGCTTTGCCTGGTCTGTCCAAGCCCGGTCCCCGCACCGACATCCTGGATCTATTGAATGCGGGCGATGGCGCGGAGCCGCGGATCGACAGCCTCGACGCAGCGACACCACACCTGGTGGATGATCCCTTCGCCGATGCATCTCCATTGGATTCGCGGCTCGCGGCGGGGCGCAAGGAGGCTCCACCCAAAGGCGTGTCTCACCAAACGCCGGTCGAGAATGTCTATTTTCGGCCGCCCGAGATCCAAGCCATACCGGACAACTACGACATCCTGAACGATGTCTGGGCCGCTCCTCCCGAGGATGCGCCGCAGAGCGGTGAATCCGTGCCATCGACGCCGCCGGACTCGTCTTCGACCAGCTCCTCGGCAGCGAGTCCATTAGACGCGTCGGCGGAGTCTTCCGTGCCGCAAGGTCCAGCGCGCTCGGCGCCCGCCTTCGAGGAGGATCCATTCTCGCGTGCAGATCCCGTTGCGCCTGCGACGAGCCCCTCACCGATGCAGGTTCCCCGTGCCGACGCGCGCCCGATCTCCGCCGCACAGCCGCTCGGGCAAGAAGCGCGAAGCACGGACACGGCAGCGCTCGTGGATGCCTTCATCGAAGGGCTCGGGGCCGGCGATGGTGCGCGTGTGGATCAGCCCGAGGAGTTGATGCGCAATGCCGGAGCGCTGCTCAGAGCGCTGGCGGCGGGTCTAACCCTGACGATGATGGGGCGTGCACAATTCAAGAGCGAGCTGCGCCTGGGGGTCACAACGATTCGGCCGGCGGAAAACAACCCCTTTAAGTTCTCCGCCGATCCCGACGATCTGCTGGATCGGCTGCTGTTTCGCCCGAGCCCCGGTTTCCTGCCGGCCGTACCCGCCGCGCGCGAGGCCTTCGACGATATCCGTGCGCACGAGATGGCGATGACGGCCGGACTTCAGGCCGCGCTGCGCGCGCTCCTCGCACGTTTCGAGCCCGCGGAGCTCGAGCGCCGTTTGACGGCCCGGTCGCGGCTCGAAGAGATGCTTCCGATGGTGCGCAAGTCCCGCTACTGGGATCTCTTCACCGAGGCTTACGAGGAGGTGGCCGCGGATGCGGCGGAGGATTTCATGCGACTCTTCGGCGACGCCTTTACCAAGGCGTATCGGGAGCAGATCCAGCGCCTGGATCGGGCACGCGGACGACAGGGCGGTTGATCCATTGCAGGCGGGGCATGATCCGCCTCCGGTCGGTCCGAAGTTGCGGTCGAGTGTCTCGACCGGTCGGGTTCATCCGTCAAAGAGGGTAACGAGAATGGCCCACATGCCCCCGCGCGGACTGCCGCGCAGCGTCGTTTCCGTGCTCGGTGTCTGGATCCTGATGATCGGTATCGGTCTGCTCCCCGGCTGCGCCGCAAAGCCGGAGAAGCCCGCCCCCATGCTGAGTCTGGAGATCGAGGCGACCGCCGACGTGAATCTCGGACCCGGCGGCAATCCGCTGCCGGTCGTCGTGCGGGTCTATGCGCTCAAGGGGCAGGGCACCTTCATGACCGCGGACTTCTACAGCCTGTTCGACAACGAGTCGGCGGTGCTGGGGCCGGATCTGATCGCGCGCGAGGAGCTTACCCTGAGGCCGGGAGAGCGCCGGGAGATCACCCGGCCGTTGGCGCCCGAGGCGGCCTACATCGGTGTGGTGGCGGCCTATCGCGACATCGATCGCAGCCGCTGGCGCGCCGCGACCGCGCTCACCCCGGATACGAACAACGCCATCCGGATCGTCGTTGCCGCAGAGGCCATCTCGGCCTATCCCCGATAGGAGTCGCTGCCGGTGTGGGACAACAAGGTACTCTGGTCCGAAGGTCTCTTCCTTCAGCCGCATCATTTCCAACAGCACGATCGCTATCTCGAGCATCTGATCGGGGCCAAGGCGGGCCTCGGGGTGCCCTATCCCTGGGGCCTGTCCCGGATGGAGATCGACACCGAGATGCTGGGTATCGGCAAGCTCATGCTGAGCGAGGTCGCGGGGGTTCTGCCGGATGGCACGCCGTTCGATGCCCCCGCGAGCGACCCCCTTCCGCAACCGTTGCAGCTCGATGAGTCGACGTCGGGCCAGACCCTTTATCTCGCCTTGCCCTTGCGCCGCCCGGGCGCGGCCGAGAGCGGCGGCGCGGAGCAGCCGGAGACCGGCCTGCGCTATCGCCTCGGCGAGCTCAAGGTGCGCGACAACGCCCTGGGTTCGGACACCGAGACGTCGGTCGAGGTCGGGCGGCTCGATCTGCGCTTGATGCTCGAGCGCGAGGCCCGCGACGGATTCGCCTGTTGCGGCGTGGCGCGGGTGCTCGAGTGTCGCGCGGATCGCGAGGTGGTGCTCGATCGCGCCTATATCCCGCCCTGCATCGACTACCGGGTCGGCCGACGTCTCGCCGATTTTATCGAGGAGCTGAGCGGTCTCCTGCACCGTCAGGCCGAGTCGCGCGCCGGACGCGTGCGCGGAGTGGGGCGCGGCGGGGTCTCGGATTGGGCCGATTTCCTGCTGCTGCAGCTGATGAATCGCGCGGAGCCGGTCGCGCTGCATCTGATGCAGGTTCGGGGACTGCATCCGGAGGCGATCTACCGCCACCTGCTCGGACTGGCCGGAGAGCTGGCGACCTTCGCGAGCGAGACCAAGCGTCCGCCCGAGTTTCCGCCCTACCGGCACGATGACCTGGACGCGACCTTCTCGCCGCTGATCGAGCGTTTGCGCGAGTATTTAGGTCGCGAGTATGTCGAGCGCGCCATCGCCATCCCGATTCAGGAACGCCAATTCGGATTCCGCGTCGCGCTGGTGGCCGACCGCTCGTTGTTGCCGGCCGCGCGGTTCGTGCTTGCCGCACAGGCGAGCCTTGACTCGCAGACCTTGCGCAACCGGTTTCCCGCCCAGTGCAAGGTCGGCCCGGTCGAGCGGATCCAGGAGCTGGTCAAGCTCGCGTTGCCCGGGATCGCACTCAAGCCCATGCCCACGCCGCCTTTGGAGATTCCCTATCACGCCGGCTTCGACTATTTTGAACTGGACCGAAGCGCTGAATTCTGGAAGCAGTTGAGCGCGGGAGGCGGCTTCGGGATGCATATCGGCGGGGAGTTCCCGGGATTGGAGCTCGAGCTCTGGGCTATCCGCGAGTAAACCGTGACCGACGACGATCCTTTCAGCATACCCGGCGACGCCGGTGCGACCGTGATCCGTCCCATCCCCGGAGGGCGGCGTTCGGCTGCCGCACCGGCCCGAGGGGCTCCGCAGCCGCCGCCCTTCTCGGGTGTTCCCCCGACTTGGAGCGCGCTCGGGCAGACGGCGCCGGTCGTCAATCCGCTCGTGAGCTGTGCCGCGGGTCTCCTGACGATTGCCGCGGAGCTGCGCGGGACCGTCGCTCACCCCGATCCGGCCGGTCTGCGCGAGGGGCTCGTCCGCCAGGTGCGCGAGTTCGAGACCTGTGCCCGTGCCAAGGGGTTGGTGGATGCGGTCGTGTTGCCGGCACGCTATGTCCTCTGTGCCTTGATCGACGAATCCGTCCTGGATACGCCGTGGGGGACCGAGAGCGTCTGGAGCCATCAGGGGCTCTTGATCAGCTTCCACAACGAGACCTGGGGCGGGGAGAAGTTCTTCAGCGCGCTGGAGCGCTTGCTCGCCTATCCGAGCGGCAACCTGAATCTCTTGGAGCTCATGTATCTGTGCTTGGCGCTGGGCTTCGAGGGGCGCTATCGGGCGCGCCCGGACGGCCGCGCGCAGCTCGAACGGGTTCGCGAGCAGCTCTTTCAAACGATTCGCACGCAACGCGGCGACCCGGACCCCGAGCTTTCGCTGCATTGGCAGGGGGCGACGGTGCGGCGGGATCCGCTGATCCACCAGCTGCCCCTCTGGGTCTTCTCCGCGATGGCCGGCCTGCTTCTCGCCGGGCTCTTCGCCTTCTACAGCATCTCGCTCAACCGTGATTCGGACCCCGTCTTCCTCTCGCTCAGTCAACTCGACCGCGGGTTGGAGGTGGTGGTGGATCGTCCCAGGGTTCCCTTCTCCGAGGCGCCGGCAGCTGCGACGCCGGACTCGCCCGCACCCCTGACCTTGCGTCTCCTGCTTGCCGAGGAGATCGCCGCCGGGCGTTTGGAGGTGGAGGACCGTCCCGCGGGCCAGACCGTCATCATCCGCGGCGACGGACTCTTCGCCTCCGGCAGCAGCAGCTTGACGCCGGGCTTGATGCCACTGATGCGTCGAATCGGCGAGGCATTGGCCCGTCTGCCCGGTACGGTCCTGGTGACGGGGCACTCCGACAGCGTTCCGATCAAGACGCTGCGCTTCCCTTCGAACTGGCATCTCTCGCAGGAACGTGCAGAGCGCGTTATGGCGTCGCTCGTGGAGGTCGTCGGCGACCCGTCGCGCTTCACTGCCGAGGGACGCGCCGATACCGAGCCACGAATCCCCGAGAATCCGCGGGATGCCCGCAACCGGCGGGTCGAGATCACCTTGACGGGGCCACGCGGCGGGGGACGTACGACCTCCGACGTGGCCAGTGTGCGGCCATGAAAGTGCTGTTTCGATTCCTTGGCTCACGCTGGTTTCTGACCCTGCTCGGAACGATCGCGCTGGCGCTGCTGATCTGGTTCATCGGCCCGCTGGTCGGTGTTGCAGGCATGGAGCCCTTGGCGTCGCCGCACAGCCGGTACATCGCCGTCGGGGCCCTGTTCGGGGTCTGGGGTCTGGTGCGGATCGGCTCCGTCGTGCGTGCGCGGTTGCGTAATCGCCGCTTGATGGAGCAGCTCGCGTCGGGCCCGGCGGCGGCGCCGGACCCGGCCAAGATCGCCAGCGAAGAAGAGCTGCAGGTCCTGCGCGAGCGCTTCGATGCCGCATTGGCGGCGCTCAAGGGGTCCGAGGTCCGGCACCGACTGGGCGGACGCTGGGTCTACCAGCTGCCTTGGTATCTGATCATCGGTCCGCCCGGCTGCGGCAAGACGACGGCGCTTATGAATTCGGGGCTGCGCTTCCCGCTCGCGGAGCGTCTCGGTCAGGACGCCATCCAGGGTATCGGCGGGACCCGCAATTGCGACTGGTGGTTCACCGACGAGGCGGTCTTGATCGACACCGCCGGACGCTACACCACGCAGGACAGCTACGAGCAGGTGGACAGCGCCGCCTGGCAGGGTTTCCTCGGCCTGCTGAAGAAGCACCGGCCGCGACGCCCGATCAACGGGGTCTTGGTAGCCGTCAGCCTCGCCGACCTCATGCAGCAGAGCCAGACGGAGCGCGCAGCCCATGCGGCGGCGATCCGCCAGCGCATCCAGGAGCTGTGCAAGACCTTCGGCATCGCGATCCCGGTCTATGTGCTCTTCATGAAGGCGGATCTCGTGGCGGGCTTCATGGAGTTCTTTGCGGATTTGAACAAGGAGGGGCGCGAGCAGGTCTGGGGCGTGACCTTCCCCTACGACCCCGAGGAGAAGACCCCGGCGGCACTCTCGACCTTTGCGGCGGAGCTGACGGCCCTCGTCGAGCGTCTCGACCAACGTCTGCTGACCCGCATGGAGCAGGAGCGCGAACCGGGAAAACGCTCCCTGGTGTTTAGCTTCCCGAGGCAATTCAATGCCCTCGGTGATGCCCTCGAGCAGTTTTTGCAGGATGCCTTCACACCGTCGCGTTTCGAGATTCGTCCTCTGGTGCGGGGTGTCTATTTCACCAGCGGCACGCAGACCGGTACCCCGATCGACCGAGTGCTGGGCGGGTTTGCGGGGAGTTTCGGTCTTGCCCGTCAGGGTCCGCTCCCCTTCAAAGGGACGGGCAAGAGTTTCTTTCTGACGCGTTTGCTGCGCGATCTGATCTTCACGGAGACGGGGCTTGCCGGGCTCAATCCGCGTCTGGAGCGTCGTCGGCGTTGGCTCAGACGAGGGGCCTATGCGGGGGTGTTTACGATCCTGTTGCTGGCCGGCGCGGCTTGGACCACGAGCTACTCGCGCAACCTCGCCTACATCGACGAGGTCGCTCAGCGCACGGTGGAAATCGAGTCCAAGATCGATGCCATCCCGGTCGAAGAGCGCAACCCGCTCGGGATCCTGCCCCTGCTGGATGCGGCCCGCGCGATTCCCGGCGGGTACGCCGACCGCGGCGAGTCTGTTCCCATCAGTATGGGTCTTGGCCTCTACCAAGGTGGCAAGCTCGGATCCCAGGCCGAGCGGGCCTATGACCGCATTCTCGCCAAGGCCCTGCTGCCGAGGGTCATCCTGCGTCTGGAGGAGCAGGTCCGCGAGGCCGGCGGCGACCCCGACTATCTCTACGATGCCTTGCGTGTCTACCTCATGCTCGACAGCGATGAGCACTACGATCCCGCGGCCGTGCAGTATTGGGTCGGGCGCGATTGGCAGCGCAGTCTGCCGCGCGAGACCACCACCGAGCAGCAGGAGGCGTTGCGCGATCATCTGTCGGCCTTGCTGGTGCGCCGACCCGCACCCTTGCCGATCGATCTCGACGGGGCCCTGATCGCCGACGCGCGGGTCATTCTCAACCGAACGCCCCCGGCCGAGCGCATCTACGCCCGTCTCAAGCAGGATGGACCGGGCGACGACCTTCCCGATTTCACCATCAGCGATGCCGGCGGAGACTTCGCCAAGCTGGTGTTTGCCCGTCGCAGCGGACGGCCGATCAATCAGGGCGTGCCCGCGCTCTTTACCTACGACGGCTATCACCGTGGCTTTACGAGCGCGAGCAGCCAACTGATCGAGGCGGCAGCGAACGAGGCTTGGGTCTTGGGTCCGGATGCCCCCCTTACTTCGGGGTCAGAAGGCGCGCGGCGCGTGCTCGAGGAGGTTCGCGAGCGCTATCTACGCGACTATGTCGTTGAGTGGACGGCCTTGCTCGAGGATATCGATCTGGTCGCCGTGCGCGATCTGCATCACGCATCTGAGGTCGCACGCATCCTTGCCGATCCGGAATATTCACCGCTGAAGCGACTGCTTGTCGCGGCCGCCCGCCAGACCGAGCTGGACCGACCCCCGCAGGCCGATGCGTCCGCCGCGGATCAGGCCGGAGGGACCCTGCAGGGATTCCGTCAGCGCGTCGAGAGCTACTTCGACGACACCGATCCGGGTGCGCCGTCCGCGCAGTCCCCGGAGGCCTACGTGACGCGTCGTTTTGGCTGGTTGCATGACCTGGTGCGATCCGACGAGCAACGCCAGGCCCCCATCGAACGGGTCTTGGTCTCGATGGGGCAGTTGCAGCTGCACTTGTCGTCCGTGGCTGCGGCCGCGACCACGGGCCGCGGCCTGCTGGTTCCGGGCGAGAGCGCCGAGATCCGCGATGCCAAGGCGCTTGCGGCGCAGCTCCCGGCGCCGATCGGCGGCTTGGTCGGAACCCTTGCACAGGACAGTGCCAACATCGCCGCCGGTGGCGCGCGCGCTCAACTGAACAATATCTGGACGGCCGAGGTACTGCCCTTCTGCCGCGAGGCGATCCATGACCGCTATCCCTTCGTCGCCGGAACCGCGCGCGAGACCACCTTGCATGACTTCGGCCGGGTCTTCGGCCCGGACGGGCTGATCGACGCCTTCTTCAAGGCGCACCTGAGTGCGTCCGTCGATACGGCACGCCCGACATGGCGTTGGGTCGATAAGGCCATCGGGATCCCGGACGAGGTGTTGGCCCAGTTTCAGCGCGCTGCCGTCATCCGCGAGGCCTTCTTCATGAGCGGAGGCAAGACCCCGTCGGTCGAGTTCGAGCTTCAGCCGCGCGGCATGGATGCCCGCTTGAACCAATTTACCCTGGATCTCGGAGGACAGATCGTCGATTACCGGCACGGTCCGTTGCGCACGCAAAAGCTGCAATGGCCGCCGCCGGACGGCGCATTGAGGGCGCGTCTGGTCTTCGTCGACACCAGCGGGGGCGGACCCAGTCTGACGGAGGAGGGTCCTTGGGCCTGGTTCCGCGTGCTCGACCGTTCACGACTCACCGCCACCAATCAACCTGAGCTGTTTCGACTGACCTTCTCCGTGGCCGGGATGTCTGCGCAGTTCGATCTGCGCGCGATCAGCGTGCGCAATCCCTTCAAGCTCGACGAGCTGAGAGGGTTTCGCTGTCCGGGGCGTCTATGAGCGATCGGGACTCGGGCGCGCCCGGTTTCTACGGCAAGTTGCCGAGTCTCGGCGATTTCGTGAGCCGCCGCCTTCCCGCCGAGCTCGTTCAGCCGTGGGATCTGTGGCTGCGCGAATGTCTGGCGGCAAGTCGTGCCGAGCTTGGAGATGCCTGGCTCGAGACCTATCTCACCAGCCCCTTGTGGCGCTTCGTCCTGACCCCCGGCGTGGCGGGGCGTACCGGCTGGGCGGGCGTGCTGATGCCCAGTGTGGATCGGGTCGGGCGCTATTTTCCCTTGACGCTCGCCTGTCCGCTGGAGACCGGGGTCGACCCATTGCGGATTCTTGCCACGCCCGATTGGTTCGAGCGCGCCGAGGCGGTGACGCTTGCCGGGCTCGAAGAGGGGCGTTCGGTCGAGGAATTCGATGCGCTGACCTTGGATCTGGGGGTTCCGATCGATCTCCTGCCCGGTCTCGCCGCGGCGGTCGTGACCGGTCAGATCGGGTCCAACGCCTGGCGGATCGGTGCCGCCTCTCCGTCGGAGGTGGGTGCCGCCTGCTCGACCCTGTTGGCGCGGGCGCTCGATCAGGTCTTCTGTGCCTACAGCCTCTGGTGGTCGAGCGGCTCCGAGCTGGTGGCTCCGTCCTTTCTCGTCTGTCAAGGGTTACCGCCGACGGACGGTTTCAGCGCGCTCCTCGCGGGAGGTTGGGCGGGTCGCGGATGGCGGGAGCTCGACCAAGCCGATCCGGCAATTCCGGGCGAGGAGTCGAGATGAGCCTGCGACCGGCTCAGATGCACTGGACATCGGCCGGTGCGACCCATCCCGGTCGGGTCCGAGACGTCAACCAGGACGCCTACTTGGACCGACCCGACCTGGGTCTATGGGCCGTCGCCGACGGGATGGGCGGGCACAGCGACGGCGGCATGGCGAGCCGAATGCTCGTGGATGGACTCGTTCGGATGGGGCGTCCTGGACTCTTGGGGTCGGCCGTCGAATCGGTGCGCAACATCCTGCAGGAGGTCAATCGCCGTCTGTTGGCCGACGCGGCCGCGCGGGGCGATGACCTGATCGGCAGCACCATCGTCGCCTTGATCGCCGTCGGAGACCATTGCGCCATCCTCTGGGTCGGCGACAGCCGTGTCTATCGGGGACGCGACGGCGATCTCATGCAACTGACCTCGGACCACACGCATGTTCAGGATCTGGTCGACAAGGGGCTGTTGACCCCCGAGCAGGCCGAGCAGCACCCGCTCTCGAATGTGCTGGTGCGCGCGGTCGGTGCCGATGCCGAGATGGCCGTGGATCTGCGCGTCGAGTCACTGAGAGACGGCGACCGCTTCTTGCTGTGCAGCGACGGCTTGGTCAAAGAGCTGCGGCCGGATGCGATTGCGGGAATCCTATGCGGCGCCGAGCCGGGGGAGGTTGCACGCAAGTTGATCGATGCCGCCTGCAACGTGGGCGGGCGAGACAATATCACCGCGGTTATCGTGGATATCCATTTCTGATGGGTTCGGATCGGTTGATGAGAGAGTCCGGGACCACCTTGATTATTGAGCGTAGAGGCCACCCACCAGCTGCTGCAGTCATATTAAGGCTGTGTGTCCCCCTGTTCGCAGGCGTCGCTGCACAGCCGATTGACCTGCTCCAAGCAGGCGACACAAAGACAGTCCCGATAGCGGTCGCCGAGGTACTCAAGCGTCTCTGCGGTCAGTGCGACGCTCAAACAGCCGCATCGCTCGACGCGGTTTGCTTTGCATTCGAAGCTGGATCCGCAGCGTGGACAGGTCTTCATCTCATGCTTTCCCATGCGCGTTGCTCTCGATGTTTGTGTTGGCGAGCGGGGTAATCGACCGTCCTGCGGCGTCTCCGAGTGAAGGGCGCCGGACCGTGCAGTCATCGGTGTCTATCGTGACCGCTTGGACGCGATCACAGTCTACACCCTCGCCCCGACACCTTTCGGACCGCCGCGCCTCGTCGTCGTTGCGGTCCGGCCTCCACCTGCGATAGCCTCGCGCTCCCGTCGGCGCCGTCGCTCGACGGTGACCGTCCCTGTTCCCGTGATCGAGGTCCGCATGCTGCTCGAAGAGACCGACCGTTACGCCCTGCACCGGCAGGGGCGGTATCTCGTCGTCGCCTTCGCGCGTCCGCATCGTGTGCTCGGTACCTGTCGGGTGAACGGCGGGATGTCCGAGTCGTTGACCCATGTCGCGAATCATCAGAGCTGCGAGGGTGTCGCCCATCTGGCACGCTACGAGCGGGTCCTGAGCCTCGGTGCACGGGACTATCACGTACAGACCTGCTTGGACGCCGGGCTTCCGCCCGAGACGACGGCCCTCATGGGGACCGCCGCCAATATGCAGTGTGCGGTCGTGGCGCACGCAGATGCGGAGGATCTTCGGGTGACGGTGGTGGCCACCGCCGGGGTGACCGGCAACGCCGTCCGCGCGGGTGATACGGCCGCTTGGCACGAGGAGGCCGACGGCAGTCGTCCCGCACGTCGCGGGTGTTCAGCGGAAACGGCGGGGCAGACCGGATTCGCGCGTCCGACCGCCGGCGATCCACCGCCCGACGATTCAGGTTCGGGAACCATCGTCACCCTGGTCCTGATCAATCGGCCCTGCACGCCCGCATGTCTGGTGCGCGCGGCGACCATGGTCACGGAGGCGAAGTGCACGGCTTTGCTCGATCTGCGGATGCCGAGTCTGCAGTCGTCGGGTCTGGCGACCGGCACCGGCACCGATCAGCTTGCGATCGCCGCCCCGCTGCCGCGCGAGGCCGAGTGGGAGCGTCACTGGGCGGGCGGTCACAATATCCTGGGCGAGCTGCTCGGACGGGCGACGCATGACGCGGTCACCCGCTGTCTGCTGCTGCAGAACGGTATTGTTCCCGAGCTCAGACGGACCATCTGTGCGGCGCTGGGTCGCTTCGGTTGCGACGAGGCGGCGCTGCGGGTCTGTGCCGAGTCCGAGCTGGACGCTCCGGGCGCGGCCGTCTTTGCCGCCAATCTCCAAGCGATCATTCACGATCCGCACAGCGCCGCAGCGGCCTATGGCCTGGCCGAGATCCTGGATCTGGTGCGCACCGGGGTGCTGCATGCCGAGGTTGCGCGCGAGGCGGTTCTGAATCAGGCGGCGTTGCTTGCGGCGGCCGTCGCGGTTCAGCCCGAGCGGTTTGTCAGGTTGCGCGCGGACCTGGCGCCGCATCAAGGATTGCCGGACGGGCGCTTGGCCGCGCTCGCCGTCGTTCGGGGGTTCGCGTACAAGTGGGACTGACCGAGCATCTCGCCCTCATCCTTGCGGCCTGTGTTCTCGATGCCTTGATCGGGGATCCGGTCTATCGTTTTCATCCCATCCGAATCATCGGGGCCTGGAGCCTCGGCTGGGAGCGTCTCTTGTTTGCCGTCGGGCTGAAAGGGCGTCTCGGCGGCGTCCTGCATTGGCTGCTGGTGTTCGGGGGCGCGCTGGCGGCCTGGTGGGGCGTTCGATCCGGCCTCGGCGTGCTGCATCCTTGGGTGGCCTTTGCCTGGGATGTCTTCATCGCCTACAGCCTGATCTGCACCCGCGATCTGCTGGATCACGGACGCCGGGTGCTCGAGGCGCTCGATGATCTCCCGCAGGCCCGCGCGCGGCTGCGGATGCTGGTCGGTCGCGATACCGAGCAACTGGAGCGCGACGGCATCGTGCGCGCGACCATCGAAAGCCTCTCGGAGAATCTGACCGACGGTGTCTTGACGCCCTTGTGGGCGCTCTGTCTCTTCGGGCTTCCGGGTCTGATCCTGGTGAAGGCGGTGTCGAGCCTGGATTCGATGGTCGGCTACAAGAACGACCGCTACGGCCGTTTCGGCTGGGCTGCGGCGCGCTCGGACGATCTCGTCCATTGGCTCCCGGCGCGGCTCTCGGTTCCTTTGATCGCGGCCGCGGCGGCATTACTGAAGCTGCATCCGCGGCTGGTCTTTCGCGCCGCACGCGACTATCACGCCATGCTCCCCAGCCCGAACTCCGGTTGGAGCGAGGCCGCCTGCGCCGGCGCGCTGCGGGTCAGACTGGTCGGTCCGATTCGCTACGGGGGGACGCTCGTCACGGATGCCTACATGGGCGATCCGGATTGGCCGGCCGATCTCGGGGCAGCGGACCTCGAGCGCACGCTGCGTCTGATCCTGGTCGCCTGCCTCTTGGCACTCCTCGTCGGCGTGGCCGTTGCGCCGCTGCGCACGGTTCTGCCATGGTGAGGGTTTAGGTGATTTCCGGGAAAGCATCGACCAACATGTAGGGGCGACTTTAGTCGCCCGGTCAGCATTGGCAACACGCACGGCCGGGATGATCATTCCCGGAAATCGCCTTAAATCGCGTCCAGCTCGAGGTTCTCATGTCCAAAAAGTCCGCCAAGCCCAAGTCGGGCGCCTCCACCGCGCTGTCGAGCCAGCTCAAGGCGATCGAGCGTCTGATGGCGCGCCGGGATGATGCGAGCGCGGCTCGTCGGCTGCGTGCCTTGATCGAGGCCCACCCGGATCAAAGCGGTCCCCGGCGCCTGCTCGTGGAGGCGCTGGAGGGTAGCCAGGGAAGCGGCGCTGCGGCCATTGCCGCGTTCGATTGGGCGGAGCGTCGTCCCAAGAGCTTGCCCGCACAGGAGATGCTCTTTCGGTACGCACTGCAGTTCGGGCATGTCATGTTGGCGGATCGCACCGCGGAGCGGCTGCGTGCGCTCGGTGCCGAGACGCCCGGGTTTCCGGTGGCGCCCGCGATACGCGAGGATCTGCTGCGGCAGCCCGACGGGTCGACCGCGACCGCCGAGCAGATGCTGCGCTTCGATATCGGCAAGCTCCATCTGGACGGGCATGATTTTGCCGGCGTCGTGCGTTGGCTGGACGGGGTCGATCTGACGCCGGCGAAGAACAATCACGCGATGTCGCTGTTCCATCTCGATCGCATCGAGGAGGCCCTGGCGGCCTTCCTGGCGCTTTGGAAGGAGGATCCGGACAACCTCTTCGCCTTGGGATGGGCAGCGCGCTTGCGACTCTATCAGGGTGACGAGACCGGCGCTCGGGGCCTGACGACGCCCTTGGCCGCCGCGACGGCCCGCCGACTCGAGGATGCCGTGCCCCAGCTCGATGCCTTGCTGCTGCTGGGCGAGGATGCGGCCGCGTTGGACGCCTTCGCACGTGTCGAACGGTGTGACTGGCTCGGTCTTGGAGAACCTCTACAACAGGCGATGCTGAGCCATTTGGCCGCCTGCGCGGCGAGTCGGCTGGGTGAGGCAAAGCGGGCGCGGGCGCTCTGCAAGGCATCGCTCGAGCGCGTGCCGAATTTCAAACCCGCCATCGAGAGTCGCGCCGTGATCGACGCCGCGGGCGATGCCTTGGCGTATCCGCCGGTATTCGGTCTCGGGCAGGCGTTGCCGCTGACCTGGCTGAACCGGATGCGTGATGCCGGGAACGGCGCCTTTTCGCATCTCGGGAAGGTGACGGCATCCAATGACTTCCTCGATGCACTCTACGTCGGCGGCGACGACGGCCTGCGCGGTCTGATCGCCTTCATCCTCCAATATCGCGCCGAGCGGGGCGATCCGGATGCGGTCGTGCGTCTGAGACGGTTCGCATGCCTGCCGATCGGGACCAAGGAGACGCGCTTCGGGATCCTTCGCCCGCTCCACGACAAGGGTCTGCTGCCGCACGGCGAGCCGCTCGACCTGTGGGACGGCGAGCGCGTGACGCAGGTCAAATTGGTCAGTACCGAGATCAGACGCGATCCCGAGCCGAGCAATCTTCCCAAAGATCTCGAGATGCTTCTCCAACAGTCGATAGACCGCTTCAACGCGCGGGATTATGCGGGCGCGGAGATCCTGTTGAAGCGGATCCTCGAGCATGCCCCCGGGCATCGTGTCGCACTCGGCAACCTCGCTGCGGTCCGCGGCGCTCAGGGTCATGATCAGGAGGCGCGAGATCTGCTTCGCGATGCGGTTGCGCGTCATCCGGACTACATCTTTGCGCGCTGCAACCTGGCCGTCATGCTGATCGAGGACGGCGATCTCGAAGAAGCCGCTCGCCTGCTCGATGGACTCTACGAGCGCCCGAGCCTGCACGTGCAGGACATCTTCGTGCTCTACGGCGCACTGGCGATGCTGAGCCGAGCGCGCGGCAACCAGCCTGCTGCGGACGGTCTGCTCGCAAGTCTCGAGCCGCTTGTCGAAGACGAGGACGACGCGCGCCGCTTAGCCCTCGCCAAGCGCTTACAGGGGCGGGTCAGGCCCGTTGCCGCCAAGGGCGGTTGGTTCAAGCGCACGGACGCCTAAGCAATGAGAGCGAGCGCGGGTCGTGCAGTCGGCATCACTCCGATCCGGCAAGACGCCGCTTGATCCGTCTGAGTCCGAACCAAGCGAATCCGATCACGAAGGGGAGGGCGATTCCCATCCACAAGCCCGCATCGATCGGGATTCCGCCGCTTTCCAGACCTTTGAGCGCGTATCCGATGAGGCCGACGCCGTAGTAGCCGATCGCGATGACGGAGAGCCCTTCCACGGTCTCCTGCAGACGCACCTGCAGATGGGCGCGGCGATCCATGGACTGCAGCAACTTTCGGTTCTGCTCCTGCAGCGAGACATCCACACGGGCGCGCAGAAGGCTGGTGATGCGGGCCGCGCGCTCCGCCAAGTCGTGCTGACGGCGTTGGGTGGCCTCGCAGGTCGCGACCGCCGGGGCCAAGCGCGCGTCGAGGAATTCGGACAGTGTCTGCAGTCCTTCGATCCTGTTTTGGCGAAGCTGCTCGAGCCGCTGTTGGATCATCCCGTAATAGGCGCGCGAGGCATCGAAGCGATAGGTGGTTCGGGCCGAAACCGCCTCGATGTCCGCGGCGAGCCGGGTCAGCTCGCCCAGCAGCTCGCTCTCGAAGGCCGTCTGATCGGACGAGACTTGACTCGACAGGCGTGAAGCCACCAGCGCCAAGCGACGATCGGCGTCGCTGAGGGCTGCCGACACGCCCCGCGCCAGGGGGAACCCGAGCAGTGCCATGGCCCGGTAGGCGTTGATCTCCAGCACGCGTTTGGCCAGTCGGCCGGCCTGATTGTCGGACAGACCGCAGGCGCGCAGCAGGATCCACGAGTACCCGTCGGCATGGATCTTATGGTCGGACCAAGCACGCCCGGCACCCCCGACCACTTCCGAGCCGATGACGGGGTTGCCCTCGAAGAGCGCGACCAGCTCGTCGTTGGTGCGTTCGGGCAGATCGCAGGGCTCGATGGCCAGCGAGGTGGCGGTGATCACCTCGCCGGGCAGGTCGCGCAGCCAGTCCTGCGGCAGATCGTCGAGCAGCGGATCGGCAAAGGGGTGAGTGAAAGCGCCGTGCTTGCTGAAGGTATAGGTGACGAACTCGGTATGGCGCTCCCAGCGCAGACGCATGGGTCCGAGGTCGATCCAATAGTGTTGATCGACCATCTCCGGGATCGGCAGCCCGTAGTGGGCGAGCAGTCGCTTGAGGTGCTCGATGTTGCGGCCGCCCCCGCGCTCGCCCGAGACCGCGGCGAGATGCGAGACACGTTCGGGCGCACGCAGGGGCTCGAAGGTGCGGGCGTGCAGCTCGTCGGTGACGCTATGACGCAGCAGATGCTCTTTAAAGGGGAGTGACATGCCGTGAGGGTCCTTGTTGGGCTGCGCGAGTCTAACCGGGGGTTGTGACGAAGACGATACCGGCTCTCGATCCCTGCTCGCGCGCCCGTCATTCATCGATCACGCGTGTCGTGAGGCGCTGTCGTTCGCGCAGGCACGCGTGGCCGTTTCGGGCCGGTGTCGCCTGCTCGACACCGCCCGGATTCAGGTTGTGCTCTGCCCGGCGTCGGTCTGCGGCGGATTACCCTCGGGCTGCTCGACATCGGTCGCTTCGGATAGAGTGCTGCTGTTTTCCGTCTTTCGCTTCTGCTTATCTTCTTTTTTCTTTTTTTTCTGCAGGTCGCGCTGACGTTTCTCGAACGCATAATTTGTTTTAGCCATCGTGATGTTCTCGCTATTCGGCGCCGAGACAGTCGAGACTGCCGGTCGGGCACCGGAAAAGGGGGTTTGAAGAGGAGGCGAGGAGGTCGGATCCCTTCGTTGTGGTGGAAAGGTCTCCTTACTCTTGCCTTCGTGGCGTGCTCCCGACGGATGGGGACTGGATCCATGGGCGCGATCCGGCATGGCTTGCGCGGTTCACGAATACGCATCGAGAAGCGCGGCTGCCTCGCTTCGTCCATGCCGGAGAACCAGTCCTCGATCAAGCCGATCACCGAGCGTAACAGCATCGGCTCGGATGCTCTAGCGAGAAGGGCTGCCGATGACCGATGCGGTTCGCAAACGCTCGGAATCCTCGGGGCATGTGCAAGGGTAGAGCGAACAGCCTGTCAGGTCTGCGATGACTCCCGACGATTGCAAGCTAACGGGAGCATTCTTGCGGTAGCTCGGCGGGGTGGGCGGGGGTGGCTCGGCGTCTTTCAAGCCGACGCCGGGGGCCTTTCCTCGCGGATGGCCCTCGGCCCCGGCAACGGTCGTCGCCTGCAAGGCCGGTCAGCCGACGCCGCCGAACCAAAAGGCGGTGTCTGCCCCCAAGAATTGGCCGTGGGGCATGTAGTGAGAGCCGTCGCAGGAGAAGGTCAGGCCCACCATGCCGTTGAAGAGGTTGATGGACGACTGACGCAGGTAGATATTCTCGTCCACCAGCCGCAAGCCCTTTAGGCGATCAAGGACCGGGACGATGTCGGTGCTCGGGATCACTGCGTCGATCGGATAGCGGCAGATCAGCTGGATCGTCGAGAATCTCTTCGTCGGCAATCGTCTCGGACGCGGCTGTGCGAATCTCAACGAGCGCACCCATGTGGATCTGCGCAACATCAACTCCCCCATCATCATCTTCGCCTCGCACGGGGACAACATCACTCCGCCGCAGCAGGCGCTGGGATGGATCGCCGATCACTACAAGGATGTCGAGGAGATCCGCGCCCGCGGACAACGCATCCTCTATACGCTCCACGAGAATGTCGGCCACCTGGGAATCTTCGTTTCCTCGTCGGTCGCCAAGAAGGAGCACGATCAGATCATCTCCACACTCAAGGCGATCGAGGCCCTGGCGCCCGGACTCTACGAGATGGTCATCGCCGAGGTGCAGGGCGAAGGGGTCGAGAAGACCTTCAAGGTCGCCTTCGCCGAGCGCAGCATCGAGCAGATGATGGAGCAGGCCGGCGGGGACGATTCCAACCGACCCTTCGCGGCGGTCGCGCGCTTCTCCGAGATCGGCACCGAGCTGTATGACCTGACCCTGCGTCCCTTCGTCCAGGCGATCAGCAACGAGACCAGTGCCAAGTTTCTCGCCGATACCAGCCCGATGCGGATGCAACGCTGGCTCGAGAGCGATCGCAACCCCTTGATGCAGGCTGTCCAGGGGTTCGCTGAAGAGGTCCGCAAGCAACGTCGCCCGGCTGCGGACGACAACCCCTTCCGGATCATGGAGCGGGCCGGCGCCGGCTTGGTCACCCAGTGGCTGGACAACGCGCGCGACATGCAGAACGCCGTGATCGAGTGGAACTTCCACCTGCTCTGGGGTGCACCGCCCGTGCAGGCGATGGGCGAGCAGCTCAGCCGCACCGTGAGCGAGGCGCCGCGCGAGGATCTGCGGACCCTGACCTCGGTCCAGGATGCGCTTGATCGAATCGAGCTCGGCGATTTTGCGGACGGTGTGATCCGGATGCTGATCTTCCTGGCGCACTCGCGTAAAGAGGTGCGGCGTTCCCGTTTGGAGCGCTCCAACCGCATGCTCATGGCGACCGAGCCCTTCGCGAGCATGAAGGCGAAGCACCGCACCCGCATGATCCACAAGGAAAGCCTGATCGTCGGCTACGAGCCCGAGGCCGCGATGGACGCCTTGCCGAAGCTGATCGTCTCGATGGAGGATCGGCGCCGCGCGATGGCCCTCTGCGAAGAGATCGCCGGCTCGCGCGACGAGATGAGTCCGGAGACCCTCGCGATGCTCGATCGCTTGGCCCGGGCGCTCGAGCTCGATCCGGCGCCGGTGTTGGTCGAAACCGAGACCCTGCGTAAGATCGCCTGAGGGAGCAGAGCAGGGCGGGGCGGTCGACAGCGGATTGGCCTGCCCCGCAATCGAGGCCGAACCGCCACGCCGGCGAGATCAATCCGCGATCGAGCGAGGACAAGAATGACGAACGAGCGTGACGAGCGGATCCCGCAGCCTCTGCGGGATTGGCTTTTTGCCCAACGCGAAGCCAAGCACAAGGCCCGTGAGCATGGCTATCGACGCACGGCCACCAATACCCGCGAAGGATGGGATTTGCTGACCAGGCGGTTCGTGACCGAGTCCCCCGAGGTCGCTTGGGTGCGCGACGACCTGATCCCGGGTCCGGACTATCGGGTTCCGGTCCGCGTCTATCACCCGCAACCGGATCGGCCGCTCCCCGTGGCCCTCTTCGTCCACGGCGGCGGCCACATTGCCGGCGGTGTCTCACTCTACGATCCGATTGCGCGGCGCTTGGCGCTCGCGGCAAATCGGGTGGTGGTCTCGATCGAATACCGGCTGGCACCCGAATGCCCCTATCCGGCCGCACTCAAGGACACTATGGCCTGTGCCAAACGTGTTTTTCCGCTGCTTGAGAATCTGGACATGCCGCATGAGCCGCGACTGGCGCTGATGGGCGACAGCGGCGGGGGTGCGCTCTGCGCGACCGTGTCGCATCTGGCGCAGTTCGACGCGGGCATGACGATCGAGCGTCAGGTGCTCCTGTACCCGAGTCTGGATTACACGCTCTCGCAACCTTCCGTGACCGAGAACGGCGACGGATACCTGCTCGAGCGCGAGCGGATCCTCTGGATGTTCGATGCCTATCTTCAGAATGCCGAGGACCGGCGTGCCATCTCGCCGTTCTATATGGACCTGACCCTGGACTATCCCGCGACCCTGGTGATCACCGGGGAGTTCGATCCGTTGCGCGACGAGGGCATTGCCTACGCCGACCGCTTGGAGCTTCAAGGGATCCGCGCGGAGAAGCGGGTCATGTCGGGGATGATCCATGGGTTCCTGAACCTCGAGGCCATGGTCCCGGATGCCTGTGCCGAGGTGTATGCAGCAATCGGGACCTTTTTGAACGCCTAAACCGCGCCAGCTCCGACGGTCGTCGGAGCCGGCGCGGCCAATCCACTCCAACACATGACGCATGCCGCACCGGGCGCGGTTTAAGCCGAAGTTCCAGCCTTCAACGAGCATAAGCCAACTGATTTTCTGATGGTTTTCAGAAAATCGCGGTGTAAGCGTCTGGCTACACGCGGATCGCTTTGATCAGATCCAGCGCGGCAGACTGCTTGGGCGTAGGTGTCGTGTCGATGTCGAAAGTGGCCTCGTCGGATGGCGCGTTCGGGCGCCGACAGGTGTTGCGCACGATGGTCGCAAGGTCGTTCAAAAGGGTGCGAAAGCTGTGTGCCGGGGAGCCGTCCGGCAGCTGCTTGGTGGCGGCCTTGCGCAAGGCCGCCTCGGAGCGGGTGGCCGGCGCCACCGGATCACGCCGGGTCAGACGCTCCTGATCCTCGTCGGCGAATAAGAGCCCGCGCCAGGCTTCACTCATATGCCATTTCACGTAATAGGCGAGCATGCACAAGAACAGATGCGCGCGGACCCGATCCGCGCTGTAATGATAGATCGGCCTGATCTGCAGATCATCGCTTTTGAGCGAGCGGAATGCCGCCTCCACGTGACTGAGGCTTTTGTATCGACGCACCGTCTCGTCATCGCTGGACTGCTCAGCCGGCAGCGAGGTGCGAATCACGTACAGTCCATCGAGCGCGGCCTCCGCGGTCACCTTCGCCTCATCGATGTGAAAATCAAAGTGTTCGGCAGCAATGTCCAAGATGAGGTGTTTGGCCATCTTGTATGTGTTGACGACGCGCCAGATCGCATAGGTCGGTTTGAGGATGCTGTAGTCTTGACCGCGACGCAGTTGTCGGCGGTACAGGTCCGCCCGGGCGTACAGCATGCGTGTGGTCAGATCCGCATAGACCACCAACTGGATCTCGATCTGAAAGACCCGGCCGGCGGCGTCGCGGGCTTTCACGTCGACGATGGTGAGTTTGTCCTCGAGGGTTTCCCGTGGGTTGTAGGGATCGAGGATCCGCACCGCGCTGATCGGACGGGGGAGCGTGTCGATCAGCATCGCATTGAGAAAGTCGATGAGCAGCGCGCGGTTCTCCTCCGCGCCCAGCAGGGCTTTGAAGGCACAGTCGACTTTTGGATTGATCTTGTGCTGCATGCGAAGAGTGTACGGCTGCCGAACGACATGCACAATGCCAAGAGCTCAACCGACGGGTGCGGAGTCTCAGGGTCGGTCGAGGGTCGCATCGAGGGCGACGTCGGCCTTGTTTGTCGCTCCAGCTCAGCCAGCACGGGGCGCAGAGCGCCAGGGGCATGCGTGACACCGCCGCAGAGCGGGTGTCACGAGAACATCGATCCGAGCCGGTTGCAGGCTCAGGCTGCGTCGTGCAGGACCTTCGCGACAGCTTCGGGCATGCGAGCAATCACGCGTAAGTAGCTCTTGGCGGCCGTATCCGGTGCCTTGCGCCCCTGTTCCCAATCACGAAGAGATTCGGCGGGGATGCCGAATTGCTCTGCAAAGTTCTGTTGAGAGAGGCCGGCTGCAGCCCGGGCGCGGCGCGCCAACATCGCCCCGAGACCGCGCTCGAACTCGTCGTCGGAGAGCGGAGTATCGGGTTCAAGTTCAACGGGGTGTGCAGTGGTATCGTCGTGATTCGCGATCATTTGCTTTTCTCACGCTGAAGATTCGGTATCGGTTTCCGCGTTGGGTGAAAACGCACAGCCAGACTCGCCGCTCCACCATGCCGTAGGCGATGAAACGCTCCTCGGCGTAGTCAAAGCGCACGTCCAGGATGTCCAACCGGTTGGAATCGGCAAGGATCTCGATCCCGAACGCGAGGGAAGCTCCGTGCTTTTGTTGATTGGCCGAATCCTTGTCGGGATCGAACTCGATATCCATGTGGGAACTATGTGGTAACAGTGAGCGGGGAGCAAGGGGATCAAGAATTCAGAGGGAAAGGAAGATCAGGTTCAAATGTCGCTCAACTTAAGGTCGGCCCCCTGCAGGTCGGACTTCAGTCCGACCTGCTCTCGGCGTCATCGCGCAGCGCGGGTGTCGCGCTCGACGCCGAGCGCTGGGTGGCCTGAGAGGGCATTGTCGGGCTGAAGCCCGATCCACTTCAGATGTCGTGATCGCAGGCAGTCACGCGCCGCAGTTCATCGCGCTGCACCGTCGATGTCACCAGCTCGAAGCGCGCCGCCCGCTAGGCACGATAGATCGTTTCAAGCGGGCCGTGCGCCGAGGTCAGCGCGGCGAGCAGCACATTGGTGTCCAGATAGCCCTTAGCGGATTCGCGGATCTCCGAGTGGTGCGTCGGACTCTCCTGCGATATCGGCGCGAGCACTAAGGCGTCGTCCTCGGACAGGAGGTCGTCCAGTGTCCAGCCTAGCCCGTCCGCGGCCCGCTTGTGCTTGGTTCGGGGAATGCCGCGTGCCTTCCATGCTGGTTGCGTGTGTGAACGAGGCTCGATCCCGGCGCCGGCATGGGCGGGCTGCGGTTTGGGGGTCGCGCCGCCCGCGCCGGCAGCAAGCTGCGAGGTCCGTGGAGCACAGTTCCGAGTTTTCATCGCCGCATCGACGCGAGGGCACTGATCATGACCACAACGGCAGAGGAGGTTTGGGGATTGTTGAGGGAGTTGACTCAATCGCAGCAGGAGACCGATCGGCTCATGAAAGACACCGATCGGCGAATGCAGGAAACCGATCGCAGCATGAAAGACACAGATCAGAGAACTCGGCAAGCAGATTGGCGGCTTGGGCGAGAAATTCGGCAGCTTCACCGAAGGCTTGGCGTTGCCCTCGATGGAAAACATCCTGCGCACGCGCTTCGGCATGACGCATACCGCACCGGGCGCGGTTGAATGAGCGAGGCCCGGAAAGAGTCTTTATAGCCATTTTCCGGCGGCGATGATGAGCGCGGCGATGGTCGTGATGAAGCCGATCAGCCACATGAACTGATGGTCGTGACGCTTGATGAGATCCTCGATGCGTTTGTCGCTTTGTTCGAAGCGTTTGTCCATCTGCTCGAAGCGCTTCTCCATCAGCTCGAAGCGCTTCTCCATCTGCTCGAATCCCTGCCGCATCAGCTCGCCCTGATGTTTGAGCGCCTCCTCGACGCGCACCATGCGCTCGCGCAGCTCGATCTCATAGACGACGGAGGGTTTTCCGAGGCTTTGCTCGGCGAGCCACTCGCCCATGTGGGCTTTGATGAATTGGATATCGTCCTGGGAGAGGGCCATGGTGACCTCCGTTGCAACACCGCCGGGCTTAAACTTACAGACATGATCCACCGGGGACGTGGATTGCGCAATGACCGGTCGCCTGAGGGTCAATGGGCGGTTTTCTCATGGACAGGGATCCGCGGTACCGCGGAGAATCCTCGTGCCCGGCCGTTGTGTCGACGAGACCCCGGCAGGTTCGCTTGTGACTCGGGCCAAAGTTTGCGCGTGGCGCAGAGCGCCACGGGGCATGCGTGACACTGCGCAGCGGGTGTCACGAGTCCTCTTCAGGCTTGGGGGCCGGTCTCATGATCGACGCCACCCCGGGCCTTCGTTTGAATTCTTCAAGGTGAATGCGCGTGCAGAAAACGGAAAACCTCAACGTCAGCGGCTTCGATCCGATGCCTTCGCCGCTGGAAATCCATCGTGCCGTGCCGACCTCGGATCAGGCATCGGCGACCGTGCTCGCAGGTCGCGAGAGCCTGCAGGCGATTCTGGATCGGCGTGATCCTCGGATCTTTGTCGTCGTCGGGCCTTGCTCGATCCACGATCCGGTCGCCGGCTTGGATTACGCGCGGCGGCTCAAGGTTTTGGCGGATGCGGTCTCGGATCGCTTGGTCTTGGCGATGCGGGTCTATTTCCAGAAGCCACGCACGACCACCGGATGGAAGGGTTATATCAACGATCCGAACCTGGACGACACCTTCAGTATCGCCGAGGGCATGGAGAAGGCGCGGCGATTTCTGCTCGAGGTCACCGAGCTGGGTTTGCCCACCGCGACCGAGGCGCTCGACTCCATCGCCCCGCAGTATCTGTGGGACCTGATCTGTTGGACGGCGATCGGTGCGCGGACCTCGGAGTCGCAGACCCATCGCGAGATGTCCTCCGGGTTGTCGACCCCGGTCGGCTTCAAGAACGGCACGGACGGCTCGGTCGACACCGCGATCAATGCGATCCTCTCGGCGGCCCAGCCGCACAGCTTTTTGGGCATCAATGCCCAAGGTTTGACCAGTATCGTCAGGACCCGCGGCAACCGCTACGCACATCTGGTGCTGCGTGGCGGGGGCAATCGCCCCAACTACGACACCGTCAGCGTCGCGATGGCCGAGGAGGCACTGGTCAAGGCCGGGCTTTCCGCGAACATCGTCATCGACTGCTCGCATGCCAACAGCTTCAAGCGACCGGAGCTTCAGCCGCTGGTGATGCACGATTGCGTGAACCAGATCGCCGGCGGAAACCGCTCGATCGTCGGCTTGATGGTGGAGAGCTTCATCGAGGCCGGACAGCAATCGATCCCCGCAGACCTCGAACAGTTGCGCTACGGCTGCTCGGTGACGGATGCCTGTGTCGACTGGCCGACCACCGAGCGCATGATCCGCGATGCGCACGCCGCGCTGCCCGACTCGGTCCTGTCGCGGCGCATGCTCGATTTGTGACGGTTCCGAGACAGGGTGAGCACGTTGATTGACGGGTCGTGCCGCCGTCCGGGTTGGGCGTTTGAGCTGTGAGGATGGGTTTCGCTGCGCTCTACCCATCCTACGCGTTTCGGGTGTTTTTGGATCGTCAGTTGGATCGTCGCGATCATCCCTTGATAAACGACATGAACTCGGAGCGCGTGCGCGGATCGGTCTCGAAGGTGCCGCGCATCGCGCTCGAGACGGTCGAGCTGCGTTGTTTCTGCACGCCGCGCATCATCATGCAGGTGTGGCTGGCTTCCATGACGACGGCGACACCGTGCGCGCCGAGATGCTCCATGAGGGAGTCGGCGACCTGGCTGGTCAGGCGTTCTTGGACCTGCAGGCGGCGTGCGAAGACGTCGACCACGCGGGCGATCTTGCTCAGGCCGACGACCTTGCCGTTGGGCAGATAGCCGACATGGGCGTGGCCGAAGAAGGGCAGCATGTGGTGCTCGCACATCGAGTAGAACTCGATATCGCGTACGACCACCATCTCCCTGACGTCTTCCTCGAAGAGCGCCTTCTTGATGATCTCCTCGGCGGACATGGAATAACCGCTGGTGAGGAAGTCCATGGCCTTGGCGACCCTCAAGGGCGTGCGGCGCAGACCCTCGCGATCGGGGTCTTCGCCGATCTCGCCGAGCATGCTTTTGACCAAAGCCTCTTTGCGCTCGTCGTAGACCTCGTCGTCGGAATCGGCCTCGAAGCTGGTGGCGTAATGGCTGTGCGTGAAAACCTGAGTGAGCTTGGGTTTCTCTGCCATGGTGTTGCCTAAATGGTCCTGGTGAGGTGATCCGGGAGATGTCTTTGGGCACCCTGCCGGATGTCGACTTGAACAGATGCTGGACAAGAGGGTGGGGCCACGCCGGACAAATGGAACTAGCGCAGCCGTGCAGAGTTTCCGAGACCGTCCCAGATCATTTCGTTGTCGTTGTCGTAATCGTGGTCGCCGTCGTATCGATGGTCGATGACGACAACGACAACGACAACGAACGGTTTCGACAGCACTTGGCGACCCGCGGCGTCCGTTCGACGGGTCTGCCGACGCTCCGGGGGTGGTCGCGCGGTGGCCAGACGCGCCCGCATTCGGTATCATCTATGCGTGTTCATCGTGAATTTCCAGATCCGCGGACGAACGGCGATGCCGATCCCGCAGGTCTTGCTGCCCCGCTTTCGTATCGCCTGCACACGGCGTCGTCCCTGTGTTTCGGACCCCTGCGTCGGGTTCGATCCCTAAGCGCCTCGCACCAAAACCCCGCCCCGCCCGAATCGATTTCGTGCCATCCGAGTGCAGCGGCCGAGCCAGGGCGACGCCGGCGCACGACTCAGTGCCCTCGCGTCTGCCAGCCCGCCACATCCTGTACTCCGGACCTTCAGGAGAGCCTCATGTGTGGACTTTGCGGTGAGATCCGCTTCGACGACAACCCGATCGACCTCGGCGCCTTGAGCGCCATGAGTGCGGCCATCACGCCGCGCGGCCCGGACGGCGACGGCCTCTGGCAGCAGGGACGGGTCGCGCTTGCGCATCGCCGACTCTCGATCATCGACCTGAGCAACCATGCGGCGCAACCCATGGTCGACAGCGCGCTGGGTCTCTCGATCGCCTTCAACGGCTGCATCTACAACTACAAGGAGCTGCGCGCCGAGCTGGAAGGCAAGGGCTATCGGTTCTTCTCCCACGGCGACACGGAGGTGGTCCTGAAGGCGTTTCATGCCTGGGGCGATGCCTGCGTGGATCGCTTCCACGGCATGTTCGCCTTCGCCGTCGCCGAGCGGGACTCCGGTCGTCTGACCCTGGTGCGCGACCGTCTCGGCATCAAGCCGCTCTATTACGCCGAGGTGCCGGGCGGGCTGCGCTTTGCCTCGACCTTGCCGGCGGTGCTCGCGGGCGGCGGTGTCTCGACCGAGATCGACCCGGTGGCCCTGCATCACTACATGCACTTCCATGCCGTGGTCCCGGCACCGCACACCATCCTGAGCGGCGTGCGCAAGCTCGCGCCCGCGACCATTCGGACCATCGAGCCGGACGGACGCCAGCGCGATCGCTGCTACTGGGATATCCGCTTCGTGCCTCGCCCCGAGGAACGTGATCTGTCCTTCGAGGATTGGCAGGAGCTCACCCTGTCCGCATTGCGCACCGCCGTTGCGCGCCGTCTGGTGGCGGATGTCGATGTCGGCGTGCTGCTGTCCGGCGGGTTGGATTCGAGCCTCATCGTGGCCCTGTTGGCCGAGCAAGGCCAGCGCGGCATCAACACCTTCTCGGTCGGCTTCGAGACGGTCGGGTCCGAGGTGGGCGACGAGTTCCAGTATTCGGACATCATCGCCGACACCTTTGCGACCCGTCACCACAAGATCCGGGTCGACTCGGCCACGCGTCTCCTGCCCGAGCTGCCCAACTGCGTGCGCGCCATGGCCGAGCCCATGGTCAGCCACGACGTCATCGGCTTCTATCTGCTCTCGCAAGAGGTCGCCAAGCATGTGAAGGTGGTGCAGAGCGGGCAGGGCGCCGACGAGGTCTTCGCCGGCTATCACTGGTATCCGCCGATGCTCGGCAGCACCGATCCGGTCGGCGACTATGCCCGAGCCTTCTGCGATCGCACGCACGAGGACTATCGTCGCGCGGTCGATCCGCGGTTTCACGGCGAGGACGCCAGCCGTGCCTTCATCGCCGCGCACTTTGCCCGGGCCGGTGCGGATGCCCCGGTCGACAAGGCGTTGCGGATCGATCAGCAGATCATGTTGGTCGACGACCCGGTCAAACGCGTCGACAACATGACCATGGCGTGGGGCCTGGAGGCGCGCGTCCCTTTCCTCGACCACGAGCTGGTCGAGCTGGCCGCGCGCATGCCCGATCGGCACAAGCTCTGCGACGAGGGCAAAGGCGTGCTCAAGGCGATCGGTCGTCGGCTGATCCCGACGTCGGTCATCGACCGGCCCAAAGGCTACTTCCCGGTGCCCGCGCTCAAGTATCTGCGCGGCGATGTCTTGGCGACCGTGCGCGATCTGCTGCATTCACCGCGCGCCCGCGAGCGGGGTCTCTTTCAGCCGGCCTATCTCGACACCCTGCTGGCGGCGCCGGACGATCACCTGACCCCGCTGCGCGGCTCCAAGCTGTGGCAGGTCGCGCTGTTGGAAATGTGGCTGCAAGAGCAAGGGGTCTGATACCAATGAGCAGAGATCGAATGCGTCATCGACTCGAGCGCAGTCGTGCTCCGTCGCTCAAGAACTGGGACCGCCAGCCGCGCGCGGATCAGGCGTTCGGTCAGCCCGCGATCGTCGACTGCGGCTGGGGGCGGTTGCTCTTCGGTCAGACCTTTTCGGACCCCAGGGCACTCGCCGATGCGCTCCGCGAGGAGCACCGCGGCAAGCGCGACGTGGCGCTCTATCTGAGCGATCCCCATGTGGTGCTCTCCTACGCGCCGCGGGACCTGTTCCTGGACCCGTCCCACACCTTCCGCCTCTGGTTCGAGCGCTATCAGTGCTCGCCGCGTCGGCCCAAGGGCTTTCATGTGCGCTTGCTCAACAGTCGCGACGACGCCGAGGCGATCCACCGGCTCTATGTCGGCCGGCGGATGGTGCCGCCGAGCGTGGACTTTATCCGGGAGCAGCGCACCTCCAAGATCCTGACCTACTGGGTCGCGGAAGAGGAGCAGGACGGCCGTATCCTGGGTGCGGTCACCGGCGTGGATCATGTCGCGGCCTTCGCCGATCCCGAGAACGGGGCCAGCCTTTGGGCGCTCGCCGTCGATGCCCAAGCGCCCTATCCGGGCGTCGGGGACGCCTTGGTGCGACAGGTGATCGAGTACTATCAGGCGCGGGGTCGCGGCTTTCTGGACCTTTCGGTCATCCACGACAACACCCAAGCCATCCGGCTCTATCGCAAGCTCGGTTTCGAGCGGATCCCGGCGTTCGCGCTCAAGAACAAGAACGCCTTCAACGAGCCGCTCTTCATGGGGCAACAGCCCGAGGCCAAGCTCAATCCCTACGCGACCATCATCGTCAACGAGGCGCGTCGGCGCGGGATCGCGATCGAGGTGCTGGATGCCGAGGGTGGTTATTTCGCCCTGGTGCTCGGCGGGCGCCGCATCGTCTGTCGCGAGAGTCTGAGCGAGCTGACCAGCGCCGTGGCCATGAGCCGCTGCGACGATAAGGCGGTGACGCATCGGCTGTTGCGCAACGCCGGTCTGCGGGTCCCGGAGCAGACCCGTTTCGAGGCGTTGGATCAGGCCGAGGCGTTTCTCTCCAAGCTCGGCCGCGTGGTCGTCAAACCCGTGCGCGGCGAGCAGGGTGCCGGAATCAGTGTCGACGTGCGCGATCCCGAGACCCTCGAGCGTGCGATCGCCGCGGCACGGCGGGTCTGCGACCAGGTGATCCTGGAGGAGTATGTCGCGGGCGATGATCTGCGCATCGTCGTGATCGCCGACCAAGTGGTCGCCGCCGCGATCCGTCGACCGGCGCAGGTGGCCGGGACCGGTCAGCACAGCGTGCGTGACCTCATTCAGGCCCAAAGTCGACGTCGCCGCGCGGCAACCGGCGGGGAGAGCAGCATCCCGATGGACGACGAGACCAAGCGGTGCGTCGTCTCCTCCGGCTACGATCTGGAGACGATCTTGCCGGAGGGCGAGGTGCTCGTCGTGCGCAAGACCGCGAATCTCCACACCGGCGGGACCATCCACGACGTCACCGCGCAGCTCAATCCCGTCCTCGCCGAGGCCGCCGCGGCTGCGGCGCGGGCGTTGGCGATCCCGGTCACCGGGCTCGACTTCCTTGTTCCTTCGGTGCGCGGGACCGATTATGTGATCATCGAGGCCAACGAGCGGCCCGGCTTGGCCAATCACGAGCCCCAACCGACCGCCGAGCGTTTCGTCGACCTGCTGTTTCCTCAGACCGCCGCCCGGGAGTCCATGTCTTGAAGTTGCCCGCCATCGATACGCGCTATCTGGTCGAGATCCTGCTCAAGCTGCTGCATACGCCCAGCCCGTCCGGCTATACGGATCGCGTGGTTCATCTGGTGTGCGAGGAGCTCGAGCGCTTGGAGGTCCCCTTCGAGCTGACCCGCCGGGGTGCCATCCGCGCGACGCTCAAGGGCGACGTCTCCCAGCCCGATCGTGCCATCGTGGCCCACATCGACACGCTCGGAGCCATGGTGAAGTCGCTCAAGGAGAACGGTCGTCTGCAACTGGTCCCGGTCGGGCACTGGAATGCGCGCTTTGCCGAGGGTGCGCGTGCGACGCTTTTCACCGACAACTGCCAATGGCGCGGTACCATCCTGCCGCTCAAGGCATCGGGCCACACCTTCGCGCCCGAGATCGACAATCAGCCCGGCGGATGGGATTTCGTGGAGTTTCGCATCGACGCGCGCGTGCGCGACATCGCCGACCTCCTGCGTTTGGGCGTGCATGTCGGTGACTTCCTGGCGATCGACACCAGCCCCGAGATCACCGACACCGGCTTCATCAACGCACGCCACCTCGACGACAAGGCCGGCACGGCGGTCCTGCTCGCGGCGATCGAGGCGGTGCGACGCGAGGGGCTCGAGCTGCCGGTCGACTGTCACCCGCTCTTCACCATCTCCGAGGAGGTGGGGTCCGGCGCGTCGGCCGCGCTTCAGCAGGATGTCGCCGAGATGCTGACCATCGACAACGGTACGACGGCCCCGGGGCAGAACTCGAGCGAATTCGGCGTGACCATCGCCATGGCGGACGAGGTCGGCCCCTTCGATTATCACCTGACCCATCGCATCATCCAGCTCTGTCAAGAGTTCGCGATCCCGCATCAGCGCGATGTCTTCAAGTACTATCGCTCCGACAGCGCCGCGGCCCTGACGGCCGGCAACGATGTGCGCACCGCGCTCGTGACCTTCGGTGTGGATGCCTCGCACGGCTACGAGCGCATCCACTTCGATGCGTTGGAATCGCTCGCCCGACTCGTGAGCGTCTACATGCAGGGTCCGCCCCTGTTCATCCGCGATCGCTTCGAGATGGGTCCGCGCACGGGCTTCCCGATCCAACCCGGTTGAGACGCGGATCAGTCGAGACGCGGAAAAGACGATGCTGCACGCCCTGACCTTGATCCTGCTGTGCCAGCTCGCCGGCGAGACCGTTGTCCTGCTGACCGGGCTGCCGGTCCCCGGGCCCGTGCTCGGGATGTTGCTCCTGCTGGGGTGGCTGTTTCTGCGCGGCGGGATCTCGGAGGAGGTCGGGCGCACGGCCGATACGCTGCTCGCGCATTTCTCGCTCTTGTTCGTCCCGGCCGGGGTCGGCGTGATGCTGCACTGGGAGCGTCTTCAGGGTCAGTGGCCGGCGATCGCCGCGGCGCTGCTGCTCGGCACACTGCTCACGCTGGCGGTGACCGCATTGACGATGGCCGGCGTGCAGCGGCTCCTCGCGACGGTACGCCGGCGTCGAGGGGTGCCGCCGGTGACTGACAGTCCCTTCACCGAGATTTGGGTCTATCTCTCCGCTTCGCCGCTGCTCTGGCTCACGGCGACATTGGTCTGCTATCTGGCGGCCGATCGGCTCTACCGGCTCGGGCGCGGGAGCCCGCTCCTGAATCCGGTCGCGGTGGCGGTCGCGCTCTTGATCGGAATCCTCACGCTCACCGGGACGCCCTACGCGGTCTATTTCGACGGGGCGCAATTCGTCCATTTCCTGCTCGGTCCGGCGACGGTCGCGCTGGCCATCCCGTTGTATCGCCAGCGCGAGCGGCTCGGCGCATTGGCCGTGCCGATCGGTGCGGCCCTGTTGGTCGGGGTGCTGACGGCGAGCGTGAGTGCGATCGGACTCGCGGCCTGGCTCGGTGCCGATATCGCCACTCAGATCTCTCTGGCCCCCAAGTCCGTCACGGCGCCGGTGGCGATGGGCATCTCGGAGAAGCTCGGCGGGATCCCGTCGCTCACGGCGGTTCTGGTGGTGAGCACCGGCATCGTGGGGGCGGTCTTCGGTACGGGCGTGCTGAGACTGCTGCGGATTCGCGACGATGCGGTCAAAGGGGTCGCCATGGGCGTGACCTCGCACGGGATCGGAACCGCGCGTGCGTTCCAGGTCAGCCCGACCATGGGTGCCTTCTCGGGTCTGGCGATGGCGCTGTCGGCCTTCTTGACCGCCGCGCTGCTGCCGTCGGTCTTGGATTGGCTCGGGTTGATCGGCGGATAAGCGACGATTCAGAAGCAAGGCGAACACCTTGATTCACGCGTAGGATGGGGCGAACGCAGCGAAACCCATCTTTTCCGCGCCGCCACCCGGATTGGGCGTCTGAGCTGTGAGGATGGGTTTCGCTGCGCTCTACCCATCCTACATGTTTCGGTTGTTTTTGAATCGTTCCTCGGCGGGGAGGGCTGCGGCGCCGCGGTAACGCGGCGCGCAAGACGGGAGCCCTTATTTTTTCTCGACGGTGCTCATCGTCATGAGGCTGTAGGCCGGGCAAGAGCGTACGTAGGCGGTGGCGATCAGGACGAGTCCGACGAGGCCGAGCCAATTGCTGTCGAACAGACCCCAGAGGATGATCAGGGCGCCGGCCGCAAAGCGAATCTTGCGGTCTGTCTCACCGATGTTTTTGGTCAGTTCCATGCGATGCACCTCGTTCAGTGATGGTTTTGGAGGATTCGATGCCGATCCGACCTCCGATCGCGTGACCGCTTGCGGGCCGATCCCGACTCGATAGCGCCGTGACGTCGTCAGGCCGCGTAACCATACACTTCCTAGGGGTTATAGGGAACCCCTGGGAAGGGTGAAAAAATAGGTAAAACAACTCGACGAAAGTACACCTTTGCCACGCTTTCCGTTGTCGTTGTCGTTGTCGTTGTCGATTACGGTTGCGACAACGACAACGACAACGATTAGGGTAGGTGCTCACCTTTTTTCCGACATGTGACTTAGCGGCGATTCGGAAACAAGGTGAACACCTTGATGACGGTTGTTTTTGAATCGTGACATCGGTTGGCTGCACCTCGGGTGCGCTTCCGCGGAATCGCCCCGATGCGCAATCCTCGATCGCGGGTTATTTCTGGTCGTCGGTCAGGGTCTTGCCCTGCTCGATCCAGAACTTCTGGGCGCCCGCATGGACCGGCGTGACGACGCCCTCCAACCCGCTTGCCAGCGTCATGGCCGTCGCCGCCTGCGAGACGCTGTGCATAAAGGCCAGACCCTGCTCGGAATAGATCTCGCTGATGGCCTGGTACATCAGATCCTCGGAGATGTGACGGCCTGCGACCCACAGGGCGCCGTCGGAGATGGTGACGACGTCGTAGTCCACGCCCGAATAGGTCCCGGCGGGGATGGTGACCTTGACGTAGTAGGGATGGTCCTGCGGCAGGCTGCCTTGCTGAGCGGCATCCCAGACCTGGAGCAGGCGAACCTTGTTGCTGGTCGCCGCCTGGATCACGGAGGCATTCGGGAAGCCGGCGAACACCCAGAGCGCGTCGATCTGGCGATCGCCCAAGGCGGAGGCCCCTTGGTTGTAGCCGATGAACTGCGGGCGAATCTTGTCCCAAAGGCCCAGGCTTTCGAAGAAGCGTTGCGCGGATGCGGCGGCACCCGAGCCTGCGGGGCCGACGGCGACCTGCTTGCCTTCGAGCTGCGCGACCTCGGTGATGCCCGAGCCTTCGAGGACGAGCAGATGTGCCGGCGCACCATAGAGGAAGGATGCCGCGCGGGTATTGCGGTATTGGGCGGTGTCGTTGGTCAACTGGCCCTGCACGCCGAGATAGAGGTCACCGGCGTAAACGATCCCGAAATCGGCATCGCGCGAGTTGACGCGACGCAGGTTTTCGACCGATCCGGCCGAGGCCATGTTGGAGACATCCACGCCCTCGACGTTGCGCGACAGCAAGGTCGCGATCCCGTTGGAGAAGAACTGGAAGGTGCCGCCGTCCGGTCCGCCCGAGAAGGCCAGTCGTTGAATATTGGCATTGGCGATCGGCACGCCGGCAAGGACGACCGCCGTGATCGCGGCGGCGGCGAGACCGGTCACGCGGGTGAGCTTGAACCTCTGCTTCTTGATCATTCTCGATTCCTCATGGTGTTGCGACAGACGGTCGCTGGGACATTGGCGGAGACGATGTCCGCCGGTTTTCCCGATGGCGGCCAAGTCGCGGCTTTCGGCAGACGCCTCGACACCCGATCCGGATGCGTCGTGCATCCGGTTGTCGGGCATCGGTGCGTGCAGGATCGGCGCGGCGTGGCGGCCGGGGAACCTTACTCTCTGACGGTGAGTACGGGAATGGGCGAGCTGCGGACCACCTTTTCGGCCGTCGAGCCCATCAGCATCTTCTCGATACCGGCCCGTCCCTGAGTGCCCATCAGGATGAGATCGGCACCGATCTTCTTGGCTTGTCGGATGATCTCCTCGTGACTCTTGCCGACCGCGATTTCGGTGTTGACCGGCATGTCCTTGAAATAGCGTTCACGAAACGTCTCCATGTCCTCGACGGCGTGTTTCTCGATCTCGGCTGCGAGCCTTTCGTAGACCTCGGCGGATAACTTGCGCGCGTTGCGATCGGAGAACTCGTTGATGACATGCAGCAGCGTCAGGGAAGCCCCGCAGGTATTCGCCAAGGAGCGTGCGAGCTCGCAGGCACGCGCGGATCCTTTGGAGAAGTCGGTTGCAAAGAGGAGGGTCTTGATCTCGGCCATAGGGATTCACCAGCGGTTGGAGAAAACGGATCGGGTCGTCGGGATGCGCGTCGCCGCCGGCGAAGTCATTCGCAGCGAAGGACTTCGGGGTTCGGGCGTTGCGCGCAGCTTCGTCCCTCATCTAGTGGAGCAGTGCAGAGATTCCGAGACCGTCCGAAATCATTTTCGTTGTCGTTGTCGTTGTCGTATCGATGGTCGATTACGACAACGACAACGACAACGACAACGAACGGTCTCGACACATCTGCCGTGCTGCACTAGGTCCTTGCGGCGGGGCTCAATGGTGTCGCTGCGGCATCGCGTTGCAGCCACCAGACCAGCGCAACCACGGTCAGCCCGGCGGCGTCCGTGACAAAGCCCGGCCAATAGAGCAGGAAGGTTGCGATCCCCAACAACACCCATTCGACGAGTGTCGTCCTGCGGCGCAGGAAGCCCATAGCAAAGGCACCGAATGCGATCGTTCCCAAGGTCGCCGAGAAAAAGGCGCTGACGATCTCCCAGGTCGTTCCGTCCAGGAGAATGGCCGGCACGTAGGCGAACAGGAGCGGCATCACGTAGAGCATCTTGGCGAATCGGAAGGCCGTCCAGCCGGTTTTCCAGGGGTCCGCTCCCGCAATGGCCGCCCCCGCATAGGCCGCGACGCACACGGGAGGGGTGATGTTGGAGTCTTGAGACAGCCAGTAGACGATCATGTGCGCCGCGATCGCCGCCACACCGAAGTGCCCGAGCGCCGGCACCGCGAGCACCGCGACGATCAGATAGGCGGCGGTCACCGGCACGCCCATGCCGAGCACCAAGGAGGCGATCGCGATCAGCACCAGGGCCAGGAACAGACTGTCGCCGGCCATCGAGATCACGAGATCCGAGAACTTCAGCCCCATCCCGGTCAGTGAGATGACGCCGACGATGATGCCGATCACGCCCAGCGTCGCCCCGATGATCAGGGTGTTGCGCGCACCCAGCTGGATCGCCTCCCAGATCGCGCGTGGCCCCATCCGCGTGCTCGGGTGCGCCCAGCTCACCAGGATGCAGGACAGGGTGGCCCAGAAGGCGGCATTGCCGGGCGAGCGCCCCATCAGCATCAAGGCCGTGATGATCACCAACGGCAGCGCATAGAACCAGCCGCTCTTGAGCACCGGTTTCCAGTTCGGGATCGTCTCGCCGGGGATACCGACCAAGCCCTGCTTCTTGGCCTCGAAATGGACCATGAAGAACACCGACAGGAAGTAGAGCAGGGCAGGGCCGACCGACAGGAGCATGATCTGCGAGTAGGGCATCCCGGTCAGCTCCGCCATCAGGAAGCCGCCCGCACCCATGATCGGCGGCAGGAACATGCCGCCGATGGAGGCTGCCGGCTCGATCGCCCCCGCCACATGCGGCTTGAATCCCGCGCGCTTCATCATGGGGATCGTGAAGGCACCCGAGGAGACGGTGTTCGCGATTGCACTGCCGGAGACCGAGCCGAACAGGGCCGAGGAGACGACCGCCACCTTGGCGGGTCCGCCGGTCGAGCGTCCGGTCAGCGCCAACGGCAGATCGATGAAGAACTTGCCGGCCCCGGACTTCTGCAGGAAGGCGCCGAAGAAGATGAAGAGGATGACATAGGTCGCGAGCACGCTCGCCATGACCCCGAAGACGCCGTTGGTGGTGAGAAAGAGCGAGGTCGCCAGGCGCTCGAAGCGGAAGCCGCGATGTGCGAACAGCTCGGGCAGGTACGGTCCCAGCAGGGCAAAGGCGATCATGCCGATGCCGATCAGGGTGATCGACCAACCCAGCACCCGTCGGCAGATTTCGAGCGACAAGAGCAGCCCGATGATGCTCACCAGCATGTCGACCTGATTTTCGGCACCGGCACGGTAGTTCAGCGCCTCGAACTGGCTGATCCAATAGACCACGGTGCCGGCGACGATCACCGCCATCAGCACATCGCTCGCGGTGGGGCTTTGGCGGAAGCGTCGTGACAGCCATTGATCGAGCGGCAAGAGCACGACGGCGAAGGGCAGGATCAGGGTCAGGGTCGTGCGCAGGTCGCCGAAGTCATCGGCCCAAGCCTTGGCGAGACCGTCGTAGTCCCAGGTCTCGCGAAACAGCGTGATCTGATTGTAGAAGGCGGTCGGCGAGTCGAAGACCCAGAAGCAACTGACCAAGACCGCGAGCATCGCGGCGGTCCAGACCGACATGGTCCCGACGGCGAAGCGCCCGCCCGCCGGATAGAGCAGGAACACCAGCACAAAGGTGATGAGGACGTAGACGCCCAGGTGATATTGGGTGTCGAGTGCCTGAACCCCGGCGCCGTAGAAGTAGATCAAGACCATCGCCGCACCCAGCAGCGATGTCAGCCAGAGCCAGGGGCCGCGGACCCGTCGCTCGGCCTTCGCATCCTTCTGCATCAACTCCTGGACCTTCTTGCGCTCCTCGCTGCTCAGGCCATCGAGAGACTGATCCGATTGCGCCATTGTCGTTACCCCAAGGTTTTTTTATGGCCCCGTCACGGCGTCTTATCGGGGATACGGGAGCGTGCCGCATCGCGGTTTAGGCGTCAACGGGAGTCGTTTCGGGCGGACGGATCCTTCTGCCCGCCTGCCTTCGATCGATCCCGGCGCGCGCGGTCACGTCTCGACGAGACGGTCGTAGTAACGTGCGCGATACAGCAAGCGTGGCTTCGGGCCGTCGGTAAAGCCGGTGCGGGTGTGGAGCACGTTGTTCGAGATCAGACCCCAGCCGGAGTCGAGGCGGCCTGTGAAGTGCCACGGCGATGGCGTGCGCAGGATTGCCTTGAGGCAGGTCACGGCGGCGGTGGTGGGGGGATCGTCGCGCCAGAGGATGTTGCGGCTGCGGTCCGTATAACGCATGTGCAGGCGTCCGTCCGGGCGGATCGAGAAGACGGGGCCCGTCCGCTCCGGGCGGAGCTCGATGCCGTCGACGACATTGGCGGGGATCGTCATGCAGGCCGGATGCATCAGGGTCCGGATATGCTCCGGATCACGATCGCGCACGAGGATGTAGACGATCTCGTGGTCGAGCAGCGCGTTCTCGCCGCCCGTCTCGGCGGGCTGGACGCAGTGCAGGAGCAGGCCATGGATCTGCTGCTCCGGCGTGTTGTAGTAGCCGTCGGTGTGCCAGGCGATGGGACGATTGGAGTAGGGGATGTAATTGCGGTGCGCGGCGTCGGTCTGCACGGTGAGCGAGGTCACGGCATCCTCGTCGGCGCCGCGGTTGTGATCGAGCCGGTGCAGCCCGAAGCGAGCGCCGAGCGCGATCGGGATCGCCTTGTCCGGGTCGTCGCCGCTCGTGCCGATATAGACGGCCATGTTGGCCCGACGGCAGCGCTCGAGGATGGCCGCATGCTCGGCGTCGCTCAAGGCGCGCGGATCGCCGATCTCGACGACGAGGTCCGTCAGGGCGGTCGGGGCCGCCGCGAGCTTGCGCTCTTTCCAGCGTTGATAGGCGTTGTCGTTGTCGAGGTCGAAGGGGTTGCTCACCGGGATCTCCGCGAAGTGTCGGGGGGATTGGACCCTAGCCCCTGCGCTGGCTTACGGCATTGATCCGCGTCAGTCGGGTCGACGAGCAGGGTGATCGGACCTTTCGTCGATTGTCCCCGGGGCCTGTGTCTGCTCGTGTGGATAAGCTGTGAGGGCATCGGCTAAGTCGCGGGCGGGCGTAGCCGATCTCGGCGCTGATCGAATCTTGACCGGTGTGGATGCGTTGGCGATCCGCGAGGCCGCCGAAGAGACCGGGCTCGCGGTGACACTGTGCACCTTGCTCGGGGTCTATTCGGATCCGGCGCGCGATCCGCGCGGCCATACGGTTACCGCGGTCTATGTGGCCGAGGCGCGCGGCGAGCCGCGGGCGATGGACGATGCGCGCGCTGCAGGTCTTTTTCCCGGATGCGCTTGCGCCGGTGCTGGCGTTTGATCATGCGTTGGTGCTGGCGGATTACCGACGTTGGCGGGCGGAGGGCCTGCCCGCACCGCTGCGGCTCGATGCAGAGCGCGCCGACGGGAGCGATTGATTCGGCCCATGCGCAGGGCTCGAATCGGCTATCCTGATTCGAGTAAAACCCAGTCCGACACGGAAGGCTGTCTGCGCATCGACGCACCCGGACAGACCGCGCCGAACGGGCGAATCGGAACCGAGACCGGAGATCCCAGATGCAAGCCGTGATCGACCGAGGCTTCTGCCTCAAGAACCCCGTCAAGATCATTCAACTGTTCGGCCTCGACGTCTTCATCGGGATGCTGCTGAGCAAGGACAAGACCCTGCTGCAGCGCATCGCCGAGAAGTATCAGGCGCGGCGCGTGCCCATGCCCGGGGCCATCGGCAACGCCTACAAGCTCTCGGCGCTCTTCGAGTTCCGCGTGGCGCATATCTACGCGGCCATGGCCGAGCGCTTCAAGTCCAATCCCGACGTGCAGCGTTTCTTCCTGGATCTGCGCGACGAGGAGATGGAGCACGGGCGGCTCATGCTCGCCTGTCTCTACCAGGTCGCCGTCAATCGCGAGGTGGAGTTCGTGCCCAGCGTGCGGGACCGAGAGATGCGCGAATCACTCAACGCGCTACGCGAGGTCGAGCGCCGCGTCCCCGAGATGAGCCTGGAAGAGGCGTTCAAGGTCACGAACGAGCTGGAGGCCGGCGAGGTCAACGTGATCTTCGGTCGTCTGCTCACGCAGGTCGGTCGGGCCGAGACCGAGCTTTTCGCCGAGCAGCTCAAGGGCGCGCAGAGTCACCCCGAGTCGGTCCCGAGACGGATCAAGGAGCTGAAGGCACGGTTGGGTCCGGACGGGCTGGCCGCCGCGGCTTAACGCCCGTGGCGCGGCCGTAGGATGGGTAGAGCGATAGCGAAACCCATCCTCCAGTTCCGATCAGCGCAGTGGCCGGGTTTCCGGCCGAGGCCCGCCGGCCCGTCCGATCCGCTCCGGATCGGCCTCGGATCGGCCCAGCCGAATCGGCCTACAATGGCGCCCATTCAGCGAACGAAGCGGACCTGCCCGATGAGCAACCGAAAGACCCGCAGCAGCTATGTCTGCAACGCCTGTGGTGCGCGTCAGCCGAAGTGGGCGGGTCAGTGCCCGGATTGCGGGGCCTGGAACAGCATGGTGGAGACCGCGGAGATCGCGCGCCCCGTCGTGCGCGGCGGCTATGCAGGCGCGGCCGAGTCCCCGCGCGTGGAGAGTTTGGCCGAGGTCAGCCCCGAGGATCGGGTGCGCATCCAGAGCGGGATCGGCGAGCTGGATCGGGTGCTGGGCGGCGGTCTGGTGACGGGCTCGGTGGTGTTGATCGGCGGGGATCCGGGGATCGGCAAGTCGACCCTCTTGCTCCAGGCGAGCGCCTCGCTGGCGCGCAGCCTGCCGGTGCTCTACGTCAGCGGCGAGGAGTCGCCCCAGCAGATCGGGCTGCGCGCCCACCGGCTCGGGCTGGCGGGCGAGGGCATCCGTCTGCTTGCCGAGACCAACGTCGAGGCGATCCTCGCGGCTGCGTCGCAGGAGCGGCCGCGGGTGATGGTCGTCGACTCCATCCAGACCCTCTACACCGATACGCTGCAATCGGCCCCGGGCTCGGTCTCGCAGGTGCGCGAAGCGGCGGCGCAATTGGTCCGCTTCGCCAAGCAGCAGGACACGGTCGTCTTCCTCGTCGGCCATGTGACCAAGGACGGAACGCTCGCCGGTCCGCGGGTGTTGGAGCACATGGTCGACACCGTGCTCTATTTCGAGGGCGAGCCGGGCGGTGCCTTCCGCTTGGTGCGCTCGGTGAAGAATCGCTTCGGTGCGGTGCACGAGCTCGGTGTGTTCGCGATGGGCGACCGCGGGCTGCGCGAGGTGAAGAACCCCTCGGCGATCTTTCTCTCGCGCCACGACGAGGCGGTTCCGGGCAGTCTGGTCATGGTGACGCGCGAAGGGACGCGGCCGCTCTTGGTCGAGGTGCAGGCGCTGGTGGACGAGAGCCCGCTCGCCAATCCGCGTCGGGTGGCCTTGGGGCTCGACGGCAACCGTCTGTCGATGCTGCTGGCGGTGCTGCATCGTCACGGCGGCGTGGCCATGTTCAACCAGGATGTCTTCGTGAACGTGGTCGGCGGGGTGCGGATCACCGAGACCGCCGTCGACCTGCCGCTCGTCATGGCGGTGCTGTCGAGCTACCGCGACCGACCGCTTCCGCTGGATCTCGCGGTCTTCGGCGAGGTCGGCCTGTCGGGCGAGGTGCGCCCGGTCCCCAATGGTCCGGATCGGCTGCGCGAGGCGGCCAAGCACGGTGTCCGTCGGGCGATCGTGCCGGTCGGGAATGTCCCCAAAGAAGGGGTAGATGGGTTGGAGATCACGGCCGTGAAGACCCTCGCGGAGGCCCTCGACGGGGTCTGAGACGATTAGGCGAATTCCGGGAATGATCATCCCGGCCGTACGTGTTGCCAATGCTTACCGGGCGACTAAAGTCGCCCCTACATGTTGGTCGATGCTTTCCCGGAAATCACCTTAAACCGCGCCCGGCGCGGCATGTGATGTTTTTGGATGGGATCGGCCCCGGCAGACTTGACGAGCGCTGGAGTCTGCGCGGTTTAAGAGATGATAAAATCTATCATTCTAAACCGCGTCCCCGCTAAGGGCAGCGGATGCAACACACATCGAGCACACTCGACAGTGAGCATCTCGCTCTGGACGCGGTTTAGACGAGCGCCCGCGCCTTGCGGGCCGGGCGGGTCACGACCTTGACGGTCTTGACCCCGTTGTCGGCTGTTTGAAGGATCTCGATCGCATGATCGTGGAGCTTGAGACTGGTGCCGGGCTCCGGAATGGTCTCGAGGTATTCCAGGATCAGTCCGTTCAGTGTCCGGGGTCCATCGGTGGGAAGCGTCCAACGCAACGCTCGGTTCAGATCACGCACGCCGATGCTGCCGTCGATCAAGAGGCTGCCGTCTTCGCCGCGATGGATCTCCGGGATGCTGTCGGCCGGGTCGGTCGTAAACTCCCCGACGATCTCTTCGAGCAGATCGGTCAGGGTGAGGAGTCCGAGAAAGTCGCCGTATTCGTCGACCACCAGAGCGACGCGCCGCTTCCCGCGCTGGAAATTGAGCAGTTGTTGATAGAGCGGCGTGCCTTCCGGGACATAGTAGGGCTCGCGGGCGATGGCGCGCAGATGCTCCTTGTCCAGGCCCTGCTCCAGCATCGCATGCAGGGCGTGCTTTGCGTGGAAGACACCGATGACGTTGTCGATGCTGCCGTCGAACAGCGGCATGCGCGTATAGCTGGAGTTGCGGATCGCATGCAGGATCTCGTCCTCGCTGTCCTGGATGTCGATCCCTTCCACCTCGTTGCGCGGGATCATGATGTCTTCGACCGTGGCGCGCTCCAGATCCAGGATGCCGAGCAGCATGGAACGGCTGCGCTCCGGGATCATGGCGCCCGCCTCGCTCACCACGGTACGCAGCTCCTCGCGGCTCAGCGCCGTGCCCTGAGCGCCTTCCTGTGTGATCCCCATCAGGCGCAGTAGCCCGTTGGTGAAGAGATTGACGAACCAGACGATCGGATAGAGCAGCTTGAGCAACGGCTTGTAGATGTAGGCCGCCGGAAAGGCCAGGCGCTCGGGATGCAGCGTGGCGTAGGTCTTGGGCGTCACCTCCGCGAAGATCAGGATCACCAAGGTCAAAAGGCCCGCGGCGATGCCGATCGCCGCCTCGCCGCCGAGGCGCAAGGCGATGATGGTCGCCAAGGACGAGGCCATGATGTTGACGAAGTTGTTCCCGAGCAGGATGAGCCCGATCAGGCGATCGGGTCGTTCCAGCAGTGCGCGGGCCATGCGGGCGCCGCGATGGCCGCCGTCCGCGAGGTGTTTGAGCTTGTAGCGGTTGATGGTGAGCAGGGCCGTCTCCGATCCGGAGAAGAAGGCCGAGAGCATGAGCAACAGGACGAGCGCGAGAAAGAGGCCGGGTAGCGAGAGTTCATCCACCTTGGATTCCGAGCTTGGCAATGGGACGAGCGTCGCTACAGTATACCGGGCGCGTTGCGAATCCGTGTTTCCGTGTCGGTATCCAAGCCGAGTCCGACCGCGTCCCGCCTCCGGCTCTCTCGCGCCGATCGCCCCGACGCGACCCGCGGATCGGCGTCCCGGCGCGTCCACATCTCGAGGCGGCGCTTGCAGTTCGGCGAGGCTCGGTCATAATCCCGGCCTTTTTGACCGGGGCCGAAGATGTTCAAGAATGTACGACTGTATCGATTGGGACGCCCGTTCGGTCTGGACGCCGACACGCTCGAGGCCCGTCTCGACGAGCGCCGCTTTCGGCCCTGTGGTCCGCTGGAAACCGCGACGATGGGCTGGGCGGCGCCGCTCGGCGATGGCTCGACCGCGCTCGTGCATGCGGTCTCGGGATGCTTCCTGATCTGCTCGCGCAAGCAGGAACGCCTGCTCCCCTCGGCTGCGGTCGCCGAGGCGTTGGATGAGCGCGTCAACGATCTGGAGACGGCGGAGTCCCGCGACGTGGGTCGCGCCGAGCGGCGCCGACTGCGCGAGCAGATCATGGCCGAGATGCTCCCGCGGGCCTTCACCCGCTCGCGTCGCACGCTGCTCTACGTCGACACGGAGGCCGGTTGGCTGGTGGTGGACTCGGGGAGCGATCGGCAGGCCGAGGACGTGATCTCGCTGTTGCGCGAGACCATCGAGACCCTTCCTGCCCGGCCCCCCGCACCGCGCATGGAGCCGCCCAAGGTCATGACCGGCTGGCTGTTGAACGGCGATGCGCCGAGCGATTTCCAGATCGGCGATGCCTGCGAGCTGCGCGATGTCAGCGACACCGCAAGCCTGATCCGTTGTCGCGGACAGGATCTCGGCAGCGAGGAGATCCTCGCCCATCTGCGTGTCGGCAAGCAGGTCCTGAAGCTGGCCCTGAGCTGGGACGAGCGACTCGACTTCGTCCTGGCCGAGGACATGTCGCTCAAACGCCTGCGCGTCGGTGACGCCCTGCTCAACGAGCTCGACGACGGCGATCTCGAACCGGCAGCGCGCATGGACGCCGAGCTTGCGATCCTCGCACTGCAGTTGCGCGAGCTGATCGCCCGGCTGGACGCGATCTTCGGCCTCGTCGGCGACGAGGATGCGGTCGGCACGCCGGCCCCGGTGCCGCAGGCCGAACCTGCATCCGCATCCGCATCCGCATCCGCTCCCGCGAAGGTCGCGCCTTCGGCGGCGGAGCCGCCGCCGTGGGTGTAGGGGCGACTTAAGTCGCCCCTACCGCGCATTCGGAGATCCGCCATCTGCGCCATGACCGCGGCGCAAACGGCCCTCAAGGCGCGGCAGTGCGGGGGTGCTCCATGAAGAACCGCAGCATTTCGCGGCTGGCGTCGGGTCCGCGCGGCTCGGTATAGGAGCCGTCGGAGCTGCCGCCGGACCAGGCATGGCCGGCGCCGTGCAGGATCCACTGCTCCAGCTGTGTCCGTCCGTTCTCGTCGGCGTAGAGGCTGCGGGTGTAGCGGATGCCCCCGGCCGATTCGCCCTGAACGAGCGTCTTGCGAAGACGCGCGACCCCCGGCGTCCCGACGATGACCTGATCGGCGTTGACCGGGTTGACCGTGGTGTCGCCATCACCGTGAAAGACGATGGTCGGGACCAAGGGTGCCTTGCCGTCCGACCCTTGGTACCGATGGCGCGAGGTGTCCGGAGACGCTCCGCCCTGATGCATCGCGACGAGCGCGGACGGCATGTCGTCGGCGGCCCCGTAAGCCAGCCCGGAGTGCACGCCGATCGCGGCGTAGAGGTCCGGGTAGGTGGCTCCCATGATCGCGGCGGCGGCCCCGCCGGCGGAGAGTCCGGCAATGTAGACGCGATCGGGATCGACCGCGTAATCGCGGATGATCTCGCGGGTGATGCCGGCGATCAGCGCAGGCTCGCCGCGACCGCGCTGCTGGTCCTCGGGGCTGAACCAGCTCCAGCATTTCATGGCACTGCTCGACAGGGACTGCTCCGGATAGGCGACCAGGAGCTGCTTCTGCTCGGCCAGGCTGTTCATGCGGGTGCCGTCGGCAAAGTCGTCGGGCGACTGGTTGCAGCCGTGCAGCATCACCACCAGGGGCAGCGGCTGGCCGCGGTAGCCGCTCGGGATGTAGAGTTTGTAGGCGAGGGTGCCCGCGGCGGCGGTGTAGCGATGTTCCTCGAACCGCGCCCCCTCCGGGAGCGCGACCGGCGCGCGGTCGATCGGGAATCCGGTCCTTCGACCGGGCATGCGTCCCGCGAGCCGTTGTTTCATCCGACCGAGCACGCCGCGCAAGGCTTCGGGGATCTTAGGTGCTGCAACGCCGCTGCGATGCCCCGAGGTACGCTCGGCGGGGGCCGGATCGCCGTCGGATTCAGGCGCAGTCCAGGCGCCTCCGGTGTGCGGGTCAGGCGGCTGCATGTCGAGCACGCGCGAGGTGCCGCCCGACGGCGTCGGCTCCGCATCGTGCGCCGAGCCGGGCGCCGCAGGCGCATCGACCTGAGCGCCGCGCAGCATGGCCATGGCGTCCCGGAGCCGGCCTTCGCGGGTCAGGCGGGTCACTTCGGCCATGTCGATCTTGGGCAAACGGGTCATGGGTCGGGTCCTCGGGTCGAGAAATACGGCGCGGGCGCGCCTTGCGGCCGTGCCGCGCGGTGGCTGTGCCCTCATCGGATGCGGTCGCGCAACGCGGCCTTCACCGCGGGATCGGCCTGGAGGGCGCCGAGCACATGGATCGAGGCGATGGTCTCGCGTGCGAGATCGGCAGGCACGTCATCGGCGATGACGACGAGACCGAGCACCTGGATGTGGAGGGTCTCGCCCGCCGCCTGCACCCGTTCCAGCTCGTGCCGGTCGTACCGGCGCAGACCCAGGTCGAGACGGTGTCTGGCGACCGATTGACGCACCGCCTCGCCGTGACGATCGAGCTGGCTGCGGATCGCGGTGCGGATGAAGTCGGTGCGGTTGGAGTAGAAGCCCTCCTGCACCAGCAAATCGACGTGTCCCAGGTCGACGTATCCGAGGTTGATCGTGATCTTCTCGCTGTCGACCGGTTTTCGACGGGTCTCTTGAAGCTCGCCTGACATCTTTACCATCCGTTTACCATCTGTATGGATGGTATTGGGGTGCGGATTGGGATTGCAAGGAAAAGCCCAGGGCGATCAGGCGCCGATCGCCGCCTTCCGAGTGCGGTGCGTGAATACACGAGAAATCACTTAGGAGAACACCGGGAATCAGTATCCCGACTGCGGATACTTGCAAGGCATGTAGGGGCCTCGGGGCGACTGAAGTCGCCCCTACAGGTCGGAAGATCCTTTCCCGGAATCACCTATACCGCGTCGACTCCCGGGCTCGCGGGTCGTCGTAAGCCCGAGCACCCGCTCGAACAATACATGTGGCTCAAGACGCGGTTTAGACGCGGTAGAAGCCCCGATACCACTCCACGAAACGCGCCACGCCTTCGCCGACCGGAGTATCCGGGCAGTAGCCGGTGTCGCGCACCAGGTCGGTGACATCCGCGTAGGTGTCCGGGACATCGCCGGGCTGCAGGGGGAGCAGGTTCATCTGCGCCTTGCGACCCAGGGCCTCTTCCAGGAAGCCGATGTATTCCATCAGCTCGACCGGCGTGTTGTTGCCGATGTTGTAGATGCGATAGGGTCCCTGACTGGTCGCGGGATCGGGCTCGGCCCCGGACCACGTCGGATCCCCGGTCGGGACGCGATCCAGGACGCGGATGACGCCTTCCACGATGTCGTCGACGAAGGTGAAGTCGCGACGGTGCTTGCCGTAATTGAAGACGTCGATCGGCTTGCCGGCAAGGATGGCGCGGGTGAACTTGAAGAGCGCCATGTCCGGCCGCCCCCAGGGACCGTAGACGGTGAAGAAGCGCAGGCCGGTGGTCGGGATCCGATACAGATGGCTGTAGGTGTGGGCCATCAGCTCGTTGGCCTTCTTGCTGGCGGCGTAGAGGCTCAAGGGGTGATCGACGTTGTGATGGATCGAGAAGGGCATGGCGGTATTGGCGCCGTAGACCGAGCTGCTCGAGGCGTAGACCAGGTGCTCCACCCCGATATCCCGACAGCCTTCCAGGATGTGCGCGAAGCCGACCAGGTTGGTGTTGACGTAGGCCATCGGGTTTTCGATGGAGTAGCGCACCCCGGCTTGCGCTGCGAGATGCACGACCCGATCCGGGCGGTGCAGGGCGAAGAGCTCGTGCATGCGCGCACCGTCCTCGATGTCGACGCGCTCGTCGCGGAAGCCTTCGAAGGGGAGGGTGCGGGCGAGTCGTGCCTCCTTGAGCGCGACATCGTAATAGTCGTTGAGATTGTCGATCCCGATCACCTCGTCGCCGCGGGCGAGGAGGCGTAGGGACAGGGCCGAGCCGATAAAACCGGCGCTGCCGGTCACCATGACTTTCATGCGTTTACTCCGTCGTGTTGAGCGTCATCCGGCCCAGCCGAGCATCTCGCAGGCGTGGTCGCGGGTGCGTGCGGTGATCTTGGTGCCGCCGAGCATGCGGGCGATCTCGTCGACCCGCGCATCCGGGTCGAGTGTCTCGATGCGGGTGTAGGTCTGGCCGTCGAGGGTTTCCTTGCGGACCCGAAGCTGTTGGTGGGCCTGGGCGGCGACCTGGGGGAGATGGGTCACGCAGAGCACCTGGCGCGAGTCGCCGAGTCGGCGCAGCAGACGCCCGACGATCTCCGCGATCCCGCCGCCGATGCCGACATCGACCTCGTCGAACACCAGGGTCGGGACGCTTCCGCACTCGGCGGTCGCGACCTGAATGCCGAGACTGATGCGCGAGAGCTCGCCGCCGGAGGCGACCTTGGCGAGTGGCTGCAGCGGCTGGCCCGGGTTGGCGCTGACCAGGAAGGCGATGCGTTCGAGTCCGCCCGTGCCCGCGCGCTCGGACGACAGCGTCTCGATCTCCACGGCGAAGCGCCCGCCCGCCATGCCGAGCTGCTGCATCGCCTCCGTCACCGTTCGGTTCAGGCGCTCTGCCGCCTCCGCCCGTGCTTCGCCGAGGTCGCGCGCTTGGGCGAGAAAGGCGTTCAGCGCGGTGTCGCGCGACGCGCGCAGATCGCCGAGGCGCAAATCGGCCCGCTCGAGCGTCTCCAACTCGGCTTGGCGCGCAGTCAGGGCGTCCGGCAGCTCGACCGGCAGGACGCGGAATTTTCGCGCCAGGTCGTGAAGCTGTGCGATGCGGGTCTCGACCACTTCGAGGGCGGCGGGATCGACCTCCAGGCCGTCGAGATAATGGCGCAGACTGGCAGCGGCCTCGCCGGCATGGATGGCGGCTGTTTCCAGCAGGTCGCGAGGTTCGGTCAAGGCCGGGTCGATGGCGGCCAGATCGGCCAGATCGGAGCCGGCCGAGCGCAGCTGATCCGAGATCGCCGGCTCGGCCTCGGACAGAAGATCGAGGATGCGCGCGGCGGTCTCCTGCAGGCGCCCCAGATGGCTCAGGCGTCGCTGTTCCAGGTCGAGCGTCTCGATCTCCGCGGCGCTCAGTCCCAGTGCCGAGAGCTCTTCGACCTGAAAGCGCAGCAGATCGAGCCGCTCCGCCCGTTCCTGTCGCGCCGACTCCAGTGCCCCGAGCTGTTGGTCGAGCGCGCGGTAGTCCCGAAAAGCCGCGGCGACCGACCCCGCGAGGACCGCATGGCCCCCGTAGGCATCCAAAAGATCGCGCTGGGCGTTGGCTCGCAGGAGCGATTGGTGGGCGTGCTGGCCGTGGATGTCGACCAAGAGGTCGCCGAGGTCGCGCAGTTGGGTGCCGGTGGCGGGTCGGCCGTTGACATAGGCGCGCGAGCGTCCTTCGCGCACGATCAGCCGGCGCACCAGACAGTCGCCGTCCTCGTCGAGATCCTGCTCGGCCAGCCAGGCGCGCGCACCGGGGACGGCCGCCAGGTCGAAACCGGCGACGATCTCCGCGCGCTCGCAGCCGGCGCGGATCATGGCGGCATCCGCCTTATCGCCGAGGGCGAGGCCCAAGGCATCGATCATGATCGACTTGCCCGCGCCGGTTTCGCCGGTGAGCGCCGTCATGCCCGAGGCGCAGTCGAGCTCGAGCGAGCTGACGATGGCCAGGTCTTTGACAAGGATGTGTGTCAACATCGGGGAAGGTCCGACGGCACCCCTAAGGAACGACAACGATTGGATTCGGTGCTCAACTTATTTCCAAGACGTTGCTAAGTCATGATGGGGGGCATGTGGCCGCCCCAGCCGAGTTTCGCCCGCAGGATCTGATAGTGATCGTGTCCCCGCGGGTGAAGCAGATGGGCGGAATGTGGATGTCGGACCACCTCGACGGACGCGCGCGGGGGTAGCTGCAGGTCCGCCTGTCCGTCGCAGGTTACCTGCACATGCCCCTGGTCGAGCCCGCGCACCCTGACCTCGATCCGCCGATCGCCCGGGACGACCAGCGGCCGGTTGCTCAGATCGTGCGGGCAGATGGGCACCAACAAGAGCGCATCCAGGGCCGGGTCGACCAGCGGGCCGCCGCCGGAGAGCGCATAGGCCGTCGATCCGGTCGGGGTGGCGATGATCAGGCCATCCGAGCGTTGGGCGGAGACGAAGACGCCGTCGATGTCCATCTCGAGCTCGATCATGCGGGCCGTATTCCATTTGTGGATGACGACGTCGTTCAGGGCCGAGTAGCTGCGCTCGAAACCGTCCTCGGCAATGACGCGCACCGACAACATGGCGCGGCGGTCCGATTGGTACTCGCCGGCGAGGATCGGGTCGAGCGCGGACTCGATATCCTGCGGCGAGACATCGACCAGGAACCCGAGTCGACCGAGGTTGATCCCGACCAGAGGGACGCCGTAGGCGGCCATCATACGCGCGGCGTGCAGGAGGGTCCCGTCCCCGCCGACCACGATGACCAGATCGCATCCTGCGCCGAGCTGCGCGACCGGGACCGCGGCCCCGACCTCCGCACCGAGCAGGTGGGCGCTCTCGGCATCGAGTCGCACATGGATGCGCCGCGAACGCAGGTAGGTGACGAGATGACGCAAGGTCCCGACCACCTTCTCCGGGTCGCCTTGTTTCGCGATGATGCCGACGGTGTTGAATTGCGGCATGAGGTCTGTCAGAGGCTGGGATCCGGGAAGGGCTTGCGACCACTAAAGCTAGCATGGGCGAGGGATGGCGCCAATAGGCGCGCCGAGCAGCCTTGACAGGCTTGGCCCGAATCCCTAAATTGCGGTGTTAGCACTCTGTCGAGGTGAGTGCTAAATCGCGTCCGGTCGGTTCGAACGCGCTCCGACGACGTCGCTCGTTGCGGTCGGAATCCATATCATCGCCGGTTTCATGGCAGACGCACCTTGTCAATCGAGACACGTAATACCGAGGGCCAGGTCAGCGAGCGTGCGCTCCATTTCCTGAAGGCGCTCGTGGAGCGTTACATTCGGGAGGGTCAGCCGGTCGGCTCGCGGACCTTGGCGAAAGACACCGGGTTGGATCTCAGTCCGGCCACGGTGCGCAATGTCATGGCGGATCTCGAGGACCTGGGTCTCGTGGTCTCGCCGCATACCTCCGCGGGACGGGTTCCGACGGTGGCGGGCTATCGGCTGTTCGTCGACACGCTGCTGACCGTGCGTCCGCCGTCCGAGGTCGACATCGCCAGTCTGCGCACCCGCTTCGATGTGCGCTCCGACGCCAAGTCGCTCGTCGAGATGGCGTCCACACTCTTGTCGGGCATCACGCACCTGGCCGGTGTCGTCATGCTGCCGCGTCACGAGCGCAATGTGTTTCGCCAAATCGAGCTGTTACCCTTGTCGGGGACACGGGTGCTGGCGATCCTCGTGACCAGCGAGGGCGAGGTCCACAACCGCATTATCGCCACCGAGCGCCGTTTCACGGCGTCGCAGTTGGAGCAGGCATCGAATTATCTGAACGAGATCTTCACCGGCCAGGACATGAAGGACGTGCGCAAGCGTCTCGTCGAAGATCTCAAGAACACGCATCGGAATATGGATCAGCTCATGATGCGCGCGGTCATGCTGGCCCACGAGGTGATCGAGTCGGCCGAGCGCAAGGACGACTGCTTCATTGCAGGTCAGACCAATCTTATGGAATTCGGCGAGCTGGCCAGCATGGAGCGGCTCAGGCAGCTGTTCGAAGCCTTCAACGAGAAGCGCGAGATTCTTCACATCCTCGACCGGTGCATCGCCGCGGACGGGGTGCAGATCTTTATCGGCGAGGAGTCGGGTTATGCGCTGCTCGACGACTGCAGCGTCGTGACCCAGACCTATCGGGTGGACGACGAGGTCGTCGGGGTGCTGGGCGTGATCGGCCCGACGCGCATGGACTACGAGCGCGTCATCCCGATCGTGGACGTCACCGCGCGACTGCTGGCGGCGGCGCTCCGACAATAGTTTCTGGTTTTTGGGGTCGGTCGTACGGCCGAGACGCCGACATCGAGGCGCGGCGCGACGGCGGACCGGGATACGGGAGAGTTTAATGAGTACGGAATCAGCAAAACAGACCGAATCGAACGCGTCGGTGGCGGACGAGGCGGCCCTTCTCGAGGATGCCTCGGCGCCCCGTGCGGGCGACGCCGAAGGCGATCGCGCGAGTGCAGCGCAGGCGCCGACGCCCGAGCAGCTCCAGTCGGAGCTGGCCGCCGCGCGCGCCGAGGCGGAATCGCTTCGCGACCAAGCGCTGCGGGTTCGCGCCGAGATGGAGAACCTCCGGCGGCGCCACACCATCGAGCTGGAGAAGGCGCACAAATACGCGCTCGACAGCTTTGTCCGCGAGCTCCTGCAGGTGCGCGACAGCCTCGAGCTGGGACACGATGCCGCGCTGGCGGACGGGGCGGATATCGCCAAACTGCGCGAAGGCACGGAGCTGACGCTGAAGCTGCTCGGCGACGTGATGGATCGCTTCGGCGTGGTCCCGGTGGATCCGATCGAGCAACCCTTCGACCCGGAGTTTCATCAAGCGATGACGGTGCAGCCGCGCTCGGATCTGCCGCCGAACACCGTCGTGGCGGTCATGCAGAAAGGCTACACGCTCAACGGACGCTTGGTGCGCCCGGCGCTGGTCATGGTCTCTCAACAGGCATCCTGATATCGGCTTGAACGATCGGGGATTTTCCCCAACCTCCGAGGCAACTTCGAGGCCGTTCGGCCACACAAGACACATTTTTGGAGAATATGCTCATGGGAAAAATCATCGGTATCGACCTCGGGACGACCAACTCCTGCGTCGCCGTGATGGAAGGCGACAATGTGAAGGTGATCGAGAACGCCGAAGGCGATCGCACCACGCCGTCCATCGTCGCCTACACGGGTGACGGCGAGGTGCTGGTCGGACAGTCCGCCAAACGCCAGTCGGTCACCAACCCGGCCAATACCCTCTTTGCGATCAAGCGTTTGATCGGACGTCGCTACGAGGACAATGTCGTCAGCAAAGACAAGGACATGGTCGCCTACAAGATCGTCAAGGCGGACAACGGCGACGCCTGGGTCGAGGTGAACGGCAAGAAGATGGCCCCGCCGGAGATCTCGGCGAAGGTCCTTCAGAAGATGAAGAAGACCGCCGAGGACTACCTGGGTCACGCGGTCACCGAGGCCGTCATCACGGTCCCGGCCTACTTCAACGACTCGCAGCGCCAGGCGACGAAGGACGCGGGGCGGATCGCCGGTCTCGAGGTCAAGCGCATCATCAACGAGCCGACCGCGGCGGCGCTCGCCTACGGGATGGACAAGAAGCGCGGCGACCAGAAGCTCGCGGTCTACGATCTGGGCGGCGGCACCTTCGACGTGTCCATCATCGAGATTGCCGAGATCGAGGGCGAGCATCAGTTCGAGGTGCTCTCGACCAACGGGGATACCTTCCTCGGCGGCGAAGACTTCGACATGCGCATCATCGACTTCCTGGTGGCCGAGTTCAAAAAGAGCCAGGCCGTGGATCTGCGCAACGATCCGCTGGCCCTGCAGCGCCTGAAGGAGGCCGCCGAGAAGGCCAAGATCGAGCTCTCCACGAGCCAACAGACCGACATCAATCTGCCCTACATCACGGCGGATCAGACCGGGCCGAAGCATCTCAACGTCAAGCTCACGCGCGCCAAGCTCGAATCCCTGGTCGAGGAATTGGTCGACCGCACCATCGAGCCCTGCCGGATCGCGTTGAAGGACGCGGGTCTGACGGCGGGCGAGGTCGACGAGGTGATCCTGGTCGGCGGTCAGACCCGGATGCCCAAGGTCCAGGCCAAGGTCGAGGAGTTCTTCGGCAAGACCCCGCGCCGTGACGTGAACCCGGACGAGGCCGTCGCGATCGGTGCGGCCATCCAGGGCGGCGTGCTCGGCGGCCAGGTCAAGGACGTTCTGCTGCTCGACGTCACCCCGCTCTCGCTCGGCATCGAGACCCTCGGCGGCGTCATGACCAAGCTGATCGAGAAGAACACCACCATCCCGACCTCGGCCCAGCAGGTCTTCTCGACCGCCGACGACCACCAGACCGCGGTGACCGTGCATGTCCTGCAGGGCGAGCGCGAGCGTGCGATCCACAACAAGTCGCTCGGGCGCTTCGACCTCAGCGATATCCCGCTGGCACCGCGCGGCGTGCCGCAGATCGAGGTCAAGTTCGACATCGACGCCAACGGCATCCTCAACGTCTCGGCCAAAGACAAGGCGACCGGCAAGGAGCAGTCGATCATCATCAAGGCGTCCTCGGGTCTGTCGGACGCAGAGATCGCGCAGATGGTCAAGGATGCCGAGGCCCATGCCGAGGAAGACCGCCAGTTCCACGCGCTGGTGGCCGCGCGCAACCACGCCGACACCATGATCCATGCGACGCGCAAGTCCATGGAGCAGCTCGGCGATAAGATGGAGTCCGGCGAAAAGGACTCGATCGAGGCCGCGATCAAGGAGCTCGAGGAGGTCATGAAGGGCGAGGACAAGGACCGTATCGAGTCGCTGACCAAGACCCTCGGCGACGCTTCGGCGAAGATGGCGGAGCGGCTCTATGCACAGAGCAGTGCCGGCCCCGGCGCTGCCGGCCCGACCGGTGCCGGCGAGCCCGAGGGTTCGAGCGGTCCGGCGCGTGACGACGTGGTCGACGCCGAGTTCGAAGAGGTCAAGGACGACAAGAAGTAAATCACCCAAAGCGGCCGGCCGGATCGAAATCACCGCCGGACATGTCGATATCTCGATCAGTGCTCGGCGGTTTCGAGAAGATGCTCGGCCCCTGTTACCGGTCATGCTGCAGCGCCCTCGGTCATGACTCTGGACGCGGTTTAGGATTCAATGGCAAAACGCGATTATTACGAGGTCTTGGGCGTCGCGCGCAACGCGAGCGAGGCTGATCTCAAGAAGGCATTCCGTCGCCTGGCGATGAAGTATCACCCGGATCGCAACAGCGGGGATGCGGATACCGAGGCGAAGTTCAAAGAGGCCAAGCTGGCCTACGATGTCCTGAGCGATCCGAAGAAACGCTCGGCCTACGATCAGTTCGGCCACGCCGGGGTGGATGCCGGCGCGGGCGGATTCGGTGGTCCGGGCGCGGACAGCGGGGCCTTCTCCGACATCTTCGGGGACGTCTTCGGGGACATCTTCGGCGGGCGCTCGGGCGCTCGACGGACCCTGCGCGGGGTGGATCTGCGCTACGACATGTCGCTCAGTCTCGAGGACGCGGTCAGCGGCAAGGAGGTCAAGTTCCGCATCCCGGTTCAGGTGGACTGTCAGTTCTGCGGCGGTACCGGGGCCAAGCCGGGCACCAAGCCCAAGACCTGCTCGACCTGCGGGGGCAGCGGCCAGGTGCGGATGCAGCAGGGCTTCTTCTCCATCCAGCAGACCTGTCCGACCTGTCGCGGGACGGGCAGCGTGATCGAGGAGGCCTGCAGCCATTGTCGGGGCCGGGGCCGGATCCAAGAGGAGAAGACCCTTTCGGTGCGGGTGCCTGCGGGCGTCGACACCGGCGACCGGATTCGCCTTGCGGGTGAAGGCGAGCGCGGCGAGTACGGCGGGCCTCCCGGCGATCTGTATGTCCAGATCCAGGTCAAGGCGCACCCGATCTTCACCCGCGAGGACAGTCATCTGCACTGCGAGGTGCCGATCGGTTTCGTGACCGCCGCACTCGGCGGCGAGCTCGAGGTTCCGACGCTCGACGGCAAGGTGATGCTCAAGATCCCGGGCGGCACCCAGACGGGCAAGATGTTCCGCGTGCGCGGCAAGGGCGTCAAACCGGTCCGCGGCGGTGTGATCGGCGATCTCATCTGTCGCGTGACGGTCGAGACGCCGGTGAATCTCACCGAGCGCCAAAAGGACCTGCTGCGCGAGTTCGAGACCAGCATGACGGAGGGCGGTTCGCGGCATAGTCCGCAGTCGCATTCCTGGCTCGATAGCGTGAAGAGCTTTATCGACAAGATCGGGCTCTGAACCAAGGCGAACCTTGATGAACGGGTAGGATGGGTAGAGCGCAGCGAAACCCATCCTCCAAACCGCCGCGTTGCCGGATGTCGGCCTTATGCCCTCGGCGCGGGCTGGATGGGTTTCGCTGCGCTCTGTCGGTGCCGGGATCGGGGCGTTGGAGCGTATAGGATGGGTTTCGCTGCGCTCTACCCATCCTACATTTTCTGTTGGTTTTGAATCGTTCCTTATCGCGGCGGGCGGGTACGCGTATTGGTTGATCGCTGTTTCCGCGATCGGTGACGGCTATTTCAGGAGCTTACGATGGAACTCATCAGGATCGCCGTGGCCGGGGCGGGCGGGCGAATGGGCCGCACGCTGGTGCAGGCGGTGAACGAGACCGATGGGCTTGTGTTGGGTGCGGCGACCGAGCGGGCGGGTAGTTCACTGCTCGGGGCGGATGCCGGAGAGCTTGCGGGGGTCGGGCGTCTGGACGTGTCCGTGGTGTCCGATCTGGCCGAATGCCTCGATGACTTCGACGTCCTGATCGACTTCACCTCGCCTGCGGCGACGCTCGCGCATCTCGAGATCTGCCGCGCCGCCGGCAAGGGCATGGTGATCGGCACGACCGGGCTCGACCAAGCGCAGCGCGACCTGATCGCCGCGGCCGGTCGGGAGATCGGCATCGTCTTTGCGCCCAACATGAGTGTTGGTGTGAACCTCTGTTTCAAACTGTTGGACATCGCCGCGCGGGTGCTCGGCGACGAGGTCGACATCGAGATCATCGAGGCACACCACCGCCATAAGGTCGATGCGCCGTCCGGGACCGCATTGCGCATGGGCGAGGTGATCGCCTCGGCCTTGAACCGGGATCTCGCCGAGGTCGCCGTCTACGGGCGCGAGGGGCAGACCGGACCGCGCGAGCGCCGCACCATCGGCTTCGAGACGATTCGGGCCGGGGATATCGTCGGCGAGCACAGCGTCTGGTTCGTCGCCGACGGCGAGCGGGTCGAGATCGCCCATAAGGCATCGAGTCGGATGAACTTCGCGCGGGGGGCGGTCCGGGCCGCGAGCTGGATCGCCGGGCGTGGCCCCGGGATGTTCGACATGCAGGATGTTCTCGGGCTGCGACAGCTCTGAGTCCTTCCGCTTAGGAGGCTCCTCGGATGCCCCACGACATTCGAATCCGCGCCTTCTTACGGCGTTCCTCGGTTGCCATCGCCGTCGCAGCGGTCATCATCGGCGGGATCACCTACGGGCCCGTCTGCAATGGCCAGATCGCGACCTACGCGGTCAAGGATCAGTTCTGGGTCTTCTTCCTGGATCCGGCGCACGATGTCTCGGTGCGGGATCCGAGCTTGGGTCTCGACGGATGCTGCGACAGGAGCAGTTCGAGGACGGTTTCCTCGGGTTGCTTCCGCGCGATGAGCGCGAGCGGATCCGCCACCAATGGACGCGCGGCATCGGCTCCGTGGCCCTGAGTCTGATCCCGTTCGAGACCGCGGACCAGCCGACCCGGGTCGATGTTCGCGGGCCGGATCCGCTCCTCGACCTGGTCGAGCAGATCGCGCAACGCTTCGGGCCGCGCATCAGCGGTCTGCCGGATCGGCTGAACCCGCGGGTCAAGCCCGAGGTCGCCGTCGATGCCCCGATCGATGACTTCGACGACTGGGAGGCGGCCGTCTCCATGCTGACGGCCGTTCAGGGACAGCCCTTCGTGCCCGAGCTGCCGAGTGGCATGCCCCCACTCTGGACTGTCATGCAAAGACAAAGCCTTATCCAAGCCGCTCATCAAGCCTGCTCGATCCTCGGCGGGTTTGCCCCCGGAAGCCTTGCCGGGGCCAACCTCGCCGGAGCCCCCGCGCATCCGTGCTTGCGGTTGTGTCGCGGCGGGGGCCGTCGCGATGGCGGCGCCTGCTGGCCGTCTCCTGCGTCCTGTTCGCGGTTGTCGGTTGCGCCACGGCACCCGAGACCGGCCGACGCCAGGTCCTGCTGATCGACAGCGCGCAAGAGGCTCAGCTGGGACTCCAGGCGTTTCAGCAGATCAAGCAGGACACGCCCGTCTCGCGAGACCGCCAGGCCAATGCCCAGCTCCAATCCGTCGGCAGGCGCATCGCGAGCGTCGTGAACATCCCGCATGCGGACTGGGAGTTCGTCCTCTTCGAGTCCGACGAGCCCAACGCCTTCGCGCTGCCCGGCGGCAAGATCGGCATCAACACCGGTATCTTGCCGATCACGCAGACCGAGGCCGGACTCGCCACCGTCATCGCGCACGAGATCGCCCATGTGACCGCCCGCCACGGGGCCGAGCGGATGTCTCAGGACCTACTCGTGCAGGTCGGCGGCACGGCGCTGTCCGCCGCACTCGGCAGCCGATCGCCGGTCACCCGTGATCTGGCCATGCAGGCTTACGGCATCGGTACGGAGGTCGGTGTCATGCTCCCCTATTCACGCACCCAGGAGTACGAGGCCGACCGAGTGGGCTTGCTCTATATGGCCCGAGCCGGCTTCGATCCAACCGAGGCGGTCGGGTTCTGGGAGCGCTTTCAGGCCAAAAATCGGGGCAGCGGGACCCGCACTCCGGAGTTCCTGAGCACGCACCCGCTCGACGATGCGCGTATCGCCCAGATCCGGCGGTTCCTCCCGCAGGCAATCGCCGAATATGAAGCAGCGCGGCGTTGATGCAGTCATGAAGCCGCTTTTGGTCGTGATCAGCCTGTTGGCCCTGCTCGCGGGTCTCGCCTCCCTCTGGACCCTTGGTTCTCGGGGCCCTGAATCGATGCCGGGGCCTTCGGTGGACGTCCTGCTCGATCTCGATCTCGGCGCGGAGGGCTTTGGCGAGGTTGTCGAGGATCGACCATTGCGCTTCCCGGCGGATCATGGCGCCCATCCCGAGTATCGGGGTGCGGTCGGCCGAGCGGCTGACGCGTGCCGCCTCGGGCCTCGCCGGAGCCGGCTCGCAGCCCACGTCGGTCTGGATCGAGGACTGGTCTCTGTCGCTTGCCTCATGCCTGGGGGACGCTTCCGAGGAGCGGGGGGCAGGTCGGTTTGAATCGATGCGCGATCCAGCTCGACCAAGACATCGAGCTGGTCTGTCTCCAACTGCGTCGCGAAGACGGCACGGGCACACCCATCCCCGCCTGCGCCTTGATCCTCGCCGACGGACAGGTGCAGGGTTTTCGGCGCCGCGAGATCCGGCTCGAGCCGTTCGAGCGCTGGCTTAGCCCGCGCAGCGGGGCAGGGTACCCGGTGGCTTGGCGGTTGAGCATCCCCATCCTGGATTTGGAGCTGACGCTCGTCCCGCTCACCCGGGATCAAGAGGCCGACGACACGGTCCGACTCTGGAGCTGCGCGGTGCAGGCGAAGGGTCGTCTGGGCGGAGAGACCATCGCCGGGCACGGGCGGATCGAGGCCACGGCCGAGGCCGTTGCTCCGTCCGGGACCTGAGCGCGTTAACCTTTCAATCAAACCGGATCATTATGGTGTTCCCCATCCGTTTCATACCCAATACGTGCCGGTTTTTCGGCTTCCAGGTCGCTAAGTCACTGTTCAAGAATTCGTTTCCAGCCACTCACCACTCGCCACCCACCACTCACCGCTCTCCATTGCTTCACGTCCTTCTGATCCTGCCGACCCTGGCCTTGCTCGGCTGCGATCGCGGTCCGACCGAGAAGGACGGTGTCTACAAGGCCGAGGTCGGGGAGATCCCGGCATCGCCCCAGCGTCCGGGCGACCCCGACACGGGTTACGACGCGCTCCTCAACCGCTCGGTCGTCACCTGTGGTCTACCCTACGGTGCCTATCTCAAGACCCGGGGTGCCGCGCAGGATGCGGGTCCGCAGTTCCCGGGCCGCACGGGACGCAACGCCGAGCTTCCCTACATGCTGACCTCCCATGTCGCGGCCTCCGGTGTCGAGATCGTGACCTCGAACTGTCTGGCCTGCCATGCGTCGACCTTCAACGGCGAGCTGGTCATGGGTCTGGGGAACGAATTTCTCGATCTGACCGCCGACCCCTGGGTCGGGATCGAGGCCGCAGCCGCGTTGGTCGAGGACGGACCCGAAGCGACGGAGTGGCGACGCTGGGCCGATCGGGTCGGCGCCATCGCCGACTCCATGATGACGGACACCGTCGGCGTGAATTCGGCAAACAACCTCACGCCGGCCCTGATGGCGCACCGCGACCCGGAGACGCTGGCCTGGTCCGACACCCCGCTGATCGAGCCGCCGCCGCAGACACCGCTTCCGGTGAGCGTTCCGCCTTGGTGGAACGTCGGCAAAAAGCACGCGATGTTCTACAATGGCGAAGGGCGCGGCGACCATGTTCGCTACATGATCCTCGCCTCCACCACCTGCACCGATTCGGTCGAGGAGGCCGCCGAGATCGACGCCTGGTTCGTCGACGTACGTGCCTATCTGGCCAGCCTGCAGCCGCCCGAGTACCCCTTCCCTATCGATCGGGCGCTCGCCGAACGCGGCGCAGCGGTCTTCGAGAAGACCTGCAAGGAGTGTCACGGGACCTACGGCGAGACGCCGACCTATCCGAATCGCGTCATCGCACTCGGCAAGGTCGAGACCGATCCCGAGCTCGCGCGCAAGGGCTTCAGCGATGCGGACCGTTTCCTGAAGTGGTTCGGAAGATCCTTCTACGGCGAGCTGTCTCAGGCCGCGCCGGCGCTCGGCTATGTGGCTCCGCCGCTCGACGGGGTCTGGGCGACCGCGCCCTATCTGCACAACGGCTCGGTACCGACGCTTGCAGCCCTGCTCGACAGCCGCTCGCGCCCGACCTTCTGGCGGTTCGATCGGGAAGGCGACGGTCGGCCCGCGTATGATGAGGTCGGCCTCGGCTGGACCTATCGGGCGTTGGACCATGGCAAGGCCGGCGCCATGAGCTGGGAAGAGCGCAACCACATCTACGACACCGGGCTTCCCGGCTACGGCAATCAGGGCCACACCTTCGGCGACGATCTGACCGGCCCCGAGCGCCTGGCCCTGCTCGAGTATCTCAAGACCCTTTAAACCGCATCTCCGCTAAGGGTTGTGGATCACCAAACGTCGAGCTCACTCGAACATGAGTACCTCGCGCTGGACGCGGTTTAGACCATCGGAAAACCTTCAACACAATAGAAAAGAGGACAACGCAGATGATTCGAACGACGAGCGTCCCAGTGATCCTGGTTGCCGCACTCCTGACCGGCCCGCTGCCGGTCCTTGCCGGAGACGACGAGCATGATCTCGGGCTGGTGACCTGGATGGGGCAACTTCAGTACTACACGCACAAGCTCGGCATCTCCGTCGACGCCGGAAACAAGCCGCTGATCGCCTACTACATCCACGAGGTCGAAGAGGTCATCGAGGCGATCGAGGACATCGACGAAGCCGACGGCATTCCCATCGGCAAGCTCGTCAAAGAGATCCTTCTGCCGACCTTCGAGAGCCTCGAGGCGTCCTTCAAGTCAGGCGACGAGGCGCGTGTCGATGCCGACTACAACGGGCTGCTCGGTGCCTGCAATCAGTGTCACGAGAAATCAAACCGTCCCTATCTGCTCGTCGAGCGACGGCACGACAATCCCTACATGCAACGCTTCAAACCGAGCAGGGCGGCGGTCTCGCCCGCTTCCGAGTAAGCCGCAGCCTTCTTCGAATCGAGATTCTGCCGCGCACGAAGGGGATGCCGGATGCCGGATGCGGGTCGAGCGAATCGACGATCAAAAAGCGCTTGCGCTTTCGGCCTTTCCCCTGTAATCTTGTCGACTCAGTTGCGGGGTGGAGCAGTCAGGCAGCTCGTCGGGCTCATAACCCGAAGGTCGTAGGTTCAAATCCTGCCCCCGCTACCAAAAATAAAAAAGGCTTACGGTTCATCACCGTAAGCCTTTTTTTTGTTGCCCGTTGCGTAAGCGCTGGTGTAAGCCAATTTCGGCAACGCGGATTCTCGGCCAAACCATGCCGGGTGACCGATCGCAAGGCGGATTGCACCATGTCCCCGGACGACTTCATCGCCAAGTGGCAGGGCGTGACGCTCACCGAGCGCGCAGCGGCTCAAGAGCATTTCGGCGATCTCTGCAGGATGCTCGGGGAGCAGACTCCGACCGAAGCGGATCCATCCGGCTCGACCGCCCCTTGACCCATCGCACTGGTTCGCCGTCCTCTTGGCGTATACCATCCGAGTCCGGACTCATCGCGCCGGTGCGTTCGATTCTCCAGGGACAACAGGAGGGCCAGCCGACCATGCAGCTCGAACAGCTTCAGCCCAGCGCGATGATCCGAGGCATCCTCCCGGATGCCTTGGTCGAAGTCGTGAGCATCAAGTGGTACGGCTCCGAGGCGTTGGAGCTGACTTACAAGACCCCGGCGGGCAAGGTCGCCAATCAGCTGCTTTACCGCGACGACGAAGCGAGCATGGATCTGGTCGAACAGGGCCGGCCCTGGAGCTTCGACGGCGACGGTGCGCTGTTCCGTCTGGTCTCTGAGGCCCACCGCATCCGCCTGGCGCATCTGTTCGACCCGGTGCTGGCGGTGCATACCTCACTGGTCGATCCGCTCCCGCACCAGATCACCGCGGTCTACGAGGCGATGCTGCCGCGCCAGCCGCTGCGCTTTCTGCTGGCCGACGATCCCGGCGCCGGCAAGACCATCATGGCGGGGCTCCTGATCAAGGAGCTGGTCGCGCGCGGCGACCTGCAACGCTGCCTGATCGTCTGCCCCGGCAGCCTCGCCGAGCAGTGGCAGGACGAGCTGTATCGGCGCTTTCAGCTGCCTTTCGAGATCCTCACCAACGACAAGCTCGAAGCGGCGCGCACCGGCAACTGGTTCCTCGAAACCAACTTGGTCATCGCCCGCCTCGACAAGCTCTCGCGCAACGAGGAGGTGCAGCAGAAACTCAAGGCCCCGGACTGCCGTTGGGACCTGGTGGTCTGCGACGAGGCCCACAAGATGTCGGCCACCCTCTTCGGCAACGAGGTCAAATACACCAAGCGCTACCGCCTCGGCCAACTGCTCTCGACCCTGACACGTCACTTCCTGCTGATGTCGGCCACGCCTCACAACGGCAAGGAGGAAGACTTCCAGCTCTTCATGGCGCTGCTCGACGGCGACCGCTTCGAGGGCAAGTTCCGCGACGGCGTGCACACCGCCGATGTCTCGGACCTGATGCGCCGGATGGTCAAGGAGAGCCTGCTCACGTTCGACGGCACGCCGCTGTTTCCCGAGCGCATTGCCCACACGGTCCCCTACAAGCTCTCGGATGCCGAAGCCGCCCTCTACCAGGCCGTCACCGCTTACGTGCGCGAGGAGTTCAATCGTGCCGAAGCCCTGGAGAACGACAAGCGCGCCGGCACGGTCGGCTTTGCCCTGACCATCCTGCAACGGCGTCTGGCCTCATCCCCCGAGGCCATTTATCAATCGCTGCGCCGTCGGCGCGAGCGCCTGGAAAGCCGCCTGCGCGAGCTGGAAGTGCTGCAGCGCGGCGGCCAGGCCGCGCCGATCCTCGCAGCGTCCCTCCCGGCGCTGGACAGCGACGACGTCGACGATCTGGACGAGGCCCCCGAGAACGAAGTTGCCGCCCTCGAAGAGACCATCCTCGACCAAGCCACCGCGGCACGCTCGATTGCCGAGCTGCGTATCGAGATCGCCACGCTCCAGCACCTCGAAGGGCAAGCGCTCGCCGTCTGCCGCAGCGGCACCGACGCCAAGTGGCGCGAGCTGGCCAGCCTGCTGGGTGAGATCTTCACCACCGCCGCACTGGCCGACCGCGCCGAAGAGCCCAAGGTCCCCTATGGCGCGGGTCCGATCCCGCCGCCCACGCCCTCGCCGCATCAGAAGCTCGTCATCTTCACCGAGCATCGCGACACCCTGAACTATCTGGAGGGTCGTATCACCACCTTGCTCGGCCGCAAGGACGCCGTGGTCATCATCCACGGCGGGATCGGCCGCGAGGAGCGTCTGAAGGTCCAGGAGTCCTTCAAGCACGACCCCGAGGTTCAGGTCCTGCTCGCCACCGACGCGGCCGGCGAGGGCATCAACCTGCAGCGCGCGCATCTCATGGTCAATTACGACCTGCCCTGGAATCCGAACCGCTTGGAGCAGCGCTTCGGGCGCATCCACCGCATCGGCCAGACCGAGGTGTGTCATCTGTGGAACCTGGTCGCCGAGGAGACCCGCGAGGGCGACGTCTACCGCCGGCTGCTGGAGAAGCTCGAGCAGGCGCGCCAAGCCCTGGGCGGGCAGGTCTTCGACGTGCTCGGCAAGCTCCAGTTCGAGGGCAAATCACTGCGCGATCTGCTGATCGAGGCGATCCGCTACGGCGAGCGGCCCGAGGTCCAGGCCTTCCTCACCACGGTGCTCGATACGGCACTCGACCGCGATCACCTGCAGGGCCTGCTCGAAGAGCGCGTTCTGGCGCACGATGCGATGGATGCCAGCGGCGTGCAGCGCATCCGCGAGGACATGGAACGGGCCGACGCCCGCCGTCTGCAGCCGCACTACATCGAGTCCTTCTTCTTTGATGCCTTCAAAAGACTCGGCGGCACGGCCAAGCAGCGCGAGCCTCGGCGCTACGAGATCACCCACGTCCCCGCCGCCGTGCGCAACCGCGATCGCCTGATCGGCATCGGCGAACCGGTGCTGCCGCGCTACGAGCGCATCGCCTTCGAGAAGTCGCTGGTCGCCCCGCAAGGTCAGCCCCTGGCCGCCTTCGTTTGCCCCGGCCATCCGCTGCTCGATGCCGTCATCGATCTCACCCTGGAGCGCAACCGCGACCTGCTCAAGCGCGGCACCCTGCTGGTGGACGAGCGCGACTCCGGCACCTTGCCGTGTGTGCTGTTCTATCTGGAGCACGCCATCCAGGATGCCGGACTCACCCGCGCGGGGGAACGCCGTATCGTCTCCAAGCGCATGCTCTATGTGGAGCAGGACGCCGACGGCGCCACGCGCCACGTCCACTATGCCCCCTATCTCGACTACCGTCCGCCGGCTCCGGACGAACCCGGCATCGACGCCATCCTCGCCCGACCAGAGTGCCGCTGGATCGACCGCGAGTTGGAGAAAAAGGCCCAGGGTCACGCCATCGCCCAGGTAGTCCCGGAGCATCTGGCCGAGGTGAAGGCGCGCAAGATTGACCTGATTGCTAAAACCGAGGCGGCGGTGAAGGACCGGCTCACCAAGGAGATCACCTACTGGGACCATCGCGCCGAGGAGCTGAAGCTCCAAGAGTCGGCCGGCAAGCCCAACGCCAAGGTCAACTCCGGGGAGGCGCGTAAGCGGGCCGACCTCCTGCAAGGCCGGCTGCAGAAACGCCTGGCGGATCTGAAGCTCGAAGCCCAGCTCTCCCCGCTCCCGCCGGTGGTGCTCGGCGGTCTGCTCGTTGTCCCGATCGGACTGATCCATGCCATGACCGGACAGACCGATACCGACCCGACCCATCCGATCGACACCCAAGCCAGCGCGGCTCGCGCCCGCGAGGTCGTTATGGCGGTCGAGCGCGGCCTCGGCTTCGAGCCGACCGACCGCGAATTCGAGAAGCTCGGCTACGATATCGAGAGCCGCGTTCCCGGAACCGGCAAGCTGCGCTTCATCGAGGTCAAGGGCCGGGTGTCCGGCGCTGAGACCATCACCGTGACGCGCAACGAGGTGCTCTACTCGCTCAACAAGCCCGAGGATTTCATCCTTGCCATGGTGGAGTTTCTCGACGGCGACACATACCGAATTCACTACCTTCGACAACCGTTTCGGCGGGAGCCGGACTTCCATGCCAGCAGCGTCAACTACGACTTTGCCGAGCTGATCGCACGGGCATCTCTGCCGTCATGATCGGCCGACTGCTCGCCTTTCCGGGAATATGTTTACTTAGATGTAAACCCTATGCTTGAATACCCGTAACTCGAGGTCAGGCTTGGAGCTGTGGAGCAGCTCCCAGGCGTTGACTGCGGCGAATGGAGGCTTCGAATTAGGGTTTCACTCGCATCTCTTAAAGGAAGCCGGATGATCGTCGACTTGTAAATGGCTTGAGGGGTAAGAACCATGACCGATTTCTTGGAGCGTTGGACGAGCAAGAGCGAAGAGAACAAAAAGCTCGTAGCCCAAGAGCTACTGATCGCCGAGGTCACCGAAATGATCTGGTCTGCCATGCAGACCGGGGGAATCACCAAGACCGAGTTGGCAAATCGTCTTGGCTCGACGAAGGGATACGCCTCCCAGGTTCTGAATGGTTCACGCAATATGACCCTTCGCACCCTGTCGGATATCTGCTATGCCCTGAATCACAAGCTGACGATTACAATCTCGCCGCAATGCCTCGAATCTCAAAAGATGATCCGTCGCTGATTTTTCCGTATCACATCAGGCTGTAAAACGATCTCCAGCTCGCCACAGCAAAGCGAAGAGACTCAGACGATTTCGAAGGGCAATGACCATGACAGATCTTATAAGAACCCTCGAAGTCGGCGGATTTCGCGCTCTCGCCGATTTGCGGGTCAATGGCTTCGGCAAGGTCAACTTGGTGACCGGCAAGAATAATTCGGGTAAATCCTCGCTGTTGGAGGCCATCCGAATTCTCGTCACCGGTGGCGCGCCGGAAACAATCTATGACATCCTCGACTACCGCGAGGAGCTTGGTTCCGCGGGTGAAGCAGAGCGCCTTTATTCCCCAACGGATTTGGAGCCATTTTGCAATCTCTTCAACGGATTCCCTGACCTAGCAAGATCCGCGAAAGGTTTCTCGATCTCGGCAGTAGGCTCCTTGCCTGAATCTATTTCCCACATCAACGTCAGCATCAATTGGTTCATCAGAAAGAGTGATCCAGTAGGGCCGTCGTCAAGATACGAACCCGCATCAAACGATGCCTTGGACGACGTTGACAGTTTCCCCGCCCTACAGATTCAGATCGCGGCAAGGACGCGAGTCTTACCAATGGACAGATTTCGGCGCAGGTACGCGATGAGGCCGGAATCCGATGCTGCCTCTCGACCCTGCATCTATCTTGATCCCTTCAGTTCTCGCTCTACGAGCCAGATGGGCGCCCTGTGGGATGCTATTGCGCTGACGGACGCCGAGCAGGAAGTCGTCAAGGCTTTGCAGGTTATCTCCCCGGAGATCCAGGCTGTGTCGATGATTGCAAGGGATGGCAGGTCCAGTTCAAGAAAGGCGATTGCGAAAAGCAGCTTGTATCCCGAGCCGTTACCTTTGCGGACGTTCGGGGATGGCATGAATCGCTTGTTCGGGGTGATCCTGTCGCTCTGTAACGCACGTAACGGTGTCGTGCTGATTGATGAAATCGAAAATGGCCTGCACTACTCGATCCAAACCGATGTATGGCGCACCGTCTTTCGTCTGGCCAGGGATCTGAACGTCCAAGTGTTCGCCACTTCTCATAGCTGGGATTCCGTGCGCGCCTTTCAGAAAGCGGCGACCGAGAGCCCTGAGGACGGGGTGCTGGTTCGGCTATCCAGAAAGGACGACAAAATCATCCCGACCCTGTTCACGGAAAGGGAGTTGGAGATCGTGACCCGCGATCAGGTCGAGGTGAGATAGGCCATGGCCGGCACGCATGTTTTGATGGTGGAAGGCCCGGATGACGCGCATGTCGTCAAACACATCTGCGGTAGGCGGGCGCTCGGCGAGATCGAATGCATCAAGCCGTATGGCGGCAAGGATGCTTTGATTGATGGCATCGGTGTTCGCCTCAAAGAGAGTGACATCGGAGCGCTGGGCATCATTCTGGATGCCGACACCGACCTTCACGCTCGATGGCAATCGGTGGCTGCTCACCTGCTGGCCGCCGGTTACGGAAATGTCCCGACTCGACCTGAGCCTGATGGGACGATCATCGACTCGCCGGCGAACTCCCTGTTGCCCCGTGTCGGCGTCTGGCTCATGCCGGACAACACACTGCCAGGCATCCTGGAGGACTTTCTCACCTTCCTGATTCCGGATGGAGATGACTTGCTCACTCATGCAGATCAGGCGATCGCCAGCATTCCAGAAGGGCAACGTCGGTTTTCAGACACGAAAGTGGCAAAGGCACGTATTCACACCTGGCTCGCCTGGCAAGACGAGCCGGGCAAGCCCTTTGGACAGGCGATTTCCGCACGGTATCTCGACCCTCACATGCCCGCAGCGAATGTCTTCGCGAGTTGGTTGGAAAGGACATTTTTTTCGTGACGCTTCCCAAGAAAAAACTCATCGAAGTCGCCCTGCCACTTGAGGCCATCAACAAGGCCAGTGCGCGGGAGAAGTCTATCCGGCACGGGCATCCGTCCACGCTGCATCTATGGTGGGCGCGGCGACCCTTGGCGGCGGCGCGGGCGGTGATCTTTGCGCAGATGGTCGATGACCCTTCGGCGCATCCGGATCTGTTCCCGACCGAGAAGGCGCAGGAGAAGGAGCGGCAGCGGCTGTTTCGGATCATCGAGGATCTGGTGCTGTGGGAGAACACGACCAACGAGACCGTGCTGCAGCAGGCGCGCGACGAGATCTGGCAGAGCTGGCGCTATACCTGTGCCGAAAATGCCGACCATCCGAGGGCGAAGGAGTTGTTCGATCGGTACAGGCTGCCGGCGTTTCATGACCCGTTCGCGGGTGGCGGGTCGCTGCCGTTGGAGGCGCAGCGGTTGGGGCTCGAAGCCTATGCCTCGGATCTCAACCCGGTGGCGGTCTTGATCAACAAGGCCATGATCGAGATCCCGCCCCGATTTGCCGGGCGGCCGCCGGTGCATCCGGAGGTCGCGGAGGACGGCAAATCGGGAAAGACTCTTGGAAAGCTGTTCGATCGCGAGTGGAAGGGGGCTGAGGGGCTCGCGGAGGATGTGCGCTATTACGGCAAGTGGATGCGGGACGAGGCGGAGCGGCGGATCGGGCATCTCTATCCCAAGATCGAGGTCACGGCCGACATGGTCGAGGATCCGGAGAATCCGCGGCCGGATCTGGCGAAGTATGTCGGCGGGAAGCCTCTTACCGTCATCGCTTGGTTATGGGCGCGCACGGTCAAGAGTCCTAACCCGGCCTTTGCAGATGTCGATGTGCCGCTCGTCTCGACTTTTATACTTTCCGCCAAGGCCGGGAAGGAAGCATATATCGAGCCGATCCTCATGGAGGATAGCTACCAGTTCATAGTCAAGGTGGGTAAACCGACCGATCCGGAGTTTTCAAAGAACGGCACCAAGCTGGCTCGTGGCGCAAATTTCAAGTGCTTAATGTCTGGCGTGCCAATGGCACGCGAGTACCTTAAACATGAAGGCAAAGCGGGCCGAATTGGCGCACGAATGATGGCCATGGTTGTTGACGGTGGTCGTGAGCGCATATACATGTCACCGACTCCGGAGATGGAGCAAATCCTAGAGCAGGTGATAGCGACATGGCGGCCGGAAGGATCATTTGTTGAAGACGCAAGGGCCTTTACCCCCTGTATTTATGGAATAAAAGAGTGGCGGCACCTCTTTACATCCCGTCAGCTTGTTGCGCTTACCGTTTTTTCGGATCTAGTGCATGAAGCTAGATTAAAAGTTAAGAGTGATGCAATATCAGCCGGCCTGTTAGGCAACGCCAAGAGCATCACTGAAGATAATGGCATTGCCATAGCCTACGCTGATGCTGTGGCCGTTTTCCTGGCGCTCGCACAAAGTCGTTTATCGGATATGTGCAATGCGCTATGTGGCTGGGAAATTTCTAAAACACAGGTACGCCATCTCTTTACGCGTCAAGCGATACCGATGCTCTGGGACTTTGCGGAGAACAATGTCTTTGGCGGGGCTGCCGGTGACTACCTTGTTAGTCTCTCGAACATGACCAAGGCGCTAGAAAAAATGCCAGCTTTTGGAAAGGGCATTGTGTGCCAAGATGATGCACAGAGCCAATCGATCAGCAAAGATACTCTTGTTTCAACCGATCCTCCTTACTACGATAATGTTCCATACGCGGACCTATCGGATTTTTTCTATTTGTGGTTGCGCCGTTGTCTTAAAACGTTTCTGCCTGAACTTTTTGCAACACTGGCAGTACCGAAGGCTGAAGAGCTGACCGCCTTTGCCTATCGACATGGCGGAAAGATCGGGGCTGAATCATTCTTTCTTGGTGGTATGACGCAAGCGATGCGGCGCCTGTCTGAGCAGGCTCACCCAGCTTTCCCGGTCACTATTTACTACGCTTTCAAGCAGGCCGAAAGCAACGGCGATAAAGGCACTACCAATACTGGTTGGGATACGTTCCTCGGTGCTGTAATCGAGGCCGGTTTCGCTATAACCGGGACTTGGCCGATGCGCACAGAGCTTGGCAATCGCATGCGTGGCATTGACTCGAACGCCCTTGCCTCCAGCATCGTCCTCGTCTGCCGCCAGCGCCCCGCCGACGCCCCGACGGCCACCCGCCGCAACTTCATCACCGCACTCAAGACCGAGTTGCCCGCCGCGCTCGCTCACCTGCAACGCGGCAACATCGCCCCGGTGGACTTAGCCCAGGCGGCCATCGGCCCCGGCATGGCGGTCTATACCCGCTACTCCCAGGTGCTCGACGCCGAGGGCAAGCCGCTGCCTGTGCGCGCCGCGCTGGCCCTAATCAACCAAACCCTCGACGAGGCACTGGCCGAGCAGGAGGGGGACTTCGACGCGGATACCCGGTGGGCCCTGACCTGGTTCGAGCAGATGGCCTTCAACGAGGGCGAGTACGGCGTCGCCGAGCAGCTCGCCACGTCCAAGAACACCAGTGTCTCCGGCCTGGCGGATGCCGGCATTCTGCGGTCCAAAGCCGGTAAGGTCCGCCTGCTGAAACCCGCCGAATTCCCCGTCGATTGGGAGCCGACGACCGACAAGCGCCTCACCGTCTGGGAGATGGTGCACCAACTGATCCGCGCCCTCGAGTCGGGCGGCGACGTCGCGGCGGCGGCACTGGTCGCCAAGCTCGGCAGCGAATCGGAGACGGCGCGCGAGCTGTGCTATCGCCTCTACACCCTCTGCGAGCGCAAGAAACGCGCAAACGAGGCGATGTCCTACAACGGCTTGGTTCAGAGTTGGCCCGAGATCGCCAGACTGGCGCGGGAGACTGGCAGCACGGCACCTCAGGGTACCGGGGATCTGTTTGCACAACCTTAAGCGGAGCGAATCATGCGAGTCGCCGTTGATCTTCCAAATGATTTTGTCGAGATGCTGACTGAGCAGGCGATCGCCAAAGAGATGCGACTGGCCTATGCGCTGGCCTTGTTCAAGGACGCACGGATCACGATCGCCAAGGCGGCAGAGCTGGCCGGGATCACGATTTACGAGTTCATGACTGCGTGTAAGGCGAATCGGATCCCGGTCATCGAGGTTTCACGTGAGGAGCTTGTTCAGGAGTTGCAGTCCATTGGGCGCAAGCCATGATTCTGGTCGCGGACTGCTCCGCCTTGATCGCCCCGGCGACGACGGCGCAGGAACTCGCGGGTAGCCATTTGCGGTCGCTACAGGAGAGCCCCTCATGCATCACATCTTGACTCTCGATGAGCCGGTTCTCGCCCGGTTTTGCGAGAAACACCGGATCCGCCGTCTGTCTTTATTCGGCTCGCAGCTTAAGGGAACGGCGGGGCCAGACAGCGATATCGATCTGCTGGTGGAGTTCGATCCCGATCACACACCGACGCTGTTCGGGATTGCCGGCATGGAGATCGAGCTGACGGACATGCTGGGCCGCAAGGTGGATCTGCGAACCGCCGGCGATCTGTCGCGCTATTTCCGCGACGAGGTGGTGCGCACGGCCGAGGTGCAGTATGCGGCCTGAAGATCGGATACGGATCGAGCACATGCTGGATGCGAGCCAATCCGTGGCGCGGTTCATCGCGGGTCGCACGCGCGAGGATCTGGATTCGGACGAGATGTTGCGCTTCGCCTTGGTGCGCGCCATCGAGATCATCGGAGAGGCTGCCAGCAAGGTATCGCAGGAAGGGCGGCAGGGCCTGCCGGAGATTCCCTGGCGGGAGGCTGTCGGGATTCGCAATCGCTTGGTCCACGCGTATTTCGATATCGACCTGGATGTGCTCTGGAAAACGGCTTCGACGGCCATCCCGTCCCTGATGAGACAACTGGAAGCGATCCTTTCGCACGGAGGCTGAGTAGTGGCCATCACCAATTACGAACGCGTCGGCAAATCACTTACCCTCCTCAAGGCCGGTCTCGGCCCGTTTGTCGAGCGTGAGCTGAAAGCCAAGTACGGCGAGGGCTGGGCCTTCGAGGCCAAGGATATTCTGGCCGACACCCGTCTGAGCGACGGCAAGAGCGATCCCACCGGAGACGTCGCCGCCATGCTGGTGATCATGGATCGCAAATGGGGCGAGGTCTTTCGCCATATCCTCGGCAAGGCCGAGCGTAGTCTGGTCAACGAGATCATCAGTGTGCGCAACCGTTGGGCGCACCAGGAGCCTTTCTCCGGCGACGACGCCTACCGTGCGCTGGACTCCGTCGAACGTCTCTTGTCCGCCGTCTCCGCCCCCGAGGCCGAGGATGTCGACAAGATGAAGATGGAGCTGCTGCGGGTGCGCTTCGACGAGCAGGCGCGCGGAGAGAAGCGCAAGTCGGCCGGGATCGCCATCGAGAGCGGCGCGAGCGGCGGCCTCAAGCCCTGGCGCGAGGTGGTGATGCCGCACGAGGACGTCGCGAGCGGGCGCTATCAGCAGGCCGAGTTCGCTGCCGACCTCTGGCAGGTGCATCTCGGCGAAGGCACGCCCGAGTACCGCGACCCGGAGGAGTTCTTCCGTCGGACCTACCTCACCGAGAGCCTGCGCGCGATGCTGATCGGGGCGCTGCGCCGATTGATCGTCGGCGACGGCGACCCGGTGATTCAGTTGCAGACCAACTTCGGCGGCGGCAAGACCCACGCGATGCTGGCGCTCTATCACCTGGTGTCGGGCATCCTCGGGGCAGGTCTCGCCGGCGTCGACGCCCTCATGGCCGCCGCCGGGATCGACCGTCTGCCGACAGCGCGACGCGTGGTGCTGGTCGGCAACAAGATCTCGCCCGGCAACCCCTCGGTGAAACCCGACGGGACGGTGGTGCGCACCCTCTGGGGCGAGCTGGCCTGGCAACTGGGCGGCCCGGAGGCTTACGCCCGCGTCGCGGCGGACGATGCGAACGCGACCAGCCCCGGCGACGTGCTGCGCGAGCTGTTCAACGACTACGGCCCCTGTCTGATCCTGATCGACGAGTGGGTCGCCTACGCCCGCCAGCTCCATGATCAGAGCGATCTGCCGGCCGGCGGATTCGAGACCCAGTTCAGTTTCGCGCAAGTGCTGACCGAATCGGCCAAGCTGGCGCGCAACTGTCTGTTGGTCATCAGCCTGCCCGCGTCCGATACCTCGGGCACGGCCCATTCGCACTCGGACGATGTGGAGGTCGGCGGCACCCGCGGGCGCGAGGCGCTCGACCGGCTGCGCAATGTCGTGGGACGCCTCGAATCCTCCTGGCGCCCGGCCACGGCGGAGGAGGGTTTCGAGATCGTGCGGCGACGCCTGTTCCAGCCGATCACCGATCCCGCGCATTTCAAAGACCGCGACGTGACCGCCCGCGCCTTCGCCGAGCTGTACCGGACCCAGCAGGCCGAGTTTCCGCCGGAGTGTCGCGAGACCGACTACGAGCAACGGCTCAAGGCCGCCTATCCGATCCATCCCGAGGTCTTCGACCGGCTCTATACCGACTGGTCGACCCTGGTGAAATTCCAGCGCACCCGCGGCGTGCTGCGCCTGATGGCCGCCGTCATCCACAGCCTCTGGGAGAAGGGCGACCGCAACCCGCTCATCCTGCCCGCCAATGTCGCCATCGACGACGCGCGCGTGCAGTCGGAGCTGACCCGCTATCTCTCCGACAACTGGGTGCCGGTGATCGAGAAGGACGTCGACGGCCCCAGCTCCCTGCCGCTCAAGCTCGACAGCGAGCTGCCGAATCTGGGCAAATTCTCGGCCTGCCGTCGCGTGGCGCGCGCGGTCTACATGGGCTCGGCGCCGACCACGGCGGCCGCGCACAAGGGTATCGAGGACCGCCGCGTGAAGCTCGGCTGCGTCATGCCGGGCGAGTCCCCGGCGGTGTTCGGCGATGCCCTGCGCCGCATGGCTGCCGCCGCGACCTATCTCTATCAGGATGGGCCGCACTACTGGTATTCGACCCAGCCGACCGTGACCAAGCTCGCCGAGGACCGTGCCGAGCAGTTCAAACGCGAGCCGGACAAGGTTGCCCATGAGCTGGAGCAGCGTCTGCGCAAGGATCTGACCGACAAGGGTGCCTTCACCCGCATCCATCCGATGCCGCAGACCAGCGCCGATGTCCCGGACGATCTGGACGCGCGTCTGGTGGTGCTGGGCATCGGTCAGCCCTACGCCAAGACGCCCGACAGCGCCGCCGAGGTCGCCGCCAAGGCTATCCTGGAGATGCGCGGCACCAGCCCGCGCCTTTATCGCAATACCCTGGTCTTCCTGGCCGCGGATAAGACCCGCCTGCAGGATCTCGACGAGGCGGCGCGCAAATACCTGGCCTGGCAGTCCATCCTTGCCGACCGCACACACCTGGATCTGACGCCCTATCAGGTCACCCAGGCCGAGACCCAGCGTGGTGTGGCCGAGAGCACCATGCTCGCCCGCATTCCGGAAACCTACCAATGGCTGCTGGTGCCGGTCCAAGCGACCCCGCAGTCGCCGGTCACCTGGGAGGCGAGCCGCTTGAGCGCCCCGGACGCCTTGGCGGTGCGGGTCAGCAAGAAGCTGCGCTCCGACGAGCTGTACCTGACCAGCTTCGGCGCCACGCGTCTGAAGATGGACCTGGACCGGATCCCCCTCTGGCGCGGCGATCATGTCGAGGTCAAGCAACTGGTCGAGGACTTCGCGCGCTATCTCTACCTGCCGCGCCTCAAGGACCCGAGCGTGCTGCTCCACGCCATGAGCGACGGCATCAACCTGCTGACCTGGACGCAGGACAGCTTTGCCTTCGCCGACGGATACGATGCCGAAGCGGGTCGCTACCAGGGTCTACGTGCGGGGCAAATGCTGACCTTGGTCGACAGCCAAGCGTCGGGGCTCTTGGTGAAACCCGACGTGGCCGCGCGTCAGATGGATGCCGAGCGTCCGACCGCACCGGAGCCGGGGCGGACTGATCCGCACCCCGACGGCGTAGACGAGCCGACGGAGGTCGCGCCCGAGAAGCCCACGCCGGGCGGGAACACCCTGCCCCCGGCGGCGGCGAAGCCAAAGCGCTTCCACGGCACCGTCCTGCTCGACGCCACCCGCGTCGGGCGCGACGCCGGCCGCATCGCCGAAGAGGTCATCGCGCATCTGGACGGCCTGGTTCATGCCAAGGTAAGGGTCACCATCGAGATCGAGGCCGAGATGCCCGACGGCGCGCCGGATCAGGTCGTGCGCACGGTGACCGAGAATTGCCGGACGCTGAAGTTTACGAGTCAGGGGTTCGAGCAGGAGTAGCGGACCGGGCCGCAACTGGGTGGGTCCGAGATGCCTGAGATGTCCGACGAGGAGATCCTTGCGCGGCTCTTGGCGCTCAACTTGGAGCGATCGAGCGGCGGGTAAGCGAGGGCAAGGGCCAGCTCGACCGGGCTGTGCTCTGCTGGCAAGATCTCAGCCGATGGGCTACCGTCTCGGAGCCCCTGCGGAGCGGGTCGAAGTCGGGTCGAGACCATCGGCATCGGTAGATGCGGAAAATCATTCAGTCTCAAAAGCCGCGCAAAAACCGCCACGCGGGTGGGCGTTCCTGATGGCACCCTTATGGATCTGCGCTCTCGTGCCATCCGTCCTGAACGAACTGCCAAGCCGCGTCGATCTCGCCATACTCGACCGACTCCAGGCCGAGCAAGCCGTTGATGGCTTCGTCGAGACAACAGTCATAGCGCGGCCAGATCGAAGCGTAGAGCGTCCAGAAGAGCAGGCCATCACCTCCCATGACTCCCAGCGCCGACAAGACATCGGTGCGCGCCTCTTCCGTGAGTGCGAGGACGGCTTCCTGAAGTGCTTCATCGATGTCTGCGCACTCATCAGGCGGTGATCGGTCCGAACGGCTCAGGGCCTCGGCCGCCTGATAGCCGATGAACAGACGATCCATGTCCAGAGCTAACGCGACATCTGCCGGATCGAAGTCGTTGAAGCCATTCCCGCTTGCGGCGTCGAAGCCATGCAGCCATTCGCACAGCGCGGCGGCTTTGACCTGAATCTGGAATGATTCATAGGGCAAATCTCCACGCTCCATGTCTTCCAGGGCAAGCCCTTTGGCGAGAATCTCCAGCCAGGCATCCCCGCGCTTCCAATGCGGGGCAGGTAGAAGCTGGCTGAAGCGGTCGGGATCAAATGGCCACTCGCGTGCACCACCTGTCGCCTCGTAGCCAATCCACCACCATTCGATTTCGCGGTAGGAGGCAAGCTCTTCTTGATCCGTTGTGAGGATGCCCCCTAACGGCAGTGATCCGGGATGATGCTGCGTGACCCAACGTCCCAGATCGTCGCCGATGGTCTCATCGTAGTCTTCGGTCAAAGTGATACGGCCATTCTCATCCGGTGTCAGATCCTCATCCTCGGCGACAAAGCGAACTTCGCAGCCAGGGAATCCATAGCTGCACATGGCTTGCTTGACCGACTCCTGGTCGCAGGCACCGTAGACCAGAAACACGAAGCGGTCCTCGATGTCTTCGCGCTGGCGCCGAGAAGCCAGGTTCGCCGCGCGCAACAGCGCAATATCCCGTTTCGAGTCCTTGTCTGGCGGTAGAAACGGGGCTAGCAGATCCAGCGCGAACAGGTAGTGGGCTCCCATCGTCACGATCCTCGCAGCGTCAGGGCATCGGAAAACCGCCACGCAGGCGGGTACAGGTGCCGTGTGATTGTGCGCCGCGATTGCCGCGATGGCCGCGATGGGGAATGAGGGGAAAGTCGCCGATCTGCACCGTGCCAGCAGCCGATCCGCCTTCTCGCGCGCGCCCGCGCAGTCATATCGGTCTGCGCTGGTGCGTTCCTTGTGGTGCGCGTGACGGGGTAAATACAGGAGCGGGCGCATCGCCCATCTCCTCGTCCATCATGGCATCAAGCTCGTCGTCCGTGAAGGACTCCAGTTGCGCCTTTATGCCATCACGGCCAGGTCGAACAGATCCGGTTCCGGATCCGGTGTCTCCGTCTCCGCCAGAGGGTAGTCCGTCATCCCGCTCAACCACTCCGCCAGGTGATCGTCCGCCGTCGCCAGGTCCAACAGTTCCTTCAGGCTGCCCGGTGGAGTCGACAGGATTCCCTTCTGGTACAGGATCCAGCCCGCCTCGCGGGCCGCGGCCTCCGGGTCTTGTTCCAGTTTGGCCGCCTGCTCCAGTGTGTTGGCCAGCGCCAGCATCAGGTCCGATCGCGTTCGTGTCGGTGTCGGGCCTCGATCATCGTTTGGTCCACCTAGCCGGAAGGAGCAAGGCGTCCCGGCGTAAGTCGCTGATTAGCAATCTTAGAACGCAGCTATCCTTACGCTTGCACTGGGTTTTGGACCAAACGATGATCAAGGCCCCGGCCCCTTCGATTGTCCGCTGCGCCAAGATCGCTACGATCGATTCGCGCGATGCAATCTATTTGGGTCGTGTGACCTCCGAGGTGTTTGCCGACGTGCCTCGACACCTCATCGCCAGGTTGGCATGTGACGACATCCAAGACGATCGGTGACCACCATCATCACCCCTAAAGAATAAACTCATTGAAGTCGCCCTCCCGCTTGAGGCGATCAACACGGCCAATGTGCGGATGACGCCGGATCTGCATCGGCGGCTCGCCATTCGCGCGGCCGAGGCGAATGTCAGCCTGAACCGGATCGTGAGCGATCAGCTTGCGAAACCTTGAGCCTGAGCGCATGAATGGTTTGCAGTCCGAGCGAGAGGGTCTGAGTGGCTCGATTCACTCCGCCTTCAACCAGGCGCGGTCATGCGCTGAGCTACGTGGCGCAGAGCGCCATGGGGCATGCGTGACACCGCGGAGCGGATGTCACCAGCTCCTCGAGGTTGGGGTGGTCGGTCGTTCTAATGTCCGACGAGACTGCCGGGAGGTCCCGAGCCTCGATGCTCGCGATGAAACACGGACCGACGTCGAGCGCCAGTCCGTGCGGGGCGGGGTCAGTCTTCCGCGCGCTGGTAGGCGTCGGCGAGCTGCTTTTGGATGTTGGCGGGCACCGTGTCGTAGTGACTGAGCTCGATGCTGTAGGTGCCTTCACCGCCCGTGAGGGCCTTTAGGCGTGCATCGTAGCCGTTGAGCTCCGCCAGCGGGACCTCGCCCTCGATGACGATCCGACCGCGGCTCTTGCTGTCGCTGCCGTTGATGCGGCCGCGGCGGCTGGAGAGGTCGCCTGCGAGGTCGCCCATCGCGGTGCCTTGGGCAGTGATGCGGATCTTCACGATCGGCTCGAGCAGGACCGGGCGGGCCTTCTCGATCGCCTCGATGAACGCCTTGCGTCCTGCGGTCGAGAAGGCGATGTCTTTGGAGTCGACGGGGTGGAACTTGCCGTCGTAGACGGTTACGCGGACATCGTGCATCGGATAACCGGCGATGGCGCCTTCCTCGAGCACCTGGCGCACGCCTTTCTCGATCGAGGGGATGAAGTTGTTCGGGATCACACCGCCGACGACGGCATCGACGAACTCGAAGCCGGCGCCGCGCTCCATGGGCTCCACCCGCAGATAGACCTCGCCGAACTGTCCGGCACCGCCGGTTTGTTTTTTGTGGCGATGATGTCCCTCGGCGTTGGCCGTGATGGTCTCGCGGTAAGGGATGCTCGGCGGGTGGCTCTCGACCTCGACATGGTACTGCTCCGAGAGTCGGCGCAAGAGCACGCGCAGATGCAGCTCGCCGAGTCCGCGCATGACCGTCTCGTTCGCGGCGGCGTTGTGCTCGACGTGGAAGCAGGGGTCTTCGGATTCGAGCTTGTGCAGGGCATCGGTCAGCTTCTGCTCGTCGCCGCGTTTGGTCGGGTGGATGGCGAGGCCGAATAGCGGGACGGGGCACTCCAGGCTCGAGAGGTGGAAATGGTCCTCCTCGTGCGAGTCGTGCAGGACGGCGTCGAAATGGATGTCGTCGATGCGGGAGACCGCCAGGATATCACCGGGAACGCCTTCGGGGACCTCGATCTGCTCGGCGCCGTGGAGGCGATACAAATGGTTGACCTTGAATGGCTTGCGCGCGTCGCCGATGTAGAGCTGGCTTTGCGCCGTGATGCGTCCCTGATGGATACGGAAGATTCCGAGCTTGCCGCGGAAGGGGTCGTTGATGATCTTGAAGACGTGCGCGATGGCGTGCTTGCCGGGGTCTGGATCGACGGTCACCGGAGTCATGTCGGCACCTTCGCCCTTGAGGAAGGGCGGGGGATTGCCTTCCGAGGGATTCGGCATCAGGCGCGTGATGATCTCGATGAGCTCATTGACGCCGGCCCCGGTCGTTGCCGACACGTAACAGATCGGGATCAGGTGGGCCTCGCGCAGCGCCGCCTCGAAGGGATCGTGCAGCTGCTCGGGTTTAAGCTCCTGGCCCTGCTCGAGATAGATCTCCATCAAGGCTTCGTCGACCTCCACCACCTGGTCGATGATCCGGCTGTGGGCCTCGGCGACGGATGAGAAGTCGGCACCCTCGCCGCTCGGCTGGAAAAAGCAGTCGATGACCCGCTGACCGCCTTCGGCAGGCAGGTTGATCGGGAGACATTCGGCGCCGAAGGTCTCGCGGATCTGATCGGTCAGTTGGGCCAGATCGACCTCGGGCGCGTCGATCTGATTGACGATGATCATCCGGCAGAGGCTTCGGTTGTCGGCTGCCTTCATCATCCGCAGGGTCATCGGCTCGATCCCGGACTGCGCGTTGATGACGATCGCGGCGGTCTCGACGGCCGGCAGGACCGAAATGGAGCGTCCCAGGAAATCCGGATACCCGGGGGTGTCGATCAGGTTGACATGCTTTTCGTGTGCGTCGAAACTGGTGATCGAGGCGTCCAGGGAGTGGAGCAGCTCTTTCTCCATCGCATCGAAGTCGCAGACCGTGGTCCCTTTGGTCACGCTGCCGGGTGTCGAGATCACTCCGGTCGCGGCGAGCAGCGCTTCGACCAGCGTAGTCTTGCCGGATCCGGCGTGACCGACCAGGGCAATGTTGCGGACGTCCTCGGCGTTGTAATCAGACATCGGTGATCCTGTAGTGGCGTTTGGGTGAGGTGCGGGGCGTCGTTCGGCTTCCCGTCGAGGTGTATTGACGGGGCGAAATTATACCGTAACTCGGGTGTTACCCTGATTGGAGATCGGGCCGAATTCGCGTCTCGGCCTGTCGCGGATCAATTTGCAGCCGTGGTGTCGGCTCGATGAGCGCGTGCCGGAGGGCGCGCGCGGATCCGCGTCCGTGCCCGAGATGCGGCCCCGATTCGCAAGCCCGAACCGCAGGCCAAAAAAAGGCGGCCGATCGGCCGCCGAAGGACGCACAGCTATTGAGAGGAAAAGCGATCTCGAGGTCATCGTGTCCGCCTGTCCGGACGAATCGATCTCTGGGCTCGACGGTCTGTATTCGCGTTATCCTTAAAAAGGGGTCCGGGAGCGTGGGCTCGACCGATGTGGCCGAGCGACTTGCGCTCGGTCAAAACTCCGCGACCCGAAGCGCTGTCGAAACGAGACGACGGGGCACTGATGCCCCATAGGCTAGCACATCTGTGGAGAGGTCATGATGTCAATGGTTCTGAAATCGGACGCTTTTGTCGACGGAGCGCGCATCCCGGTGCGCTACACTTGCGAGGGTGACGACATCTCGCCGCCTCTGTCGTGGTCGAGTCTTCCCGAAGGTACCGCGAGCCTGGTCTTGATCGTCGATGATCCGGATGCCCCGGATCCCGCCGCTCCGCGGATGGTCTGGGACCATTGGATCCTCTATAACCTACCGCCCGAGGCCACGCTTGCCGAGGGAATGACCTCCGATCATCTACCCGCCGGGACCGGGGAAGGGATCAACAGTTGGGGCCGGGTCGGCTATGGCGGGCCTTGCCCGCCGATCGGTTGTCACCGCTATTTCCATTGTCTTTACGCGCTCGATGTGCGCCTGCCGAGCGAATTGGGGACCCCGACCAAAGACGAGCTTCTGCTTGCCATGGACGACCATATCCTCGGCCACACCGAGCTGGTCGGCATCTACGAGGTTTAGGGCCTGATACGGTTGATGGTGACGGCGACCTGGGTGTTTCCGGCGCTGTCGATCGGCCCGGTTTCGCCTTCGAGGTCGCCGGGTTGCGGTGTCGCTTGGCCGCTTCTGGCCACACGTGCACCGATCATGACCTGCGGAAAGGCGGAGAGGCTCATCTCGGGCATCATGGCCATGCTGTCGTCGAGGGTGACGCGGGTCGGTAAATCTTTGACCCGAACGCGTTGGACGGCGAGCGGCATCGGCGGGCCGACGAGGGCGCGCGCGAAGACGAATACGATGTCGTCCGGCGCGGCACCGGCCGAGATGGCCTGATCCAGGCTGACGTCGGCGGTGACCGACGCGGCCGCAACCGGCTCGGATGCCCCCTCGGAGGCGGGTGCTGCGGTCTCTGGCTGCTGCGCGGCGGCTCCCGTCCCTCCGGAGGTTGCGGCAGAGGAGTCTGTTTCGGCAGCGGCGTTTGTCGCCGGCGCGCCCGCACGCGTCCGCGCCTCCGTAATCATCTCGCGCATGTCAGCAGCGTCCTCCGACGCGGGATCCATCTCGTCGAGGATGCGCTGCCAAGCCGTCGCCGCGGCGGTGTATTGCCCGCGTTGGTAATAGAGCATCCCCGACAGCCAACGGGCGCTGGCGTTGTCGGGCTCGGCCTCGAGGACGCGCTCGATCAGCGCGGCCGGCTCGCCTTCCAGGCTATTGTTGTTGTTTGCGGCCGTGGCCTCGGCAAAGGCGAGCATCACATCCGGGCGCTCCGGCGCCAAGGCATAGGCCTTGGAGACGGCGTCGAGTGCTTGGCCCGGTCGGCGCATGGTGAAGTAGGTCCGGCCGATCATCAACCATCCGTCGACGTTGTTCGGATCCTCGGCCAAACGCTCCTCGAGACGCTGGACCAAGACCTCAAGCGGCGGGAGCTCCTCGCCATCGGGTCCGATCAGGGTCTGTGGTGTCTCGCCGCGCAGCGCGACGCCCTCGAAGCGCTCGATGATCTCGCGGTGGCCGATCTCTTTGTAGATCAGCACCGCCGATGTCGGCACCGCCACGGCCAGCACGAGCGCCATCCAGCGCCCGCCGGAAGGACCGCGACGCCCCGCCGCCGCGATCTCGCCCGGGATGTCGCGCAGCAGATCCCGTTCCAGATCGCGTCGTGCTGCGGCGTACTGATCCTGTTCAAGAAAGCCACCGGCGAGGTCGGCATCGAGCTCCTGCAGGCGCTGTTTGAACACAGCGAGGTTCAGCTCGTCCTGCTCGGGTGCTTCGCTCGCCTGCTCGGGTTGCAGCAGGGGCAGGGCGACATAAAACAACGCCAGACCCATGAGCCCGGCGGTCAAAATCCAGAAGATGATCATTTGAGTTTTTCTTGGTTGTCGCCGCCGCCGGCGGCGAGCAGTCGTTGAAGACGGACGCGTTCGGCCTCGGTGAGATCCACTTCGGGCTCGTCCTTTTTGCGCCCGAGCGTGCGGAACAGCAGGTAGCCGCCCACGCCGAGGAAGATGAAGGGGCCGAACCAGAGGATGTAGGTCGATGGCTTCATCGGCGGTTCGTAGAGCACGAAGTCGCCGTAGCGATCTACGAGGAAGGTCACGATCTCCTCGTCGCTTTGCCCCTCGAGCATCATGCGATAAACCTCTTCGCGCAGATCCTGCGCGACGCCGGCCTGCGAGCCGGCGAGCGACTCGTTTTGGCAGACCAGGCAGCGCAGCTTGGCGATCAGGTCGCGAAACGCCTCGTGCTGGCCGGGCTGCTCGAACGTGAACTCTTCGAGCGTGTAGGCCGATGGATTGCCGAACGCCAGGACGCCGGCGATCAGCGCGAGGGTTAAAGACAGCTTGCGGAGGCGATGCATCATGATGTCTGAGGTCTGTACTGCTCGACGATCGGGCGGATGGTGGTTTCCCAGACGTTGCGGTCGACCGGCCCGATGTGCTTGTAACGGATGATGCCTTCGCCGTCGACCACGAAGGTCTCGGGGGCGCCGTAGACACCCCAGTGCAGACCGTAGCGGTTGTCGGGATCGTAGGCACTGACGACATAAGGGTTGCCGTAGCGCCTGAGCATCTCGAGCGCCTCGGGTCGTGTGTCCTTCCAATTGAAGCCGACGATCTGGACGTCGTCTTCGCGCGCGATCTGCATCAGCTCGCCATGCTCCTGTCGGCAGGACGGGCACCAAGAGGCCCAGACATTGACCAGCGAGACCTTTCCCATGAGGATTTGGTTGGTCACCGTCCGGCTCGGGTCCTCCAGCGACTCGAGCTCGAACACGGGCGCGGGCTTGTTCACGAGTGGCGAGGGGACCTTGCGCGGGTCCAGTTGCAGTCCGTAAAACAAAAGCGCCATCAGTGCCAAGAAGATGGCGAGCGGGATCAGCGCGCGTCTCTTCGCCTGTGCAGTCGGAGCGGTGGCGGTCGTCATGAGCGTGCCGCCAGTGCCCCGGCCGGGACATCCGCGGTCCGCCGCGCGGTGCGATAACGCCGATCGGCCATCGCCAAGACGCCGCCGAGCGCCATGAAGATCGCGCCGAGCCAGATCCAGCGCACGTAGGGTTTGTAGTAGACCCGCAGCGCCCAATCGCCGTCTGTTCCGACCGGCTCGCCGAGCGAGACGTAGAGGTCACGCAGGAATCCGGCGTTGATGGCCGCCTCGGTCATCGGCATGCCGCCCGAGAAATAGGAGCGCTTCTCCGGGTAGAGCACGGCGATCTGTCGTTCGTCCTTGTAGACGATGAACTCGCCCTGCTGAGCCAGATAGTTCGGCCCGGGCACGGCCTGTACGCCGTTGAACTGGAAGCGATAACCCGAGTCCTCGTGCACGTCGCCCGGCGACATCCGCACGTCGGTCTCGGAGCCGTGGATCGACACCATGGTGACACCGACGATAAAGACGGCAATCCCGACATGCGCGGTCCACATGCCGTAGTAGCTGAGGTTGCGGGCGCTGAAGTCGGCCGACAGCCCCCGGAAACCGCCCTTGTTCTTCAGCCGCTCGGCGAGGCTGATCAGGTGCGTGCCGACCAGCCAGGCGCTCATGCTCAGACCGAAGGCCATCGCGAGACCGCCGTCCTCGAAGATCGGCTGCAGGGCCACGATAAAGACGGCGATGCCGAGCGCAAGTGCGATCCACAGCGAGCGCACCAGGCGTATCGGCTCGTCGTGCTTCCAACGGGTCAAGGGTCCGATCCCCATCGCGACGATCAGGAAGGGCGAGAGCGATATGAACATCTTGTTGAACCAGGGGAAGCCGACCGAGATCTTGCCCCAGCCGGCGGCCTCGTAGATCAGCGGGGCAAGGGTGCCGAACAAGACCAGGACCGTCAGTGTCGTGAAGAGCAGATTGTTCACGAGCAGAAAGCTTTCGCGCGAGAGGACGTCGAACCGACCGCCGCCGGAGATAGTCGGTGCGCGCCAAGCATAGAGTGCCAGCGAGCCGCCGATCACGATGCAGAGGAAGACGAGGATAAAGGAGCCACGGGCCGGGTCGGTCGCGAAGGCATGCACCGACGTCAAGACACCCGAGCGGACCAGGAAGGTCCCGAGCAGCGACAGGGAGAAGGCCGAGATGGCGAGCAACACGGTCCAGCTCTTGAAGGCCGCACGCTTCTCGGTGACGGCGAGCGAGTGGATCAACGCCGTGCCGACCAGCCAGGGCATGAAGGATGCGTTCTCGACCGGATCCCAGAACCACCAGCCGCCCCAGCCCAGCTCGTAGTAGGCCCACCAGGAGCCCAAGGCGATGCCGATGGTGAGAAAGGCCCAAGCCGCAGTGGTCCAGGGCCGCGACCAGCGCGCCCAGGCCGAGTCCAACTTGCCGCCGATGAGTGCGGCGATTGCGAAGGCGAAGGCGACCGAGAAGCCGACATAGCCCATGTAGAGCATCGGCGGGTGGATCGCCAAACCGAAGTCCTGCAGCAGCGGGTTCAGGTCGCGACCCTCGAGCGGCGCCGGGAAGAGCCGGTCGAAGGGATTCGAAGTCAAGAGCATGAACAGCAGAAAGCCGATCGCCACCATGCCGAGGACCGAAATGACGCGTGCCACCATCGCCAACGGCAGATTCTTACTGAAGGCTGCGACTGCTGCACCCCATCCGGCCGCCATCAAGGCCCACAGCAGCAGGGATCCTTCATGACCGCCCCAGATCGCCGAGACCTTGTAGAGGAGCGGCATCAGGGTGTTGGAGTGGCCCGCGACATATTCGACCGAGAAGTCGTCGGTCAAAAATGCATGCAGGAGCGCGACGAAGGCAATGGCGACGAAGGTCAACTGGCCGCGGGCAAGCGGTCGAGCCATCTCCATCCAACGGCGGTTGCCGACGAAACTGCCGAGCAGCGGGACGGATGCCTGCGCGATCGTGATGACGAGGGCGAGAACGAGGGCGAAGTGACCGAGCTCGGGGACCATCAGTTGGAGGCTCCGCCGGTGCCGGCAGTGTCGACGGAGTCGACGACCCCGCTCACGTGCGCCGTCTTGAGGGTGTCGGCGACCTCCGGCGGCATGTACTGCTCGTCATGCTTGGCGAGGACCTCTTCTGCATAGAAGACGCCATCCGAACCGAGTCGACCCTTCGTCACCACCCCTTGGCCCTCGCTGAAGAGGTCGGGCAGGATTCCGGTGTAGGCGACCGTCACCGTCTCGGCGTTGTCCGTCACGTCGAACTTGACCGTCAAGCCGTCCTCTTGGCGTGCCACCGTTCCCGGTGTGACCAAGCCCCCGAGCCGGAAGATGTGATCGGCCGGGGCCTCGCTGGCGATGACCTGGGAGGGGCTGAAAAAATAGGAGATGTTGCTGTTGAGTGCACTCAAGGCCAAGGCCGAGGCGGCGCCGACGCCGACGATCGCGAGGCCGACGAACACCAAACGTTTCTGTCTTGCTTTCATTGATTCACTCCAGAGTCGCGCATCCGGATCAATCGACCAAGACGGGCCAAAATGGTTCGCCGTTGGGCGCGCAATTGAAGAATTTCCGCCACGAGCAGCACCAGCACCATGCCGTAGGCGCCCCACACGAAGAAGGCGTAACCGCCTTGAGAGAAGAACTCGCTCATGCTCGATCGCCCTTCACGATAAGCTCTTGAACCCAGGTGTTGTCGGCTTCGCGGGTCAGGATGATGCTGCGCAGCCGCATCAGGACGGTCGCGAAGGAGTACATCCAGAACCCGAAGGTCACCGCCAGCATCGAAAAGAGGATGTTGCCCTCGATCTGTGTCAGGTCGGACCGCTGATGGAGTGCGGCACATTGGTTCGGATCCGGACAGTTCACGGACCAGAAGATGAGCGGGATCATCGCCAGTCCGACGATCGCCAGCAGGGCGGCAGCCCGGTCGGCGCGGCGCGTGTCGTCGATCGCCGAGTGCAGCGCGATGTACCCGATATACATGAAGAAGAGAATCAGCTCCGTCGTGAGGCGTGGATCCCAATCCCAGTAGGTGCCCCAGCTGGGACGTCCCCAAAAGGCCCCGGTCCAGAGCGCCAGGAAGGTGAAGATAGCCCCGGTCGGTGCGACCGCGTTGGCCATCATGAACGAGAGCCGCGTGTTGAACACCAGCCCGATCGCCGCCCAGCCGACCATCACGACATAGAGCCACATCGACATCCAAGCGGACGGAACGTGGATGAAGATGATGCGGTAGTACTCCTTCTGCGCGTTGCTCCCGCCGAGTTGATCGGGAGTCTGGAAGAACCCCCAGTAGAGGCCGACCAAGAGACACACCCCGGTCAGGATCCAAAACACCGGGATCAGTCGTCCCGCAAGCGGATAGAAGGAGGCCGGAGCGGCAAATCTAAACCAGTTCGAAGCCATGGGTGAAGGGGTCATCCCTCGGATTATTCGATTGAAATCTTAAGCGCCGCCGACGATGCCAGCGGCGCGAACGTCAGTGCGGCAACCAAAAACGCCCCGAGAAGGGCAAGATAGGGTCGCGTGTCGGCCATATCGATGCCGCTCGCCGTCACTGCCCCGGCCCCGTAGACCAGCACCGGGATGTAGAGCGGCAGGATCAACAAGGACAAGAGGATGCCGCCGCCGCGCAGCCCCAGGGTCAGAGCCGCGCCGATCGCCCCGATCAGACTGAGCACGGGTGTGCCGAGCAAGAGGGCGGCCATCGTGATCAGGATCGCGTCGTCGGAGAGATGGTACTGCATGCCGACCAGCGGGGCGATCAGGACCAGCGGCAACCCGGTCAGCAACCAGTGTGCCGTGATCTTGGCCAACACCAGCAACGACAGGGGTTGTGCCGTCAAGACCATCTGCTCGAGCGTGCCGTCCTCGTAGTCCGCCGCGAACAGGCGCTCGAGCGCCAACATCGAGGCGAGCAAGGCCGCCACCCAGACCACCCCGGGGCCGAGGATCTGCAGGATCTGTCGTTCGGTGCCCACACCCAAGGGAAACAGGCTCACCACGATGATGAAGAAGAAGAGTGTGGTCAAGACGTCCGTGCGTCGCCGCAGGGCCAGCGTCAGATCACGCAGCAGAATGCACCAAAAGACACGCAGCACGGCCGGTCAGCTCCCGAGTTGAAGGCGTTCGACCTGACCGGAGGTCAGACCGACCTCCTGGTGGGTCGTCAGGACGACGATGCCCGCGTGCGCCACATGCTCGGCGATGAGGGTCTCCAGCAGATCCACGGCGCCGACATCCAAGGCGGTGAAGGGCTCGTCGAGGACCCAGAGCGGCGCTTTGCTCAGAATCAGACGCGCCAAGGCCACGCGCTTCTTCTGACCCTGGGACAGCATGCGGGTGGGAAGATCCTCGAAACCGACCAGGCCGATCCGCGCCAACGCCGCCCAGATCGCGGACTCGTCGACGCGATCCCCGTCCAAGGTCGCGGCGACACGGAGATTCTCGATGCCCGTCAGGTCGGCCTTGATGCCGTTCAAATGGCCGAAGTACAGCAGGTCACGCCGATAGTCCTCGCCGAGACGACGTGTCGACTCGCCGTTCCAGCGGATCTCGCCCGAGTCCGGCGTGAACAGCCCGCACAAGGAGCGCAGGAGGGTGGTCTTGCCGCTGCCGTTCGCGCCGCGCACGTGCAGGAGCGTGCCCCGCGCAACGGCGAAATCCAGACCGGAGAACAGCATGCGGTCGCCCCGCCGGCATTCGAGTTGTGTCACCTCTAACATCGAAACGAAGGGGTTCCCTGTATGACTCCGAACGCGACGGGCGCTCGATCGCAATGCGGATCCGGTCGAGTCCGCTTCTTGTCTGTCTCCGGCCGATGCCGGCGAGCAACCATATACGTTGGATCCGGATTCCACAACCGTCCCGAGTATCGACTTCCGGCAGGATCGCCTCGCGCGGCAGGATGATCGGCTGGGCTGTCTGCGGATTCCCCGCGGCGACCTCGCGTTACGGTCGTCGCTGAAGCTGTCTGCACGCGCGTTGCGGGCCGCCGGGTCATTGCGCTCGGCGACGCCAAGGCAGGAAACGCAGCCAGTCGCTCTCGGAGGGCGTCGTCTCGGCCGTCATGCACGGCGCCAGCGCAATGAGATCCTCCCCTTCGAGTAGCCGTCGAGGGTTGTCCAGCGTCATCAGTGTCGCCGCATCGTCCCCAATCCACGCGGCGATCCGGGTGCGGGCTGCGGACAGGGTGTCGGGACTGCGCCCCGTCGGGCGATGGGCATCCGAGGCGATCAGGTGAACCCATCCCAGCTCCAGCCAGCGCCGGCAAAGCCCTTGCAGACGCTCGCCGAAATCACCGCTGCAGCTCTGTGCGGTGATCTGGACCTTGCAGCCCCAATCGATCCATTCAGCCAGGCGGTGGGGGCGTCGTGCGAGCACGAGATTGCGCTCGGGGTGCGCGATCACCGGTGTGATGCCGTGCCTCAGGAACTGCCCCAGGATGACATCGGTACCCCGCGGAACCGCGTTCTTCGGAAGCTCGACCAGCGCCGCTTTGCCGCGGTCGTTGTAGGTCAGGGCACTGCCGTCGAGCACGCCGTTTGGTGCCTCGGGGACAAGATGGATCTCCGCGCCCGGGAAGAGACCGAGCGGGATGTCCGCATCGGCCAAGCGTCGCTGCAGGTCCGCCAAGGCGTGCCGGACAAGGTCGCCGGGGTTCTTGTACACCCCGTTCAGATGATGCGGGGTACAGACGATCCCGCGGGTTCCACCCGCGACCGCGGCCCGCGCCATCTCGATCGCCATCTCGAAGGTGTGCGCACCGTCGTCGAGGCCGGGGAGGATGTGGCAATGGGCGTCGATCACTGCGGGTTCCGATCGCATGGATTTCTTGCGGCGGTGCTAGAGTCGATGAGATTCGACCAGATGCCTGATCGCGTTCGGGACGCCATCGTGGCTCCCTTCCGGGTTGTCATCCGGTCCCTCGGCGTGGATTGCGTGGGGCGTCTCGCCGCCCTGTTGCCGATAGAGCCTGAGCATCTCCTCGGCGACATGCTCCCAATGCGTGCGACCTTGATCCGCGATTCGCACGAATGCGTCCGTCGCGCCGATCTCCAGCCATGCGGCATAGGCATCGCGTAGCGCCGGAAACAGATGCAGACGCATGCCGGTGAGGGTGCCGATATAGAAGTGCAGCGAGGCCGGCTCGCGTGTCTCGGCCAGCGCCGGCAAGGTCACGAGACAATCGGCGAGGTGATCGCGCACCGCACGTGCCATCAGCTCGGCCGGTGTATTGGCGAGCGAGGTCAGCATGGCGTTCCAATCCTCTCCGAGCCGCTGTCCGGCCGCGTACTCGCCTTGTTCGTGCAGCAGCAGCGCCTTGATCTCGCGCTCGGTCATGGCGTCGAGCGACGCCTCGAGGGCACCCTCGAAGTCGTAGCAGGCGAAGGCGCGTCCGAGCGCGTTGTCCGGGCGGTGCCAGCGCCAGCCTTCGAGCTTTTCCCACAAATAGCGTCGCAGGGACTCGCGCCGCACGAAGATGGTGCGACCCAGGGTCATGGCCGGCGGTGCGGTCAGGTCACGGGCATACTCGTCGGCGACGACGAAGACCGAAAGAGCGAGTCGTCGGCGCCGTGGCGTGCGTCCGAGACGTGACAGTTGTACTGCACGGCCTCGGCCAGCACGCTGATTGCAGGATTCGGCATCTCTACACCTCGAGCCGGAAGGGTCTTTTTTCTGAGTAGAATGATAGGACATCAAACTATCAGCTTCGCACCGCCCTGCCAATCTCGGGGCAACGCAGGTCCAAACAAGTCGCGAAACAGGAGTCGGACGTGGCATTACGTATCAAGAGTCATTGGTGGAACGACGATCAGGAGCGCTCGCTCCCGGAGATTGCGAGCGCGCTGGCCTTCATCGCCTGGCGCATCGCCGTGGACAAGGCGATCAATCTGCACTGCGAGCGTTTCGTCTACGAGAGCGATCGTCAGCGCCTGGACGTGATCGAGGAGTACTTGGTCTTTCTGATCCAGATCGCGGATCGCATGTCGCACGGCATCTTGAAGGACGAGGATCGCCGCACCCTGATCACCGCCTTCGCAAAGAAGGTCTTCGAGCATGTGCAGGACAACACGCAGGATCTGCTCGGTCCGGGCGACTACGGCGGACCCTTCATCGCCCGGCTCAACGCGCGCTCGGGCGAGTATGCCGAGTACCAATTCGCCGACGATGGTCCGAGCTACGCCTTCCTGCGCCATCTCGGTTTCGAGATCCAGTGTCTGATGGGTCCGAGCGAAGAGAACCGCTGGGTCATCGATCAGGTCATGGACAAGGATGGGTGGGATGCCTACAAGCGCTTCTCCAAGGCCTTCCGAGATTTGTTCGAGTGAGTCCGACGTCTCCGCAAGGGATGGAGCCCTGACGCCGTGAGTCTCGAGCCAAACCGTTACGGAATGTTTCGTTGTCGTTGTCGTTGTCGTCATCGGATTCCGGACGACAACGACAACGACAACGAGTAGAGCCTTCGGCCACTTTTCCTGGTTCGGGCTCTGCCGGTAGATCCTTTTCCGGAAATCACCTCACCACTAAACCGCGCCCAATGCGGTATGCGATGTTTTTGGATGGGATCGGCCCCGGCGGATTTCAGAACCGCTGGAGCCGGTGCGGTTTAAAGTATTAAAAAATAAAAAATTTTAAACCGCGTCCCCCGCTAAGGGTCGTGGATTCACCAAACTTCGAACTCACTCGAAAGTTAGCATCTCGCTCTGGACGCGGTTTAACCACTAACCACTCTATCCCGACCTACCCCGACCGACGCGGAGTCGGATCTCGTGCTGGCGCGGCGCCGCGGCGCTCCAATTGGGTAACCAGGATGCCGCACAGGATGAGACCGAGTGCGTAGAGATGGTTCGGCTCGGGCTCCTCGCCGAGGAAGAGCATCCCGACGCCCACGGCCCAGAGCGGGATCAGGTAGTTCAGCTGTGAGACGAACGACGGACCGGCCGATTTCACCAGCTTGAAATAGACGATGGTCGCGATCGCGGTCGCAAAGACCCCGAGCAGTGCGACCGCGATCAGGTGCGGTGTGTTCGGGGCGACGGGTAACCTGCCAACCTCGGCGATGTCCCCGGTCATGAAGAGGATCGGCACCATCATCAGCGACGCCAGCGAGATGGTGGAGGCGGCACTGAAGAGCGCGTCGCTCGTCGGGCGAAGCCGCGCCAGGATCGAAGAGACGGCGTAGCTGATGGCCCCGCCCAGCACCGCCAGCATCGGCAGCAGATGCCCTTGTCCGTTGGCGAGATCCGCGAAGGCGTCCGGGCCGACGAGCACGACGACACCGGCAAACCCCAAGACAAAACCAGCCGCGCGATAGCGCGTCAGATGCTCGCCGGGGACCAGGAAATGGGCGAGTCCCAGGGTCGCCAGCGGCATCACGGCCATCAGGATGCCGGCCAGACCGCTGTCGATGAAGGTCTGGCCCCACGAGATCAAGGAGAAGGGCAGGACGTTGCCGAACACGGCGATCAAGACGTAGAAGACCCAGAGTCGCGCGCCGGCAACCGGGCGGGTCGCGAATATCCAAGCCGCGGGGACGAGCAGCGTCGCGGCCACGACCAAGCGTCCGGCCACGACCAGATCGGGCGGCAGGCCGCCGACCGCGATCTTGGTCAGGAGAAAAGAGGTACCCCACATCAGGGTCAGCGACAGCAGCATGACCCAATCCGCGAGGCGATGGCGCCGGGTCAGTAGCATAGGCAGGACTGCGATCGGTTGGTCTGGGTCGGCACGGCTGGTGTCCGGGTGTCTGTCTCAAGCATATCCATGATCTCGATGCCAATCGAACGGCCGCTTGCCACCTATTAGTTGACGCTGGCACCCTGATTACAGCTCGCGATTCCTCTCACGGAGACACGGAGAGCACGGAGGGCACGACAGAAAGATCTCGAATCCTCCGTGCTCTCCGTGTCTCCGTGAGAGATCTTGGAAACTGATCGACGGTAAGGGCCGGCCGAGTGTCGGTTGAAGTGCCGCGGGCGTCGAGCGCACTATCCGGGGCCGATCGGACACGATGCCGATTTCGGACCGGAGCGTCCGCCGCACCGATGCCCGAAGTCCCCCATATCGCATCGCCGATCCCCGACTCAAGCTTGCGGATGAATATCGGCGAGGACTTCCCGGACCTTGGAGTCCTACCGCTCGACTTCCCGTCGATGCGTGTGGTCTGCGAGCCCCCTGATCGGGATGCTCGCCCGCCGTTTGGGGTTTGACCTCGCCCGCATCGGGTCCGGACAATAGCCCGTCCCACTCAAGAGCCGACTCAGCCGCCATGACCTTCGCTGTCGAACGTACCCTGCCCCCGTTGCCCACGATCCGCGAGGTGAAGGCCGGGAGCTTCATCTTCGAGCGGCCCTTGGCGCTTCCGCCCGTCTTCTGCGATGCCGTGATCGAGCGCTTCGAGGCCCAGCCCGAATACCAGTATGCCGGGCGGGTCGGGCAGCTTCGCACCGAGGCACCGGGTGTCAAGCGCACCACGGACCTGGTCGTGAGCAACAAGCCGGATTGGAAGGATGTCGACCGGATGTTCTTCGGCTCGCTCGCCGCCGCGATCAAGGAATTTCGCGAGACCTACCCCTATTTCAAAGGGCCCTTCAAGGACGAAGGCTACCAGATCCAGCGCTACAGACCCGGCGAGTATTACCACTGGCACGTCGACGGCGGCAGTCACGAGCTGAGTCAACGCCAGTTGGTGGCACTCTGGTATCTGAACGACGTGCCGGGTCCGGGCGGGGAGACCGAGTTTCTCTATCAGGACGTCGTCGTGCGTCCCGAGTGTGGCAAGCTCGTCCTTTTTCCGCCGTTCTGGACGCACGAGCACCGGGCGGCAGTCATCCGGACCGGCGTGAAATACATCGCCACCACCTGGGTGGTCTTCGCCTGATGAGCGACCGAGCACCGACCCTCCTGGCCATCGTCGAGCTCGGCGGCTACCCCAATCTGACCGCGCTCTATCGCAGCCTGGGATTCGACGTCGAGGTGGTCGCCTCGCAGCGCAAGGCGCAGGCGGCGCTCAAGCGCAGCATTCCGGACGTCATCGTCGCCGAATACAACTTCCAGTCCGATTTTCGCGATCGCACCAGCAACCTCGAGACCCTGATGGCGCGCCTGCAGCCTCATCCCGAGGTCAAGGTGATCTGCTTCTACCAGAGCGAGTACCGACACAAGCTCGACGCCATGACCGCACGCTTTCCGGTCTTCGAGGCGATCGCCTTTCCGATCGAGCCCGCGCGGGTCGAGGCGGCCTTGCGCCGCGCCGTCACGTCGAGAGCGCCATTGTAGGTTGTGCCGAGCCGTGCGAGGCACAACCGACCGTCGGCGGATGTTGTGCTTCCTATCGTCAGCACAACTACGGGCATCGAATTTTTCGGTACTCGGTTAAACCGCGCCCAGTGCGGTATGCGATGTTTTTGGATGGGATCGGCCCCGGCGGATTTCAGAGCCGCTGGAGCTGGCGCGGTTTAAGGCGATTTCCGGGAATGATCATCCCGGCCGTGCGTGTTGCCAATGCTTACCGGGCGACTAAAGTCGCCCCTACATGTTGGTCGATGCTTTCCCGGAAATCACCTAAGTACCGCAAAGCCGCAACGGACACAAAGAACGACATCGGAATGCGAGTACTCGGCAATTCAGGGTACGGGTGAGCAGATGCCGGGGTCGCGAGATGGCCTTGATCATCGTTTGGTCCAGCTGCTGGTGATCCTTGCGTCCTCAGGGCTTCCAGCCCTGATTCTGTCAGGCCAGGATGGCCTGACGACGCATTCGGTGGCCGCTGTGGGCGAAGGGATGATCGAGGCCCGCGAGATCAACTATCGCGCAGGAGCGCGCTGCACGCTTGCGGCATGCGCGGCTCGGGTTTGGACGCGCTGCCGCCGCCTTTCGAGGGTTTGAGCGCCTCGTCGCTCAGCCACCACGCGAGGTCCGCCCCGCAGCCGTCGTCGCCGGTCAGCTCGGCTTGCGATTCGCAATCCGGGCTTCCGGCCGGGCAGCGCAGCCGCACGTGAAAGTGCCCAGCGTGACCCCACCAGGGGCGGACCTTGCGGAGCCAATCCCGATCGGCGCTGCCGCTGTTGCGACACAGCGCCTGTTTGATCGCCGCGTTGACGAAGATCCGATCGACACGCGGATGGCGTGCGGCCGTCTCGATCAGGCTGCTCTGGGCCGGCCCCCACGCCGCGTTCACCGCGCGCCCGCCGGCTTGCACCATACTCTGCGGATCGGAGCGATCGTCCATCAGGCGCCGGGCCGCGGCAGGCGAGTCCGCCAGCGTGAACCAGATGTCGACATCCAATCCGGTTTGATGGCTGCGATGGGACGACGACATAAGCCCGCCGCGCGGCTGACTCAGGTCGCCGATCATGATGAGACGCTCGCCACGTGACTGCTGAGCGCGCCCCATGTCTTCGACGAAGCGCAGCAGATCGGGGTGACCGTAATAGCGATTGCGGTAGCGACGGATGCTCACGTAACCGGGGCCGGTCTCCGGCAGTGCATCGGCACCGCCGATACAGCCGTTGGAGACGCCGCCGATCACCTCGGGCGGCCCGCTGCTCGGTGCTGCGACTGCGCCCCATGGCGTGGCGTGGACATTCTGCGCCGCGACAAGGAGCAGGGCGCCGGCGATGCAGAGTGCGAGGGCGGGTCCGAGCTCGCGGACCTGGGTGACCCGGGTCATGGCTTCTCCTGAATGACTTCCAGCAAATGAGACTGCGGCGCATGATACGCGGATAACTCCTAAACCGCGCCCAGCGCAGTATGCGATGTTTTTGGATGGGATCGGCCCCGGCAGACTTGACGGCCGTTGAAGTCTGCGCGGTTTAAAAGGACCAGACGAGCGGAACGACCAGGACCGTCACCAATCCCACGACCAAGGTTAAGGGGACCCCGATCCGCACGAAATCTCCGAAGCGGTAGCCGCCGACATTGAAGACCATCAGGTTGGTCTGATACCCGATGGGGGTCGCGAAGCTCGCGGATGCCGCGACCATCACCGTCAAGATAAAGGGCTCCGGCGATACGCCCATGCTATGGGCCGCCTGAAATGCGATCGGGAACACCAGCACCGCAGCCACGTTGTTGGTCGCAAGCGAGGTGAGGAGTGCGGTCGCCGTAAAGACCAAGGCGAGCGTGACCCAGGGGTCCCCGTCCGCCAGCCCGATCAGACCGCCGGCCACCAGCGAGGCCGCGCCCGTCTTCTCCAAGGCGGCGCCGATGCCGAAGGAGGTTGCGATCACCACCAGCACCTGCCAGTCCGGCGAGCGCCGTGCGGTGCGGCTGTCGGTGCAGCGCGTGAGGATCATGAGCCCCGCGGCCAGCAGTGCGGCCTCCAACATGCTGAGCCATCCCGCGGTGACGACGGCGACCATCCCGATCACGATGGCGATGGCGACCGGCGCGTGCTTGTGCTTGAGCGGATGCGAATCCCCGATCTGACTCACCAGCAGGAAGTCGCGCGAGTTCTTCTGCTGCTCCACGAAGTCCGGCCGTGTCTCCAGCAGGAGCGTGTCGCCCGGCGCCAGCACGATATCGCCGATCTTGCGGTCGACCCGCTCGCCGTTGCGCGCCAGCGCGATAATCACGGCATCGTAGCGATTGCGAAACCGCCCGACACGCACGCTTTTGCCGACCAAGGGCGATTTATCCGACAGCACGGCCTCGACGAAGCAGCGTCCCGGTCGCGGTACATTGAGCTTGAAGACCTGATCGGTCGCCGGGATCAGTCCGCGCGTGCGCTGCAGGTCCATCACCGAATCCAGGATCCCGGCGAAGACCAGCCGGTCGTTCGCCTGCAGCACCTCCTGCGAGGACACCGCCGCCATCACCTGCTCTCCGCGCTCGATCTCGATGAGAAATAAGCCGGGGAGCTGGCGCAATCCCGCATCCTCGATGCTCTTGCCGATCAGCGGACTGTCCGGCTCGACGAGCATCTCGGAGGTGTACTGGCGGACATCCTCGTAGCTGGCGGCCGCGGAGGTCCGTTTCGGGAGCAGCCAGTGTCCTGCCGTGAGCATGAAGACAAAGGTCGCGACCGTGATGGGCAGGCCGACCCAGATCGGCTCGAAGAGGCCCAGCCCCTCGCCGCCGAGGCGCTCCGTATAGAGCCCGTTGACCACCAGGTTGGTGCTGGTCCCGATCAGGGTGCAGGTGCCGCCGACGATACTGGCGTAGGACAGCGGGATGAGCAGGCGCGAGAGCTCCAAGCGGTGTCGCTTGGCCCAGTCCTGCACCGCCGGGATAAAGATGGCCACGACCGGCGTGTTGTTCAGGAATGCGCTCAGACCCGCGACGGGCAACATCAGGCGCAGACGCGCATCGGTCGGTCCGCGCGGACGTCCGAGCAGACCCGGGCCGATCCAACCGACGGCACCGGTTTGAGTGAGGCCCGTGACCACCACGTAGAGCACGCCGACGGTCAGCATGCCCGGATTGGAGAAACCGCTCAGGGCCTCCGCCGGGGTCAGGATGCCGAACAGGAGCAGTAGGGTGAGTGCGCCGGCGGTGACGACATCCGGTGCGGCGCGGCTGAAGGCGAAAAGCCCGAAGCAGAGCACCACGATGCCCAGGCTGAACCAGCCCTCCCAACCGAGTTGCATCAAGGCGCTCATGTCCTCGTCAGTGATCGCGACCGCGTTGCAGTGCCTCGTAACGGGCCTTGAATGCCTCTTGGCGCAGCCGCGAGGCGTCGTCCTCGGTCGGTGCGAGCGGCGAGTCCTGCCAGGTGCCGGTGGCGTGATCGAACACCGAGAACCGCCAGCCGCGACCGACCTTGAAGACCTTGGTCACGTCCTTGCCGGCTTGTTCCATCGCCTCGAGCTTGCCGAGCTTGTCTAGACCGCCGAGATTTGTCGCAGCGCGCGGCGTCTCTTCGGCCGATCGATGCTCGGTCAGGTTGAAGCGGTTGTTCTGGATCTCGCCCTGCACGTCGAGCTCGACCGATTCGACCCCGGGAAGACGCGCCAGGATGTAGCCGGCCATCATCATCCCGAGCTTCTGATTCTCGGACTCGAGCGCGGTGAGCAGCTTGTCGGCGACGATCTGGCAACGCTGCAGTCGATCCGGTTTTTCGACCCACTCCCGGCTCATTTGCCAGCCGGCATCCATATCCAGATCGAGCTTCTCGAAAAAGGGCTGAGCCTGGCCGATCAGGGCATCGGGGACGTTGAGCTCGTAGATCCGATCGTCGATGATGGCTTTCAGAAGCATCGGTTGCCTCGCACGTCGTTGGTGATGGTCTCGGATAGTAAACCGCAGTCGGGGTGACCTGCGTACCTTTCGTGCGGACGCGGCCTTGCGGGGTTCGATGCCGAGACGCGGTTTCACTCTATACGATCTTTTTTTTCCGGCCGCGGCGACTGCAAAGCGCGTCGTGTTGCCCTCGGAGCACAGCATGTTGTTGACCATCCCGGCGCTTCTCAACACCGCCCAGATCGCCAAGATTCACGAGACCCTCGCGGATGCACCCTTCGTCGACGGCAAGTTGACCGCCGGCTTCGCCGCCGGGCGGGTCAAGCACAATGAAGAGATGCGGCCGGAACCCGAGCGCATGCAGCGGCTCATTCGAATCATCATGGCGAGTCTCGGCCATCACGAGACCTTTCGGTTCGGCGTCCTGCCGCATCGGGTCGCCGATCCCATCGTCGCCCGCTACACCCCGGGCATGGCCTACGGGGAGCATGTCGACGATCCGATCATGGGGACGACCGGTCCGCGTTTCCGATCCGATGTCTCCATGACGATCTTTCTCAACGACCCCGCGTCCTACGAGGGCGGCGAGCTGTTCATCCGCACCCCGTTCGGCGAGCAGAGGATCAAATCGGCCGCGGGCGATGCCGTCGTCTATCCCTCCTCGAGTCTGCACCGAGTGATGGAGGTCACGCGCGGGGAGCGTCTGGTCGCCCTGACCTGGATCCAGAGCTACGTGCGCGATCCCGCACGCCGAGAGCTGCTCTACGAGTTGAATCTCGCCCGCGAGCGATTGCTCAAGACCGCACCCGAGGAGGACACCACCGCCTACGTCGATCGCTCCTACGCGAACCTGGTGCGTATGTGGAGTGATCTCTAGTGGAGCGGTGCAGAGATTCCGAGACCGTCCGAGATCATTTTCGTTGTCGTTGTCGTTGTCGTAATCGACCATCGGATACGACCACGACCACGACCACGACCACGACCACGAACGGTCTCGACACATCTGCCGTGCTGCACTAGCCTGCGTCCGGCCCCGACGGAGCACAACATGCGTCGAGTCTTCGTCGCGCTCGGGGATCGCCCGGGGTATCGTTCGGCGCGGGCTGGATGGATTTCGCTTCGCTCTACCCATCCTACGTGTTTCGGTTGTTTTTTAATCGTTCTTAAACCGCGCCGACTCCAACGCTCGTCACATCTGCCGGGGCCGATCCCATCCAAAAACATCGCATACCGCGCCGGGCGCGGTTTAAGCGGGCAAACAACGCTGTCTTCAAGAGCAAAGGGGGTCGAGCATGCAACAGGGCAGTGACGGGGATCGCATCTTTTTGGACCGAGCGGTCGAGGCGTTCATCCGGATCGCGTTTGTCGCGATCCTGGTCGCCTGGTGTTTCGATATCGTGCGGCCCTTCATCGTGCCCTTTGCTTGGGCGATCATCATCGCGATCGGACTCTATCCCGGTTACGAGCGGCTCACGCACGTCCTGAACGGGCGTCGAGTCCTCGCCGCCGTCATCATGTCCTTGCTCTGCTTCGCGCTGCTGCTGGTTCCGGCGCTGCTGCTCAGTGCCTCGCTGGTCGGAGAGGTGCACACCGTCATCAATGCCTTCAGCCACGAGTCACTGAAGATTCCGCCCTTGCCCGATGCCGTTGCACAGCTGCCGCTGATCGGCGACGACATCGCCCGTGTCTGGACCGAGGGCACGTCGAATTTCCGGGCTGTGCTCGTACAGGTCGAGCCCGAGCTCAAGGTTGCCCTGCAGTGGACGATCGGCGTGGCCGGCGGGGCCGGTGTGGGGCTGCTGCACATCCTCGTCGCCATCTTGATTGCGGGCTTCCTGCTCGCTCAGGCCGAGGCCGGGCAGCGCGCGAGTGCGGCCTTTGCACGGCGGTTGGCCGGGGCGCGGGGCGTCGAGTTCGCCAAGCTCTCCGAGGCGACGATTCGCAGCGTGACCCGGGGCATTCTCGGCGTCGCCTTGATTCAGTCGCTCCTCGCCGGGCTGGGGTGGCTGGCGATCGGTGTGCCCGCGGCCGGACTCTGGGCGCTGCTGGCGCTGGTGATGTGCGTGGTGCAGATCGGGATCCTACCGATCACGGTGGCGATCCTGGTCTATGTCTTCTTCCAGGTCGGAACCTTCACCTTCCTGGCGTTTCTGGTCTGGAGTCTCTTCGTGTACAGCCTGGAGCACATCTTGAAGCCCATCCTTCTCGGGCGCGGGGTGGATGTCCCGATGGCCGTTATCTTCGTCGGCGCCATCGGCGGTTTTCTGAGTGCCGGCATCATCGGGCTCTTCGTCGGCTCGGTCGTTCTGGTACTCGGCTACAAGCTCTTCCTCGCGTGGTTGCACGGAGGGCCCGAGTCCGCCGAGCATTCGGCCGCGATGGCGTCGAGGGAGGATCCCACGCCGCAGGTCTGAGCCGCGTTCGTCCCTGTGCCTGTCGTGGGGGGCCACGCGCGCTTCATCTTTACTCGGAAACGTGTCGGCAATAAGTCGAGTATTCAATCCCATCGTTGTCGTAATCGACAACGACAACGACAACGACAACGACAACGACAACGACAACGACAACGACAACAAGACCGACAACGACAACCGTTGTATAGGTATTCTCTCGTCGAGTTGTTTGACTTGTTTTTGAACCGTTCCTGACCGAGACACGGAGCCTTCTTGATGTCCGATTTGATCCTCCACTTCGAGCGCCGCCCCGGCTGGGGCTCGATCATCTGCGCCCACGTTTGGGATGCCCAGCCGATCGGGCCTCGTAACGATTGGCCCGGTGTGCCGATGGATGCCCTTGATGACGACTGGTATCGGATCCGCCTGCCCGGAATCCGCTCGGCGCATCTGGTCTTCACCGACGGCGAAGGTCATCAGACGCACGATCACTTTCGCGATGCCGACGGCTGGCTCGACGCCAGAAGCCACTGGCACGATCATCGGCCCGGGCATCGCGTGCGGTCCCCGAAGACTGCCGAGCCGCCGCCCGCTGCCCGGCCCGTGCCGAGCTTCACGACCGAGCTTCGCCCGGTCGCCGAGCGGAGCGATTTCCGCGAGGAGACCATCTATTTTCTGATCACCACGCGCTTCTACGACGGCGATCCTTCGAATAATTTCTTCTGCCGCGACCGCATCCAGTTCGACGAGGCCGGCACTCCGGTCGATCCCCATTGGCGCGGCGACTTCAAGGGGCTGATCCAGCGCCTGGATTACATTCGTGACCTCGGCTTCACGGCCATCTGGATCACGCCGCCCGTGGAGAACCGCTCCGGTCTGGATTATCACGGCTATCACCCTTACGACTGGACCCGCATCGATCCGCGCCTGGAGTCACCGGGAGCGACCTATCAAGACCTGATCGACGCCGCCCATGCCAAGGGCATCAAGATTATCCAGGACGTCGTCGTGAACCATTCCTGCCAGTACGGCATCCGCGGGCAGGTGCACATCGATCATCTCCCGATCAAATATTACGTGCCGCAAGGCGCGGAGCAGGGGCAGGTCGATCACGGCCCCTACCAGGGCCACCTCGGCAATTACGCCTGGCCGAATCGCGACGACATCGACAACCCGGTCGCGCCCCAATGGTATCGCGAGCGCCACGACAGTGATCCGGAGGGCACCGAGCCGCTGGTCGATCCGAAGACCGGCGAGACGGTACCCAAGCCCGGCTACAACCCGGGGCGTTTCTTCGGTGTCGACCCCGATGATCTGGATCCCGAGTGGTATCACCAGGAGGGCTTCATCTGCGGCGGCGATTGGGAGAGTCCCCATTCGCTCCAGCACAAGCACTTGGCCGGCGACTGTATCGACCTTGCGACCGAGCGGCAGAACGTCAAGGACTATCTGATCGGCGCCATCAACCGCTATCTCGACATGGGCGTGGATGCGCTGCGCATCGACACCGTGAAGCATGTGGAGCGCGACAACCTGCTCGAATACATCAACGCCTGGAAGGCCCACAAGCCCGGTCTCTTCGTGTTCGGCGAGAATTTGGTCAAGGGCTACGGCTGGGGCGATCTCGGCGGCGGCGACAACGGCCCCTCGGAGATCCGACCCTGGTGGTACACGCGCATCGCCCATGATCCCCAAGATCCGGAATCCGGCGGCGACTCGGGCTTCCCGCAGCTCGATTTCGGCCTCTTCTCGACCTTCCGCGATACCGTGAGCAAGGGCACCTACGCCGGCACCGCCCAGATCCTCGGCATGGACTGGATCTACGGTGACGTGACCCAGTTGGTCACTTTCCTGCAAAACCACGACGTCGGCCCGGACAACGACTTCAAGTACCGCTTCAAAGGCGAGCAGTGGATGGCCGCCGCGGCCTACAACCTGATCTGGACCGTGCGCGGGATCCCCTGTCTGTATTTCGGCGAGGAGATCGAGTTCATGAAGGGCGCGCCGCAAGACGTCGAAGGCGAGCGCGACACCCTGCATCAGACCGGGCGCGCCTATTTCGGCGATCACCTGACCGACGCGCGTCTCGACGAGACGCAGAGCAACCCGCTCTATCGTCATATCCAGCGCCTCAACCTGATCCGCCGTGCGATTCCTGCCCTGCAAAAAGCCGGGTTGAGCCATCTGGCCGAATGGGGCAGCGGGATGCGATTCGTGCGCGAGCATCCCGAGAGCGGGACCTATGTGGTGGTCGGTCTCTCCATCGGCTCGGATCAGGAGATCGGGATCGACGGGATCCGGCCGGGGATCTATCGCGACGCCGTGACCGGCCAAGAGCAAGAGTGCCGGGGCCGGTTGGTCTTCCACGTCAAGGCCAATTCGGCCGGCATCTATGTCCTGGACGGACCGGGCAAGATCGGCGAAGACGGGGTTTATCTCAGGTGAGCCGGCGATTCAAAAACAACCGAAACCCGTGGGATGGGTAGAGCGAAGCGAAACCCATCCAGCCCGCGCCAAGCGCATCAGACCGAAACCCGGCAGCGCCGCGGTTTGGAGGGTGGGTTTCGCTATCGCTCTACAGACCGAAACCCGGCAGCGCCGCGGTTTGGAGGATGGGTTTCGCTGTCGCTCTACCCATCCTACCCGTTCATCAAGGTATTCACCTTGTTTGTGAATCGTAACCCAATGAGGGCACCAAGGCGGGAGGCTCGGCGACGGGCGCAAGCGCGCGTTTCGGGCCGAGCCAGGTCACCAGCGCGGAGTCGCCCGATGGCCATTGACCCTTTGCCTGATTGTCGGGCGCACTGCCGATGAAGACGAGGTAGCTGTATTTGCCGTAGTGGGGCAACTTCCGCGCGAGGCCGGGGAGTGCGGCCGGCTCGTTCGCGGCGAGCCAGCCGAGCGGCTGTCGGTCCCGCCACGCGGTGAGCACGGGGCTGACCTGCACGCCGTCGAGCGGGTCTTCGCCGCCGAGTCGGAGCCGGCGCTGCTCGGGCTCCAGCGCGACGCCTTGCGCCAGTTGCGCAAATCGATCGAGCCAGCGGTTCTCCCAACCCATCAGCCAGACCGCTCGGTCCTCGGGCAGCGCCTGCAGGGTGTCGTCCCAGCGAATCTCCCAGCCGGGGTGACCGGCCTTCCACGCCTCGGCGAGGCGCCGGTAGCCGTCCTTGAAGGCATCGGGTGCCGCGGCGGGTAGGACCATGAGCCCGCGGTCGGACCCGAAGAGGTTGCTCAAGGCGACGGGTGTCTCGCCCGCAAGCAGCTCGCGAAAGACGTCGAACCAGGGGTCGACCGCGACCCGGACAGGCGCGGACGGCAGGGTGGCTTTGAAGTCCGTGCTTGCTCCGGTGAGCTCGACGACGAGACCGACCGGGTCGCCCGTCTCTTGATGCACGAGTACAGGGACATGCACGGGGAAGGGCTCGCCGCCTTGGGTCTGCTCGATGCGGCCGGTCAGCGCGAATCCCCCGCCGTCCGGGGTCACGGCCACGTCCGCCAGTCGGAGTCTCGGCGCACCGGTGCGCGTCGTCCAGGTCTCGAAAAAGGCGGCAAGATCGCGCCCGCTCACCGCCTCGAACGCGCGGCGCAGATCATCGAAGTCGGCGACACGAAAACGGTTGTCGGTCCAGACACGCGCAAGCCCGGCCTTGAACGCCTCGTCACCGAGCTGGCGGCGCAGCATGTGGAAGAGCATGGCGCTCTTGCCGTAGCCGATCGCCTGGGAGGCCGCGCCGTGCCGGCCGCGGAACGCGACGAGCGGAAAGTCGCTGCTGTCCCGGACGTAATCGGCATAGCCCTTGAGCATCTCGCGCCGATACACCCAGCCCTCGCCCGCGCGCTCGCGGATCAGGTGATCGGCCAGATAGGTGGTGAGCCCCTCGGCCCAGTTGCCGGCCTGGTAGTCGACATAGACGCCGTTGCCCCACCAGTTGTGGAGGATCTCGTGCGGGTAGGAGGTGTGGATGATGAAGGGTAGGCGAATGACGTGCGATCCGAGGAGCGTGAAGGAGGGCATGCCGTAGCCGGTCTCCCAGAAGTTCTCGACCAGCGCGAACTTGGCGAACGGATAGGCGCCGATCAATTCGGAATAGAGGTTGATGTAGGTCGCGGTCGCGTCCAGATATCGCTGTGCAAGGGCGGCATCGGCCTCGCGCAGGTAGACTTGGGCCTCGTATTCAGTGTCTCCGGCCTGAGCTTGATCGACATAGCGCTCGAAAGGTGCCGCGATTAAATAAATGTCGTCCTGCGGATGGGTCTCGCGCCAGGTGGACAGGCCACTTGCTGGATCGCCCGGACCCTCGCCCTGCGAGACGGCGGTCCAGCCGTCCGGGAGTGCGACCGCGAGCGAGAAGGTTTGAAGGCTGTCCGGGATGCGCGGATACCAGCCGCTGTTGCCGTCGAGAAAGACGCCCTCGGGTGCAATGGTGCCGCGCGACCATTCGCGGGCGCGTCCCATGCCCTCGGCGATCTGCTCGCGTGCATGACGGATGGACCCGCCATAGGCAAGAGTGACGGGGCCGGGTGCGGTGATGCGAAGCCGGTAGCCGGTGAGATGTTCGAGGCGTTCGGCGATGTCGATTCGCGCATTCTCGGAGGCGACCTCCGGCTCCATCCCGGTGTGCAGCAGGAGCAACCATTCCGGTCTGTCGTCCGGGAATGTCAGCGTATCCCGCACCTGCAGGGTGCCCGCAGCGGGGTCGATACGGGCCTCGATCGCGTGATCGACGAGCACTGCGTTTGCCGAAACGGAGGTCGACCCGAGAAGGATCGACCCGAGAAGGATCGAACGGAAGAGTAAGAGGCTTGAAACGAAAGGGTTTCGCATCAGTCTAGGGTCCAGGCGGCTGAGGGATCGGGAGCGCGAGCGAGCTGTCCGCATTGCGCCGTCAACACATATGCGGGCCGAATCGGCTCATGACCAGAGAGGATTTTTCGTGTCCTATTTTCAACTGTCGGCGTTCGTCGTGACGGCCGTGCTGGTCTCCGGTGCCTGTGCAGGGACCGGGCCTGCGCATCCGAAGACACCTCCCCCACCAGCGGACGTGTCGCAGGCGCCCGACCCTGGGACCCGTGTTCTGCATCTTGCCGCGCTGTCGGACATGAGTGACCTGCTCGATCGCATCGCCGATCGGCGTGTCGTCTTTGTCGGCGAGAGCCACGACCGCTACGAGGACCACCTCAACCAACTGGCCGTGATCGAAGGTCTGCACGCGCGCGGTAAACCCCTGGCAATCGGGATGGAGTTCTTTCAACAGCCCTATCAGGCGGCGATCGACGCCTATATCGCGGGTGAGATCGACGAGGCGGAGTTTCTGCGCCGCACGGAATATTTCGACCGCTGGCGTTTCGACTATCGGCTCTATCGTCCGATCCTGCGTTTCGCCCGCGAGCACGGCATCCCGGTGATTGCGCTGAACCTCGAAGCCGAGCTGACCCGGCGTGTCGGCGAGGTCGGCATCGCGGGTCTGAACGAGGCCGAGCGCGCACGGATCCCGGCCGAGATCGATCGCAGCGACCCGACCTACCGCGAGCGCATCGAGGCGGTCTTTGCGATGCACCCGAGCGAGCGCAAGCAGGACGTGGAGAACTTCATCGAGGTCCAGCTCCTTTGGGACGAGGGGATGGCCGAGCGCGCGGCGACCTATCTCGAGGCGAACCCCGGGCGCACGCTCGTCGTGCTGGCCGGATCGGGTCACGTCGAGTACGGGCAAGGGATCCCCGGTCGGCTGACGCGCCGTCTCGATGTCCCGTCGGTGACCATCCTCAACGGGACCCGGCGCGGCATGGATCCGGCAGCGGCGGACTTCTTTCTCTATCCGAAGGAGATTGCGCTGCCCCCGTCCGGTTTGCTCGGCGTGATGCTTGAGTCGGGGATCGACAGGGGCGGTGCGCTCGTCCAAGGCTTCGCGGAGTCGAGCGGCGCCAAGGATGCGGGTCTCCAGGAAGGGGATCGTATCGTGCAGATCGGCGACCAACCGGTGAGCGCCTATGCCGACGTGCGCATCGCCTTGCTTGACAAGGGGCCGGGAGAGACGATGCCCGTCGAGGTCCTGCGCGAGCGCACGCTCGGTACCGACGAGCGGCTGAGCTTCCAGGTGGAGCTGCGTTGAGCCCTCGGCGACCGGAGCTGCTCTCGCCCGCGGGCTCGCCGCAGGCCATGCGTTACGCCTTTGCCTACGGGGCCGATGCGGTCTATGCCGGTCTGCCCCGATACAGCCTGCGGGTGCGCAACAACGCCTTCGACGGGGCGACGCTCGCGAGCGCCGTCACCGAGGCGCACGCAAGCGGCAAACGCTTCTATCTGGCCGCCAACATCCTCTCGCACGGCGCGAAGCTCAAGAGCTTCATCGCGGATCTGGAGCCGATCGTCGCGATGGGTCCGGACGCCCTGATCATGGCCGACCCCGGCCTGATCATGCTGGTGCGCGAGCGCTGGCCGGATCAGGCGATCCACCTTTCGGTCCAGGCGAACACCACCAATGCCGCGGCGGTGCGCTTCTGGGCGGCGCAGGGGGTCTCGCGGGTCATCCTCTCGCGCGAGCTGTCGTTGGACGAGGTGGCGGAGATCCGCGCCGCCTGCCCGGACGTCGAGCTTGAGGTCTTCGTGCACGGCGCACTCTGCATCGCCTACTCGGGGCGCTGTTTGTTGTCGGGTTATTTCAATCATCGCGACGCCAACCAGGGCGCCTGCACCAACGCGTGCCGTTGGGACTATCGAGTGGCGAGTGCCGTGTCGACCGAGCCACACGCACCGAGTCCGGACCTGTCCCTCGACATCGCGGGCGATATCGCGGGCGCGTCGCGGCATCCGGCCGCCGACGAGGTCTATCTGCTCGAAGAACGCGAGCGCCCGGGCTCCTATCTGCCGATCTTCGAGGACGAGGCGGGGACCTATATCCTCAACTCGCGCGACTTGCGCGCGGTCGAGCATGTCGCGCGGCTGGTGTCGATGGGAATCGATTCGCTGAAGATCGAGGGCCGGACCAAGTCGCACTACTATGTCGCGCGCACCGCTCAGGTCTACCGTGCCGCGATCGACGACGCGCTCGCCGGGCGCGCGTTCCGCAGCGATCTGCTGACCGATCTGGAAGGGCTTGCCAACCGCGGCTACACCGAGGGCTTCTACCGGCGCCATGCCCCGAGCGAGCTGCAGAACTACGACGACGGTGCCTCGCGCAACCAGCGGCAGATCTTTGTCGGCGAGGTCACCGGCAGCAGCGCCGGATGGGTGGACGTCAGGGTCAAGAACCGCTTCGCGGTGGGTGATGAGTTGGAGCTCTTGACCCCGGCCGGGAATCACCGCTTCCGCTTGGAATCCATGCGCAAAGACGATGATACGGAGCTTCAGCTCGCGCCGGGTGACGGCTGGGAGGTGCGTATACCCATCCCGGCAGCGGTTTCCGCGGCGCTCGGCGGGCACGCGTTGCTGACTCGAATGCTTTCCGAGCCGCCCGGCCCGTAATCCGTGAGAGTGATGCCGACTGAAAGGAGGCGCAACGCCGGGTTGGCATGTTGGGCGATTTCCAAGATAGGCATCCCGACTGCACATGCCTGGAAGGCATCGAGTCCCTTACGCCGTAAGTCTTGAGCAAACCGTTGCAGAATTTTTCGTTGTCGTTGTCGTTGTCGTGTTCGTGGTCGTCCGGAATCCGATTACGACAACGACAACGACAACGACAACGACACAACAAGTAGAGCCTTCGACCACTTTTCCTGTTTACGGCTCTGCCGGTAGATCCTTTTCCGGAAATCACCTTGTGCCTCGCGTGGCTCGGCACAACCCACGGCGCGTCCAGGATCACCGCCGTAGGTTGTGCCGACGACAGGAAGCACAACGCTGCGCCGGAAACCGGGTTCAACGGATCCAATCGATGAGATGCATCAGCGGGTCTGTCTTGGGCCCCGGCTTGATGGCCCGCCCGTATAGGCTCTGCCCGGCTTCCAAGACGGTATCCGGATCTCCGGTGATCAGCGGATGCCAGCTCGGCAACGGCTTGCCCTCGGCCAACAATCGGTAGGCGCAAGTCTCCGGAAGCCACCGTGCGTTCGCCAATGCAGCAGGTGTCAGTGTGACGCAATCGGGCATGCGTCTCGCCCGATCGGCATAATCGCTGCACCGGCAGCTGTCGAGATCCAGAAGCGCGCAGGCGACGCGCGAATAGATGATGTCCCCGGTCTCCTCTTCCTCGAACTTCTCGAGACAGCATTTCGCGCAGCCGTCGCAGAGCGACTCCCACTGCTCGGGGGTCATGGCGGAGAGCGGGGTCGTTTCCCAGAATCTCGCCATCCCTTCAACCGGGCCTTGATCGGGTTCGCTCATCTCGGGCATATCCACAGGTCACTGATTTCGCCTATTTTGACCGATCCGAACGGTCGATGCACTCCGCGTCGGGCGGGCCGTCGGTTGGATTTCGAGCCGGTGAATCCGATCCCGGCGCTTCGTAACGAGGCCTCATCGGACCGATGTTCCCCGTTGTGGCCTTGACTTTTTTGCGAACCCGGAAGGTGTCGCAGAGACGTTGTGCACACCGACAGGCGTCGCCCGGCGGGAGGATCGGGGGCGTCGGGCCTGATCGTACTTTTTTCAGGAAAATCCTTAATCCGTTGTTTTTATTATTGTCTCACTATTCCTTTTGGTCATGGGGTTTCGAAAAACAGTGACATGGGCGCTGCCGTCATTCCCTACCGCACAACTCGCCCACAGACTTATCCACAGGCTGGCCTTGCCTTCCCCGGCGCAACGGTGCGGGCTAAGATGAACCCGACCTCGCCTCGGCCGAAGACCGGATGGCCGATACACCATCAGAGGAAGACACCATGCCGCAGACTCTGATCGAGACCCCGATCGGCGCGATCGCAATCCACTGGAAGGGCGAGACCTTGATCGGCGTTGATTTAGACCCGCCGGCCGCGGGAGCCGACGTGAGGTCGGAAACGATGCCGTCGGCTATCCGACTGCAGATCACGGCCTATTTCGAGCAGGCGGCGACCGCTTTCGATCTCCCGGTCGTGCTGCTCGGCACCGATTTTCAGCAACGGGTCTGGGCCGAGCTGCGTCGGATCCCCTCGGGCGAGACCCGCACCTACGGCGAGATCGCGCGACAACTCGGGAGCGCCCCACGTGCGGTCGGGCAGGCCTGTCGCGCCAACCCCTGTCCGATCGTGGTGCCTTGCCATCGGGTGGTCGCGGTCAACGGCCTCGGCGGTTTCTCGGGCGATACGAGCGGACGCAAGCTCGAGGTCAAACGCTGGCTGCTCTCGCACGAAGCCTGTAAACCGCGTCTGTGCTCTCAACAGACGTTTGAGTCGGACCCTCTGCCGGAGGATCCCCGAGGACTTTTCCCTGACGCGGTTTAAACCGCGCCCAGTGCGGTATGCGATGTTTTTGGATGGGATCGGCCCCGGCGGATTTCAGAGCCGCTGGAGCCGGCGCGGTTTAAGATATTAAAAAATATAAAATTTTAAACCGCGTCCCCCGCTAAGGGTCGTGGATTCACCAAACTTCGAACTCACTCGAAAGTGAGCATCTCGCTCTGGACGCGGTTTAGATGAAAAAACAAAAAGAAGTGAATCACTTAAACCGCGTCTGCTCCGGCGCTCGCAGGCTGCCGAGATGCCGACTCCGGATGATGAGCTCGCAGGTCGCAGGAGACGCGGTTTGATGCCTGGCGATTCGGGGGTGATCGAGGGTTTCGCCGATGCACTCTGGCTCGAGCGGGGTCTGAGTCCGAATACGCTGGCGGCCTATCAATCGGATCTGCGTGCCTTCGCCGCTTGGGTCGCGCGCGAGCGTGATCGCTCGCTGATCGAGGCGCAGCGGCTCGATCTGCTGGATTATTTGGTTGTTCTTTCGCAGGAGGGTCGCAAGCCGCGATCCAGTGCGCGTCTGCTGTCCTGCCTACGCCAGTTCTATCAATATCTGCTGCGGCGCGGTGTGATCCGTGAAGATCCGAGCGCCCGCGTCGAGGCACCGAAGCTGGGTCGACCTCTGCCCAAGAGTCTGAGCGAGCTCGAGGTGGAGGCGCTGTTAGGTGCGCCGGACACCGCCGATGCGCGGGGGCACCGTGATCGCACCATGCTCGAGGTGCTCTACGCAAGCGGTTTGCGGGTCACCGAGCTGGTGACCCTGACGACCGGGCAGGTCGGTCTGACGCAGGGCGTCGTGCGGATCGTCGGCAAGGGCGACAAGGAGCGGCTGGTGCCGCTCGGAGAGGAAGCGACATCCTGGCTGCTCGATTATCTACGCGGACCGCGGGCCGAGCTGCTCGGCGGTCGCGTGACCGATTATCTCTTTCCGACCTGCCGCAGCGCGTGCATGACGCGTCAGGCGTTCTGGCTGCTGATCAAGCGCTATGCCCTCGATGCGGGCGTCTTCAAACCCCTGTCGCCCCACACCCTGCGCCATGCCTTCGCCACGCACCTGCTCAACCACGGCGCGGATCTGCGGGTGGTGCAGATGCTCTTGGGCCACAGCGACCTTTCAACCACACAGATCTACACCCATGTTGCGCGTGAGCGTTTGAAGCAGCTCCATGCGCGCCATCATCCACGGGGCTGAAGGAAGGCCCTGCGCGAGCGGTTCGCTTTTGGCGGGTTTTCTCGCACAATGCCCGTCTTCGGTGATTTGCCTGTGGAGCAAGAAAAGCTATGCCATCGTTCGACATCGTCTCGGAAATCGACCTGCAGGAAGTCCGCAATGCGGTCGACCAGGCCAACCGCGAGATCGACACCCGGTTTGACTTCAAGGGGGTGAAGGCGAGTTTCGAGCTGAGCGACGAGAAGATCCTGATGATCGGCGAGCAGGAATTTCACCTGCAGCAGATGATGGATATCCTCCGTCAGAAGCTGGTCAAACGAAAGATCGATCTCTCTTCGCTCGACCCCGGCGACCCGGTTTCGAATCTCAGCGCGGCCCGCCAGGAGATCGCACTCAAACAGGGCGTCGACAGCGAGACCGCCAAGCGCATGGTCAAGGCCATCAAGGCCGGCAAGACCAAGGTGCAGGCCCAGATCCAGGGGGACCAGGTCCGTGTCTCCGGAAAAAAACGTGATGACCTTCAGGAAGCGATTGCGCTGCTGCGCGGCGAAGACTGGGGTTTGCCGATCCAGTTCACCAACTTCAGAGATTGAACATCCAATGACCAAAGCCAGAATTTCCGCGCTCGCCCTTGCCGCACTGACGCTCGTCGCGGGGTCCGCATGGGCATCGCCCGAGAAGACCATTCGGGATGCGCTCGGCAAGATCGTCCCGGGCATCGAGATCGACAGCGTGACCGCCTCGCCCGTGAAGGGGCTCTTCGAGGTCATGGTCGGCACCCAACTGATGTACGTGACCGCCGACGGGCGTTACTTTGTCGATGGTCGGATCGTCGATCTGACGACGCGCGAGGACATGACCGAGCCGCGCCTGGCAGGGGCACGCAAGACCCTGGTCGACGGGGTCGGAGAATCCCAAATGGTCGTCTTCGGGCCGGCCGACGCCAAGCACACGGTGACCATCTTCACCGATATCGAATGCGGTTACTGTCGCAAGCTGCACGGCCAGATCGACGAGTATGCGCAGGAGGGGATCCGGGTCCGTTACCTCTTCTATCCACGCGCCGGGCAGGGCAGTCCCGCGTACACCGAGGCCGTATCGGTGTGGTGCGCCGGCGATGCCGCCGCCCAGCGTACGGCCATGACGGACGCAAAGGCCGGTAAGGCGATCACGGAGAAGACCTGCGAGAACCCGGTCGATGCGCACATGGCGCTCGGCGCGGAGCTTGGCCTGCGCGGGACCCCGGCTATCCTCACCGAGACCGGCGAGATGATCCCGGGCTACGTGGAGCCCAAGCGTCTGGCGGCCCAGCTCAACGGGGCGCCTGGATCCTGAGCCTCGATCCTCGGGCGCAGGCGATGACATCGAAGCGATGTGCAGTGGCGTCATGACGGCTCACACCCTCGAATATGCCTGGCGCACCGACCGCGGCCGGGTGCGTAAGGGCAACGAGGATGCAGTGGCAGTCGATCCCGTCCTCGGCTTCTTGATCGTGGCGGACGGCATCGGCGGCGCCCGTGCCGGCGAGGTCGCAAGCGCACTTGCGGCGGAGGTCATCGCCAAACGCTTCCGAGAGGACATGGCCCATCGACTGCATCCGGACGCGGCGAAGGACTTTGTCGAGACGGCGATCCAGGATGCCAATGGCGCCGTCTGGACCCTGAGCCAAGCGGAGCCGGATCTCTCCGGGATGGGGACAACCGTGGTGGTCGGGGCTGTCGGAGACGATTGGCTGGCCTTCGGCTACGTGGGCGATTCGCGCCTATATCGGTTGCGCGAGGGACGATTGGAGCCGCTTTCGCGGGACCATTCCTTTATTCAGGAGGTCGTCGATCAGGGCTTCTTCAGCACGCGCGAGGATGCCCGCCGCTACGGCATCGGGGCAAACATCCTGACCCGAGCATTGGGCTCGTCGCCCAAGGTCAAGGTCTCCTGCGGGGTTGCCGATCTCGCGTGCGGCGACATCTTCCTGTTCTGTACCGACGGACTTACCGGCATGGTCCCGGAGGATTGGCTGTGTCAGGTGCTCACGGCGAGCTTCGGGAACGATCTCGAGCCCGCCGCCGAGGCGCTGGTGCGTCTGGCCAACGAGCGTGGCGGCAACGACAACATCACCCTGGCGCTGCTTCGGGTCGGCGGGCCCTCGACCGAATCCCGCTAAGGAACGATTCCAAAAACAAATAAACATGTAGGCTGGGGTGAGCTTGCGAACCCCAGCTTGACGCCTGCGCCAGGGGTGCCGGGGTTCGCAAGCTCACCCCAGCCTACGCATGAATCAAGGTGTTCACCTTGTTTCTGAATCATCCCTAAGGCTTGAACCCGAATGCCGTCGCGCCGCTCGCCGCCGCCCGGTCCAACTCCGCCAGCACCTGCCCGACGAGACCCTGCAATGCCGGCGGGGCTTGATCGGCATACGCGTTCAAGAAGGCAATAACGCCCGATTGGTCGGAGATCCCCGCCGTGCGTCCCGCCAACACCGTGCTCACGGCACTGCGATTGCGGTCCATCAAGGCGCGCGCCTGCCGCAGCAGCCCGGGGCTCCGCAAGAAGACCGCCAAGGCATCGCCCGACTGCGCATAGAGCGCCTCCACCGCGTCCCGCCCGCTCGGCGAGCGGATCAACACCTCGTCGCGGTAGCGCCGCAGCAGATCCAGATCGGACGGCCGCGAGAAGAGCCGCGCATAGGCCATCGGCCACTCTTCGTCCCCGCCCGATTCGGCGCGGACGATCGCCGAGGTTGCCGCGAACCCATAACCCACCGCCGTCGCGCTGGCGCTGAAGTTCACCGCGGTGCTCTGCCCCTCCGTCAAGGCCGAGGTGAATTCGGCCGTCAGCAGCCGTTTCGGCAGGCTTCCCGGCCACTGCCCCGGCAGGCTTGCCCAGGCGATCTGCACGAAGCAGTCGGTCTGCGGATCCGCGTCATAGTCGGTTTGGGTGTCGTCTTGGCAATCCGTGTCGGCGCCGATCTTGGCCGTGTCCAAGACATCGCTCTGACCCTGCAAGGTCAGCCGCGCCGAATTCCAATGCAGTCGCAGCCCCAAGCCCGTCAACAGCGGGTTCCGGTCGCTCGCGGTGTAATCGACGCCGATGCCCAGAGCCGCGCCGGACGCCGCCTCCTGACTCGGCGGGTCGGGCGTGATCTGTTGGGTCTGCGCGTGCGCGCCGACACCGGTCAGCAGCAAACAGGCCAGCGCCGGCCCGACCAGGCGCGCAGTCCATGACGGGGGTCTCGGCAGCATCATCGAACCTCTCCTGAAATGATCCTACAGCCCGCCTCGGCCGCCACCGGCGAGGCCCGGCTGATCCGCGATCGGCGTCGGCGAATCGGCGCGTGCAAATTCGCGCGAGCCCGCTACACTTGGCAAGATTTCCCCAGGGTGTGTGTGGGCGCAAGCATAGCCCCCCGGCGTCCGGATCGCTAGACCATCCCGCGGGGACCCTGCGCGATCCCGGTGTCGTCGGCACAATGGCCCGTCCCAATCGTCGATGGAGTGAGTCGAATCATGGCAGAACTGATACGCGGTCCGCGCGTGCTGGTCGCCGCGGTGCTGATCGGATGTGCGGTGTGGGGCCAGATCCAGGCCGCCGAGCCGGTGTGCAGTCTGGATGTGGACGGCAATGGCGTGATCGAGGCAACCAAGGACGGCACCCTCCTGATCCGGCATAGCTTCGGATTCGGCGGCGATGCGCTGATCAGCGGCGCCGTGGGCACGGGCGCCACCCGCACCACCGCCTCCGACATCACGGCCTGGCTCAACCGTTACGAATGCGCCGACATGCTCGATGTCGATGCCGACGGGCGCCGGGATGGCTTGACCGATGGACTCTTGCAGCGGCGCTATCTCGCCGGCTACCAGGGTTCGGCCCTGATCGATGGCGCCGTCGCCGAGGGTGCTGCGCGTGCCACGGCTGCCGCGATCGAGAGCCACCTGTCCTTCTACCAAAACTTGGATGCCTCCATTCGCATCCAGCCGCCGCAGATCGCGGGTGGTGGTTACCTGCTCTCGGGCGTGACCGCACGTCTGTCGTTGGCGGTTGACTACACAGGTACGGGCATCCTTGCCCATGAGCTGATCGACGGACCCGCCGGCATGACCATCGACGGCCGCAGCGGCCTGCTGACATGGGTGCCGCCCGTGGCGGCCGAAGGCACCGAGGTCCAGGTGCAGGTGCAGGTCAGCGACGGCGAAATCAGCGACAGTCTCGGCTTCAGCCTGGCCGTCGCCGCGCCCCAGCCCATCGCCACCGTCGTCGATGGCGACACTGTCACCGTCGTCGAGCCCGGCACGCTGCAAGGGCTCGCCCTGACCCTGCCGGCGCAAGTCTCTCCGCTGACACGTGCGCGCGGCGTGCAGGCGGTGGCCGGCATGGCCGATGTCGGCGTCTCGGTGATCCCTGAGGCGGAGGCGCCGCCCATGCCGGCCGAGGTCATCCGCGTCAGCGACTTCTTCCGCACCACGCCGCTCGTGGCCGAGGACGGCGAGATCCGCATCACGCTGCCGACGGTGGAACCGCCGGCGGGCTATTCTCCCTACGACCTCTCTCTCTACATCTACACCGATGGGGTTACCGATGTCGATGGACCTATCTGGGTGCGCATCCGCAGGCACATTGAGATCGATCAGGACGGCAATCGAACCGTGGAGCTGCACGGGATCGGAAAACCCTCCTTCATCGGGGTTCCGGTCGATGCGCTCGAACAGAGCAAGCGAGTTCCGGAAGAGCTGAAGGCAACCCCTGAGCGTGACTGCACAACACGGACGATCGAGGTTGGCGGAAGGACACTCGATTCAGAATGCTGCAATGAAGAGGAATGTGTACTAGGGCTATGCTGGCAAATCGACGAGGACCCGGTTTGCCGTGTCGATACCGACGACGATGGCGATTTCAATGATGAAGCCTTTGCTGTTTCAATCCTAGACTTCTCCAAGAACAACTGGGATTGGTCCGCCAGCACCCGGCAGCCATACATTCACGAGCTACTGCAGTGGCTCTACACGGCCACTACCTGGTTTGATGAAAGCGACTTCGATTATGACGCGGCTTTTGAGTGTGTCGTAGAAGAATGCGTCATAGATAAGAAAAAATGTGCAGGGTATGTCAGCTCCGATGAAAACTACGGAACGCTTCACCTGTCTAAGAGCAATTATACTGAGGCTTTCATGCAAGGAACGGCTGTGCATGAATTCTTTCACCACGCGCAGTCTCGCACTAGAATCGTAGGTAAGGACAACATGCTTCGAGAAGTGGGGGTTGTCAAAGGCTCGTGGCTCCTCGAAGGAACGGCGAGATGGTTCGAGGACGAGCTTTACGACAGCCTCGATACTTATACGTTCAAAGAATATCAACCCCATCCGCGTATACTTGAGAAAGGCTTTGCGGCCCCGCACTCTAAAAATAAAAAATCTGACGCGACCTGGGCCTATGCCCGCTTCGCACTCTGGAAGCTCATCGATCTTGAATGCCAGGTCTCCGAACGCGGGGACGGTTGGCGCAGTCTCCTCAATGGAGATTTTAGCGGTGATGACACCACCGGCATCGTCAACCTCGGACAGCGCATCGCGGGATGGAACTGTGATTTCGGCACCGGCACCGGAGCGGCGAACAAGAGCACGCTCGGCGCTGCCTTGGCCCGGTATCAGGATGCCACGATTCGACTGGACGATATCGAAAAGCTCGACGGCGGCCCGGAGCCCAGCTTCCAATTCGACCGAGATGTCCCGCGCCTCGTGCCTGACTCGGATCGCTCCAATTTTGTTTCGGGCAGCATCCCCGCGGCCGGTGCTTCGAGCTTCGTCCTGGCCGGCGGCGCATCCATCCCGGCCGGCAAGCAGGCCGTGGCGCGGATCACGAGCGACGACGCCCCGGTCTGGATGACCCTGGTCAGCCCGGATTCCGCCTTTATCGCGCAGCCGGGCGTCGCTGTTCACGAGACGCCGGCCGGTTGGGTCGGCACGTCCGGGGCGGTCGACTACCCCTATGCTCGCTCCCCGAGCCGGTTGCCCGAGGTCTATGTCCACCTGGTCAACCCTTCGCTCGACGCGGACATCCGGGTTACCCTCTCGGTCGCCTACGAACCCATCCCCGGCGCCATCGGCCCGGTCGAGGTCACCCCGTCCAGCGGGAGCTGGAGCAGCTCGCCCCAAGCGCTGGATCTGCACAGCGACGGCGCCGAGGCCCTGTATTACACCATGGTCAACACCTACGACGGCTCGACGCCGCCCGACCCGCGCACGCCCACGCCGTCGGACAACGACAACGACCGCGACTACGACGGGCCGGACGATACGTTCGAGTATTACGGCCGCTGCGGCACACTCAAACGCACCAAGCTGCGTTTCGTCGGCTGCGATCAGGACACCTGCGGGCCGGCGAGCGGCGTCTATGCCTACCAGATGGATCTGCGCGGTGCGCCCTGCCCGGTCGAAGGGGCCGAACCCCTGAACGACACCGGCATCGACTGGTGCGCGGACGGGACTCGGAACTTCCTCGCCTGCCCGGTCGCCGGCTACCCCTGGCAGGATGCCCAGGACGGTCGGGATGCGCATCAGCACGACGACAGCGACGGCCACGCCGGTTTCAGCTTCACCAAGCTCGACGCCAACGGCAACGCCCTGTCGGCCAGCGCGACGAGCTGGCGCTGCGTGCGCGACAACGTCACCGGGCTGGTGTGGGAGGTGAAGACCGACGACGGCGGCCTGCGCGATAAGGACTGGAGATACACCTGGTACAACCCCGACCCGGGCACGAACGGCGGAGACGCGGGAACGCAGGACGGTGGCTCCTGCTCGGGCAGTGCCTGCGATACCCATGCCTTCGTGCAGGCGGTCAATGCGGCGGGTCTCTGCGGCGCCCGCGACTGGCGCCTGCCGTCGGTCGATGAATTGCTCTCGATTATCAGCAATGATCGGATCAATCCTGCCATTGATACGGGCTATTTTCCGTACACGGTTTCGAATGGGTTCTGGTCTTCGTCGCCGATTGCCGGCTATTCGGACCGCGCGTGGCCCGTCAATTTCGGCTATGGCAACGTCGGCCACTACGAAAAGAGCTACGCGTTATACGTTCGGCTCGTGCGCGCGGGACAGTGATTTTGCCTTTTTGTTTGTCTTGATCGATCGAGCGAAAAGGGGAGAGACGGATGCAACAGCTCAATCATCTGCCGATCTGGCGTGATGCCAACCGCCTGCTGCTCGGCATCGAGCAGGCGGTGCGCCAGTTCCCGCGTTATCACAAATACACGCTCGGCACCGATCTGCGCCGGCAGGCGATGACGGTCTGCCGGCTCATCCTGCGTGCCGCGGACAAGGGCGAGGGGCAGCGTGCCCGCGTCACCCGCGTCGTCGAGGCGGTGGATGATCTGAAGATCCAGATCCAGCTCGGCAAGGAATTGCAGGCCTTTCACAGCTTCCGACAATTCCAAGAGCTCGCCGAGCTGGCCGTGGCTGTCGGCAAGCAAAGCGGTGGATGGCGCAAGTCCGCTCGGCTGGCATAAGCGAGTTGCTCCGCCAAGGCCACCGAGAGCCTGTAGGCTGGGGTGAACGCGAGTGAACCCCGGCATCCCGGGCGCAGGCGTTAAGCTGGGGTTCGCAAGCTCACCCCAGCCTACGGTGGATTGCACTCCCCGCCGTGGGCCGGTACTCGCGATGTGTCGGCGGCAGGCTGTAGGCTGGGGTGAACGAGAGTGAACCCCGGCATCCCGGGCGCAGGCGTTAAGCCGGGGTTCGCAAGCTCACCCCAGCCTACGGTGGATCGCCATCCCCGCCGCAGGCCGGGATTCGCGATGTGTAGCATGGATATTGTTGTCGACTCTTATTACCTTGGCCCGGAGACCTGAACCGATGCAATCTGATCTTGATCCGCAGCGCCTGAAGCAAATCGTTAAGGACGCATTGCTCGAGGTTCTCGACGAAGAACGGGACATGCTGGGTGACGTCTTGGTCGCGTCGATAGAAGACCTTGCCTTGGCCGAAGCAATTCGCAAAGGACGAACAACCGACTTGGTCGATCGAGACGCCGTGCTTGATGTCTTGGGGGAAAAGGGTTGAAGGTTGCCTTTCGGTCCAGCTTCGTTCGCGACCTAAAGAAGATCCGAGACCGGGCAGCCCTCTCCGCGGTACGGGCAGCGCTTGAGCGGATGGAAGCTGCCGACTCCTTTGATGGGATCGACGGGCTGCGAAAGCTGGCCGGTGGGTCGGGCTTTTATCGCATCCGCGTCGGCGACTATCGAATCGGGCTCGCCGTGAGCGACGGCGGAATCGAATGCGTGCGCTGCCTGCATCGCCGCGAGATCTACAAGCATTTTCCTTAAAATTGTAGGCTGGGGTGAACGCGAGTGAACCCCGGCATCGCCAGCGTCACCGCAAGCCGGGGTTCGCAAGCTCACCCCAGCCTACGGGGATTGCTACCCTGGTTTCGGCGGCGGGGCTTTTGGGTTTTGTGCTGGAGGGGAAGGTGTGAGGGCGTCCGACGGCCGGAACCGTGCCGGTACCCGTGTGTCGTGATGCGCTGCGCGGGGTCGGTCGACGGGTGTGCCGAGGTCACTGTGCGCCGGCGCCGCCGCCGTGATGACGGCGGCATGATGTGTCCGATCGCGTGCTACCGAATGGATGCGCGCGACCGGCAGAAGAGCGTCGGCTATGGGTTCGGTTGTTCTGGTCTTCGTCGCCGAATGCCAACAATTCGGACAACGCGTGGAACGTCAATTTCAACAATGGCAACGTCAACAACAACAATAAGAACAACACGAAATACGTTCGGCTCGTGCGCGCGGGAGTGTGACACGGGCGGTGTCTTTTCGTTTCGGGCCGTCTACGACGGCTACCGTGCCTGCCGGCGACGCAAGCGTGGCACGGCCAACGCGCAGCGCTATGAGCTGCGGCTGTTGGACCAACTCGTTGACACCGCACGGACGCTGCAGGATCGCACCTACGCATCTTCCCTCTCGCCCTCAGGCTTCGTTGTCCTTGACGTTGTCGATATCGTTGTCGTTGTCGTTGTCGTAATCGAAATCGCTGTACACCCCGAAATCCTCCCGCATCTCATGGTTTCTCTGCCCGAGTTTGGTCAACATCGACACGATTCGAGTCAGCATCGCCTTACCTTGGGTATTCTGGTCGGCAGTCAGTGCCTGGCAGGATGCGAGGCAGTCCTGGATCGCTGCGCATTCCAACGCCGAACCGCGAGCGATCTCGAAAAAGCGGCGCCGATCGGCGTTCGTCCCTTTGCCGTTGCCTTCTGCAATATTGAGCGGGATGGACTGGGAGGCGCGCAGCAGTTGGTCCCGTGCGTGGCGGTCAATCCCTTTCAAGCCCCTGGCGATTGCGTACGCCCAGGACACATACCGGATCGCGACCTGATAGACGTCGAGTTGTTCGTGACCGAAAGGCATTTTTTTTCCGAATTTCGATTACGACAACGACAACGACAACGACAACGACAACGATCTTGCTGTTGCGGATGGGGTGCGAGATGAGTTTGAGCGTCTCGGGGCGAGCCGTCGATCCCTTTTTCTCGGATAACCTGGACTTGGATCTGAGGCACGAACGCCGCCTGCGGCCGGTCAGCGACGGCGCCGACTTCCTCGGTTACATCGTCCGCCCGCACTATCGGCTGGTGCGTCGCCGCGTGGTCGGGAATCTGCGCGAGAAGCTGGCGGCGTTTGCCCGCGAGTACATCAGTGGATCCGGGCTGCGCCTACCGCCGGGGCCGCGCGAGCGGTTGCGCGCGGTGCTGGCGAGCTATCTGGGGCACTTTGCGCATGCCGATGCCCACCGCCTTGTTCGGCGCCTGTTCGACGAACACCCGTGGCTGGACCAACTGTTTGGACTGGTCGAGCGACCGAGCGGCGGCGGGGCGCAAACCCGGAGCCTCCAGCCGCACTGGCAGCCGCCCGCGGTCACCTCGCTGCGCAGCCAAGTGGCCTGGTTTCGCCGGACATTCGTGCCGACCCTGGTTCTGGTCCAATTGGGCAACCGGGTGGCTGCGTTCGGCCCCGATCTGGAGCGGTTGCGCCAAGCGGTGCCCTGGGTCGAACGCTGGCGCACGACGCGCGTCGAGACCCGCGCCGGTCTGGACAACGGCTGTTCCTGGCCGCTGTCGCACATGAAGGGTCTTGGGCGCGGACTGCGCCGGGCCGGCCAGCCCTATCTGTTCGCCGCAGAGGAGGGCTATCTCCCCGGCGGTATGAAACGGCGTGTCCTGCGCTATCTGTTCGTCGGCGACGGCGCCGCGCCGTGGCAGGGCACTGCTGTATGACCGGCGGAGCGCCGGCGGGTGTCCATGTCGATCCATGATCCAGGGAGTAGAAACGCATGTCGATTTGCAGAGTGAGAAGGCTGCTGGCGGTGGTGATCTTGGTCTTGAGCGGCACCGGCCACGCGGCGCAGACCTGCCGCGACGACATCCGGGCGACCGCGCCGGACAGCCGCTATCAGGACAACGGCAACGGCACCGTCACGGACCGGGCGACGGGCCTGATCTGGAAACAATGTGCCGAGGGCCGCAGCGGCGCCGGCTGCGCGACCGGCAGCGCACAAACCTTCACCTGGCAAGCGGCGCTGCAGCATGCCGAGGCCGCGGTCTTTGCCGGCAGCTCGCTGTGGCGGCTGCCGAACAAGAACGAGCTGGCGTCGTTGGTGGAGCGACGTTGCTACGACCCCGCGATCAATGCGACCTTTTTTCCGAATACGCCGTCATCCGTGTTATGGTCTTCGTCGCCGTATGCCGACTTTTCGGACAACGCGTGGATCGTCGGTTTCGGCGGTGGCGGCGTCTACTACTACCTTAAGGACCTCACGTTTTACGTTCGGCTCGTGCGCGCGGGACAGTGATTTTGCCTTTTGTTTTTCTTGTCGATCGGGCCGCATCCTTGCGTCGGCCATCCGAAACACATCATAGATTGTAGGCTGGGGTGAGCTTGCGAACCCCGGCTTGCGGTGGCGCTGGCCATGCCGGGGTTCGCAAGCTCACCCCAGCCTACGGAGATGGCCGCGGCGACTGCAGTCGGTCGGGACGAGGGTACCGGCCGGACAAGATGAGGGAGCGGAGAACTAGCGGAGAACGCGTCATGCGGACGTATCGGCGGGTATGGAGTGCCGGCGGTACCTATTTCTTCACACTGGTCCTGGCCGAGCGCCGGGGCAATGATCTGTTGGTTCGCCATGTCGATGCGTTGCGCGAGGCGTTGCGTCTCACCAAACGCGATTGGCCGTTCACGATCGAAGGGATCTGTATCCTGCCGGATCATCTGCATTGCATCTGGACCTTACCGGACGGGGATGCCGACTTCGCCACGCGTTGGTCGCTGGTCAAGCAACGCTTCTCGCGCGCCGTGCCGGTCGGGGAATCCGTTTCGACAAGCCGGCGGCGTAAAGGTGAGCGCGGGGTGTGGCAGCGGCGTTATTGGGAGCATCTCGTTCGTGACGAGAATGACTATCGGAGGCATATGGACTACATCCATTACAATCCGGTGAAACATGGTTATGTTCAACGGGTGCCGGAGTGGCCGTATTCATCCTTTACCCGGCTCGTGCAGGCCGGTGTGTACCCCGTCGATTGGGGAGCGGAGCCCGAGAGGCCGGGGGTTGTCGGTGAGTGATGTTCGCTAGTGTAGGCTGGGGTGAGCTTGCGAACCCCGGCTTGCGGTGGCGCTGGCCATGCCGGGGTTCGCAAGCTCACCCCAGCCTACGGCAAGGATCCAGGAAAAGGGCGCAGGTTCGTTTTCTGCTAAGCTTTCCGCTTGCCCAGACACCCCCCGAGTCCATCTTGACGCTGTGCCGTTGCATCTCTTGATGATATGCCGTTGGATGCCTCAGGGGCTATCCCTGGTATTTTTCCGGTTTTTTCGCACGCAAAACCCTTGCGGCCTTTTCGATGCCAACACTCCTGCGGCAAGACGGATTTCAATTCTTCTCCTATGCTAACGAGCATGAGCCAAAACACGTTCACGTCGCCAAGGGCGACGACTACGCAAAGATTGAGCTGCATACCTTTGCGGTCAAAGTCGATCACATGAAGCCGAAAGACCTGAAGAAGGCATTAGCCGTCGTTAAACTTCACAATCTCGAATTTGAGGAACGCTGGGATGAATGGCAGCGCAAAAGGTAAGGCCGTACACTTCGATGATCGCCATCTCCACGTTGAGTTGAAAGATGGCAGAGTCATTTCCACTCCGATCCATTGGTACCCCGAATTACAATCGGCGACACTCCGCCAGGTTGGGAATTATTCTTTCATTTGCCGTGGTACGGGAATCGAATGGCCGGACTTGGATTATCATCTCAGCATCGAAAGCATGCTCGCCTATTCTGATGAACGTCAAGTCGCATAGGCCGAGAAGAGGTTCGTTTCTAAGCTTCCCCCATGACCAGACGTCCCCGAGTCCATCTTTTTGCCGGCTGATTCCCGCGCAAGATCCGTAGCCGACTCTTGTTCTCCGCCAGCCGACGCACTCAATCCGGCAGCGCGTTCTCTTGCAGGAGCTGCTCGACGCTGAACGGGCAGGTTTCGGGGAAGATCGATGGCGCCAGGCCCGTCTCGAGCATCGCTTGTTTGCGGGCACCGTCATAACGGCTGGCGGCGAGCTCAGCGAGTCGCGGCCGAAGGCTTGGGCTGTCGCGAAGGATCGCGGAGATCTCATCGCGAGCATTCGCGATGGACAAGCGCCAGTTGATTCCTCGATGGCTCGGTTGATGCCGCCACTTGAGGAGGTGCAGCATCAGGATTTTCAGGTGACTTTCAAGCGCGCGCCGGTCGCTCTTGCCCATGTCTTCGATCTCCTCGGCGACCTGCGCTAGATCCACCTGATCGACGCATCCCGAACGCAGCCGCTGGGCCGTTTGCAGGGTCCAGGCATAGAAATCGCCATCGTAATCGGCATGCCGATCGGTCGGACTGGTCATGGGTACCCCGCAAGGAGCGTTCCTTCGGCGTCGGCGCGTCGATCCTTACAAGCGCAGATCTCGGCGTCTCAGCATCAAGAATAGGTCATCGCCGCATTGGTTGCGAGCGCTGCTCGTCTCGTCTTTTCCGATTCCCATGCACCGGAGAATGTGCAACGTCAGCGCTGCCGCAAGCTGGGGTTTGCAGGCTTACCCCAGCCTACGAGCTTTGCCGTGGCATGGACGCCCCGGTCGCCCGCGTGGGACATCGGTGTTGTAGGCTGGGGTGAGCGGGTGCGAACCCCGGCATGGCCACCGCCACCTTGTAGGGCAAACCGCGGTGTGCCCGACGTCACCACGGGCAGCCCGTCAAGGATTAGACACTCGATCTGCCGCCAGATCCTTCATGCGATACACCAACTCCAAAGCCGCTCGGGGCGTCAAGCCGTCCGGCTCGATGGCCTCCATGGCCTCCAGAAGGGGATGCGGCGGGGCGGGCTCGGGATCCGGCGGGAAGAGCGAGAGCTGCACGGCATCACGTTCCGCGTGTCGCCGCGCACCCGCTTCCAGCTCACGTAACCGCTCGCGTGCCCGCGAAATCACGAGGGCCGGGACGCCCGCAAGTGCGGCAACCGCCAAGCCATAGCTCTGGTTGGCCGGGCCCTCGCGCAGGGCGTGCATGAAGACGATGCGGGCACCATGCTCGACGGCGTCGAGATGGACGTTGGCGATGCCGGGATACTCCTCCGGCAAGGTCGTCAGCTCGAAATAGTGGGTCGCAAAAAGCCCGTAAGCGCCGATCCGTGTGGCCAGCTCCACCGCGCAGGACCAGGCGAGCGAGAGCCCGTCGAAGGTGCTGGTGCCGCGCCCGACCTCGTCCATCAACACCAGACTCTGAGCGGTCGCGTTGTTCAGAATGTTGGCCGTTTCCTCCATCTCCACCATGAAGGTCGAGCGCCCGCCCGCGAGGTCGTCCGAGGCGCCGATGCGCGAGAAGATGCGGTCGATGGGGCCGATGGTCGCCGCGCGCGCCGGGACGTAGCTGCCGCTGTAGGCGAGCAGCACGATCAAGGCGTTCTGGCGCATGTAGGTGGATTTGCCGCCCATGTTGGGGCCGGTGATGACCAGCATCCGACGGCGGCGATCAAGCCGCAGGCCGTTGGCGATGAAGGGGTCGTCCAGCACCGTCTCGACCACGGGGTGACGTCCGTCGTCGATCTCGATGATGGCCTCGTCGGTGAGATTCGGCCGGGACCAGTCCAGCACCCGGGCACGCTCGGCCAGATTGGCCAGCACGTCCAGCGTCGCGACGGCCTCGGCGCTCGCCTGCAGGGGCGCGAGCGACTCGGCGAGGGTGCCGAGCAGATCCTCGTAGAGCGCCTTCTCGCGGGCCAGCGCGCGCTCGCGGCTGCTCAACACCTCGTCCTCGAAGCGTTTGAGCTCAGGCGTGACATAGCGCTCGGCGCCCTTGAGCGTCTGGCGGCGGATGTAGTCCTCCGGGACCTGATCGGCCTGACTGCGACCGAGCTCGATGTAATAGCCGTGGACCCGGTTGTAACCGACCTTGAGTCCGGGGATGCCGGTGCGCTCGCGCTCGCGGGTCTCCAGGTCGAGCAGGAAGCGATCGGCATTGCTCGAGAGCTCGCGCAGACGATCGAGCTCCGCGTCGAGCCCGGATGCAATCACGCCGCCGTCGCGGATCAGCATCGGCGGTTGGGCGATGATGGCGCGTCGGAGCAGATCGAGGACGTCGGGATGTGTGCCGACCGCCTCGGCGAGGGTCAGGAGCAGCGGGTCGTCGCATCCCTGGAGCGGTGCGCGCAGATCCGGCAACTGGGCCAGCGCATCGCGCAGCGTGGCCAGATCCCGCGGGCGTGCCGAGCGCAACGCGATGCGCGAGAGGATGCGCTCCAGGTCGCCGATCCCGGCGAGGACCGTCTGCAGGTCGGCGTGCATGCCGGTGTCGATCAGGGTCCCGATTGCGGCATGACGCGACTGCACCTCCGAGCGAGTGCGCAACGGGCGACCGAGCCAGCGCCGCAGCAGACGGCTGCCCATCGCGGTCGCGGTGCGATCGAGCACGCCGGCCAGCGTGTGCTCGGGTCGACCGCCGAGACTCTCGGTGATCTCCAGATTGCGCCGGGTCGCGGCATCCAGGATCAGTGCCTCGTCGCGCTGCTCGGTCGTGAGCCCGCGCAGATGGGGCAGGGCGGCGAACTGGGTGTCGCGGACATACTGCAGAAGACAACCTGCCGCGCCGACGGCGAGATCCAGCCCGGCGCAGCCGAAGCCATTCAGGTCGCGGGTGCCGAACTGATCGCAGAGCAGACGCTCGCCGGTGTCGCGGTCGAAGTGCCAGCTCGGGCGGCGGGTCACGCCCCGGTCGATGCGCAGTGCATCCGGGAGCCGGCTGTCCTCGCCGACCAAGACCTCGGCCGGCTTCAGACGCTCCAGCTCGCTCGCGAGCGCCTCGCGCGTCGCCACCTCCAGCACGGAGAACCGACCGCTGGAGAGCTCCAGGACTGCCAGGCCATAGCCTTCGCGCCCCTCGGCGATCGCCGTGAGCAGGTTCTCGCGCCGATCGTCGAGCAGGGCCTCGTCGGTCAGGGTGCCCGGCGTGACCAGGCGCACGACCTTGCGCTCGACGGGCCCCTTGCTCTTGGCCGGGTCGCCGATCTGCTCGCAGATCGCGACCGAGACACCCTTGCGCACCAGACGCGCCAGATAAGCCTCGGCGGCATGATAGGGCACGCCCGCCATCGGGATCGGTTTGCCCGCCGACTGGCCCCGCTTGGTTAGGGTGATGTTCAGCAGCCGTGCGGCGCGCTCGGCGTCCTCGAAGAACAGCTCGTAGAAATCGCCCATCCGATAGAAGAGCAACATCTCCGGATACTCCGCCTTGAGACGGAGGTACTGCTGCATCACCGGGGTGTGCGCACTTCGGTCTGGTTTATCCATTGCCTGCAAGACGCTGAGGTGTAAGTCTGAGGGGGCGTGCCGAGAGGGTCGTGCGGAACGACGCCGTGTCGGTTGCGAGCTCGATGGTGCCCGGGCTCCAACGAGTCCGGATCGACGCATCTTCAAGAGTCAAGGCATTTCAATTCCTGAACCGCGTCCGGCACCACGCGATTGGTATCCGGCGACGCACACCGTCGCAAAAAGATCTCGGATGAACGGAGACGCGGTTCAGACGGCCTCGACCTCGGTCGAATCGCCATACATCTCGATCCCGAGCCGCTCGCCCACTTTGCGGGCGCGGCCGTCGATCATCGGCGAGATGACGATCAGGCGATTGGCCTTGCGCTCATGGCGTCGCTCGTAGAAACGCGCCTTGCGCTCGAAGATGTACATCCCGGCCTTGTCGATCGAGGACTTCAACTCGCAGATCAGCAGCAGGCCGTTCTTGATGATGACATCCAGCTCGATCTGATCCGGACGGCCGAAAACCTCGCCCGAGTCGTCGTAGTCGGTGACGTTCACCACCTGCACGTCGAAACTCTGCTCCAGGATGGCGGCTAGGGCATCGCGGAACGCCTTCTCCGATTGAAGCCCCCAACGCGAGCCGAGCGCACCGATGCCGCGATCGAACTTCTGCGCCTGGGCCATGATCTCGTTGTGCAGACGCTTGAGCTCTTCCTGGTTCGCATCCCAGCGGCGATTGCTGTCCGCTCGGCTTTCCTCCCAAAGACGACTCTGCTCGGCTCGGCTTTCCTCCCAAAGACGATTTTGCTCGGCTCGGTTCTCGTCCCAAAGGCGACGCCGCTCGGCTTGATTCGCCTCCCACTTCTGCGCTTGCTCCTTCCACCTCTGCGCCTCTTCCTCGCGCATGCGCTTGAGCTCGGCTTGATTCGCCTCCCACTTCTGCGCTTGCTCCTTCCACCTCTGCGCCTCTTCCTCGCGCATGCGCTTGAGCTCGGCCTGGTTCGCCTCCCACTTCCGCGCTTGCTCCTCGCGAATGAGCTTGAGCTCGGCCTGGTTCGCTTCCCATTTGCGCTCCTGCTTCTCGCGGTCGCGACGCAGCTCGCCAAGCAGCTCGTAGAATCGATCTCCGGTCTCCGTGCGGTCGGCGTAGGTGTCCCGTGTCAGCTCAATCACATAGGTCCGGAACGCTGGATCCTCCCGCAGCCAGGTCGGCAGCTCCCGCTTGATGGTCTCTTTCAGGGATTCCATGGTCATATCCGATGCCGAAAAGCGATTGTTCTGTGCCTGAGTCTACCAGAGCCGCGGGTACGGTGATTGCGCTCCAACCTGCCCACTGGGCCTGCCAAAGGGCGCTCCGGCTGTTGCTCGACCCGGTCCCGCGAGACGACGAGGCGATGTGTGCGGGTGTGTCGCAAACTGCACCACCCGGCAGCGCGGATACCGCGCCGCCGTGCGTATGGGATGCGCCGAGGCCCCCTCAGCCTTGCCGGCTCTCCCCGATCCGGTCGCAATACTGACTGAGGTTGTCCGGCACGCCGGGAGGGCAGACGCCGCATTCGCGGTTACCGGGAACCGCAAAGTCGATAAACTTCGGATAGGCGAGATCAAGCCCGTTCATCAGCTCGACGAAGGACTCGAGCGAGCGATTGCCGCCGAGTCGCGGGTTACGTGTCTTCTCCTGCGCGATGCTCGAGACCCAGCGTCCCTCGTAGTCGTGACCGGGGTAGACCAGCGTCTCCTCGGGCAGCGAGAAGAGCTTGCCGGCGACGCTGTGATACAAGGCAGCCGGGTCGCCGCTTTGGAAATCGGTCCGACCGCAGGCGTCGATCAGGAGTGCATCGCCGGTGAGAACACGCTCCCCGATCCGGTAGGCGTGATGGCCGTCGGTATGACCGGGGGTAAAGAGCGGGGCGATATGCAGAGTGCCGACCACCAGCGGTGTCCCTTCCTCGACCGGTACATCGATGCAGTCGAGCCCGTCGATCGCGGGGTGCGCGATCCGGCTGCCCGCTTCGCGCTTGAGCGTGAGTGCGGAGGTGATGTGATCGGCGTGGACATGCGTATCGAGCGTGAAGAGCAGCTTCAGCCCGAGCTTCGAGATCTCGGCCAGATCACGCTGCCAGGTGGGCAGCACCGGGTCGATCAAGATCGCCTCGCCCGTCTTTTCGCAGCCGAGTAGATAGGTGTAGGTACTGGAAACCGGTTCGAACAGTTGTTTGAAAAGCATCGTGTTCTCCGTTGAGAATGAAGCATACGAAAGGCGTATGGTAATGCTGCGGAGTTGCGCCGCGCGGTGCGATCGATCGGGGGTGTTGATGGAAGTCGCGATTGGAATTGGTTGTGACCGCGGCGCGGCGCTCGGAACACTGGAGGCTGCGTTGGCGGAAGCCTTGGCGCGCGTCGGCCCCGTGGATGTGCGCTGGCTGGCGACCATCGACCGCAAAGGCGACGAGCCGGCGATCCTGGCCTTGGCGGCAGCTCGCCGTTGGCCGCTGGTGATCTATCCGGCGACGGCGCTCGCGTGCATCGAGGTGCCCAATCCGTCGGCGCAGGTGCTTCGCCATCTCGGTGTCCCGGCGGTCGCCGAGGCAGCCGCGCTCTTGGCCGCCGGTGCCGAGATCGGCGATCTGCTGCTTGAAAAGTACAAATTTCGCGGCGAGGACGCTAAGCATGTCACCTTGTCGGTCGCCGCATGGCGACGGTGAGGCGCCGGCCGGTCGCTGCCGATGCGTGCGCCGAGCGTGGAATCGCGATCCGGCAGCCGAACGAAGGTTGTTGGGTCTCGCTCCGCGCTTCCCGTTAGAATGCCGCCATGCGACACGATCTCAAGCTTCCCCGGCTCTACAAGACGCTCCTCATGCTGGCGCTCGTCTTCGGCCCTTTTTACTGGCTGGCCTTCACCGAGGACGGTCAGCGGCGCACCGATCTCGCCCTCATGTTCCTGCTCGGCAAGCCCGAGCTGAACGCGGCCTTGGATTCCTTCACCGGCGCTTTGACCGAGGGGCAGATCCGCGAGACCTTCCCCAAGCTCGCGTTTCAATGTGCCGACGGGGCGAATCCCTTCGGCAACCGTCTTTGCGCCGCAGAGATCGGTGCCTTCAACGGGATGCCGGCATCCTCGGTGACCCTGTTTCTGGTCGGCGACGGGCTGCGTGCGGTGAAGGTGGCGTATCGCCGCATCTACCATCCCTTGATGCGCGATTGGATGGAGGGCCGTGTCGGTCGGGCCGATGATCTGTCGACCTCGCAGGAGAACGACGAGACCGGCGACGGTGTCGCGACCTGGACGGTGCCCGACGGCTTGCTGATCATGCGCGACGGCGAGCTTGCGCGCGAGGACGCCCCGGCCTTGTTCTGGCTCTCGGGCGCCGCACTCGCTCGACAGGCCGCCGCACGCGCACCGGATCAGGCCCCGTTGAACTGATCCAGGAAGAATTTGATCGAGATCAGGACCGAGGACACGACCAGGATAGGTCGCACCAGCACGGCCCCGTGCTTGAGCACCAGATGCGACCCCAACCAAGCACCGATGAGCTGGCCGAGGGCCATCGCGGCGGCGACGATCCAGACGACGTGTCCGCCGATCGTGAAGAAGATCAGCGCTGCCAGATTGCTCGTGAAGTTGAGCAGCTTGGTGTATGCGGTGGCGCGGCGCATGTTGTAGCCGAGCAGCGCGACATAACCCATCGCGAAGAAGGTCCCGGTGCCCGGGCCGAAGAAGCCGTCGTAGAAGCCGACACCGACTCCGACCGTGACGGCGAAGGCCGGCGTCGACAGCCGCTGGTGCGAGTCCAGATCCGAGACCCGCGGCGAGAAGAGAAAGTAGAGCGCGAATCCGACCAACAGTATCGGGATCAGACGCTGCAGCGCGGCGCTGTCGATCTGCTGGACCAGGATCGCACCGAGTGCGGCGCCGACGAAGGTGCAGGCGACCGTGAAGGCCGCGCCGCGCGGCTCGATCATGCCCTTGCGCATGAAGTGGAGCGTCGCGCTGCCGCTGCCGAAGACCGCCTGCGCCTTGTTGGTCGCCAGGCTTTCGACCGGGCTCAGACCGGCCCAGAGCAGGGCCGGGATGGTGATGAGTCCGCCGCCGCCGGCGATGGCATCGACAAAGCCCGCGAGCAGCGCGAGGCCGAACAGGATCAAGGCGATCTCGGGGGAATCCACTCGGGTCCGGGTCCTCGCCGTTCAGGTTGAAATCCAAGAACCTGGTTACAATCTGCCCCCCCTCACGTCTCGACATTGCAGACCCTAGCCGACACCACGATGCCCGCACTCGACGTACAGCAGCTGACCAAGACCTACAAAGGCGGTTTCCAGGCCCTGAAGGGGATCGACCTGACCGTCGAGGAGGGGGATTTCTTCGCGCTGCTGGGACCGAACGGGGCAGGCAAGTCGACCTTTATCGGCATCCTCGCCTCGCTGGTGAACAAGACCGGCGGCAGCGTGAGGGTCTTCGGCAAGGATCAGGATCGTACGCCCGAGCTGGTGAAGTCCTTCATCGGTCTCGTGCCGCAGGAGTTCAACTTCAATCTCTTCCTGCCGGTCGAGGAGGTGGTGGTCAATCAGGCCGGCTACTACGGTATCCCACGACGCGAGGCGAAGGTGCGCGCGGAGCGTTATCTCAAGCAGCTCGATCTGTGGGACCGGCGCGACACCGAGATGCGCAAGCTCTCCGGCGGTCTGAAGCGGCGCTTGATGATCGCACGGGCATTGGTGCACGAGCCGCGGCTGCTGATCCTCGACGAGCCGACCGCGGGCGTGGATATCGAGATCCGTCGCTCGATGTGGACCTTCCTGCGCGAGCTCAACGCCGGCGGGACGACCATCATCCTCACGACCCATTATCTCGAAGAGGCGGAGAGTCTCTGCCGCAACATCGCCATCATCAACCATGGCGAGATTGCCGAGCGCACCAGCATCCTTGCCTTGCTGAATCGGCTCCATACCGAGACCTTCGTCTTGAATCTGAAGGGCCGACTCTCCGAGCTGCCCCAGCTCGGCGGTTTCGTGCTCCAGCACCTCGACGACTGTACGCTGGAGGTCGAAATGAGCCGCGAGCATACCATCAACGGTTTATTCGAGGCCCTGTCGCGCAACGGGATCGAGGTGATCAGCCTGCGCAATAAGCAAAATCGCCTCGAGCGGCTCTTTTTGGAGATGGTCGATCGGCGTGTCGGCGCCGGGTGGTCGAGCTCGGATCCGGCGGCCACGCCCGATGCCCCGCGTGAGGTGATTGCGTGAGCAGGACGGGTGTCGGCGGGTATCGTCACTGGATCAGCTTTCAGACGATCTTCGTCAAGGAGATCCTGCGGTTCACCCGGATCTGGGTCCAGACGATCCTGCCGTCGGTCATCACGACCACGCTCTATTTCGTGATCTTCGGGCGTCTGATCGGCGATCGGATCGGCACCATGGGCGGCTTGGATTATCTCGACTTCATCGTGCCGGGACTGGTCCTGATGGGCGTCATCACCAACGCCTATTCCAACGTCGTGTCCTCCTTCTACAGCAGCAAGTTCTCGCGCTACATCGAGGAGCTGCTGGTCTCCCCTGCACCGAACTGGGTGATCCTGGCGGGCTACGTCGCCGGCGGCGTCGCGCGAGGTCTCGTGGTCGGGGTGGCGGTCATGCTGGTTGCCATGGTCTTCACCGAGATCCGGATCCACAGTCTTGCCGTGACCCTCCTGGTGATCACCATGACCGCGGTGCTGTTCGCGCTCGGCGGCTTCATCAACGCCATCTATGCCAACAGCTTCGACGACATCTCGATCGTGCCGACCTTCGTACTGACGCCACTGACCTACCTGGGCGGGGTGTTCTACTCGATCGAGCTGCTGCCGGGCTTTTGGCAGGGCGTGTCGCTCGCCAATCCGGTCCTCTACATGGTCAACGCCTTCCGCTACGGGCTGCAGGGTGTCAGCGACATCCCCGTCGGCATTGCGTTCGGGATCACCGCGGTCTTTATCCTGGTGCTCGGGGCCTTCAGCCTGCACTTACTGCGTCGCGGGATCGGGATCAAGACCTGATCGACGGCGATCCGCAGCGGCCGATGCCGACTGCGCCCGTTGCGGAACGGCTTCGAGACCCGCCCGCGCAGCGTGCCGAGCCCGCCCAGCCGATCCCCTCAGGTTGTATCCTCATGCAGCAAGTGGGACCATAAGCACCTGAAACTTCCAAGAAAGGATCGCCCATCCGATGTATTTCGGCGTTCTCTCCATCCATCCCTTGCCGATGAGCACGGCGCCGCGTCGCGCGGCGGACCTGCGCGATGCCGGCTTGGGTCCCAGCTTGATTCCCGGCTTCGAGCGGGGGTGCTGACGTGGCACGACGTCCAGGTCGCGCCCCCGTGCGTCGACGCCTCGGGATCGGCGGATTTCTGTTCCGCTGGGTCCTGCTGATTCTGGTCGGCATCGGTCTTGCCGGCACCCTCTACGGCATCCATCTCGACCGCGTCGTGCGCGGCAAATTCGAGGGTCAGCGCTGGGCGCTGCCGGCCCGGGTCTTCGCACGTCCGCTGGAGCTGTACGCGGATCGGCCGCTGCTCGGGGACCAGCTTCAGGCCGAGCTGGACCGTCTGAACTATCGGCGGATCGCTGCCCCGGATGTGCCCGGCAGCTATAGTCGCGACGGCGAGCGCTTCCTGATCCGGACACGCTCCTTTCGGTTTTGGGATGGCGAAGAGCCCGCGTACGCCCTGAAGGTCGGCCTTGCCGAGGGACGCGTCGCCGAGATGGATGACGCTACCGGCGGTCCGGCCCCGGCACTCGTGCGTCTGGATCCGATGTTGATCGCCAGCATCTATCCGACCCACAACGAGGACCGCGTCCTGCTGCGCCGCAAGGACATCCCCGATCTGCTGATTCGCACGTTGATCGCGGTGGAAGATCGCAGCTTCTATCGGCATATCGGCGTGGATCCGCGCGGAATCGTGCGCGCCTCCTTCAGCAATCTGCGGGCCGGGGGCGTGGTCGAGGGCGCGAGCACCCTGACCCAGCAGCTGGTCAAGAACTTCTATCTCACCGCGGATCGGACCTTCGAGCGCAAGATCAACGAGGCCCTGATGGCCTTGCTGCTCGAGCGCCGCTACAGCAAGGACGAGATCCTCGAGGCCTACGCCAACGAGATCTATCTGGGCCAAGACGGCAGCCGCGCGATCCACGGTTTCGGTCTGGCGAGCAGCTTCTTCTTCAACAAGCCGCTTGAAGAGCTCGGCATCCCGGAGACGGCGCTTCTGGCCGGCATGGTCCAAGCGCCGTCGAGCTTGGATCCGCGGCGTCGTTCCGAGGCCGCGCTCAAGCGGCGCAACCTGGTGCTGGATCTGATGGCGCGCGACGGCGTCATCAGTCAGGCCGATGCCGAGGCGGCCAAGGGCGCCCCGCTCGGGATTGCCGAGGGCGGCGGTCGGCCGGTCGGGAACTATCCCGACTTTATCTCCCTGGTTCGGCGCCAGCTCCAGCGCGATTACCGCGAGGAGGATCTCCGATCCGATGGCTTGAACATCTTCACGACGCTCGACCCGCTGGTGCAGTCCGAGGTCGAGAAGGCCCTGCCGTCGCGGCTTTCCGAGTTGGAGAAATCGCGCAGGATGAAGGCCGGCACGCTTGAAGCCGCGGCGGTGGTGACCTCGGTTGCTCAGGGCGAGGTGCTGGCGCTCGCCGGCGGTCGCGAGGCCGGCTATGCCGGGTTCAATCGCGCGCTCGACTCGGTGCGCTCCATCGGCTCGCTGGTCAAGCCGGCCATCTATCTGGCCGCCTTGTCCAAACCCGAGCGCTATTCATTGACCACCAATCTGCAGGACACGCCGATCAGTATGCGGGTCGGCGACAAGATCTGGGCACCCAAGAACTATGACCGCCGGGTCAACGGGTCCGTGACCTTGCATCGCGCCCTCAGCAGCTCGCTCAATCTGGCGACGGTGAATCTCGGGCTGAGTCTCGGTCTGACCGAGGTGACGGAGACGCTTTATCGCCTGGGTGCGCAGCGGCGTATCAGCAAGGTGCCGGCGATGTTGCTCGGTGCGGTCTCCTTGTCGCCCTTGGAGGTTGCGCAGGTCTATCAGACGATTGCCGCAGGTGGTTACCGGTCGCCGCTGCGCGCCATTCGCGAAGTCATGGATCCCGACGGGCGCCCGCTCAACCGTTATCCGCTGGCTGTCGAGGCGGTCGTGGATCCGCGTGCCGCCTATCTGACGACTTGGGCGATGCAGCGTGTGGTCACGCACGGCACCGCCCGCTGGCTCGGCGAGAAGCTGCCGAAGGGGATGACGATGGCCGGCAAGACCGGCACCACGGACGAGATGCGCGACAGTTGGTATGCCGGATTCAGCGGCGACAAGGTTGCCGTCGTCTGGGTCGGTCGCGATGATTATCAGCCGATGGGGTTGGCCGGAGGCGCGGGCGCACTGCGTGTTTGGGGCGATTTCATGCTGGCGATTCCCAACGAGCCGCTGTCGGATATCCCGCCGCAGGGTGTGGTTGTGGCCGGCAAGGGCGAAGCGCCCTACATCGCCGGCACGGCGCCGGCCGCACGCGGCGGCGGGGCGGCGAAGAAGCCCGCGCCGACGAGCGGCGACACGCAGAATCTGGCTCAGTCCGGTGCGCCGTCCGCGGCCGAGCCGGAACCTGCGCCCGAACCCAATGCGGCGCCGAAGGCGTCGTCCAGCAAGAATCTTTTTATGAGTGATTTCTACAACTGATGACTAGAGTGCCAATGATCTTGATGGCCGGGTTGGTGTTGACGGCCTGTGCGACAGGGCAGCGCGAGGATGGTCCGGCGCCGGTGCTTCAGGTCACGCCCCGCGAGCCTGTCGTCGCAAAGACCGAACTGGCCGAGACGCCCGTGCCGGAGCAACCGGCAGCGCCGAAGAAGCAGCAGACCAGGGTCTTTGCCTATCGGGACCCGGCGGCCGAGCCCGATCCCGTGCCGGAGCCGGCCGCCGCTGCACCGAGCGTTGCGCAGACGCCGGTTACGCCGACGCCTGCCGCCAAGCCGGCAGCGCCGCCCACTCAGGCGCCCGCTCAGGCGAAGGCAACGCCGCCCGCTCCTGCTGCCGCGAAGCCCCCGACCCCCGCCGCACCGGCGCCGAAGGTCGCGCAGACCCCACCCAAGCCCGAGGCCAAGGCGCCGCCGACCCCGCCCGCGCCCGCTCGCGCCGAGGCGCCCCCGGCGCCCCCGCCGGCCGCGCCGCCGCCGGCTCCACCCGTGCAGGTCGCTGCGGTCCCGCCGGCACCGCCGTTGGCCGCGCCCGGTCTGCCGCCGGCAGCCGACGCCTTGGCCCGTCAAGCCGAGCAGCAGCGCCAGTCGGGTGACTACGCGGGTGCCGCGGCCTCGCTCGAGCGGTCCTTGCGGATCGCCCCGCGCGAGGCCTACCTCTGGAACCGTCTCGCCCGGGTCCGTCTGGAGCAAGGCCAAGCCGCGCAAGCCGGCAATCTCGCCTCCCGCTCGAACGATCTCGCGGGCGACACACCGGACGTCAAGCAGGACAACTGGCGGGTTATCGCCGAATCCAAACGTCGCTCGGGGGATATCGCCGGCGCGACCGAAGCGGAGAAGCGGGCGAGCGGAAACTGAGCGCGCCGACAGCGGCTCGTTCAGGGCGCTACGCCTCCGTCATGGCCGATCTCGGCGACATCTTCGGCCCCGACGGTCGGCTCTCCGAGCGCCTGCCGGGTTTCGCCCACCGGGCGCAACAACAGGCGATGGCCGAGCGGATCGCCGCGCTCATGGAGGAGGGGGGCACACTCATTTGCGAGGCGGGCACCGGCACCGGCAAGACCTTCGCCTACCTGGTGCCGGCCATCCTCTCCGGGCGCAAGGTCCTGATCTCGACCGGAACCCGCAACCTCCAGGACCAACTCTTCCATCGCGATCTGCCGCTCGTGCGTGCGGCGCTCGGCGTCCCGGTGCGGGCCGCCTTGCTGAAGGGACGCGCCAACTACCTCTGTCGTCATCGCTTGAAGCTCGCGATCGACGACATCACGCACCTGGACCCCGAGTCGCGCACCGGACTCAAGCAGGTCCAGGCGTGGGCGAAATCGACGACGCGCGGCGACATCGCCGAGCTGGGGATCCCGGAGGATGCCCGGGTCTGGCCGAGCGTGACCTCGACCAGCGACAACTGTCTCGGACAGGACTGCCCGGACTGGCAGGGCTGCCATCTGGTCGCCGCGCGGCGCGAGGCCCAGGCCGCGGATCTGGTCGTCGTGAATCACCATCTCTTCTGTGCCGACCTGGCGCTCAAGGACGAAGGTTTCGGCGAGATCCTGCCGGGTGCGGACTGCTTCGTGCTCGACGAGGCGCATCAGCTACCCGAGACGGCGAGCAGCTTCTTCGGTGTTCGTGTCAGCGCTCGGCAATTGCTTGATCTGGTTCGCGACAGCGAGCTCGAGTATCGGCGCGAGGCCGGCGACATGCCCGAGCTGCCCAAACGGCTCTCGGCGCTGCGTCGAGTGGTTCAGGATCTACGTCTGGGCCTGGGCGAGATCGACCGCCGTGGGCCTTGGAGCGAGCTCGCCGGCGCGCCCGAGGTGTCGAAGGCGCTGGAAACGCTGGTGCGGCGTCTGGCATCCGTCACCGAGGGTCTGAAGGGGGTCGAGGGTCGCGGCAAGGGTCTGGACGCCTGCTTGGGACGGTCCGAGGATCTCGGCGACGCCCTGCAGCGCTTGACCTCCGTGGAGCCGCCCGAGGCCGTGCGCTGGTTCGAGACCCAGGGTCGCGGGTTTCGGCTGCACGAGACACCGCTCGAGGTGGCCGAGCCCTTCCGTGCCCAAATGGGACGGCCCCAAACCGCCTGGGTGTTTACTTCGGCGACGCTGGCCGTCGGCGAGCGCTTCGATCATTTCGCACACCAGCTCGGGATCGAGGAGGCGCAAACCGAGCGTTGGGACAGCCCATTCGACTATGCGAGCCAGGCGCTCTGGTTCGTCCCGCGTGGTCTGCCGCAGCCGTCCGATCCCGCGTACAACAGTCACATCCTCGAGCTGGCCTGCGAGGTGCTCGGCTACAGTCGCGGGCGGGCCTTTCTTCTCTTTACGAGCTATCGCGCCTTGCGCGAGACGGCCGAGGGCCTGGAAGGCCGCATCCCCTATCCGATCTTGGTCCAGGGCACGGCGCCGCGGGCCGATCTGATCGAGCGTTTCCGTGCACTCGGCAACGCCGTCCTCTTGGGCACCTCCAGCTTTTGGGAAGGCGTCGACGTCCGCGGCGAGGCGCTCTCCTGCGTGCTCATCGACCGTTTGCCCTTCGCTTCCCCGGGCGATCCGGTCCTGGCCGCGCGGATCGATGCCGTGCGTCGGCGCGGCGGCAATCCCTTCAACGACCACCAACTCCCGCAGGCCGTCATCGCACTCAAGCAGGGTGCCGGACGCCTGATCCGCGACGGCGAGGATCGCGGTGTGCTGGTGGTCTGCGACCCGCGTCTGCTGGGCCGCTCCTACGGGCATCGCTTCCTGGAGAGCCTGCCGGCGATGGCTCGGACGCGCTCGATCGACGACGTGAGGGCCTTTTTCGAAACGGCACCGCGGGCCGATGACCCACCGGAGCAGCTCGATACGGCGCAAGCCGCGCCCGTCGAGGCCCCGATCTGATCCCGAGCGCTTGATCGAGACCGACGATGCCGGCATTTCTCACCGATATCCACCGCCGAGCAGCGATGTCATTGATGAAAATCAGGCGGCAGGCGGCAGGCCCCGCCGCGGGAATGCTTGCCCCTCGCGCCGGTCGAACGCTCCGGATCCGCGGCGCTCGAGCCGATGTTGCCGCGGCCATGACGACGGAAACGCTCTGAGATGACCTCGAAACGAACCGATCTCGAATCACCCGCCAGCGCGACCGATGTGAGCGCCTTCCTGCGCCAGGTCGCCGCGACACCGCGTGTCGGCCCGCCCGGCGCACGCGGGCGGCTCATCTTCGCGATGGACGCCACGGCGAGCCGCGAGCCGACCTGGGATCGGGCGGCGCAAATCCAATCCGGAATGTTCATCGAGACGCGCGACTTGGGCGGACTCGAGGTTCAGCTTTGCTACTATCGCGGCTTCCGGGATTTCTCGGCCTCGCCCTGGCTCCAGGATTCGGAGGCCCTGCTCAAACGCATGAACGGGGTCTTCTGCGAGGCCGGTCTGACCCAGATCGGCCGTATTCTGGAGCATGCCCTGGACGAGGCCAAGACAGGGCGTGTCGATGCCCTGGTGTTCGTCGGCGACTGCATGGAGGAGAGTCGCGATCGTCTCGCCGACCTGGCCGGACGGCTCGGGCTGTCGGGCGTGCCGGCGTTCGTCTTTCAGGAAGGTCGCGACCCGGCGACCGAACGCAGTTTCCGCGAGATCGCTCGCCTGAGCGGCGGTGCCTGGTGTCCGTTCGACTCGAGCAGCCCCCGGATGCTGCACGATCTGCTTGCCGCGGTGGCCGTCTATGCCGCGGGCGGCCGGGCGGCGCTGACGCACTACGGCGAGACCCATGGCGGGGCCGTCCTTCAATTGACCCACCAAATGACCAAGAAAGGGACCTGAGGTTTGCATGGCGCGTTTGCTGATCCTGCTCGGAATCCTGGGCGCAGTTCTGTGGTTTCTCTACTGGTTTCGCGCGACCCCGGCGCACCGGGTCAGTCAGGTCCTGCGCAAGGCCGCGTTCTGGGGTGTCATCGGCGTCTTGGTCCTGGCCGCGGCGACCGGACGGCTGAGCCCTATCTTCGCAGCCGTCGGCGCGGCAATCCCGCTGGTCCTGCGCGCGGCCGCCGTCGTGCGGCTTTTCCCGGCCATCCAGCAGATGCTGCGTAGTCTCGGTCTGGGTGGCTTGGCAGGACCCGGCGGCGCCGGCGCCGGCGCCGGCAGCGGCGCTCAGGCCTCGAGCATTCGGACGAAATTCCTCGAGATGACCCTTGATCATGCGACCGGCACGATGGACGGCCACGTCCGCGACGGTCCCTTCAAGGATCGCCGTCTCTCGGAGCTCACGCTCGACGAGCTGATCCGCATCCTTGAGTTTTACCGCGACGCCGATGCCCAGTCGGCCGCGGTGCTCGAGGCTTATCTCGATCGCGAGCGCGAGCCCGACTGGCGTGCAAGCGACGAGGGAAGCGGCCGTACCGGTCGCGCGCCGGCGCACGGCGAGCGCCTGACCAAGACCGACGCCTGGGCAATCCTCGGGTTGGAGCCGGGCGCCGATGTCGATGCCATCCGCACGGCCCATCGGCGGCTCATGCAGCGTCTGCATCCCGATCGCGGCGGGTCGGATTATCTGGCCGCGAAGATCAACGAGGCCAAGCGATTGTTGCTGGGGGACTAGGTCGCGGCTCGGGACGCCTCGCTCCTTTCACGTCATCACTGCACATCGAGAACACCGCCATGCACTACGAAATCTGCGTCGAATGGGATGCCGAGGCCGGCGTCTGGTACATCGAGAACAGCAATGTCCCCGGACTGGTCGGCGAGGCGTCCACCCTGGAAGCCATGATGACGCTGTTGCAGGTCCGGGTTCCGGAAATGTTGGCGGAGAATGGCTGTCCGGCTGACGACACGATCCCGCTGCGGCTGCTCACGACCACCCACCTCGCCCAACTGCGTCGGGTTGCCTGATAGGAATGTCGCAACGTTTGACGGAACACCCTACACCCGCGGTGACCGTCGTCGCTCGGTCAGGATGTACGAAGCAGCTGCGACGAGCAGGGAGATTCCAAATGCGAGTGCGACGCGGCAGGGCGCACCGTCGCACGCGTTCGGGAGCAGCCGGCCCGTCGCGACGAGCCGCAGCACGGGCTCGTGCCACAGAAAGAGGCTGTAGCTGACGATGCCGATCGGTACCAGGACCGCACTTGCGAAGATCCGGCCGATCAACGGGGTCCGAAGCGCGGCGGCGAGGACGAGTAGCGTGCAGCCGACAAGGAAGAGCGGCATTCCCAGAAGTCGCCACCCGACGCCCGTCAAGATCTCGCCGAAGGAGAGGTGGATCAGCGTCGGCGTCGCGAGCACCAGGAAGGCGAGTGCGGCTAGGTCGATGGCGCGCAGCGGTTGCGGGGCCGGTTCGCACGAGCGCAGGCGCGTGTAGAGGTTGGCTGCCGCCATGCCGAGTGCAAAGGCGATCAGCTCGCCCGGCAACTGGCGCTCCAGAAAGAAGCGCATCATCTCGGGCGGGAAGGGGTCGGCGTGTCCCGAGACCGGATCGAAGAAGACCAATCGCGACGGGGAGACGTTCAGGTAAACCCACTCCATCAGCAGGGCCGGCGCGTAGGTCTTCCACGCAAGCGCGATCAGCAGGGCTGCGGGGAGCGCGATCAGGACCCGGTTTCGGACGAACAAGGGGGCCAAGAATGGCAGGAGCAGATAGAATTGCGCCTCGAGACTCAGGCTCCACAGGGCCATGTTGAGCCCGAGCGAGCTGGAGCTTCCGGGGTGCAGAAAGTGCAGTAAGGGGATGTGAAGCCAGAGGTTGGTCAGTCCGATGTCGGTACCCAGAATCGCGTAGCCGCCGCGCAGGATCGGAAGGATGAGTCCGAACAAGAGGGCCAGATGCAGCCAGTAGGTCGGGAGAATCCGCAGGGCTCGGCGCGCGAAGAAGTGTCCGATCGACGGGTAGGCTACGCCGGCCGCGGCGGCAGTCATCCAGTGACGCGTGAGCAGAAAACCGCTCAGGACGAAGAAGAGTTGCACGCCGAGCAGACCCTTCTCGGCCAGTGATTGGCCCCAGCCGGCAGGTGCGTCGGCGGTTACCCCGACCAATAGGGCGTTTGCGTGAAAGGCGAAGACCCAGAGGATCGCAAGACCGCGAATGCCGTCGAGCGCGCGGTTTCGGTCTGTCGAGGGGGGATTCAATCGCGTGGCCTTGATCAATCTCGGTCTTGGGCCGGTTCCGCAAGGCCCCATTCTCTGCGAAGATCCATGTTCGGTCCTGCTTGCCTGGTCAACAGCGCGCGTCGGGGGACGGTATCATCCATGGTCAAAACCCAAGTGCAAACACTCGTGCGTCTTCCGCCCGCGCAGGTCTACAGCTTCGTGGTCGAGGACTTCCTGCGCAACTACCCGCGCTGGTCGCCGGAGGTGCAGAGTCTTCAGGCGGTGACCCAAGGTCCGATCCGGGTCGGTTGGATCGGCCGTCAGACTCGTGTCGACCAAGGGCGCCGCACGGATAGTCGGTTCCGTGTCGTCGCGCTCGAGCCGGGCCGGCGCGTTTCCTTCAAGGGAACGACCGACCCCTACGTCATCGAGTATCGGTTCGACCCCCTCGGCGAGCATACACATCTCACCTTCATCTTCGAGCTCGCACAGCTCAATTTGGCGCTTCGCCCCTTCGAGAAGCTGATTCGCATCGCTGCACAAGATGGTGCCGAGCGCGTGACCCGCAACCTGAAGTGCCTCATCGAATCCGAGCTCGGCGCCGCCGCGTGAGCGCATCCAAGACCCCGGTGCCGGGGCAAGTCTCGGGCCGTCGTCTGCAAACCTTTGACCTAATGGCCGGACTCCGTATAATGCGCGATTCCCCGGACTCCGGGGAACTCCTTGTCTCACCGTTTCGGCCATCTTGCCGCTGCGGGAGGCTGGCAATCCGAAAGGAGCTTCAATGCGACATTACGAAGTAGTCTTCATGGTTCATCCGAGCCAGAGCGAGCAGGTGGCGAGCATGATCGAGCGCTACCAGACGAATCTGCAAAAGCGTGGCGGCGTCGTCCACCGCTTGGAGGATTGGGGGCGTCGCCCGCTGGCGTACCCGATCAACAAGGTGCACAAGGCGCACTACGTCCTCATGAACGTCGAGTGCGATCAAGAGGCCATCGACGAGCTCGAAAGCGCCTTCCGTTTCAACGATTCGGTCCTGCGCAACCTCATCGTTCGCCGCGACGATGCCGTGACGGAGCCCTCGCCGTTGGTGAAGACCGGCGAGGAGCGCGAGCGCTCGGATGCACCCGAGGGCAGCAGCCGCCGGGACGATTCAGGTCGAAGCAGCAGCCCCGACAGCGACTCCCAGAGCGACTAAGACGAGAAGCCAGCCATGGAATCCAACAACTCACGTTTTTTCCGTCGTAAGCGCTACTGCCGCTTTACCGCCGAAGGCATCACCGAGATCGATTACAAGGATCTCAACCTGCTGAAGGCCTACGTCAGCGAGTCCGGCAAGATCGTCCCGAGCCGGATCACCGGGACCTCGGCGAAGTATCAGCGTCAATTGGCCCAAGCGGTCAAGCGCGCCCGTTATTTGGCGCTGCTTCCCTATACCGACGGCCACTGAGCCGGCGACATGAAGGCGATTGCAGCCTTCGTGATGCGCGGCCCGTCGCAGGCGGCGCTGGTCGCCGCCGTCACGGCCTTGTTGTCGATCCTGATTCCGCCGTTGGGTTTGTTCAGCGCCGGCTCGATCGGTTTGGTGGCCCTGCGCAGCGGTCCTGTCTACGGCCTGATCGTCAGCGCGGTGGCGACCCTCGGGATGGGCGCCATCGCCTGGTTGGCGTTGGGCTCGCCCTTGCCTGCGCTCGGCGTGCTGCTGATGCTTTGGGTGCCGATTCTGGCCCTGGCGCTGCTGCTGCGATATAGCCGCTCTTTGGCGTTGACGCTTCAAGTGGCAGGGGCTTTGGGCATTCTGCTGATGCTCTCGGCCTACGCCCTGATGGGCGACCCGAGCGCAACCTGGCTGACGATCCTCGAGCCGTTCCGGGACGCGCTGGTGAAGGACGGCGTGCTGGACGACGCGGCGAGTGCGGCCGTGTTCGCCGAGCTCGCGGGTTGGATGACCGGTGCATTCGCTGCGGCCCTGGTCGCGCAGTTGCTGTTCGGGCTCTTTATTGCGCGCTGGTGGCAGGCGCTGCTCTATAACCCCGGCGGGTTCGGCGAGGAATTTCGAGAGCTTCGGTTGGGCCGTGCATTCGGGGTCCTCGTGCTGCTGCTCTTGGCGCTTCTTCCCTTCGGCGACGGCGCGAGCCTCACGGCAAACCTGTTGTTGGTGCCGGGTGTCCTGCTCCTGTTTCAGGGTCTCGCGGTGGCCCATCAGGTGCGTGCGCTCAAGCAGGCACGTCAGGCGTGGTTGGTCGGACTCTATGTCCTGGTGGTGTTTTTCATGCCGCAGGTCCTGCTCCTGATCGCCTGCATCGGTTTGGTGGATATCTGGGCCGATATCCGGTCCCGAGTCGCTCCATCGGCGCGGCCGCCGGGTCCCGGCCCGAGCGGACCGGCGACCTGACCCGCGCGGATTGACCGAAACCCTTTGGCCGATCGATCTCGACGGAATGGATCAGGTTGCGGCGCATGCGCCGCCCGTTCCGGATGATCACCCGAGGATCAAGGGTGCATAACCCTGATCTCGACGAACTTTTGAGAGGAATACACACGTGGAAGTCATCCTGCTGAAGAATGTCGGTCGCCTCGGTGCGCTCGGCGACAAGGTCAGTGTCCGATCGGGCTATGGCCGGAATTATTTGATCCCGTCCGGGTTTGCCGTGTCGGCGACCGACGCCAACCTCGAAGCCTTCGAGGCTCGGCGTGCCGAGCTCGAGCAGGTCGCAGAGGAACAATTGGCCGAGGCCCGTGCCCGCCGCGATCGTCTCGAAGGGATGAGCGTCACGATCGCGCGCCGTGCCGGCGAGCAGGGACGGCTGTTCGGCTCGGTCGGCACCGGCGACATCGCCGAGGCGGTGACCGCTGCCGGCTTCGCGCTGACCAAGCAGGAGATCAAGCTTTCGGGTGGGCCTTTCCGCGCTGCCGGCGAGTATGAGGTGACCCTGCACCTGCACCCCGAGGTCGATGCCGTCATCAAGGTCGACGTCGTTCCCGAGGACTGAGACGCCCGTATCCTCATGGTCCGGCGGCATCTGTCCGCCGGATTCAAGGCGAGCCTCGCTCGGACCTGCCGGGCACGTCACGCGACTCGACTCGAAGGTCCGGCGAGACTCCCGCCCTTGCGCGAGTCATTCGGGCCGGGGGTAATCTATGTTCGACTCGGATTCCCAAGGCCCTCCGGGCGCGGACTTCGACGAGCTCCGCGTCCCGCCGCACAACATCCATGCCGAGCAATCCCTGCTCGGCGGTCTCATGCTGGACAACAGCACCTGGGACCGCATCGCCGACATGGTCACCGAGCGTGACATCTATCGACGCGAGCACCGCCTGATCTTCCGGGCGATCGCCAAGCTCGCCGCCACAGATCAGCCCTTCGACGTCGTCACCCTTGCCGAGACCCTCGAGCGCACCGAGCAGCTCGAGGGTGCGGGCGGCTTGCCCTACCTCGGAACCATCATCAACGAGACGCCGAGCGCGGCCAACATCAAGGCCTACGCCAAGATCGTCCGCCAGACCTCGGTGCTGCGCCAGATGATCGCTGCCGGCACCGACATCGCCGACAGCGGCTACAACCCCATGGGGCGGGATGCCTCCGAGCTGCTCGATGCGGCCGAGCGACGCGTCTTCGAGATCGCCGAGCAAGAGGCGCGCGGCGGGGGCGGGTTTCAACCCATCAAGACCTTGCTCGGGCGCGCAGTCGAGCGCATCGACGCACTCTATCAGCGCGACGAGCCCATCACGGGTCTGGCGACCGGCTTCACCGACTTCGACATGATGACCTCGGGGCTGCAGCCCGCGGATCTCATCATCGTGGCGGGACGGCCGTCCATGGGCAAGACCTCGTTCGCCATGAACATGGCCGAGCATGTGGCCATCCAATCCAAGCGCCCGGTGGCGGTCTTCAGCATGGAGATGCCCGGCGACTCGCTGGCGATGCGGATGATGTCCTCGCTCGGGCGCATCGATCAGCACCGCGTCCGCACCGGACGGCTCGAAGACGACGAATGGCCGCGCCTGACCTCGGCGGTCAACATCCTGGCCGGCGCATCCCTGTTCATCGACGACACGCCGGCTCTCTCGCCGACCGAGGTCCGGGCGCGTGCGCGACGTCTCAAACGCGATCAAGACGACCTGGGTCTGATCGTTCTGGACTACATCCAGCTCATGCAGGCCCCCGGTGTCGGCGAGAATCGGGCGACCGAGATCTCTGCGATTTCGCGCTCGCTCAAGGCACTCGCCAAGGAGCTCAACGTCCCGGTCATCGCACTTTCGCAGCTCAATCGCAGTCTCGAGCAACGGCCGAACAAGCGGCCCGTGATGTCGGATCTGCGTGAATCGGGCGCTATCGAGCAGGATGCAGACCTCATCGTCTTCATCTATCGCGATGAGGTCTATCACGAGGACACGAAGGACAAGGGTGTCGCCGAGATCATCATCGCCAAGCAGCGCAACGGACCCATCGGAACCACCCGCCTGACCTTTCTCGGCAAATACACCAAGTTCGAGAACTATATCGGCAATTATTACGGCGAGGGCGGAGACTGAGCCCTCGGGGACGATTCCCAAACAACCGAGAGACGTAGGATGGGTAGAGCGAGAGCGAAACCCATCCAGCCCGCGCAAGGGCATCGGACTGAAACCTTATCCCGCAGCGACGCGTTGGCCTTGCGTAAAACGGTCGGTAGGGTGGACGAGCGAGAGCGAAGTCCACCGCGCCCCGCGCCGGCGTTGGTGGACTGCGCCTCTCCACCCTGCCGCTCCGATCAGCAACGTGGCTGGGTTTAGGGACAAGGCCGACGCGTTGAATCGCACTGCCGCAGGGTCATCGCCCGCGCATCACCTTGTCCAAGGCGACGCGGGCGCGATTGCTCGGCACCGCGAACCCGATCCCCACATTGCCCCCGCTCGGGCCGATGAGTGCGGTGTTGATGCCGACGACCTCGCCGGCGAGGTTGATCAAGGGGCCTCCCGAGTTGCCTGGATTGATGGAGGCGTCGGTTTGGATCAGCTCGCCGAGCCGGTTTCCGGCGATCCCGCTGCGCCCGACGGCGCTCACGATGCCGGAGGTGACGGTCTGGCCCAATCCGAACGGATTGCCGATGGCGATGACGAAGTCGCCGACCTCCAGTCGATTGGAGTCGCCGAGCTTGAGCGCGCGCACGTCGACCGGCGGAATCTCCAGGATGGCGACGTCCGAGGCGGCGTCCGAACCCAGTCGCCGCGCGCGAAAGGTGCGCCTGTCCTTGAGCGTGATCTGGATCTCGGTCGCGTTGCGCAGCAGATGATCGTTCGTCATCACATAGCCGCGCGCGGCATCGACGATGATCCCGGAGCCCACGCTCTGGCGTTGCTCGATCTCTCCCTCCTCGGGCGCGGGTAGACCGAAGCGATCGAGGAAACGGCGGAATTCCGGATCACGCAGGAAGGGATGGTCCTCCATCGGCACCTCGGACTTCACCGAGATGTTCACCACCGCCGGGGTCACCCGGCGCATCAGGGGTGCCAGCGACGGGAAACCCGCGGTGCCGAGGGTCGGGGCGCCTGCGATCGCGGCCGGCAGGCCCGCTTCGCGTTCGGCGGTCGGCGCGATCGCGCAACCGGTCGCGAGCAGTGCGACAAGCGCCGAGGCCGCGATCGAACCCGTTCGGCGCCGGGGCGCAGTCGCAGCGGTCGAACAATTCACGGTGAGCTCCCGATGGTCGGTGCGAAGAGGCGGGCGAGGTCGAACGCTCAGCGTGCCAAGCTGCTGGCGACACGTTGTCTGATGGCGCCGTCGACCGGCTCGTTGATCAACAGGGCGAAGGGTTCCCAGCTCGCGCCGCGGCGGACATAGCCGGCATAGGTGCTGACGCCGCGCAAGGTGCCGGTCTTGGCACGCACGGAGGGGTTACCGTTCTGCCGGGGCATCAGATCCCGATAGGGCTCGAAGGTGTCGAGCAGCTCCACGAGTTGGCGGGCGCTGAGCCGATTGGCGCGCGAGAGACCGGCGCCGTCGTCGATCGTGAAATCGCGCCAGGCAAAGCGCTTGCGCGAGAAGTCGGTCATAGCGCGTTTCGCGCCGGTCATGTTGACCTGCCCCGTGCCTTTCGGATCGGCCAGTCGCAGGAAGAGCGCATTGGCGATGAAGTTGTTGGAGTACTCGAGCATCGGCGAGACCATCTCGGCGAGGGTGCGGCTGTTGGCGTGGCGGTAGATGCGCTTGGCGTCGCGCGGCATGGGCGCGATGCGTTGCTGCTCGCCGACCTGGATGCCGGCGCCTTCGAGCTTGGCGGCGAGGAGCTCGCCGAAATAGTGCAGCGCCTTATCGCGCTCTCGCAGATTCACGCGTTGTTTTCCGGCGGCCCCGGCCATGCCGAAGCGCCGCGCCGAGTCGGTCAGCGGGGTCTGCGGCTCGGCGCTCTTGATGCTGTCGCCGGTGCGAATCAGGTTCACGGTGTTGAAGTTGGCCGCCAAGGCGGTGACGGGCGCGTCGTAGGGGTTGTCGGTCGAGGAGCGCCCGGCGATCTCGACATCCGGGCTGAAGAAGCTGTCGTCGAGTCCGATGCCGGTGATCCGGCGCGGACCCTTGGCCGCGAGCACGCTCACGACCTTGTCGAGCTCTTCCGAGACCAGATAGGGGTCGGCAGAGCCCTTGACCCAGAGCCAGCCGGCGTCGTCCATGTAGAAGTCGGTCTCGAAGCGATGGTTGCGTCCCCAGGTCTCGAGCGCGGCGAATGCGGTCAGCACCTTCATGGTCGAGGCCGGGATGCGCGGTGTCTCGGCGCGGGTCGCGATCAGGTCACGGCCGTTCTCCTGAAGCAGCAGGCTCGCCTGCGGAAGGGCCCGGACTTGGGCCACCGGATCCGCCAGTGCCGTCGGCGCGGCGAGGATGGCGGCGAGCAGGATCGTGACCAGGGCAAGGGTCTTCGAGTTGGGGCGACTGCGGCTTTGGGACGGCATCAAAAGGGCGATCATTCCGGATCCAATGTGGTGAGAAGCACGCGAGGTGCCGAGCCCCAAGAATAGCCGACTACGCCGGTCTATGCGCGTCGCTTTGCCGTCCGCGCCCCGGTCTCTGACCGCGATTCGGTCCGAGTCTGCGTCGTGGCGAGCTTGGCGGTATGTCGCGGCTGCAGATCGATCAGCTCGGGATGGAGGTATTCGGCCAGCTCGCTCGGGATCGGCTCTTCGATCCAGGGCAGGACGCCGAGACAGGGCGCGTCGATCAGGGCCGTAAGGGTGGCGAGGTTGGCGTCGCGAGACAGCATCGTCGGGTCGACCTGATTGCCGACCCAGCCGACCAGGACGCCCCCTGTGCCCTGAATGCTCTCGACCGTCAGCAGCGCGTGGTTGATGCAGCCGAGCCTCAAACCGACCACCAGGATGACCGGCAGCCCCAGCGCCTTGGGGATGTCGCTGAGGAAAAGCTGCGGCCCCAAGGGCACGCGCCAGCCGCCGACGCCCTCGACGAGGACCTGATCGGCCTCGCCCGTGAGTGCTCGATACGCCTGCTCGATGGTCGGCAGGCCGATCTCGACCCCGGCTTGGCCGGCAGCGATGTGCGGCGCGATGGCGGGCTCGAAGGCATAGGGGTTGATCAGGCCATAGGGTGCCTCGAAGCTACCCTGAGCGCTCAAGCGCACGGCATCGTCGTTGCGCAACCCGTCGGGGCCGCGCGCGCAACCGGAGGCGACCGGTTTCATCCCGAGCACGTTTTGCCCCGTCGCCTGCAGCGCGGCCATCAGCCCGAGACTGATCTCGGTCTTGCCGCAGCCGGTATCCGTTCCTGTCACGAAGAGCCCGTGCATGGCGATGCGATCCTCCATTAAACCGCGCCCAGCGCGGTATGCGATGTTTTTGGATGGGATCGGCCCCGGCGGATTTCAGAACCGCTGGAGCCGGCGCGGTTTAAAGTATTAAAAAATATAAAATTTTAAACCGCGTCCCCCGCTAAGGGTCGTGGATTCACCAAACTTCGAACTCACTCGAAAGTGAGCATCTCGCTCTGGACGCGGTTTAGGTACCCACCAAGCGTCGAGCTCGCTCGAAAGTCAGCATCTCGCTCTGGACGCGGTTTAGGTGGGGTCAGCCACCGGTCTTGACGGCGCGATCCGCGGGCGAGGTCGCGCGGCGGCGATGTCCGATGGCGCTTAAGGGGACGGCGATGCCTCCCTGCGCGGGTTTTTGCTCCGGCACCCAGGCATGGCCGTAGACGACCTCGTAGCTGGCCGGGAGTCGACCGTCGCTGCGGTGAATCTCGTAGGCCGCGTCCAAGGCCGCGATCCGGGCACGCCCCGTGAGACCGCGCGGGCGTGCGGCGGTTGCGTTGCCCGCGCCCAGGATCTTGAGGTCCTGCATCAGCTCGCGGACGGCGGGGTAGGTCAGGGTCATCCGCTCGGTGTCCATCACCGGGTCGGCAAAGCGGGCGCGCACCAAGGCATCGCCGACGTCGTGCATGTCGAGAAAGGGGCTCACGTGCGAGGCGCCGTCGACCCGCGCCCAGGCTTGCCGCAGCTCCTTCAAGGTATCGGGTCCGAAGGTGCTGAACATCAGGAGTCCGCCCGGACGCAGAACGCGCAGACACTCGGCGAAGGTGCGATCGAGATCGTTGCACCACTGAAAGGTGGCGTTCGAGACGATGAGATCGACCGCGCCGTCGGCAAGCGGAAGCGATTCGGCATCCGCACAAACGCACAGCGGCCGCCGGAGCCAGCCACCGCGCCGGCGCGCCTGCAACAGCATGCCGTGCGCGAAGTCCAGTGCGATGACCCGCGCCTTGCGATAACGCCGATGCAGCGCATCGACGGCATAGCCGGTGCCCGCCCCGAGATCGAGTACGCGCTCGGGTTCGAGACGCACGTAATCGAGGCGTTCCAGCAGCCGGTCGGCGATCTCGCGCTGGAGCACGGCGACGCTGTCGTAGCGCTCCGCGGCCTGCTCGAAATTGCGCCGGGCCCGACCTTTGTCGATGCGAAGGTCGATGGGTGGGTCGATCGGATTCATGGCGTGGGCCGATCCTCGCTCGGACCTGCCACGGGATCTTCGGTCCGGGTCAGGAAGGTCCGAACGATCTCGCGGGTGCGATGCGGATGCGAGAGGTGCGGCGCGTGGGCGGCACCCTGGACGACGGCAGTGAGTGCACCCGGCATCAGGATCTCGACACGCTCGGCGACGGCCGGGGGTACGAGTACGTCATGGCTGCCGAAGATCCAAAGCGTCGGACAGCGGATGTCCGGGAGCCGGCCGCGCATGTCTTCGTCGCGCAGGATGTCCAGGCCGATCGAGAGCGCATCCGGGTCCGGCTGGGGCCGCTCGGCGATGCGTCGGCGCAGGCCCCGCAGGGTCGCGCGCGCGTCGTCGCTGCCGCGCAACTGGAGTGCGAGGAAGCGCGCGAGTGTCTCGTCGGGATCGGCGAGCAAACCGGCATGGAACTGGTCGAGCGTCTCGGGCAGCATCGCCGGCATCCAGTCCGCCGCGCGCACGAAACGGGGCGTGCCGGTCATCAGGATCAACCCTTCGACGCGCTTGGGTGAGCGTACCGCCGCCGCCAGGGCGACCAATGCGCCGAGCGACCAGCCGAGCCAGATCGCGCGCTCCGGCGCGGCCTCCAGACAGGCGTCGGCCCAGGACCAGAGGTCGCCGAGTCGCGGCGAGAAGGGGCGGTCGCCGTGGCCGGGCAGGTCGATGGGGCAGGGGACGATGCCGGGCGGGAGATCGTCGGCGAGAGGTTCCCAGACGGCGCTGTTCATCCCCCAGCCATGGAGCAGAACCAGGTGGCGGTCGGTGTCTTTTGCGTCCTTTGTGTCGTGCATTCGGTGTCGGGTCGTCAGTGGTTAACACGCGGGTTGGATGGGGCCCGCGTGGTTCGGCGTTAGATCTTAACGCAATGCATCGACGGGGGCCGCAACCCGACGTCGGCATGCCAACGAGAGGCTGAATGTCGGATGACGCTGCGCTGATCCGATCGACGGCTTCCGGCCTCCGGTTTAGTCGCTCGGCGCCACGGGTTGTAGGGCTGCGAGTGCGTCGAGCAGGCGGTCCACCATCGTCTCGGTATGCGCGGCCGACAGACAGACCCGCAGACGTGCGCTGCCCTCCGGTACTGTGGGCGGGCGGATGGCGCCGACGAGGATCCCGCGGGTCTCCAGCTCCCCGGCCCACGCCAACGCCTGATGACTGCTCCCGGCGATCAGCGGCTGGATGGGCGTCGGCGATTCGGACAACGGCAGATCGAGCTGGTTCGCACCGGCCCGGAGTCGGGCGATCAGGGCCTGCAGGTGCTCGCGTCGCCAGTCCTCGCGACGGGCGAGGGCGAGGCTCGTGCGTGCCGCCTCCGCAAGGGCCGGGGGTGTTGCGGTGGTGTAGATGTAGCTTCGCGCACGCTGGATCAGGGTCTCGATCAGGTCATCCGAGCCGGCCACGAAGGCGCCGAAGGTGCCGAACGCCTTGCCCAGGGTACCCATCAGGATCGGCACCTGCTCGGCGCCGAGACCGAAATGATCGAGCGTGCCGCGCCCCTCGCGCCCCAGCACCCCGAGACCGTGGGCATCATCGACCAGGAGCCGGGCGCCCGCGCGGCGTGCGATCAGGGCGAGCGCGGGCAAGGGGGCGAGGTCGCCGTCCATGCTGAAGACGCCGTCGGTGGCGATCATCCGCGTGTCTCGGTCGCCGATCAGACGGTCGAGCTCGGCCGCATCGGCGTGCGGATAACGTCGCAGCGTCGCGCGCGAGAGGAGCGCGCCGTCGAGCAGCGAGGCGTGATTGAGCCGGTCCTGCCAGAGTGTGTCGCCCCGGCCGGTCAGGGCCGACATGATCCCCAGGTTCGCCATGTAGCCGGTCGAGAAGAGGAGCGCACGGGGCCGTCCGCTGAAGTCGGCCAGCTCCTCTTCCAAGGCATGATGGGCGGCGCTGTGTCCGTTGACCAGATGGGCGGCGCCGCTGCCGACGCCCCAACGCTCCGCCCCGTGTCGCAACGCCGCGATGACCTCGGGGTGATTGGCGAGCCCCAGGTAGTCGTTGCTGCAGAAGCTCAGCATGGGGCGGCCGTCCACGATGGCCTCCGGCTGCTGCGGGCGGTCCTGCACGCGGCGGCGCCGATAGAGCCCCGCGGTTCGCAGGCGATCGAGCGCCTGATCGAGGTCGGGGGTCATGGCCTACGCATCGGCTGCGTTCCGGCTCGGGCGATCAAGCCGGGTCTTGCGCCTGAAGCGCTGCGCCGTTGGTTCCCCGTCCCGCCGGCCCGAGCAGGCGGACGTAGACGCCGGCGATCGTCTCGGGCAAGGGGTTGTTCAGAGCGTTCTCGCCCGGATAAAGACGGGCGCGCAAGGCGGTCCGCACGACGCCGGGGTCGATGCTGTTGACCCGGATCTTGCCGTTTTCGCGCATTTCGGCAGCCAAAACCTGCATAAGCCCCTCGATGCCGAACTTGGCCGCAGCGTAGGCGCCCCAGTAGGCCAGCCCCTGACGACCGACGCGGTCGGAGGTAAAGATCACCGAGGCGTCTTCGGAGGCCCGCAGCAAGGGCATGCAGACCTGCGTCAGGAGAAAGGGCGTGGTGAGATTGATGCGGATCACGCGCTCCCATTCGCTCGCGTCGTAGTCGTCGATGCGGCTGAGAAAAGGCGCGTAGGAGGCGCAATGGGCCACTCCGTCGAGCCGACCGAAGGCATCGCCGAGGACGTTGGCGGCGGCGAGGAAGGCGTCCTCGGTCGCGGTCTCCGGGTTCAGCGGCAGGATCGCCGGCTCGGGCCCGCCGTCGGCCTCGATCGCGTCGTAGACGCCGGTCAGGTCCGACTCGTTGGATTGCGACAGGACGACGCTCGCCCCGGCAGCGGCGCAGGCGAGCGCGACGGCGCGTCCGATCCCCTCGGCGGCGCCTGTCACCAAGATGACGCGCCCGTCCAGTCGGTCGGCGTCGGATTGTCCTTGGTCCATTGCTTGAAATGCCTCTTGCTCGGTTGTCGTGTTTCGAAATGATCGCCGCGATCGCGCTCGGCGGCATTGAGTATTAAACCGCGCCCGGTGCGGTATGCGCTGTTTTTGGATGGGATCGGCCCCGGCAGACTTGATCACCGCTGGATCCGGCGCGGTTTAAACGAGTGATTCGCGTCGACTTTCGCGCCAGGCGTTCCACAGCTTGCGGATCGGGGTCAGGGCGATCCGCTGGTCGGCGACGTCGAACTCGCTGTCCGCGATCTCGGCGAGGAGGCGATCCGCGAGGCGGACGCGGATCCGGATCACGGTGGGCAACCCGGGAAGGTCATGGCTCAGGCCGGTGCGATGGCGATTCAGATCCTCGGCGAGATCGGCGAGCAGCGAGGCCAAGTGCTTACGGATCTCGGTCGGCCGCTGATCGGCATGACTCACGCCGTGACGCTCCAGTCGATCCTCGGGCAGGAAGCCGCACCTGTCTTGCCGCAGCAGACGACCGCTGTCCCGGACGAGCTCGACTAAGCCGCAATAGCTGCCTGCACCTCGGGCAGCGGCGATGCCGGTCGGTGAGGAATCGCCGTGCGCGCGGGCGATCAGCTCGAAGAGCGCCCCGAGATCCAGGTCGGCCAAGGCCGCGAGTGCGGCGACGTCCTGCACGCGCCGATCGGCCAGGATCGCTTCCGTCCCCAGGACGATGTCGACAAAGGGTTGTCGCGGCAGCTCGGCACGCGCGATCAACCGACCGAGCGGCACACCCAGCGGATGCCGACCCGTGCCCATGACGATGTGCTCGAGCTCGTCGTTCCACCAGCCGAGCTTGCGTTCCGCCACACCCCGGTCCGAAACATCATCGAGGACCGATCGCACCAGATGACGCCAACCGAGCAGCGCGGCCAGATCGTCGCGCAGCCCGGGCGATGTAAAGCGCACGCTGTAGTATGCGGACGAGCCGGGCGGGGTTGCGGGATTCGGAAAGGCCCACTCGATTACCGCCTGCGAGGCCGACATCAATCGGAATCGCGCACGCAGGTCACAAGATAATTGACGTCGAGAGTGTCGGGGGCGAGCCGATAGGTTTTGGTCAGCGGGTTGTAGGTCATGCCCGTCATGTCGGTGGTGCGCAGATCGGTCGGGCGGATCCAGGCATGCAGCTCGGAGGGGCGGATGAAGCGGGCGTAGTCGTGCGTACCTTTAGGCAGGAGACCCATGACATATTCGGCGCCGAGGATGGCGAAGAGATAGGATTTGGGATTGCGGTTGAGGGTCGAGAAGACCACCGTCCCGCCCGGGCGCACCAGACGCGCGCAGGCATCGACGATCGAGGCCGGGCTCGGCACGTGCTCGAGCATCTCCATGCAGGTGACCAGATCGAAGCTGTTCGGCTGCTCCGCCGCGAGCACCTCGACCGGCACGAGCCGGTAGCTGACCTCCACGCCGCTCTCGAGGGTGTGAAGCTCGGCCACACGCAGCGGCATGGCGCCCATGTCGATCCCGGTCACCTCGGCACCGCGCAGCGCCATGGCCTCGGAAAGGATGCCGCCGCCGCAGCCGACGTCCAGAACCCGCTTGCCGGCCAGCCCGCCCGCCGCGCGCTCGATATAGTCCAAGCGCAGCGGATTGATCTCGTGCAGCGCCTTGAACTCGCTGTGCGGATCCCACCAGCGCGAGGCCAGCTCCTCGAACTTGCTGATCTCGGCGTGATCGACGTTGTGGATGGTTTCGGTCATCGTCTGCGGCCCCGGCGGTGTGCTGTCGACATGTCAATGATGGCCATGTCGGTCTGATCGGGCCGCAATTCTACACCGCGAAGCCCCTGCGTCGGATCAACGTCGGCCGCTCTCGGGCAAAAAACCGGGTGCGAGCATCTCGTCGAGCCTGTAGGGGCAGGTGTCGGGGAAAGCCATCTCGGGCAGACCCGATTCACGGGAGGCGTCACGGACAGCTTTGGGGTAGATCATCGCTAGCGCTGCGCCCAAGGATGGGCGCAAGCTCGGGCTGTCGAGCAGCAGAGCCTCGATTTCGTCGCGCTGGTGATCGATGGTCGCGAGCCAACTCTTGCTTTGCAGCTCCGGCTGGAACTGCCACTTGAGCAGATGCATGGTCAGCACCTGCAAGCGACTCCTCAGCTGCCTCAGGTCGCGCTTTCCCATGCTTTCAAGCTCCTCGGCAATGTTTTCCGCGTCGACCTCCGAGACGCGTCCCGCGCGCAGCAGCGCGACATTGCGTGCGATCCAGGCGCAAAAATCCTGGTCATAATCGGCTTCGGGCGTCATCGAGTATCCTCACGTGGGTCAGGCTGTCGAAATCTCGCATGCCGGGCATCGTTCGGTCCAGTCTGACCGGCGTTCGGAATGCCCGCCCGGGCCGGTCGGATTTGCCGCCGCCGCTTCCTCAATCTATAGTCCTGTCATCTCGACCGGTACGGGTTCCACCGTTCTCGATCGGCAACGCCGACACCCCCGCCCGTGACACCATCTGAGGACGTCCACGTGAGCACACCTCAAAGCTACGACCAAGACTTCTACGGCTGGCTGACCGACAACGTGGCCTTGATGCGCCGCGGTCAACTCGATCGGATCGACGTCGAACACATTGCAGAGGAGCTCGAGGCCATGGCGAAGAGCGAAAAACGCGAGCTGTTGAGCCGCCTCGCTGTCCTCTTGATGCATCTCCTCAAATGGCACTACCAAGCACCGAAGCGTTCGCGCAGCTGGCGTACGACGATCCTCGCGCAGCGCATGGACATCTCCGAGTTGCTGGAAGACAGCCCCAGCCTGCGTCCCTTCCTGATCGAGAAGCTGCAAGCGGCCTACGAGAAAGCCAAGCTGAAGGCCGAGGACGAAACCGGGATCGATCGCCGGCAGTTTTCCGAGCACTGTCCTTACGCCCTTGAGGACATCCTGGCTGCCGACTTTTTTCCGGGCGACGCGGGGGCCGACTAAACTGCGTCTCTCGCGATTCGGTTTAGGCGAAATGAAAATGACGCATGTCGCTCAGGACGCGGTTTAGACACCCGACACCCCCGGGATCGTCGACTGCAAGTCGACCGATCCCGGGGGCGGTTCTCGCTCGGAGCGAGACCGATTCCGGTCAAACCCGACTTTCCGCGGGATTGCCAATCCTCACGACCTCTCTCACATCTTCGCATCTGCACGGTCCAGATAGCGACGCGGGGCCGAAGAATCGATACACTGTGCGGCTTTGCGCCGCCGGGGGAATGAACGATGTTCAAGAAAAGCATGCAGATCAGCGACTATGATCCTGAACTCTGGGGTGCAATCCAGAACGAGGAGCGTCGTCAGGAGGAGCACGTCGAGCTCATCGCCTCCGAGAACTACGCCAGTCCGCGTGTCCTGGCGGCTCAGGGCAGCGTTCTGACCAACAAATATGCCGAGGGATACCCCGGCAAGCGCTATTACGGCGGCTGCGAGTACGTGGACGTGGCCGAGAGGCTCGCCATCGAGCGCGCCAAGCAGTTGTTCGGCGCCGATTACGCCAACGTCCAGCCGCATTCCGGCTCCCAGGCCAACGCCGCGGTCTTCATGGCCCTGTGCGAGCCCGGCGACACGGTGCTCGGCATGAGCCTGGCGCACGGCGGTCACCTCACCCACGGTGCCAAGCCCAACTTCTCGGGCAAGATCTACAACGCGGTTCAGTACGGACTGGATCCGGCGACCGGAGAGATCGACTACGCCGAGGTCGAGCGTCTGGCCTTTGATCATCGCCCGAAGATGATCATTGCCGGCTTTTCGGCCTACTCGCGGATCGTCGACTGGGCGCGCTTCCGGACCATCGCCGATGCCGTCGGCGCCTACCTGATGGTCGACATGGCGCATGTCGCCGGTCTGGTCGCCGCAGGCGTCTACCCGAGCCCGGTGCAGATCGCCGACGTGACCACCACCACCACCCACAAGACCCTGCGCGGTCCGCGCGGCGGCCTGATCCTGGCCAAGGCCAATCCCGAGCTTGAGAAGAAGTTCAACTCGCTGGTCTTCCCGGGCACCCAGGGCGGTCCCCTGATGCATGTGATCGCCGCCAAGGCGGTGGCCTTCAAGGAGGCGTTGGAGCCGAGCTTCAAGGTCTACCAGCAGCAGGTCGTGTTGAACGCCCAGACGATGGCCGAGGTGTTTCTCTCGCGCGGCTACGACGTGGTCTCGGGCGGGACGAACGATCATCTCTTCCTGGTCAGCTTCATCGAGCAGGGTCTGACCGGCAAGGATGTCGACGCCTGGTTGGGCGCGGCCAACATCACGGTCAACAAGAACGCGGTGCCCGACGATCCGCAATCGCCCTTCGTCACCAGCGGCATCCGTGTCGGCACCCCGGCCATCACCACGCGTGGTTTCGGGACCGACGAGGCGCGCGATCTGGCCGGCTGGATGTGCGATCTGATCGATGCGCGCGGCGATCGGGCGACCATCGATGCAGTCAAGACCAAGGTGCTTGCGCTCTGCGAACGCTTCCCCGTCTACGAGCGTTGAATGCGCTGCCCCTTCTGCGGCGCCCAGGACACCAAGGTGGTGGACTCGCGTCTTTCCGGTGAGGGCGACCAAGTGCGCAGGCGGCGCAAGTGCGTCGTCTGTCACGAGCGCTTCACGACCTTCGAGACGGCCGAGCTCAATCTGCCGCGGGTTGTCAAGCGCGACGGCAGTCGTGCGCCCTTCGACGGGCGCAAGCTGCGCTCCGGGATGATGCGCGCGCTCGAGAAACGGCCGGTCAGCACGGACGAGATCGACAGCGCGATGTGGCGGATCCAGCGCAAGTTGATGTCGAGCGGAGAGAGCGAGGTCCCGGCCCTGCGGATCGGCGAGCTGGTCATGGAGGAGCTGCGTCAGCTCGATCAGGTCGCCTACGTGCGCTTCGCCTCGGTGTATCGCAAGTTCGAGGACGTCGCCGCCTTCCGCGAGGAGATCGAGCGGCTGGAGCAGCAGCCGACGCCCGAGGCGAAGCGCCAGCAGTTGGATCTGCTCCAGGAGCTGGAGCCCAAGCCTTGACGACCGGGTCGGATGACGCGCCAAGGGGCAGGACGGCCCCGGGTGCCGACCGGGCCTTCATGGCGCGGGCCGTTCAGCTCGCCGAGCTCGGGCGCTTCACGACCGATCCCAATCCACGCGTTGGCTGCCTGATCGTCCGAGACGGCCGGATCGTCGGCGAGGGCTGGCACCGGCGCGCCGGTGAGCCGCATGCCGAGCGCCATGCCTTGATCGAGGCGGGCGAGCGTGGCCGCGGCGCGACCGCTTATGTGACGCTCGAGCCCTGCTGTCATCAAGGCCGCACGCCGCCCTGCACCGACGGTCTGCTGGAGGCCGGGGTCGCGCGGGTCGTCTGCGCGATGGTCGACCCGAATCCACTGGTTGCCGGGCGGGGTTTGCGACTGCTGGCCGAGGCCGGTGTTGCCGTCGAGACCGGCCTGCTCGAGGCCGAGGCGCGCGCGCTCAACCCGGGCTTCATCAAGCGGATGGAGCAGGGCCGTCCTTATGTGCGCTGCAAGCTTGCGGCGAGCCTGGACGGACGGACCGCGATGGCGAGCGGCGAGAGTCACTGGATCACGAGCGAGGCAGCGCGACGCGACGTGCAGCGTCTGCGCGCCGGCAGCTCGGCGATCCTCACCGGGATCGGGACGCTGCTGGCGGATGATCCGAGTCTGAATGTTCGTCTCGGTGCGGACGATCTCCCCGGGATGCGTCCGGGCGAGGCGATTCGCCAGCCACTCCGGGTGGTGGTGGACAGCTGCTGGCGCACGCCGCCGAGCGCCCGGATCCTGACCCTGCCCGGGACGACCCTGATTGTCGGTGCGGTCGACGACCCCGGGCGGATGACCGAGCTGAAGGGCGCAGGTGCCGAGGTCTATCGCTGTTCCGGTGACGCGGTGCAGGTCGATCTCGGCGCGCTTCTGAAGGAGCTGGGCCGCCGCGAGATCAACGAGGTGCTCCTGGAGGCCGGTCCGACCCTCGCCGGAGCGGCCATCTCGGCAGGTCTGGTCGACGAGATCCTGATCTACCTCGCCCCGCACCTCATGGGCGATGCAGGACGCGGTCTGTTCACCCTGCCCGGACTCGATCGGATGCGCGATCGCATCCCGCTCGCGATCACCGATGTTCGCGCCGTCGGCCGAGATCTTCGCATCACCGCCCGCCCCGAGCCGACCGGCAGCGCCCGAAGCACGTAGGATGGGTAGAGCGCAGCGAAACCCATCCTCCTCACCCCGACGCAGCGATCGAAAAGCGTAGAAACCGGATACCGAAACCATGTTCACCGGAATCATCCAATCCATCGGCCGCATCGCGCGGCTCGAGCCGCGCGGCGGCGACGTGCGCCTCTCGATCGATGCCGGGAAGCTCGATCTTACGCACGCGTCGCTCGGCGACAGCATCGCGGTCAACGGCATCTGTTTGACGGCGGTCGAGTTGACGGGGCGCGGCTTCGCTGCGGATGTCTCGCGCGAGACCCTGTCCCTCACGACGCTCGGGACGCTGACGCCCGGCAGTCCGGTCAATCTGGAGCCGGCCCTCACCTTGGCGACCCCGCTTGGCGGGCACCTGGTCAGCGGCCACGTCGACGGTGTCGGGCAGATCATCGAGCAGCGCGAAGATGCGCGATCCTGGCGACTGCGCATCCAGGCACCGGCGGAGCTGGCGCGCTATATCGCGCCGAAGGGCTCCATCTGCGTGGACGGCACCAGCCTGACGGTCAATCAGGTGGACGGCGCCGTCTTCGAGCTCAATATCGTGCCCCATACGCTGACCGAGACCATCATCGGCGGCTATCGCAGCGGCACCCGTGTCAACCTGGAGGTGGACCTGATTGCGCGCTATCTGGAGCGGCTGCTGCTGGGCGATGCCGCGGCCGAGAGCGGTCCGGCGAAGCCGGGATTGACCATGGGTTTTCTCGCGCAGCATGGTTTTGCGAGATCCGGCGATGGATGATCGAGATCGCCGTAGGGTGGGTAGAGCGCAGCGAAACCCATCCTCCAAACCTCGGCATCTCGGGTTAGCCACGCGATGGTGCCGGGGCTGGAGTGATGTGTTTCGACGCTATTTGTTCTCGGCGTTGGAGCGGGGAGGATGGGTTTCGCTGCGCTCTACCCATCCTACGTTTGGGATTAAACTAACCGGCTTTTCGCTCGGACGATATTTGAGCCATGGGTAATTCAGGCCTCCACAGTACCGAAGAGATCATCGAGGAGCTCCGTCAGGGGCGGATGGTCGTGATCATGGACGACGAGGATCGCGAGAACGAGGGCGATCTGCTTATGGCGGCCGATCGCGTGACCCCGGAGGCAGTGAACTTCATGGCCAAGTTCGGGCGAGGTCTCATCTGCCTGACTTTGAGCAAGGAGCACTGCGAACGCCTGCGCCTGCCGATGATGGTCAGCGACAATCAGGCCGCCCATTCGACCGCCTTCACCGTCTCCATCGAGGCGGCGCGCGGCGTGACGACCGGCATCTCGGCGGCCGACCGGGCCACGACCATCCAGGCCGCGGTCGCGCCGCATGCGCAGCCGAAGGATCTGGTCCAACCGGGCCACATCTTTCCGCTCATGGCCCAGCCGGGCGGGGTCTTGGTCCGGGCCGGTCATACCGAGGCCGGATGCGATCTGGCGCGGCTTGCCGGCTACAGCCCGGCCGCGGTGATCGTCGAGATCCTGAACGAGGACGGCTCGATGGCGCGCCGGCCCGATCTCGAAGCCTTTGCCGAGACCCACGAGCTGAAGATCGGCACCATCGCGGACCTCATCCACTATCGGGTTCGGCACGAGAAGGCGGTCCTGCGCGAGTGCGAATGCGAGCTGCGCACGGATCACGGGACCTTCCGCCTGGTGGCCTACAGGGATAGTATCGACAACGAGATCCATTTGGCCTTGACCTTGGGCGAGATCAGCCCCGACCGTCCGACCCTGGTCCGGGTGCACCTGCAAAATACCCTGTGCGACCTCTTCGGCACGCGTCACAACGCCTGCGGCTGGCCGCTGCAGGACGTGATGCGACAGATCGCAGCGGAGGGCGAGGGCGTGATCGTGGTGCTGCGCAACCGCGACAGTGCTGCCGACCTGCTGGCGCGTCTGAAGGACTTCCAGCTCCACGACGAGGACGACGTCGTCCCGGCTCGTCGCCAGGATCGCAATGCGCTGCGGACCTACGGGATCGGCGCCCAGATCCTCTCGGATATCGGCGTGCGCAAGATGCGCGTCATGAGTGCGCCCAAGGCGATGCATGCGATCTCGGGCTTCGATCTGGAGGTCATGGAGTACACTGGCGGGAAGCCGGCGGGTGGTGCATCGACCTGAGCCGTGGCGGATGCCGAGACGTAGAGCGCGAACCGCAATGGCGCAAAGGACGACTCATAACCTTTCAGAAACAAGTTGAGCACCGAATCTAACCGTTGTCGTTGTCGTTGTCGTAATCGAGAACGACAACGACAACGACAACGACAACCGTGACAAAGGTATTCTCTCGTGGAGTTGTCTTACTTATTTTTGACCTGTTCCCTAGGTCGTACTAGCTCGTAAAGGATGGCGAGGTGTTGCCGCCCGACGGTCCATCACCTCGTCCGTGAAAGCAGCTTCCGAGACTTCGGTTTGAAACCCCCTTCGCGCGTTTTGCGCCTTTGCGGTTTGAATCGAGACGAGCCAACCGATGAGTATCAAGACGATCGAAGGCGCCATGCGCGCCGACAATGCGCGCTTCTGCCTGGTGGTATCGCGCTGGAACAGTTACGTGGTCGAGGCGCTCGAAAAAGGCGCTATCGACACGCTCAAGCGTCACGGCGCGACGGATGATGCGCTGACCATCGTGCGCGTGCCCGGCGCCTTCGAGATGCCGGTGACCATCGAGCGCCTCGCCGCGAAGGGCAGCTTCGACGCCATTCTGGCGCTGGGTGCCGTCATCCGCGGCGGAACCCCGCACTTCGAATACGTCGCAGGAGAATGCGTCAAAGGCATGGCTCAGGTCAGCCTCAAGTACGCCATCCCGGTCGCCTTCGGCGTCCTCACCGTCGACACCATCGAGCAGGCGATCGAGCGCGCCGGCACCAAGGCCGGCAACAAGGGCGCGGAGGCGGCCATGTCCGCCATCGAGATGGTCGACCTCCTGCGGCAGCTCGATTGATGACGATCAATCCCCGCAGCCAGTCACGCCGCTATGCCGCCTTGGCGCTCTATCAATGGCGACTGACCGGCGAAGACCCGATGGAGATCAAACGCCATCTCCTCGATGACCCCGAGTGGCTCGATGCCGTTGCCGGCTCGCTGAACGGGGCCGAGGACGACGACGCTCCGCCCGATGCCAAGGAGCGGTTCAACTTCAACATGGAGCTGTTGGATCAACTGCTCACGGGCGTTCCGATCCATGTCGCGGAGATCGATACCGAGCTTGACCGGGTCCTCGACCGACCCATCAGCCAGGTCGATCCGGTGGAGCTTGCGATCCTGCGTCTGGGCGCCTTCGAGATCCTCTTCTCCGACTCCATTCCGGATCGTGTCGCCATCAACGAGGCGGTCGAGTTGACCAAGCTGCTGGGCGCGCACGAAGGGCACAAGTACGTCAACGGCGTGCTCGACAAGGTCGCGCGCACGCATGCGGCGGCGTCGGGTCGGTCGATCTAGGCGCGCGTGATGCCGCAGGACTGTTCAGGGCGCCGGCTGGGCACACACGATTATTCGATTTTGTGCCGAGTGAATTCGGGCGAAGCTGCGCCGACCCGATCTGTGGACATGGCCGATGGATGAAGGCTCGCGATCCGAGTTCGCTCTCATCGGTCGCTTCTTTGCCGATCTCGGCGCGCCGCGTGCCGACGTCCTGCTCGGCGTCGGCGACGACTGTGCCTTGCTCGAGGTCCCGGCCGGCCTGAGCCTGGCGGTCAGCATCGACACCCTGGTCGCCGGGGTCCACTTCTTTCACGGTTGCGATGCCGAGGCCCTCGGACACAAGTCCTTAGCCGTCGGACTCAGCGATCTGGCCGCCATGGCTGCCTCACCCGCTTGGGCAACCTTGGCCTTGACCCTGCCCGAGCGCGACGACGACTGGCTGGCGGCATTCGCGCGCGGCTTCGGCGACCTGGCCCGAACCTACGGGGTCCGTTTGGTGGGCGGCGATACCACGCGCGGTCCTTTGAGCGTGACCGTGCAGGTCCATGGTCTGGTGCGGCGCGGTGCGGCGGTGCGACGCGACGGCGCTCGTCCAGGTGACCTCGTCTGGGTGAGCGGGACGTTGGGCGATGCCGGGCTGGCGCTCCGGCTCATGCGCGAGGGCGGTCCGGTCGATCCGGCTCTGCGTGCGCGACTGGAACGCCCGGATCCGCGCGTCGCACTCGGGTCCGCCTTGCGCGGGATCGCCTCAGCCATGATCGATCTCTCGGACGGTCTGGCCGGGGACCTCGGCCACATCCTCGCCGCATCCGGCGTCGGCGCCGAGATCGACCTCGCGGCCTTGCCCCTGTCTCCCGCCGTGGCAAGCCGGATCGCATCCGAGGGCGATTGGTCGCTGCCGCTGTCGAGCGGCGACGATTACGAGCTGGGTTTTTGCGCGCCGCCCGAGCAGGCATCGCTGATCGCATCGATGGCGGCAGGGCTCGGCTGTGCGCTGACCGCCGTCGGCCTCATCCGTGCGCAGCCCGGATTGTTCCTGAAGGGACCGGACGGTACCCCGACAAGCCTTGCGAGTGCCGGTTATGACCACTTCTCGAACAACACCTGACGGCATGCCCCAAAGTGGCTTCAAGTCCGGCTTCAATCCGCGACGGATCCATCATTGGATCGCCTTCGGTTTCGGCTCCGGATTGTCGCCGCGTGCGCCCGGAACCGTCGGCACGCTCGCGGCGATTCCGCTCTATTTGTTGCTCAGCCCGCTCGCCTGGCCGTTCTATGTCGGTCTGCTGGTCCTCTTCACACTCGTCGGGATCTGGGCCTGCGAGCGCACGGCACGCGATCTGGACTCCAAAGACCCCTCCGCGATCGTCTGGGACGAATGGGTCGGCTTTCTTCTGACCATGGTCGCCGCACCGGCCGGATGGCTCTGGATCCTCGCCGGCTTTGCACTCTTCCGGCTCTTCGATATCTGGAAACCCTGGCCCGTGCGGGTGGCGGACCGAAAGGTGCCCGGCGGCCTCGGCATCATGCTCGACGACCTGATCGCCGGGGCGATGGCGGCCATTCTCATCGCCCTAGCCGCTTGGTGGATGCCGATCTGAGCGGCGTAGCCAGTGGTTTGTGCTGACGATAGGAAGCACAACTTGCGCCGACGGTTGGTTGTGCCTCGCACGGCTCGGCACAACCTACGGCCGCGTTTCGCATTCTTTGGATTCTTAAACCGCGGCAGCGCCGACGGTGCAGGTTTCACCCGAGGCCCAACTCATCCGAGGCGCTCGCAAAGGACCCCGGCCGCGGTTTAGCCGGCCTCTTCGATCTTCACGCACAGCACGTCGCAGGTCGGGTTGCGCAGAACGGAGCGCGCCGTGGAGCCGAACAGCCCCAAAAATCCGTGGCGTCCGCGGCTGCCGATGACGACGAGGTCGATATCGAGCTCGCCGGCAGCCGCGTCGATCGTGCGTCCCGTCGGACCGACCCGAACCAGTCGGTCCGCGACCGGCACATCCATGCGTTCACCCAAGACGTCGAGCTCACGCTGTGCGATCGCCATCAGCTCCTCTTCCAAGTCCAGATTCTCCGGGACGGCGACGTCGCCGGCATACCCGACCGGCATATACTCCATCGTCGGCGGGACGTGCTCGACCACGTGCAGCAGAAAAAGCCGTGCACCCAGCAATGTCTTGAGCCGCTGCGCGCGTGCGACGACCGGTTCGCTCTCCTTCTCGAAATCCACCGCGAGCAACAGGCGTTGATAGTCGTGGTTGTCCATCGCAAACCTCGTTGGCTGTAGCTAACCCTAAACCGCGTCCTGCAGTGACATGAGTCGGCGCCGCTCTTTGGCCGGCTCGACGCGGATCAGGGGCGTCGGAGCCCCGACGCGGTTTAGGTGATTGAAGGTCCTCTTCAAGTGTAATCGGCTTTCGAGATGTCACCAGGTCCGTGGTGGCGTCGAGCCGGGCTCTTGACTGCGCGGGGTTTCGAGCGAGCACCGGCCACCCAACCCATCAGGGACTCGTGACATCCGCTCCGCGGTGTCACGCATGCCCCGTGGCGCTCTGCGCCACGAGAGGCGTCGGCCGGAGCGAGGAACAAGGCTTCCATGCGCACTCTCACTCACTGGCTCCGGCGCTCGTTGGTTTCCGGTGAGCCTGCTCTTGTGCGAGGCTGAACGGATCACACCTGGCGCGGTTTAGCCGTCTTTCTTCAAGAGATCGGCCAACCCTTCGAAGGGATTGTGTGTCGTCTGTTTTCCGACCACGCCCGGTTTGGCGACTCGGCCGCCGGCGAGCGCGGCGATGTGCTCCTCGTACTTCTGGTGCTCGTTGTCGTGACAGTAGACGCAGAGCAGCTCCCAGTTGCTCCCGTCGGGCGGATTGTTGTCGTGGTTCATGTCCTTATGGTGGACGGTCAGCTCGCGCAGGTTCTCGCGGGTGAAGGTGCGCGCGCACCGTCCGCAGACCCAGGCATAGAGCTTCAGTGCTTGCTCCCGATAGCCGGCGGCGCGATCGTCGCTGGCCTTGCGGGCATCGGCGACGACGCGGTCGAGCTTGGCGTTGTTGATGGGTTTGCCGGTCTTGGCGTGACGCGGACCGCTGCTCGAGGTCATCGAGGTGTCCTCTTGTGGATTGACGATGCCGGCAATCTTAGCCGGTCTTGACGCTTCCAACACGACCCCGATCAGAAAGCCGGCTGCGTGGGCGCTGTGCACCGGCGCCCGGGCGGTGTCGCTGAAGAGCGCCTGACCGGTCAGGCACTCCAGAAGGATCTTGGCCGCGACGGCGAGGGCGAGCGTCCAAGGCATCTTGGTTGTCATGACAGTGGCTCCGAGACCCCGTAGGTCGGGTTAGGCGCGCATGAGATGAGCTCTCAAACCTGCTTCGAGGCTTAAGCGCGCCGTAACCCGACAGAACGCCGAGGAACATCAGCTGCTGGCCGCGATAGAGCGATCCGGGCCGCGTCGGGGTGAGATCCGTCGTCCGCACCCCGTCGATCTCGAGCCGGATGCCGTGCAGGGCAGCGTGGGTCAGCTTGCTGGACGCGGCGAGGATCTCGCCCACGATATCGTCGGCGTTGGAGACCGAGCGGGCGAAGCCGTCGCCTGTGTGAGTGCCTCCAGGAGCGGGCGGTTGGCGCTGTTGCCCATGATGAAGGTGAAGAGCCGCACCTCCTTTTGCTCGAGCAGCCGGAGGAAGTTACGCTGCTCGGTCTCGCCGACGTTCGCGACACCGTCGGTCACCAGGATGAGGCCGCTGGTGCGGTCGGCGTCGACCCGATCCAGGCCGAGCTCGAGACCGGAGTAGAGGTCGGTACCGCCGTTGGGCTGCTCGGCGGCGACACGATCCGCCCATTCGCGCACGCGCTCAGGTGCAGATCCCAGCGCTGCGCGTCGAGCTTCTCGATCCGCGCATCGCTTGCGTTCGGCATCCGCATCGCCTCGATCGGATAGCCCGAGCGCAGGCGCAAATCGAAGCGGAAGCGATCCTGAACCTCGGTGCTCGCCGTCCAGAAGGCGAGCTTGGTCTCGTCGACGCCGCCCTCCTCGAGCGGATACACATAGCGCCCGATCCCGTGATCGATGCCGATCGGCTGCAGATAAACGAACCGAACGCGCGTGTCCTGCCCGGCCCGCACCGGTGCGACGCGGATGTCGAAGGTCCGATAGGCGTCCTTGACGGCGATGTCGGCATCACGTCCGGCGGCGCGCTCGCTCTGGTAGACCTCTTCGGCGCGCTCCTTCGGCAACAGCCCCTGCGGAGGTCTTGACGGCCGAGCTGATCAGGCGTTATCTGGACGGGTTGGTTCAAGCCTGTCCCCTCGAGGCGAATCGTTTCGACACGCCCGGATGAAAGGCGCGCCGCGATCCAACGGAGGTGAATAGTGGAGCAGTGCAGCGATTCCGACACATCTGCCGTGCTTCACTAGGTGAATTTGGTTGGTTTCAAGTGGAGCGAGCCATGACAGCGAATGTGGCACTCTGGATCGGCACAAGCGCTGCCATCGCGGCCTTGCTGGCCCTCTGGGCGATCGTGCGCCATCTGCAAGGCAAGGCATGCGAGGTTCCGGCAACCTCCGCTCTCTGGTCGGGACGCAGCTACGCCTGCCCGGACTGCGGGACTGCGATGGAGGCCGGCTGGGTCATGCTTGGCAAGGGTGCGATCTGGTCATCGCGCGACAAGAGACCACCCGGAACCTTCGCGCACATCGGCAGTGCCATGCCCAACACCATCAGCATGTCGCTTCGGCCGGCAGCCAACATGGCTTGGCGATGTCCGAGCTGCCGACTCCTGCTGATCGACCACAGCAAGCTCGTCAAACCGGCCGGCCGGGGCCGCACGGCCTAGGACAGACCCGGTCGCTGCGGGCCGCAGCTACGGAGACTTCCGCGCCGCCTCAGTCGATGATGTCGGTGATCTTCCAGTCCATGCCCTGCAGCGTCATCCGCACATGGGTCGGCGAACGGCCTAAATCGCCGATGCGGACGAGAAAGCGGTTGTAGGACTCGAAAAAGGCGAAGTCGATCCCGCCGAGCAGGTAAGGCGGACTCTGGCCGGTGGCTCGCGTAACCGCGCCGCGCAGGGTGTCGCGTACCCAAGGCAGGGTGATCGCCTGCTCGAGCGCGGAGTCGCCGAGTCGGTCGACGTTTTGACGGATCCAGCTCATGACGCTGTCGGGGTCGCCCGAGGGGAAGATGCCGTCGACGCCCGCGGTCACCCGCGCCTTGTAATTGGCACGGATCGCCGGAAGGTCCACCATGGTGGAGAGCTGAGCCGTACCCTCTTGATTGATCGCCTCGTCAAGCCGAAAGACCGTGAAATAGGGCCAGATGCCGTAGCCGATCAGCGCGAACAGGATTAGGTATCCAAAGAGTCGCATGGTCTTCGGGTCTCAGGTGATGAAACGAACCGTGAATTCTACCCGCAAGCCTCTGCCCGGTATAATCCCGCGACCGGACAGACTGCCGAGATGAGGCTATCCATGCCGATCGGGACTCCCGCTCGAAACTTTCCCCGCCCCCGGGCGACACTTTGCTTTGTTGCCGATGCGTGCTCACGTGCCGGATCTTCGCCGTGAGCGCGACCGCCGGTCTGCGCACCTATCTGGTTGGCGGCGCCGTGCGCGACCGTCTGCTCGGGCGCGCGGTGAGCGAGCGCGATTTCGTCGTGGTCGGTGCGACACCCGATGATCTCCTTTCGCGCGGTTTCCAACAGGTCGGCAAGGACTTCCCGGTCTTTCTCCATCCCCAGACCAAGGACGAGTACGCCTTGGCGCGCACCGAGCGCAAGACCGCGCCCGGTTATCACGGCTTTGCGGTGCACGCGGATCCGCAGATCACGCTCGAGGAGGATCTGCAGCGCCGCGATCTCACCATCAATGCGCTCGCCGAGGATTCGTCCGGTGTCCTGATCGATCCCTACGGAGGGCTTGCCGACCTCCAGGCGCGGGTCTTACGGCATGTCTCCCCGGCCTTCGCGGAAGACCCGGTCCGGATCCTGCGTCTCGCCCGGTTCGCCGCCCGCTTCGACGACCTCGGCTTCCGCGTCGCGCCCGAGACCATGGATCTGATGCGCGAGATGGTCGCGGCCGGCGAGGTCGATGCCCTGGTCCCCGAGCGGGTCTGGCAGGAGCTGGCGCGCGCACTCTGCGAGGACCGCCCCTCGCGGTTCTTCGAGGTCCTGCGCGAGTGCGGCGCACTGGTGCGGCTGCTGCCCGAGGTCGATCGGCTTTGGGGCGTACCCCAACCGGTCAAATGGCACCCGGAGGTCGATACCGGCGTCCACGTCATGCTGGTGGTCGACATGGCCGCGCGGTTGTCTCCGGATCTGGGCGTGCGCTTCGCCGCACTCTGTCACGACCTCGGTAAGGGCACCACGCCGGCGGAGATCCTGCCGAGCCATCGGGGGCACGAGGAACGCAGCGTCGCTCTGCTCGATGCCATCTGCGAGCGTCTGCGTGTCCCCGTCCGCTTTCGCGAGCTCGCCCGCATCACGGCGCGCTACCACGGCCTCGTCCACAAGGTCGACGAGCTGCGCGCGACGACCATCCTCGATCTCCTGGAAGGCGCCGACGCCTTCCGTCGGCCGGAGCGCTTCCACCGCATGCTGACCGCCTGCGAGGCCGATTATCGGGGGCGCACCGGCTATGCCGACCGCGACTATCCGCAGGGCGCGACCCTGCGTCGGTTGCAGGCCGCCGTTGCTGCAGTCGATGTCGGCGCCGTCGCCCGCGCCGCGCGCGAGCCGCGACTCATCCCGGAGCACATCCGCGCCGAGCGCGTCTCTGCCCTGAAGTCGGCCATGCGTAGCGCGTCTGCAACCTGGCTCGCAACGCGGAGCGTCGGAGCATCCTAAAGACATCGCATACCGCGCCGAGCGCGGTTTAGATGCCGAAATCCGACTCCGGGTACTGTTGGGGCTTATCGCCGCGCTCGCTGATCAAACAAGGGTAATGCTCGTCGGATGCCGCCTCGAAGGGTTTCTTTCGGGTCCGGCTGATCTCGAAGAGCCAGCTGTCTCCATAATCGAACAGGTAGAACAATTTTCGATCCCTCGGCAGCGGGAATAGGCTTTCCAGCGTGGTTGTGAACTGTGTGTCGTCCGCCTGCCCGTCATCGTCCTCGCCGTCGTAGCGAACGCGATCCCGGCTCCGAGACGTTCGAGCCACGAAGAAGCCGTACAGGTGATCGCGAGAGCCGACGCTTGTGGATGACCAATCCGATCAGCGACGCGGCCGGCTTCATGACTCGCCCGTCAGGTCGATCCTGAGCGCACCCCATGCCGTCGGCGTCGACCGGCAACGGCATCCCGTCGGCCGGCAGCCCTGGTTGGATACGCCGATTCTTGACCGAAAAGACCCTGTCGCGCCACACCGCCGCCTCGGGCGGGAATGCCTCGCCCCTTGCGGCCGCCGACGACGAGGGCGGTTGAAGCAGCTGCCGATCGCGCTTTTTCCCGGTTCATGAAACCGTCTTCGTAAAAGGGGTTAGTGCGGCCCGGCATGGCCGCACTGGCCCCTTTTTCCTTGCGTCTCGGACAATCCGCCTCATAATATGACCATTGAAAGGTTCTATAAATGAGGCGCTCTATGTCTGTTCCCGCCGAACTGCTCTCCGAGGTCATCACGGAGCAAGGGCTGATTGCGACGGATCGCCTGGCCGAAGTGCTGCACATCACCAAGACGGAGCTGGCCAAGGCGACCGGATTATCCCGTGACGCGGTATCCAAGCGTGATCGGCGCGAGGCACGTCAGACCCAGACGCGGCTGCGCGACACAGTGGAGATCATCAATCGAGTCACGAGCTGGACCGGCTCACCCGGACGCGCGTTCGCCTGGTTTCGTTCTCAGCCGCTCCCGTCGTTCGGCGACAGAACCGCCGAGGATCTGGTCAAGGATGGCCGCGCACAGGCCGTCAAGGATTATCTGTCGCGCATCGCGGAAGGCGGCTACGCGTGACGGAGACGCCGCCGACGCGTCCCTTCGTCGGTTTGGTCTATCGCGCCCACAATCCCCGCTGGGCCTTCGCGCCCACCTCAGGGGACGGAGCGGCACGCCATGGCGGTCGCTTCAACCCGCGAGGCACCCCGGCTCTCTATACCTCGCTCGACCCCAAGACCGCGTGGATGGAGGCCCAGCAGGGACTGCCGTTCAAGGCGCAACCCATGACTCTGGTCGGCTATCGCGTGCGCTGCGAGCAGATCATCGACCTCACGGATCCGGCCATACTCGCCGCCCGCGGAGTCGATGACGCGACGCTGGCTTGTGCTTGGGAGGACCTGGCCTCGCGTGGCCGAATGCCGCCGAGCTGGTCGCTCGCCGAGACATTGATCGCCGTCGGCTGCCATGGCGCGCTCGTACCCAGCTTCGCACCCGGCACGACGCGAGCTGAGCGCAACCTTGTGCTCTGGCTCTGGTCCGACGCTCCGCCCTGCCAGGCACTGGTCATCGATGAATTCGGACGCTTGCCGAAGGACGATGCCTCCTGGGTCTGAACCTAGGATGTTCAATCCCTCGGCCTTTCCCATCAAAACCTTCATGCCGTTTTCATGTCGAGCTTCGGCGCCTTGAACGCCTGTCGTCGCCGGGCCAGCATGGAGTCGCCGAGATGCGCTTTGACCCAGTGCTCGACATCCAGGGTACGCACCGAGGTCATCGCCTCGTGAATGAGCGGGCCCGTCAGATCGGTGAGGAAGGCGGGAATCGCCAACACCAGCCGGCCGATCTCCTTGAGGGGGCCGCGTGCGGTGAAGGTTTTGTATTTCCCGAACACCGATTCGATGATGTCGGAGGACGCCAGCCAGGTTGCGCCGGGCGGGATCTTGGCGGCTTGTACCTCGACCTGTTCCAAGACCCGGTCGGTAAAGCGGGCGGCTCGCGGAGCGAGCGCGGTGCGCGGAGCGCGTGTGGCTTGAAGCGATGCGCAGACGCCGGCGTGCAGTCCCTCGGACTTGAGAACGGTCTGGATGGCCTTGGACTGCTCCATCATCTGCGCATAGACCGCCAGATCCTCGCGATAGGCACTCACCCAGGCGAAGCCTTCCAGAAAGCGCGCGCGGCCGGTGTCGGCGAGATCCCAAAAGGCGTCGTCCAGATCCGCGAGCTGTAGGTCGGATGCCGCCTGCAGGGCCTCGCAGAAGGCTGCCTTGTCGGGATGCCGATGGCCCAGCAGCACGTGCAGGGGACGCACGCGGGCGACGCCCAAACGGTCGCGCAGGTGGTCCCGGCGGCGACCGTCAGAACGCAGGTGGGCCGAACGGCACTGAAATCTCCCCGCTCCTGGTAGGCGAGCAGGTTTTGCGCCCACTCGACATGGGTGTCGACGTGCATGAAGCGCGCCTTGGTGCGCTGACGCGGCGGCAACAGAAAGGCCAGGTCGGTTTGCTGAAAGGACGCCAGGGTCCGCTTGCAGTGCGCCAGAAAGGTCTGCCAGCGCGCGTCGGGCTGCAATTCGGCCTTGAGCAGGGTGGCGATGCGGTGCGAAATATCATAGGTTTCCACACAGTCTGTCGTCTGTTCCCGGCGAAACAGCGTGATCCCCTTGTGCAGGTCGCTGCCGTGATCGGCGACGATCTGCACCGGCACACCGGTGCGCTCGGCGACCTCGCGCAGCACCGTGGCGACCCACTCCCCGGTGCTGTGCGTCGTCACCTTCACGGCGAGCACCTGCATGGCCCGGTGCGACGGGCTGTAGCCGGTCTCGAGCAGCCGGGCGGCGGGGATGCCCAGAATCACGAGACACTTCGATGTGCCCAGTTCAAGCGTATGATCGGCGATGTAAATCCAGTCCTCGCGCCGCTGCGGAGGCTGCAGGAGGATCGCCAATCCGCAGCGATAAACCCAGTTGAGGACCGTCGTATGCGCCGGCAGGCTCACCGGCATCCAGGGCGCGAGCAGACTCAGTACGCGGGGCACCCCGCGGCTGCCGAGTCCGGCACCCAGAAACATCTGCAGCGTCAGTTGAATGACCAGGAGCGAATGCCGGTGACCGGGCGGGGGCAAGCGCAGCTGCTGCCGAGCCGCAGCGTCAGGCTCCTGCGCCGCGCCGACCGGTGTCGCCTCCGACGCCGCAGGCGGGCCACCGCCTTGCGCCGCCAGCGCCCGGTTTTTCCAATAGGCACGGCTCGCTTCCAGATCCCGGATCTTGACCCGAGCCGCGCGCAGGCGCTGTTGCTTGTCCAGGGCTTTGGCCCGCGATGGGTCCTGTGTAGCAGGTGGATGCATGGGCGCTACTCGGGCGGGTCCGGAATCCGTCTGGTGTCGTTCCGCGCCTCGTTCGTCACGCAGGCCGGCGGTGGTACTGGGCGCGGAGCGCCGGGAGAGGCGTGACACCGCAGGACCGGTGTCACGAGCGTGTGGGTGGGCTTGGCGGCACGTCTTGGCGAACAAGGCTCTTTCGGCGCTTCAAGCTGCGACGGGCTCGGTGCCACGGGCTGGCACAGGTCCGCCCCGCTCGTTACTCTTCTTCTCTTTTCTATTTTTCTCTTCCTCTTCTCTGCGGCCTGCGGGCCCAGCGCGGCCCGGAGGGCCCATGCCGATTCGCCTCTCGACGCTCCTCACGCTTGGTCTGCTCTCCGGCCTGACGCCCTTTGCCATCGACATGTATCTGCCGAGCCTGCCCGCGATCGCGCAGGACCTGGACTCGACGATCGAGCTGGCGCAGCTGAGCGTGACCGCGTATCTGGGCGTCTTTGCTCTGGCCCAATTGGTTCTGGGACCGGCCTCGGACGTGCTCGGACGGCGTGCGACCATCGGCGGTGGGTTGGCGCTCTTCTGTGTGGGTGCGCTCATGTGTGTCTTGGCCGAGCGGATGGAGACGCTGCTGCTGGGGCGCGCCGTCCAAGGGTTGGGCGGCGCGGCGGTTGCGGTGACGATACCGGCCTTGGTGCGGGATCTCTTCGAGCGCGATCACTACGCGCGGGTAATGAGTCTGGTGATGTTGACGACGGCGCTGGCGCCCCTGCTGGCACCGTCCATCGGCGGGGCCATTGTCTCCTATCTGGAGTGGCATTGGGTCTTCGCCGCGCTCCTCGTCTTGGGATTGACGGCGAGCGGGCTGTTCTTTCGGCTGATCCCGGAGACCCTGCTGCACGCGGATCGCCACCCGCCCGAGTTGGCTCGGGTCCTGCGCAATTACCTGACCTTGCTCCGGCATCGCGTCGGTCTGGGGTATCTGCTGACCGGGGCCTTTTCCTTTGGCGGCATGATGACCTATATCGTCACCTCGCCATTCGTCTACATCGAGCTGCACGGGGTGCCGGTGAGTTGGTTCGGCGTCTTCTTCGGGGCGAACGTGGCCCTGGCGATGGTAGTGACCAGCCAGAACGCCCGGTTGGTCGTCCGTTTGGGGGCGGAGCGTCTGCTGCGTTTGGGGCTCGGGGTTCAGGTGGCGTCGGCGCTGATCCTGCTTGGGCTGGCCATCTGGGGGACGCCGCCGCTGTGGGCGATCGTCGGCGCGACCTTGCTCTATCTCGGGATGGCGGGGGTCGTGCTCGGCAATTCCATGGCCGGGTTTATGGCGCACTTCGCACGCATGGCCGGGACCGCGTCGGCCTTCTCCGGTGCGTCGCGCTTCGGGCTCGGCGCGGTGATGGGATCCCTGGTCAGCCTGATGCATACCGGGGATGCGACGCCGATGCTCTTCGGTATGGCGATCTGCGGCTTGGCGGCGGGCGGGAGCTATTGGCTGCTGTGCTGCTCGTCTGGGAGTGATGGGTCGGAGATGGGGTGAGCGGGTTGGTTCAGTGGGTCGCGGTGAAGGTGCGAGCTTCGGCTCGGGGCGACGCGGGGAAGGATGGGTTTCGCTGCGCTCTACCGGGGCGGGAACCGAGACATGGGCGCGAGGAGGATGGGTTTCGCTGCGCTCTATGGGGGCAGGAATCGAGACATGGGCGCCTGGAGGATGGGTTTCGCTGCGCTCTACCGCGGCGGGAACCGAGACATGGGCGCGAGGAGGATGGGTTTCGCTGCGCTCTACCCATCCTACGTTTTGGTTGGGGTTTCGGGGGGCGTCAAAGGTGGACGGGGTCGGCGGTGAAGACGATGGTGAGCCACCGGTCGGGTCCGGCGCCGCCGATGGCGGCTCCGATCTCGGCGCGCAGGGCGTCGATCTGGGTCACGGGCAGCCGGAGGTCGGGCGGCACCAAGACGGAGATCTCGATAAATCGGGCACGGCCGGCCTTGGCGAGATAGCTGCGATAGTCCGGAAAGCCGTGGCGGGCGACGAAGTCGGTCATGACCGAACGGATGTGCGCGTCCATGTCGCTCGGACTGATCATCAGAATCTCGCCGAATGACTCGCGCGCTTCGCGGAAGGGCAAGGGCAGGATAAAGAGTGCGACGATGGCCAGCACCAGGGGATCCACATAGCGGATGAAACCCTCCAGGTTGGTGCCCTTCATCGCCAGTGCCGCGCCGAAGGCGACCAGGAGCGCGGTGGTGATCAGGGCCGACATCAGCCACGCCTTCACGTCCAAGCGCACCAGACCCGAGTCGATGCGCTCGGCCTGGCGGCCCATCCACCACCACATGGCGTAGGAGATCAGGGCGACGGCGCCCGCGTAGACGAGCGCCGTGCCGAACTCGGGTTCGTAGCCGCCCTTGAGGATGCTGTTCACCGCACTGAAGAAGGCGTAGGCGACCAAGACGATGAGCACCGATGCCTTCAAGGCGATGACCATCGGCTCCAGATGCCAGAATCCGTACTGGAAGCGGCGATCGCCTTGACTGGCGACCAACCGAGCCACGACAAGGGTCAGCCAGGTGACCGCGACATCGACGAGCGAGAAGAATCCGTCGAAGAGAATGGCGGTCGATCGGGCCAAGAGGCCGAAAACGATACCGAGCCCGGCGATCACGAGGGTTGCGCCCAGGGAGATCCACAGCAAGCGCGCTTCAAGCTCGCTTCGCAACCGCATGACGCGCTCGATCGATGCCACGGATCCTCGTCTCCATCGCTGCCGGTCACCCGCCGCGAGCGGCATTGCTGCCGGGCCGACGGGGTCACGGATGGGTTGGTACCCCGGCTGCTGTGAATGCCGGGGTCGCTCGGTGCCGCACGGTTGCGGGTCCGGGCGATTATAGGCGAGCGCCGCGGATCGGGGGCAGGCCGTTTTGAGGGTCAGCATCGACGCCGGGGTCACACAGAGGAATCAGGATGCATCGACAGTGAGAGACTGTTTCACGTTCTCGAGCACTTGACCAAGGAGTAACCATGTCCGCTCTTTTTCAACCCTTCACGCTCAAGGACGTGACGCTGCGTAACCGCATCGCCGTGCCGCCCATGTGCCAGTACTCGGCGATCGACGGTCTCGTCAACGACTGGCATCGGGTGCATCTCGCCGGTCTCGCGCGCGGCGGCGCCGGACTGGTCATCGTCGAGGCGACCGCGGTGTCCCCGGAAGGGCGCATCACGCCCAACTGCACCGGGCTCTGGAACGATGAGCAGGCGCAGGCGCTCGTGCCCGCCGTCGAGGCCATCAAAGCGGCCGGCGCCGTGCCGGGCATTCAGATCGGTCATGCCGGGCGCAAGGCGAGCGCAAACCGTCCGTGGGAAGGGGATGACCACATCGCGGAGGGCGACCCGCGCGGCTGGCAGACCATTGCGCCTTCGGCGATCCCGTTCGGGGCGAATCTCCCGAAGGTGCCGAAGGCGATGACGCCGGAGGACATCGCGCGGGTCCGTTCCGACTTCAAGGCAGCCGCACGGCGGGCGCGGGACGTCGGGTTCCGGTGGCTCGAGCTGCATTTCGCGCACGGCTATCTGGGGCAGAGCTTCTTCTCCACCCATTCCAATCAGCGCGACGATGCCTATGGCGGGAGTCTGGAGAACCGCTGTCGCTTCCTGCTGGAAACCCTCGATGCCGTTCGAGAGGTCTGGCCCGAGAATCTCCCCCTGACTGCGCGTTTCGGCGTGATTGAATACGACGGACGCGACGAAGAGACCCTGGCCGAGTCGATCGAGCTGGCCAAGCAGTGCAAGAGCCACGGCCTCGATCTCTTGAGTGTGAGCATCGGCTTCTCCACCCCGACCGCTCGGATCCCGTGGGCGCCCGGGTTCCTCGCGCCGATCGCCGAGCGCGTGCGGCGCGCGTCGGGGCTCCCGGTGGCATCGGCCTGGGGGTTCGACGTGCCCGAGATTGCCCAAGGCGCCGTGGCAAGCGAGCAACTCGACTTGGTGATGATCGGTCGTGCGCACCTGGCGAACCCGCACTGGCCTTACGAGGCAGCCCGCAAGCTGGGTGTCGAGCGTCCCGCCTGGACACTTCCGGCGCCCTATGCGCATTGGCTGCAGAGTTACGGGGGTGGGAGCTGAATTCCGGGGATCGGGGCGGTGACCGACCGTCTGAGGATGTTGCGCTTCCTATCGTCAGCACAACCTACTGCGACTACCACAATCGCGCGACGCCGAAGGTCTCGAACAGGACCTCGTTGCTGACAAGGGTCAGCCCTTCGATCTGCGCCTGGGCAATCAGCATCCGGTCAAAGTGGTCGCGGTGTGTACCGGGCATGAGGCCGGCACGCCGAGCGTGGTCGACGCTGACAGGAAGACGGTAAAAGGCTTGCGAATCGAGGATCTCGGCTCGCTCATTCATGGCGGGTCGAAGTCTGACCGAGACGATCCGACCACTTCGGCGGGGTGAGTAGCGACGGCATGGTGGCAAGGGCACGCTAAGCAACTGGAGAAGCCCGTCTCGCCCCGGGCGAAATCCCCGGAGCAAGGTAGGTCCTATAACCGGCGACACCGGGAAGTGGACCGAAGGCGAGCGGGTGGCGGATGGGCGCGTAGTAGCGCTGAAGCGGGGTAATGTCCGTGGAGCGAAGGCGCCCTACTGTTGGCAATCCTTAAACAAGACGGGAGGCAGGGGCGAGATGACAACGACGCCCATCGATCTGCAAGACCTGAGGAAGAGGATCTACATCAAGGCGAAGGCTGAACCGGCCTGGCGCTTCTGGGGACTCTACGTCCACGTGTGCAAAGAGGAGACCCTGCACGCGGCCTATGCGATGGCGAAAGCGAACAACGGTGCCCCCGGCAGTGACGGGGTGACGTTCGCGGCCATCGAGGCGGCTGGCGTTGAGGCGTTTCTGCAAGGCATCCGGGATGAGCTGGTCACCGGAACCTACCGACCGCAACCGAATCGCCGCCGGGAGATTCCCAAGGGAGACGGGCGCATGCGCGTCCCGGGGATTCCCTGCATTCGCGATCGCGTGGTCCAGGGGGCGCTCAAGCTGATTCTGGAGCCGATCTTCGAGGCTGACTTCCAGGATGGAAGCTATGGATACCGACCCAAGCGCACGGCGCATCAAGCCGTGCAGCGCGTGGCCGAGGCGATTGTGAGCAACAAGACCTATGTGATTGATGTGGACCTGGCGTCGTACTTCGACACGGTTCGTCACGATCTCCTCTTGGGGAAGGTGGCGGAGCGGGTCCGCGATGATCAGGTCTTGGGCTTGCTCAAGCGTATCCTCAAGGCCAGTGGCAAGCGGGGCGTTCCGCAAGGCGGTGTGATCTCACCCCTGCTCAGTAACCTCTACCTCAACGAGGTCGACCGGATGCTGGAGCGGGCCAAGGAGGTCACCCGCAACGGACGCTATACCTATATCGAGTATGCCCGTTATGCCGATGACCTGGTGATCTTGGTCGATGGGTATCGCCGGTGGAACTGGCTCGAGGACGCGGCCTGGCGACGCTTGGTCGAGGAGTTGGCCAAGCTCGATGTGCAACTCAATCAAGACAAGACACGACGACTGGACCTGAGCCAGGGAGGGGCATTCAGCTTCCCGGGCTTTGACTTCCGCCGGGCCAAGACTCGGCGCGGGGTCTGGGGCGCGCGTTACACGCCACGGATGAAGGCGCGTACCGCGATCCTGCAACGCCTCAAGGACGTGTTCCGCCGCTACCGCTCGCAGCCGATCGATCGGGTGATCGCCTTGATCAATCCGATCCTCAGGGGGTGGGTAGGCTACTTTCGGGTGGGGCACTCCAGTCGCTGTTTCGGGTATGTCCAAGATTGGGTGGAGAAGAAGATTCGGCGCCATTTAATGCGCGCGCGTCAGCGTCAGGGCTTTGGCTGGAAGAGGTGGAGTAGGACGTGGCTATACGAGGTGCTCGGGCTCTACGACGGGTACCGAATCGGGCTGCGTAAGCCGAAAGCGCTCCCAGTGCAAGAGGTCTCATAACCCTGGATGTGAAGTCGGCAGGAAAGCCCGGTGCCGGAAAACGGCACGCCGGGTTTGACGTGGCGGGGGCTGGAAACGTGATCATGGGAGCCGGACTGAGGGCCAGCACGAAAGTGCTGGAGGTCCCACCGGACCCTAACGTCGGCGCGCCAGTTCCCGACCCTACTGATGAGGGAGGGCTGGGAGTCACAGCCATGTCCTGGCTATTGAGGCACCGCGAAACGAAAGGCGCGGAAACAGATAAGCCACGGCTACCGTAATTGGCGACCTGCTCTCTACTCTACCTGGTTTTCCCCGTTCGCTTTCTCGATGCTCGCGGGAAACCGTGGCCCGTCCACGGTTTCTCCTCGTCCCTGGTTTCTCCTAGTCCGTGAGATCGACGAAGAGACGCTTACCACAGGCGCGGGCATATTTGCGTAAGGTGGCCACGGAAGGCGAGTGTCGGCCAGTCGCCAGCGCCCGTTCCAAGCGAGCAACGGCGGGTGCCTGGGTTCCCATGCGCTCTGCAACCTGAGCCTGGGAAAGCCCGGCCTCGTGACGCGCCTTCAGCAACAGATCGAGCAGGGCGAATTCTTCCCGTTCCAAACGCTCCACCTCGGTCCGTACAGCGGGACGGCGCATCAGCGTCTCGATCAAGTCATCGTGGGTCTGCATGTTGAATCTCCTGCATGCGCGCCTCGGCGAGACGCCGTTCACGTACGGGTGTCTTGGTGGTTTTCTTCACAAAGCAGTGCAGCATCACGATTCGTTGACCGACCTGAGTGCAGAAAAAGACGCGCGCGACACCGTCGGCGCCTTTCAGTTAGAGGTGCGGGGTGCGTCATTGTGCTTCTGCAAGGTGGATCGTGACGTGACGCTGGAGCGTTGCGACGTGCTCCACGCTGGAGCGTAATGGAGGCAGAGGATCTCCTGGTCGATGACCCGCGCGACGCAGCATATTGTTTGCCCCGAGCGGAGGCCGTGCGTCAACGCGTTCAAACCGCCGATCCGAACACCCGGCTACGCTGGTCCGAATGGGTTCTCACGGCCACCGGTTTGGAGGACGTTCTTGCGGAAGCCGTGAAATGGGAGACTCCGATCCGTGGGGTGCACGATTCCGTGGTACGTCCCCTATTTCTCCCCGGACAAGCCACGCCCCTACACTGCCGCGAGAACAGATGGTCCGAGGATCGCGGGAAACCGTGGTCCGTCCCCGGTTTCGCGGTCCCCGGTTTCGCGCGGGGAACACCTTGATGAACGCGTAGGATGGGTAGAGCCTCGGCGAAACCCATCCTCCAAACCACCGTGTTGCCGGGTTGCGCACCGCCGACTGATCTTTGGATAACGTTTGCTGGTCAGGCGCGGTTTCCTTCGTGTCTTCGATGATTGCGGGAAACCGTGGTCCGTCCCCGGTTTCGGTCCAAGGAAAGACCTGACCCCGAGGGATCAGCGCGCGATTGGGAGCGCGTTAGGTTGCGGAAACCGTGGTCCGTCCTAGGTTTCGTTCAGCCTGTCTCCCATTGGTCTCACGCAGCCTTCTCCACCTCGATCGCCAGACGTCGCCCCACGGCGAGCAAGGCCCGCTCCAGCATTGCTGCTTTGCTGGCGTGACGGGGATCGACCAGGCGTCGCGCCTCCTTCTCGTTGATCCCCAGCCGCCGCGCAAGCTCGGTCGGTCCGACGCCGGTTTCGCCCACGGCCAGGTACAACGCCGCCTTGAGCGCGGTCTGGATCGGAACCGCCACCGGATGCTCGTCGGGCAGACGGGCCGAGGACGCTGGAATCTCGCCTCGGTCGTCGATGCTCGCCGCGACGGCCTCTTCCAGGCAGTCGGCTGCCTCCAGAAGCGCCTCATCAAGGGTGTCGCCCTGGGTGATGGCCTCCGGCCAGTCGCGAAAGGTCACCACGAAGCCACCGGTCGGGTCAGGCGTCAGGGTCGCTGGATAGATGAATTGCATCGGGTGCTCCGCTCACAGATCGCTGAGGCTCAAGCCAAGCTGCTAGAGCATTGCATGCAGGGTGCCGGTCTTCAGCTCATCCTTCGGGTTGCGAACGATCGTTAGCCGCTTGCCGATGACTGAGCTGCCCGGGGCGGGACCGACCCGGAATGGCTAAGTTGTTTCTGAACCGTTAATGATTTGATGCTTTTGACCAACGAGGGCCTCGCTCATCAGGCCGGCCACCCAAAACACCACTCGCTCGTGACACCCGCTCTGCGGTGTCACGCATGCCCCTGGCGCTCTGCGCCACGTGTCACGAAGGCCGGAGTTTCGAGCAAGGCCGTTGGTCTGCATGGTGTCTTCCCGGCTGCATCAGGCCGAACCCGACCTGGATGAGATGATTCTGCCCTCGGAGCACGAATGGCACTCAGTTAAGGCGAGGACCCTTATGAAACAATAGGCTGCGAGGGCCGTAGCTGCCGCAAAAAGTCGCGGAGCCGCCGTCGGAGACCTGGAAAGGCGAGAGCCATGCCGAGTTTAACAGTGCCTTGGCCGTTGGTGGATCACGTAAGCCTATGCTCTTAAAATAGATCTTCTTGACTGAGTGCCATTCTGGTCCGTCCCCGGTTTCTCCCTCCACTGGAATGTCACAAGGAAAGACCCCGATGCCACGTTGAGTGTCCATCAAACCCTGCAGGGGACTAAACTGCGACCATCGCCCGTCACAGGAGCCCCGCATGACCGACACCGGCGAGCCCACCCCGCGCAGCGACCACGACAGCCCTTGGAAGGAGGCGCTGGAGGGCTACTTTCCGGAATTCCTCGCGCTGCTCTTTCCACGCATCCACGTCGACATCGACTGGTCCCTCGGCTACCGATTCCTCGACAAGGAGCTCCAGCAGATCGTCCGCGACGCCGACACCGGTCGCCGCTACGCCGACAAGCTCGTCGGTCTGCACCGTCTCGACGGCCAGCCGGCCTGGGTGCTGGTGCACGTGGAGGTGCAGGGCGAACCCGAAACGGCCTTCGCCGAGCGCATGTTCGTCTATAACCACAAGATCCGCGACGCCCACGGCGTGCCCGTCGCCAGCCTCGCCGTGCTCGCCGACACCGATCCGCGCTTTCGTCCCGAGCACTACCACGACGACATCTGGGGCTGTTCCGTCGACTTTCGCTTCCCGATGGTCAAGCTCATCGATTGGGACACCCCCGAGCGCTGGCCCGAACTGGAGACCAGCGACAACCCCTTCGCCCTGGTCGTCATGGCCCAGATCCGCGCCAAGGCCACCAAGGATGGCGAAACCCGCAAAGCCTGGAAGTTTCGCTTGATTCGCCTGATGTATGATCGCGGATACGCGCGCAAGGACATCCTGGAGCTGTTCCGCGTCATCGATTGGATGATCAGTTTGCCCAGAACCCTGGAGGCGTCCTTCCTCCAAGAACTCTACACCTACGAGGAGACCAAACAGATGCCATACGTGACCAGTGCCGAGCGCGCCGGAATCGAGAAAGGCCAACGCATTGGCGTCCAGAAGGGCGAGGCCAACATCCTGCTCTTGCTGATCGAAAAGAAGTTCGGCGAGACCTCTGCCAACGCCTTGCGCGAGCGCGTCGCGTCCGCCGACAGCGACACCTTGCGTCTCTGGTCCGAACGCATCCTTACCGCCGACACCCCGGATGCGCTCTTTCATTGAGCCGCTGCCCAGCCTCGGACTCGGCGATGTCCCGGCGGTTGCCCGCGCGGCCAGCCACCAGTACTCGTTAAACCGCCCATTCGCCCGTACAGCGCAGCCCCGGCCCCGGCGCACCTAACCCGACCGACGCGATCCGCGCCTCGATAGAACCGTTGGGGAATCGCACCGTCTCTCAGCTTGGTAAAACGGCCTGCAAAGCTCCGCGAAAACGGGGACGGTGCGGCCTGGCAAGGCCGCGTGTTCTAGCGGGTGGAAGTCCCGCCTGGGTAAAGGGAAAGGGGTCAGAGCCGAATGGCACTCAGTTAAGGCGAGGACCCTTATGAAACAATAGGCTGCGAGGGCCGTAGCTGCCGCTAAAAGTCGCGGAGTCGCCGTCGGAGACCTGGAAAGGCGAGAGCCATGCCGAGTTTAACAGTGCCTTGGCTATTGGTGGATCACGTAAGCCTATGCTCTTAAAATAGATCTTCTTAACTGAGTGCCATTCTGGTCCGTCCCCGGTTTCTCCCTCCACTGGAATGTCACAAGGAAAGACCTGATAAACATCTAGCCGACCCCGCCCCGATCGCGGCGACTGGAAGCCGCTCGAGTGAAACCAGGGACGGACCACGGTTTCCCGCGACCATCGGAGAACCGATAGAAACCGGGCCAGACCACCAAACCCAGCCCTAGCCCGCCGCGTATGTTAAGCGCGTAAACCAGGGACGGACCACGGTTTCCCGCGATCATCGGATAAACGAAGGAAACCGGACTGGACCGACAAACGTCATCCAAAGATCAGTCGGCGGTGCGCAAGTCTTCCGCGACATCCCGCAGGACCTCCGGATGACGCCGAGCGATCGCGAGTAGGGTTCGTGCGGCACCGCTGGGTTGCTTGCGCCCCTGCTCCCAACCCTGCAGGGTTCGAATCGAGACCCCGAGAAGCTTAGCGAATTGCGCTTGAGAGAGCCTGACTTCCTGTCTCGCGGCCAGTGCCGGTGGCCATACCACGCGTCCGTCTCCAGCCTTCATTTCACCGATGGCCTGAAGTAGGTCGGCTGCCAGGTCGCGCTCGGCCTCGTAGGCATCCAGTTCTGCATCGTTCAGGGGCTCAGTCTTCGAGTGCACGGCGAATCTCTTTAAGTTTCGGGCCAGTGAGGTTGTCGGTCTTCGATTTGGCATACAAAGTGAGAAGAATCAACGCGCCCTCGACTGTGCGGGTGAAATAGATCACTCTGACGCCTCCGGACTTGCCGGAGCCTTCTCGTCGCCAGCGTACTTTTCGCAGCCCGCCGGATTCTGGAACAACATCACCGGCGTTCGGATGCTCGGCAATGTAGGCACAAAAGCTGCCGCGCTCTTCCTCGGTCCAGTACAGAGGCCACTGCTTCTGAAACAACGCGGTCTCAATCACGGTAAGCATTACGGAACGGTACGCCTAAGGCGCAGTCTCGTCTATGCTTCAGACAAATTTTAAGTGAAACCAGGGACGGACCAGAATGGCACTCAGTGAAGGCGAGGACCCTTATGAAACAATAGGCTGCGAGGGCCGTAGCTGCCGCTAAAAGTCGCGGAGCCGCCGTCGGAGACCTGGAAAGCGAGAGCCACGCCGAGTTTAACAGTGCCTTGGCCGTTGGTGGATCACGTAAGCCTATGCTCTTAAGATAGATCTTCTTAACTGAGTGCCATTCTGGTCCGTCCCCGGTTTCTCCCTCCACTGGAAAGTCACAAGGAAAGACCTGACCCCGATGCCGATGAGGAAAGACCTGACCTCGATGCCCGCTGACGCCCGATGCCTTGACCCCGATGCCTATCGGCGTCTTGGCACGGAAAAGGCTTGAGCATACCAGTGTACATGCTGTTCCCGCGATGCTTCGAGTATGGGTGATCCGCACATGAATCCGAAAAAGCCCGATCCGTTTCCCGAGGATTTACGCTGATGGAGCTGATGATCGTGGTTGCGATCATTGCCATCCTCGCGGCGATCGCCATCCCGTCATATGACGATTACAACCGCCGGAGTCGGGCCAGAAACGTTGGCGTCGATCTGATGACGCTCTCCGTTGCATTGGAGAACGGATTTCAGAGGACCCTGTCCTATCCTTCGTCGAACCTGGTCGGAACTGCAACTGTGGTCGGGGCCTTTCCGGCATGGAGTCCGTCGCAAGGCGCCTTTTTCAACTTTAGCGTCCTGCCTTCGGGAAACACCTATATCTTGAGCGCAGCCGGAACCGGTTCGATGGCAGGCTGCGATCTGACGTTGACACAGAACAATACGAGGACGGTGTCCTCGGCCAGCATCTGCGGGATCGATCAATGGTAGAGCGGATACCCGATAAACGAGACGGCTTCACGCTCGTCGAGATGATGGTGACGCTCGCCATCATCGCCTTTCTGGGGTTGACGGCTGTGCCTTTGACGCAGCGGCTGATCCATTCGGCGCAGGTCGATACCGCCGATGCCCAACTGATGCAAGCGATCGCGGTGGCAAGATCACTGGCGATGAGAAATCCAGGCGGTTTGACCGACGGTACGCCGGCAGCGCAGATCGACTACGACGAGGAGACGCAAACGGTTTCGGTACGCGTGCCGAGCGGGGACTCTGTGTGGGAGGCAGTGCTTTCGCCTGGCATCGAGATTACGCGGACGTCAGGAAACTTCCCACTGGAGATCACCAATAAGGGCCGCCCACTCGGTAACTTCGGCTATCGGATATCAAAAGGAAATGAATACACGGACTCCTCACCCTTCTGAGTCGATCGGTCCGACAAGGATGAGACGGCATCGGACAGTGGACCGCCAACAGGGTACTTCCCTGATGGAGAGCATGGTGGCACTCATGCTCTTGGCCATCCTCGGCTTAGGACTCGGGCTTGCGGTTTCGAAGGCGCTGCTGAATCAGCAGCAGACCATCGCACAGGGGCTTGGCGTCGTGTTACTGCGTGAAGCCGCTCAAACAGGCGGGAATTCAGTGCCGATCCTTCAGCAGTCCCTGTCTGTCTCCGATGACGGCGAGGAGACAACCGTAACGGTGACCATCGGGGATCAGAGCTTCGATTTGCCTTACACGCCAAGTAGCCTTTCGATCCAGAGTACGGCCATCTTCAGCGGTGATGGGACCGTACGGCTCGATCTTTAAGTCACGATGACACAGGGGCGAGCAATGATCTATCACTCCGGGCTTGGGCAGCGGGGCATGACCTTGATCGGGGCGATGGTCGGCCTAGTCGTCTCGATGCTCATCGTCTTGACGCTCATGTCCGCTTACCGCTCGGTCGTGCGACTGACGATGGAATCGAATGCCGATGCGAGGCAGTCCGGCGATCTCGCTGCGGCCTTTCTGTTTACCCATCTGAATCTGTCCGATGCCGGCCGGAGCCTCGTCAATCCGACGCCGACGCGAGCAGACGACTTGCTGCTTTGCGAGAACGGCGAGTTGGTTGGGGAGACTTTGACCGGTTGCGACCCGGGGTGTCCGGTAACGGATCGGGAATGCTATCTTCTGGCGCTGGGGCGACCCCGATGACCCAGATGCCTTCTTTTGTGCTGGTTTATTGGCGTCTGCGAGGGGCCAGCTAGACTATCTCACCCAAGAGGAAGAAGGAGATTGCGAGGGACCGGGGTGGCCGCTGGACGACTGGACTGCTTTGACCCTTATTCATCCGACACCCATCAACCCGACGGGCGAATACCCTGAGATCGACTTTTCGGTCGTGGCTGGACCCTGTTGGCCGCTCGGGGCGGCAGCGAGTTTGGTCGTCCAGGGGCGCTTCGCAGTGACGATCAGCTCCACGCACGTAGGATCCAGTACGGATCTGCATTCAACAACTTGTCTGATCGGCCTTCGTCAATAGCAATCGCGAACTGCCGACTCACTAATGCGCAACCGTCGGCGACACCTTGGTCGCCGGCAATGATCTCTTGGATAGCGCCCGGCGAAACGGAATCGGAAAGACGGGGTAACCTGATGAAAGAATACAGTAAGCCCAAACAAGACGGAATCGCTACGGTACTGATCGTTCTCTTGATCGGTATCTCCCTGACCGCCGCGACACTCGGCACAGTTCGCTTTGTCGGATCGGCGCAAGAGAAGAACATGGCCTTCCATGCAAGAACGATGGCACAGGCGCGGGCATGGGGTGCGGCTGACCTAATCTCGGGCTACTTGGCGACGGTGGCCGAGGAGTCAAGTACTTGGACCGTATTCGAGCAAGACCTGTTGTCCGCAGGAGGAGTACTCGATATCGATTTAGAAGACATAGATGTATCGGCACGGATCGAGGGAGAACCCTCGCCAGGCAATCCAGTCGATCTGGAGGTCGAGATCGAAAGTCTGGTTGCCGAAGGAACTCGGGCCGAGGCTACGGAGCGCATCCGTTTAGCGTTCCACATAATTCCCCGGTCACCTGCGACGACGAAACACCAGACGAAATCCGTGGTGTCATTCACTTTAACAAGAACCTCAACCTCGGCGGCAACATCACGGTTCAGGGTATATCGGGTCAGCCTTATGAGATCAACGTCAAGGGCGATGTGAACACCGGGGGCAACTCGATTACGGGTGTCAATACCATCAACTCGACTGGTTCCGTTCAGTTGGGCAGCGGCTCGTCGTTCGACACCCTGCGAGCGAACGGCGATGTCCAGCTGACTGGGAGCGTGTCGGGACAGGCGAGTATCCAGGCTCGGGGCAACGTGTGTGTCACCGGCGGGGCTTCCGCTAGAGGAGTCGTCAAAGCCAATGGTACCGTGATCGGTGATGGTTCGGGCTCGTTCGGCCCGGTGTCCGCGATCGGAGTGAGCGACAATACGGGAACCCAGAGATGCGGCACGTTGGTCAATGACGCTTACGGCGTGCCCTTTGCGGTGGATCTGCGCGGGAACTCGCGCGCGGACAGCGTAATTTCCAAAGGGAGTGTTCGGATTGCCTCTGGGTCGATTGGCCTTTCCGGCAGCACGGCGGATGCGCTGCGAGCGGAGAAGGATCTTAGCGACACCAACTGGGGCGGGACACAGTACGGCGAGATCGGCGGTGTCTTGAGGATCTCGGGCAGTAATCCGGCGATCGCCACCTGGGTTCGGGTCACACCCGGACTCACAGTCACCATCGCCCCTGTCGAACCCATCAGTATCGACACCGATACGTTCGACGCTCGGGACATCGAGGAGCTTGCGAACTACGCCTTCAAGATTGTCAATGGCTACAAGCAGGTATCGGTACGTCGTGTTAATGGTCTTGCCGATGGCAACTATTTTTTGTTCGATGATCTTTTGAACAATAGTCACTACAAAGACTATCTCTGCCCCATTGCTGCGCGGGCGGCTAATTCCACGTCTGGGACACCGCGTTGTAGCACACCTGCCACCTCCCTAAAGACGATTTGCAAGGGGGAAAATAACAGAACCTGCTTCAGCTACAATAGCGGAAGCTCAAGATGGACCATTGCTGGCAAAGGGTTGGCGCCCGGTGTGATCTGGTTCGAAGGCGATCTCGAAGTTTCAAGCGGCGTCTATTTCAATACCTTCGTGTCAACTTCGAATATTAACACCAGCGGCAATTTGAACGTCTATGCCCCGAATTTTGCGGGGTACAGTGGCCAGGTCGGGGGTGTTATCTACAGCCGCGACGACCAATCGCGCATCAGCGGGATCTGCGCGAATCAGAGTTTTCCCGGCCTGTACCCACTACAGTTCTGCACCGGTGATGCTTATCAGCCGAATGCAAATGGAGGCATCGGCAACTTCGCGTTCATGGCTGGGAGTTGCGGCAATGCTGACTGCAGTCCGTATGTGGGGGTAATGTGACCTTGGCCACAGGAAATCATATACGGGGCAACGTCAAGGCCGGTAACCAGTTTGTCAGTGGTGGCAACACCACCTTACGGGGTTACGCCACGGCGTTGGGGCTTGGGACCACGGTGCAAAATCAGATGAACAACACTACCGTAATCAACCTTCGCGACCTTCCCGCAACCTTTACGCCGCAGGCTCCCGGACCTGCGACAGGTGGAGGTGGAGGTGGAGGTGGAGGTGGAGGTGGGGGCTGCCCAGCAGATCCTTCCACGGACCCCGCCGTTTCGATTCTTTGGAGTCGCTATCTCTAGGTCGTGTCGGTTTGCAATGTCACGCTGCCCTCCCGACCGTTTTTTCGGCGTGCGATTACTCTTCACAATGCGCGCGGGATCGCTAATGGGATTTCGTGACCCTACAGCGCGTAGTCGATTCCGGCGTGGGCCATCGAATCACGGTCACATGCAAGTACCGTTTTTGCGGATAGCACGACGCGAAGAGATACGAGGCCCGCCGGAAATCCCGGCGGGCCGACTTAAAGGGGCGGTTTTCGACGTCTTTGTCAGAAAGTCCCTGTTTTGGTTACGGCGCCTCGGCGCTTCGGCCTATCGGCTCGCGGCGGGATCAAGTCGATGCACGGGGCGCAGCGGCGCTGCGCCGGGTGCAGTCAGAGGCCCAACAGATCGGCGATGCCTACGAGGAACAACAAGGCCTGCGTCCAAGGTGATTTCCGGGAAAGGATTTACCTGCTCGGAAACAAGGGACGGACCAACGGTTTTCCAAGATATCCGGGGTGCCGAATCACCGCACGCTCAATGCTCCCGCAGGCAGGCGTCCAAATCGGCGACCGAGCCGAAATCCAAGAGCGCCTCGCCGAGTGTTCCGAGCTGTGTACTGTCGAGGACCTGGATCTTTTCGAGGCGCGGCTGCGTCAGCGCACCGCAGCGCCGGGTGAGCAAGCGCAGAACCAAGTCGATCAGATCGAGCGTCTCACGCGGATCGGCCGTGCTGTCACGCTCCGCTGCCAAGGCACGCGCATCGGTGCCGCTCAGCACCGCACAGACCAGTCACAGCACGATTCCGGGCTGCGGTCGAGCGTCTTTTGCAGAGTGCAGAGGATCCCGTTGCCGTTGCGATATATCGTTTATCGATATACGATTAAGTCATGGCGATCCAATCATTCCGATGCGCCGAGACGAGACGCTTGTTCGAGCGCCTGCGGGTGAAGCGCTTCGTGAATATCGAGGGTCCGGCGCGGCGTAAACTGAGTGATCTCGATGCGGCCCGTGATCTGTCGGATCTGCGCATCCCGCCGGGCAATCGTCTCGAAGCCTTGCGGGGTGACAGGTCCGGCCAGCACAGCATTCGCATCAATGATCAATGGCGCGTGTGCTTCGTCTGGTCTGCCGACGGGCCGACGCAGGTGGAGATCGTCGATGACCATTAGGGTACCACTGCAATGACCGACAAACTGCCCCCGATTCACCCCGGCGAGATCCTGCGCGAGGACTTCATGCTGCCGTTGGGGCTCTCCAGCAACGCCCTCGCGCGTGCGATCGGCGTCACTCCCGCACGGATCAACGAGATCGTGCGCGAAAGGCGCGGCATCACGGCCGAGACCGCTCTGCGGCTCGCCCGCTTTTTCGGGACCTCGGTGGATCTCTGGATGAACCTGCAACAGCGTTACGATCTGGAACGCGCGAAGGATCTGCTCGGCAATTCACTTGAACAGATTACGCCCATGCACCTTGCGGCCTGAGGGAAGGATCGGCGGCGCGCACCTCGTCGCCGCCTCACTTTGCCGTCGCGTCGCCGGTGGATTGATTCGCGGCGCAACCCGGAAAGACCACGGTTTCCTGCAATCATCGGTGAATCTGCACCGGCAGGACAACGACCGATCGGTCGGACATGTTGAACGGCCTTCGGTACGACCCGAAGGAACCGGCTCCGGGGATCAGCTGGCGGGCGGGGACAGACAAAATCGTCAGGATCGAACCCGCTGCGGCCTTCCTTATGATGCGTGCTCGTACACGTCTTTGCGCTGCCCCCGCGCCTGGCGATCGACGCTTGCGTTGCGCCGAGCGTTGAATGATCTGCTCGTTTTGTGCGTTTGCGCGCGGTCTTATGCGGCATCGCCCGCCATACTCCAAGTCAGGACTCGACACAGGTGAGTGAGATGGTGCGTTTCTACTGCGCCGGCGAAATGCCCAAAGCGGCTTTCGGGTGCGTCAGACCCTGCGGGGGCACGTCTCGGTCTCTCGCGGCAGTGTGTCGAGATCAACCCCGGTAGGGGAGACTCCGATCGGAAGAAGAGGTCCTCCCCGGCCGATCTGTCCGGCGGCGAACCGCTGCGGGACGACGACCGAGCAGCGAGCGACCGCCATGATCAGATCTTCGGATCAACCGCGCAACACCGACTTCGGCCGCGAGCTGCTTCCCGAGGCGAGCCTCTCGACAGCGGTTCCGATCGTTGCGCCGGTCGTCGGTCAGCATACACCCGGCATCCCAAGACCCATCAGCGCGAAGCACTGGAGCGAGGATCAGTGTCGGTGCCTCGATCCCGAGGTCTGCGCCTCGTGGGCATCCGAGCCGCCAGGTCCCGGCGGTCGGAATCGGGCAGCCCGCAAGCGCGGCTTCACCCTGATCGAGCTGATGATCACGGTTGCCATCATCGGGATTCTCGCTTCCATCGCATATCCGAGCTATCAGGAGCATGTCCGCAAGGCCAATCGCGCCGATGCGCAATCCTTTCTGATGGATCTCGCCCAACGCCAGCAGCAGTTTCTGATGGACGCGCGCCGGTACGCGGTCTCGATCGACGCGCTGGGGTTCGCGGCGGTGCCGGACCGGGTTGAGAAGTTCTACACCGTCGCGGTGTCCGCGCCGACGGGTTCTCCGCCGACCTTCACGGTGAGCGCGACGCCGAAAGCGGGCTCCATGCAGGTCATGGATCTCGGTGGAGCGGCCTTGTCGCTGAACCAGGCGGGCGCCAAGGCGCCAAGCGGAAAGTGGTGATGAGAGAGGATTGAGATGAAAGCCGAGACCTTGCCGTTCGCCGATCGGAGATCCCGCACCCCTGCGGCGCGCCTCTCGGGCTTCACCTTGCTCGAGCTGATGTTGGTCATCACGATCGTAGCGATCCTGGCCGGGATCGGGGTTCCCTCGTTTTCGCGCTTCATCGCCGATCAGCGCGTCCATGCCGCGGCGAGCGACCTGCAGGCTGCGCTTTGGCGGGCACGATCGGAGGCCATCCGACTCAATCGAGACGTGGTCCTCGCACCTTTGAACGCCGACGCGGGTTGGGAGTCCGGTTGGACCGCCACCAGCACGGCGGTGCCGGGTGTCGCGCTGATCCGGCGTGATCCGGTGACGGCGGTGACGCTGAGTACCCGACAGACGGACGTGACCTACCGTGCTTCGGGACGTTTGCGTGCACAAACCGCCAGCGCAGCCTTCCAGGTGGCGTCCAAGAGCGACGGCGGGGCGAAAAAGCGCTGTGTTCGGATCGAGCCGAGCGGCCAGCCCATGATCAGGGACGGAGGCTGTTGACCATGCGCGGGTTGCGGCACATCGGCGGCGCGGAGTCCGGCTTTACCTTGATCGAGGTCTTGGTGACGGCGGTGATCATCGCGGTCGGGTTGCTCGGCCTCGCGGGCCTTCAGGCGAAGATGGCCGCAACCCAGATGGAGGCCTATCAGCGTGCGCATGCCTTGGTCCTGGTCGAGGACATGGCGGCGCGCATCAACAGTCAGCGCAGCGATGCCAAGGCAGGGGCTTATGCGGCCTCGGGGACGATGACGGTCGTGGGCTTGGGGGACGACTTTGATCCGGCGCAGGGGTGCGCTCAGGCCGATCTGACCGAGCGTGATCTCTGCGAATGGAGTCGTGCGCTGAAGGGTGCGGGAACGACCGACGACTCCGAGGCGTTTCTCGGTGCCATGATCGGTGCCCGCGGGTGTATCGAACGGCTGCCGGTCGACCCGGCGACCTTCCGCGTCAGCGTCGCCTGGCAGGGTTTGAGCGACACGGTCGCCCCGAGCCTGACCTGCGGGCAAGGCGCCGACTACGGTTCCGCGGGCAGGCGCCGCGTGCTGGCGGTCCAGCTGACCTTGGCCGATCTTAACCGAGGCCCGTAGCTATGTGCACCACGTTAAGCCGTCGAGCCGAGATCCACCGCGGCATCGGGATTCCCGACCATTCGAGGCCGAGGCGTGCCGGCGTGCCCGTCGGTTTGAGGCGACGAGCCGCGTCCGAGGATGCCGAGCGTCGGAGCCGCAAGATGGGCTCGCGCGGTTTCACCCTGATCGAGCTGATGATCGCGATGACGATCGGTGTGTTCCTGCTCGGGACACTCGCCCTGGTGCTGTCCAACAACAGCCGAACCCGCTACGAGATCGAGAAATCCATCGGCCAGATCCAGAACGCGCGCTACGCCATGCAGATGATCACGGACGATCTGAGCAACGCGGGGTTCTATGGCGAGGCACTCATACCCGCAGGCGCGGCGCTGCCGAGCCTCTGTCCGGCCGCGGCGAATCTCGACGCGGCGCGTAGCCATCCGGTTCAAGGTGCGGACAACATCGCAGCGCTGCCGCAAGCCTGTACTGCCATCGGCGCCGTCTTGATCGGGAGCGACCTTCTCGCGGTGCGACGCACGAGCACCTGTGCCGTCGGCGATCCGGATTGCGACGCCTTTGTCGAGGGTTTGCCGCATCTTCAGCAGCCGGCGTGCGCGGCCGACTGCTTGGACCCGCCGAATTGTTCTCCCTGGATTGCGACCAGCAGGGCGGCACTGACAGCGCGAGTACGCTCCTGCACGGCAGGCGCCTATGCCCCGATCTACCGACTCTACAGCCGACTCTATTACCTGGCGCCGAGCAACCGGCCCAACGACGGCATACCGACGCTGAAACGGGCCGAGCTGACGGCGGCCGGCTACACGGTGACCCCGATCGCGGAGGGGATCGAGCATTTGCATTTCGAATACGGAATCGACAACGACGGTGGAGGCGAGCCGGACGAATACTTGGAAAGCATCGTCGATCCCGGGATTGGCGAGACGTGGTGGCCGTCCGGGTGCATCTCTTGGTGCGCAATGCAACGCCGACACACGGACACCTGGATGATCGGACCTATCATCTCGGTCAAGAGGTTGTCGAGGCACCGGGCGATGCCTATAAGCGCCAAGCCTACAGCACCACCGTGCGCTTGAACAACGTCGCGGGCAGACGGGAGGACATGTGATGAATGCGTATTCTGCGGTTGTCGGTCAACAGCGCGGCGCGGTGCTCGTGATCGCGCTGATCATGCTCCTGCTGACGACACTGATCGCCGTCTCCGTCTTCGATATGGGAAGCAGCAACCTTGCCGTGGTCTCCAATCTCGAAAACAAGCAACAGGTCGAGAAGGCGGCGGAGGCGACCTTGGAGGCCGCCGTCAACGACTTGCCGCTCCTGATCGAAAGTCTCTCTGCGGAAAGCCCGAAGGCCGTCTTTTTCTGCGAGGGGCGAAAGAATCATAAGTGCTTTGATGTCAACGGCGACGGCTCATCCGATATCGAGGTCGATCTTGTTCCCGCACCGAGCTGTATCGGGATGACACCTATTACGAACAACCAACTGGACGCGACGGACATCAATGACCAGGGGTGTTTCATCGGTACACAGCAGGTGGGCGTCGTGGGCGGCTCGGGGTCGAGCGGCCAGTCGTTGTGCTCCGGGTCCGTTTGGGATCTGAGGGCGCGTGCGATCGACCTCTCATCCGGCGCGCAGGCCCGTGTGCGGCAGGGCATCAGTATCCGCGTCTCGAACAACGATATCGCCACCGCGTGTCCATGATGGCTGTCGTGGAGATTCACCATGTTTAGTCCCATGCGTTTAGGTCATGTCACTGGATTCGCGATCGCCATGCTTCTGGCGCATCCCGCGATCTTTGCCGAGGATATCGATATCTTCGTCGGTGGTACGGGAGCACAGACGGCCAAGCCGAACATTCTGTTCGTTCTGGACAACTCGGCCAACTGGAGCCGTAACGACCAGCACTGGCTGCCGAAGGGCACATCGCAGGGACAGGCGGAGGCTAGGGCGATTCGCAATGCCTTGGGTGGACTGACCGGCAAGGTCAACGTGGGGCTCATGATGTACGTGACGCAGGGAAGCCAGAACGACAATGCCTATGTGCGACATGCGATCAAGGAGCTGAACACGACCAACCAGAGCGCATTGAATACGAAGCTGGATCGCATCTACAACAATATCAACGCACCGGACGAGAAACGTCAATCCGGCCCGAAGTACGGCTATCTGATGCATGACGTTTACAATTACTTGGCCGGCAGAACCTCGCTCGACAGCGGGACCGGAACGCCGAGCGGCCTTGCGGATGCGAGCGGATACCAGACGAGCTACTCGCGATTCAGCTCCCCGCTCACCACGGCGGATCTCTGTACCGACACCTATCTGGTCTTTATCGGGAATCCGCAGAGCAGTGGTCCGTCCACCGACGATTCAAGCAATTCAAATGCGTTGTCCGCATTGGTGACGGCCGCGGGTGGTACAGCGGATCGTTTGGCCGGTTCCGGCAGCGGAACGCCGCTCCCGATTCCCAAGTTCACGCTCAACCGGCAAACGGAAGTCGAGAGCCTGGGATTAAGTAAAGACTGTTACAATAATCAGAATAGCTGCACATCCGCCGTGAATGCGGCGGGAAGCGATTGCTTGAACGCAGGGTATTCGAGCTGCGTCTGTCTCTCGACCAAGGAATCGCCGCGAGATAACGAATGCGGCAACCAAGACCGCTACATGGTCGAGGGGACGATTATCAACGAAACGATGGTACCGACCGGTGACTTTGATACGAGCAAGGGCAGGGATTGGAACCTGGATGATTGGTCGAAGTTTCTCTATGTTCAGGGGTGCCGATTCCGGGTGCAGCGGTGTCCGATCCACGCGCCCGCGTCATTACCTATACCATCGACGTCTTCAACAAGAAACAGAACGACGATCATACCGGTCTCTTGATGAGCGCCGCGAAGGTCGGCGGCGGAGGCTATTTCTTCGCGCGCAACCAGGAAACGCTCGAGGCGGTCCTGGAGACCATCATCTCCGAGATCATTTCGGTCAACTCGACCTTCGCGTCGGCATCCTTGCCGATCAGCGCGACCAACCGAGCACAGAACGAAAACCAGGTCTTCATCGGGATGTTTCGCCCCGAGCCGTATGCGAAGCCGCGCTGGTTCGGCAATGTCAAACGCTACCAACTTGCGCGATTCGACACGGGGATCGACCTTGCCGACGTCGATAAACGGCCTGCGGTGAATACGCTCTCCGGGTTTGTCGCCGAGTGCGCCTCGAGCTTCTGGACACAGGGCTCGGTCGACTACTGGGCGGGCTTGGGCGTCGTCCCGGATCCCATGGGCCAGTGCCGCGCGGCGGGCAGTCCCTACTCGGATCGGCCGGATGGACCCTTTGTCGAGAAGGGTGCCGCCGGTCAGATGCTGCGTCTCTCCGATATCGCGAATCGCAAGGTCCTGACCCGATCGGGCGAGGCGCTGGTCGCCTTCAATACCTTGAACAGCGGGCTTGCCTCGGATCTCGTCGACTATACCCGCGGCATGGATGTCGATCTGATGGACAAGAGCAATACTCAGACGGATCCGCGGCCGACGATTCACGGGGATATCGTGCATTCACGGCCGCTGCCGATCAACTACGGCGGCAACGCCGGTGTCGTGGTCTATTACGGAACGAATGACGGGATGCTGCGCGCTGTCGATGCGGAGAACGGCTCGGAGCGCTGGTCATTCATCGCGCGTGAGCATTTCAGCAAGCTCGCGCGTCTGCGGGCGAATGAACCGCTCGTGGCCTATCCGAACCAGGACCAGGCGGCCAATCCGCTCCCGAAGGATTATTTCTTCGACGGATCGATCGGACAGGTCGTGGAATACGACGATGCGGATCTTATCGACCGGGCCTGGATCTTTCCGACGATGCGACGCGGTGGACGGATGGTCTATGCGTTCGACGTGACGACCCCGGACTCGCCGGCGTTGATGTGGCGTGCCGGGTGCCCGAACGTCGGCGACGATGTCGATTGCATGGGTGGCCTTGCCGGCCTGGGTCAGACGTGGTCGATCCCGAATGCCGGATTCGTTCAAGGGTATGCCGCGGGCGCAGAACCGGTGCTGGTGATGGGCGGCGGCTACGATGGGTGTGAAGACGCGGACGTGACGACCCCGAGCTGCGGCAGCAGCAAGGGGCGCGCTGTTTACATCCTGGATGCCGAAACCGGCGGGGTGTTGGCTTCCTTCCCAACTGATCGGCCCGTCCCGGCGGATGTCAGTCTGGTGGACCTGGATTACGACGGCTTCATGGATGTTGCCTACGCGGCGGACACGGGCGGCAACCTGTATCGCATCAATTTTATCGACCCGGTCACGGGCGGCGCGCTGGCGCCGGGCGATTGGCAGATGCTCAAGGTGGCACGGACTCAAGGCAGCGCGCGAAAGTTTCTCTACGGGCCTGCGGTGATGGCGTATCGCGATATGGTCTATTTGGCCTTGGGATCGGGTAACCGAGAACGGCCGTTGGAGACCAATTATCCCTATACCTCCGATGTCCAGGATCGCTTTTACGTGTTTCTCGACAAGCCGAGAGAGGATCCTGCCGACGTGGCAACGGGAACCTATCCGTACAATCTGGACGACGCGACCCTCATGCACAATCGCACGGTGAATCCCGGATGCGACGCGGCCGGCGTGGTGCCGGGCACGGTGCAGCGGGGCTGGTTCATGGATCTCCCGAACCGCGGCGAACAGACGGTGACGAATGCGATCATCGTCGCCGGCATGGCAACCTTCAGCACCTCCCGACCCGGCGGAACCGCTGTCGGGATCTGCGCACGGCCGATCGGCATTGCGGCCGGCTACTGGGTGAACCTCTTCAACGGATCAGGTGCAATCGGCGTGACCGAGACCTGCGGCGGCTCGCGCTCTCGCGAGCTGGCCGGCGGGGGACTGCCCCCGGCACCCGTGCTCGCAACCGTGCCGATCGACGGCAAACCCACGATGGTCGTCATCGGCGCACCACCGCGAGACGGCTCCACCGGCACACCCATCAGCCCCCAGGAGATCAAACCCGCCATCACCCACAAACGCACCCGCCTCTTCTGGAGCAGCGACGTCGATCGCTAACCCCACCACCACCAAACCGTAGGATGGGTAGAGCGAAGCGAAACCCATCCTCCCACCACCACCACCAAACCGTAGGATGGGTAGAGCGAAGCGAAACCCATCCTCTCACCACCACCAAACCGTAGGATGGGTAGAGCACAGCGAAACCCATCCTCCCACCTCCGACACTGCCGGTTCGGTACGTCACCTCTCCTCCAAATCCAGGTCCTCCAACCCTCCACCCCCGCACCAATCCTCCGGATACACGCCCAACCGAACACAACGATGGAAGGACGAATAAGGCCAATCCTTAACCCGGTCGACGAAGCCGTGTTTCACCGGGTTGTAATGGATATAGTCGAACCTTGTGGCATAACCTCGATGGTCGCGGATCGTATGCTCCCAGAAGCGTCTTTGCCAAACGCCTCGTTCGTTCTTTCGGCGCCGGCTTTCGCTGATGGTTTCATCGGCTGGTATTGCCTTTGAGAAGTTTGATTTGATTTGGCGCCAACGTCGACTGTAATCGCTGTCATTCTCCGGCAGAGACCAGAGGCAATGGAGATGCGAGGGCAAGATCACGATCGCGTCGATCTCGAATGGGTGGCGGGTGCGGACAGCGCGAAAGGCGGCGCGTAGAGGGTCGATGTGATCGGTGAGGAGGGTTCGCGCGTGATCTTCGAGTCGGAGGGTGAAGAAGTAGACGCCTCCGGGGACTCGGAAGCGGCGGTAGTTGGTCATCCGGAGTGTTTTCCGTCTTGGGCGGCGCTGGGGGGCTTGGGTGGAGCGAGTATACACCGAAGGTGTTATTTTGGCGCTTCGCTCTGGGGGCGTTTGGCGCGGAGGTCGGTGGTGGGAGGATGGGTTTCGCTGCGCTCTACCCATCCTACGGGTGTGGTGGTGGGTGGGAGGATGGGTTTCGCTGCGCTCTACCCATCCTACGGGTGTGGTGGTGGGTGGGGGATGGGTTTCGCTTCGCTCTACCCATCCTACGGGTGTGGTGGTGGGTGGGGGGATGGGTTTCGCTGTGCTCTACCCATCCTACGGGTGTGGTGGTGGGTGGGGGGGATGGGTTTCGCTTCGCTCTACCCATCCTACGTTATTTGGCGGGTTTTGGTTTTGCGGTGGGCGCGTTTGGCGGCGCGTTTTTCTTCCCATTCGGTGAGGAGGTCCCAGGCGACGGGGACGATGAAGAGTGTGAGGAAGGTGGCGGTGGCGAGGCCGGTGACGAAGGTGGAGGCCATGGAGCCCCAGATGACGGAGTAGCTGGGGATGCCGATGGCCATCGGCATGAGCCCTAATGTCGTGGTCAGGGTGGTGAGGACGATGGGGCGCAGGCGCAGGCGCACGCCTTCGCGAATGGCGGCGTGGCGGTCGAGGCCGTCTCGGTAGCGTTGGTTGATGAAGGAGAGCAGGACGAGCGCGTCGTTGACGACGACGCCGGTGACGCCGACGACGGCGATGAAGCTGTTGACGGTGAAGAGCGACTGGGTGACGACCTTGCCGAAGACAATCCCGATGATGGAGAACATGACCGCGGAGAGGATGATCAGCGGTTGGGTGTATGACTTGAACTGGGTTGCGAGGATGAGGTACATCAGCAGCACGGCGAGGCCGAACGCCTGTGCGAGGCTGTCGAAGGAGCGCTGGGTTTCTTCGAACTCGCCGCCGAAAACCAGCGTAGCCCCGGGGTAGAGCCCGCGCAGCTCCGGATACTGAGCACGCACCCAGGCGATGACTTGGGCGGAGGAGATCGGGGCGCCGGAGCGGATATTGGCCGTGACGGTCAGGCTGCGTTGGCGTTGATAGCGTTTGAGCTCGCCGGGCTGGACCTCGGCGATGGGCTGGACGATGTCGCGCAGCAGCACCGGTCCGGAGGGGTGTTCGAGGACCGGGATATCGAGCGCGGCCTCGGGTGCGTCCAGATAGGCGGGGTCGACGCGGAGCTTGAGGTCGACCTCTTCGTCGCTCAGACGGTACTTGCCGATGTAGCGCCCGTCGAGGACCGACGCGGCCATGCGTGCGGCATCGCCCGCGGTGAGACCGAGCTCGCGGGCTCGCGATTCGTCGACGGCAAGCCGAAAGACGCGCGAGGGGATGCCGCGATCGTCCTGAAGATCGAGCAGATTCGGACCGAATTCGGGATGCTCGCGCAGCCGCTGCAACAGATCCGCACTCAGGCCCCGCACGGCCGCTTCGTTCGATCCGGCGATCTGGACGTTGATGTCCTTTCCGGTGGGCGGGCCGTCTTTCTCGGCGCGGACGCGGATTCGGACTCCGGGCTCGGCGAACTGCTCGATGAGACGCTCGCGGATCCTGTCGAGGTGGTCCAGCGGGTCGTCGAAGGCTTGATCGGCCTTGCTCGGCAGCGCGACCATGACCGTGCCCAGATGTCGGCCCAGCTCGTCCTCGTAGTCCTCGCTGACGGTGAAGCCGGCAAAGCCCGCAGCGGAGCGTGCGTAGCCGGGGCCGTCGGCCATGATGAAGCGAGCGACCGCCTTCACGCGTTCGTGCGTCTGCGCGATCGGCGTCTCGGGCGCGCCTTCGATGAAGGCATAGTAGGTGGAGTAGTCGTCCGGGAAGAACTGGATGCGCACCAAGGGCGCAATGCCGGCGATCGAGACGCCGAGGACGGCGATGGCCGTCAGGAAGGCGACGAGCACCACCGAGAGGCTCAGCACCCGAAAGCGCATGGTGACCCGGATCAGGCGATCGGTCATGCGTCGGAGAAGGCGCATCGAGCGGTTCTCCCGCTCGCGCTGTGTCGCGCTTCGGCCGGCTGCGTGTGTCTTCGGGCGCGGTCCGAAATCAAGGTAGTGCAGGGGCAGGATCAACAAGCACTCGAACAGCGAAGCGACGATGGCAAAGCTCACCGCCTTGGGGATGAGCGCGAAGAACTCGCCCGTGGAGCCGGTCATGATCAGCATCGGCAGGAAGGCCGCGACCGTCGTGGCGGTCGCGGAGATCACCGGCCAGGCGACCTCCGCGGTACCCTCCACGATCGCCTGCTCGATCGGCTCGCCGTCCTGGACATGGCGGTAGATGTTCTCCACCACGACGATGGCGTCGTCGACGATGATCCCGGAGACCAGCACGAAGCTGAAGAGGGTGAACTCGTTGAGCGAGTTGCCGGTCAGATGCATCAGCACCGCGGTGACCATGAAGGAGAAGGGAATCCCGACGGTGACCAGGCCGGCGTTGCGTATCCCCATGAAGTACCAGAGGATGAGACTGACCAGCAGGACCCCGACGATCATGTTCCAGCCGAGGGTCCGGATCGATTCCTTGATGTAGGTTGTCGAGTCCAGCGTGAGGACCACCTCGATCCCTTCCTGCTCGAGAAGCGGCGCGACCTCCTCGAGGATCGCCTCGGCCGCGGCGTAGATCTCCATCGCATTGCCGCCCTCGGCCTTGAGCAGCCGCAGTGCGACACCGTCCTTGCCGTCGGCGGAGGTGATGATGTTCGGGGTGCGATAGCCGAGGCTGGCGTCCGAGATCAGGTCGTCGACGGTGACGAAGGAGCCGTCGGCATCGCGGCGCACGACGGTGCCGACGACTTGATCGCGCGTGCGGAAGCGCTCGTCCACACGCACCATGTACTCGCCGGTGCCGTCGCTGAAGTCGCCGGCGGGGAGGGTGACATTGGCGTCCTGCAAGGCGACGGCGACCTGATCCAGGCTCACGCCATGCGACTTGAGCTTCCAGGGATCGAGAAAGATGTGGAACTCGCGTCGCTGCTCCCCGTCGAGCTTCACCTCGGTGACCCCGTGGATCTGGGCCATGCGGATCTGCAATTCCTTCGCGATCAAGGATAAGGCGCGGTTGGAGCGATCGCCGACGAGGTTGATCGCGACGACCGGGAGCCAAAACGAGGTGCGGATCAGGTCGAAGCGCGGCGGGTCGACGCCTTCGGGAAGACGCCCCAGGATGCTGAGCACGCGAAAGCGAAGTTCGTCGTAGAGTGCGCCGTAATCGGTGTCGTCGCGAAACTTCACGACCAGGGTCGAGCGCTCGCGCACCGAGTTGGAGCGGATGAGCTCGACGTGCTCCAGGCCGTCGAGCGCCAGCTCGATCTCGCGTGTCACCAGGGCTTCGACATCGCGTGGGGAGGCGCCCGGATAGATCGTGGTGATGATGACCTTGCCGAAGTTGACCTCGGGATAACGCTCGGTCGGCAGGGCATCGAGCGCGAAGATGCCCGCGACGATCATGAAGACGAACAGCAGGTTGAAGAGCACCCGCTGCCGCAGGGTGAAGCGAACGACAGCGCGCACGGGTCAGCGACTCCCGACCGTGCGAATCCGATCGCCGGGCTTCAGCCCCGGGGCCGTGACCCGGATAAGCTCCGGATTCAGCGCGTCGGGTCCGAGCGGCAGCGCCGAAACCCGCTCCCCGCTCTCGCGAATGACCCAGGATTCTTCGTAGCTGGAGTCGATCGCGGAAGGCGGGAGACTGACGGCGCCCGTGGCCTCGGGCAGGCGCAAGCGTAAGCGCACGCGCAGTCCGCCGCGAGCGGGTTCGACCGTATCGGTCAGGGCCAGCTCCACGGCGATCTTGCGGGTCTCCGGGTCGAACCCGGGGTTGACGCGGTGGATACGCGCCCGGATCGCAGGGTCGGTCGTATTTCCTAAGTCCATGACTTCCAGGGCGAGATCGGAGCGAGTCTGCTCAAGGGCAACGAACTGCTCCGGGGTCAGGGCGAAGGGGACCAAAAGGGTCGAGAAATCCGCCGCACGTCCGACCGTTTCGCCGCCGCGCACCCATTGCCCGAGCTCGACATTGCGGGCGGTGACCGACCAGCCGACGGGTGCCGAGATGGTCGCGCGCGCGAGCCGCTCTTGGAGCATGCGCCGTTTGACATCCAGCGCCCGCGAGGCGTGGCTGTTGTCGCGCAGGGACTGCTCGAGCGTCTCCAGTTGGGAGGCCGAAGCGCTGTTTTGGCGTACGAGCTCCCGAAATCGCGTGACCTCGCGTTGATCGTAGTCGACCTGCGAGCGCAGACGCTCCTCCTGGACGCCGACCTCCTCGAGATCGAGCAGCAGGAACGTGGTGTCCAGTTGAGCGAAGCGACCGCTGTCGTCGATCCGGTCGCCGACATCGGCGAAGAGCGCTTGGACCCGTCCGTCCGACTCCGCCACCAAGGGTGCCTCGGCGAGGGCGCGGGTAAATCCCACGAGTGCGATCTCGCGCATCGCCGGGACCGCGGTGACCAGGGTCGGCTCGGAGATGTCGGCGGCGGCGACACCCTCGAGCGCGGCGATCAAGAGACAAGCCGCGGAGGCGGTGAGTCGAAGAAACCTCATGCGCGACACGGTTTGCGCCGACAGTGCCGAGTCGGTCCACGGCTCGGATGGACATCGCGGGGGGTCGAATCCAGTTCGCGCATCACAAGCTCTACTCCTGCCTTGTTCGTCACTGCGGCCATGGCGGCACGTGGCGCAGAGCGCCACGGGGCATGCGTGACACCGCGGAGCGGGTGTCACGAGCCCTTATAGGTTTTGGGTGGCCGGTCGAAATAACGAGGCCCTCTCGCCCCTGTGTAAACGCGCCGACGCTGTCGGACTCGCCGACGACTGGCTGATGAGCGGATCGGGTGGAGTGCCCGATCGAGCGCTGCCGGCGCAGGGTGCCCTAGTGTATACCGAGCGCACGTGGGTTTTTCGCCGCGTTGCACGCCCCGCTTTCGCCTGGCCGGCGTTGCGCCCCCTCGCCGTATGGGCTGCTACGCTGCGTCGGCGCGCCTTCGCCGACACGCGCGGAACGCACCTTGCTTTCCGAAAAACCCACGCGCGCTCGGTATACAATCGCTTTCAACAACAACGATGATGAAGAGACTTGCTGCGCCCGGGAGACCTCCGCGTCGACCGGGCGAGGCGGGCGGAGGGGCTCTTGAACCGACAGTCCGATAGCTCGATGCCGGGATCCGGCGGTGGTGTGCGGCCCGGGAACCGCTCGACGGAGCGCGAAAGGGTTCGTTTCGATTTCGGACCCGGCTCCGCCTCTGATTCCGATTCCGATTCCGATCCCGGCTTGGAGCCGGGCGCGCGCTCGGATCCACCCCGTCCGCGTTCGACGGCCGGAAGGCCCTCGGGACGTGTCGCGCGCACCAAGCATCGCAGCAATCGGGGTTCGTCACGGCGCAGTCGCTCCGTGTTCGGTTGGTTTTTCGGATTTCTCGGCGTCTTGGGCGCGCCGCTGCAACTGCTTGCATTGGGTCTGCTCGGGGCGGGTGTCTTCGTGTCGGTCCATGCCCCGGAGCTGCCGAGTGTGGAGAGTCTGCGTCAGGTCCAGTTCGAGGAGCCGCTGCGGGTCTTCAGCAGCGACGGCGGCCTGATCGCCGAGTTCGGTATCGAGCGCCGCCGTCCGGTGGCCTACGACGACATCCCGCCCCTGGTGGTCAACGCCTTCCTCGCGACCGAGGATGCACGCTTCTTCGAGCACGGCGGGGTCGATGCGATCGGCATCGGCCGCGCCTTGCTGAGCTTCGCCTCCACCGGCACCAAGGCCCAGGGCGGCAGCACCATCACGATGCAGGTGACCCGCAACTTCCTGCTCAGCTCGGAGAAGACCTTCCAGCGCAAGCTCGCCGAGGTCTTGCTCACGCTGCAGGTCGAACGAACCTTGACGAAGGATCAGATCCTCGATCTGTATCTGAATCAGATCTTTTTCGGTCACCGCGCCTACGGCATCTCGGCCGCGGCCGCGCTTTATTACGACAAGGAGCTCGACGAGCTCACCCCCGCCGAGGCGGCGATGTTGGCCGGCATTCCGAAGGCGCCGTCCAGCAACAACCCCGTCACCAATCCCGAGCGCGCACTCGAGCGACGCGACTACATCCTCTCGCGCATGCTCGAGCTGGGTCAGATCGACCGGGAGGAGTACGAGATTGCGGTCTTGACGCCCGATATGGCGCGACTGCATCGCCGTCAGCCGGATCTCGACGCGGGTTACGTCGCGGAGATGGCGCGCCAGACCGTTGTCCAGCATTACGGCGAGGAAGCCCTCAGCCAAGGCTTTCGGGTGACCACCACGGTCGATGCGCGGTTGCAGCGCGCCGCGCAGGCGGCGGTGCGCCGGGCGCTGCGCGATTACGACCGACGCCACGGCTATCGCGGCGCCGAGGCCAAGATCGATCTCGACGGCGCTTCGGATGCCGACATGGACGCCTATCTCGAGACCGTCACGCGGATCCCGGACCTGACGCCCGGGTTGGTGACCCGCGCCTCCAGCGGCGAGGCGGAGATCTACATCGGCTCCGGGCGTCGTGTCGAGCTGGGTATCAAACAGGTGTCCTGGGCGCAGGAGTTTCGCAACGCGAATTGGCGCGGCCCCCGGCCGAGACGGGTGACGGATGTCCTCGCGGTCGGCGATCTCGTTCGACTGCAGCATGACGGGCAGGCCATGACGGACCAGTGCAGGACGGCGAGGGCCGTTGGGAGCTCGGTCAGACTGCCGAGTGTCGCGGGTGCCTTGGTCTCGATCGCGCCGCAGGACGGCGCGGTCCGCGCCTTGGTGGGCGGCTATTCGTTCAACGCGAGCAAGTTCAACCGGGCGGTCGACATGCGCCGTCAGCCGGGTTCGAGCTTCAAGCCTTTCGTCTTCGCCGCGGCGCTTCACGAGGGGTGGACACCGGCGAGCCTGATCAAGGACGAGGCGGTGCAGCTGACGGGTCGCCAGGATTGGAACCCGCGCAACTCCGATCGCAAGGAGATGGGGCCGATCCGAATGCGGAGCGCCCTGGCGCTCTCGCGCAATCTGGCCGCCATCAATCTGCTGCAGAGCGTCGGTTTGGAGGATGCTCAAAACTACATCCGGGCATTCGGATTCGATCTGGATGCCATGCCCTTGGGCCTGTCCATGGCGCTGGGGACCGGCGAGATGTCGCCGATGAAGCTGGCCGAAGGCTACGCCGTATTCGCCAACGGCGGCTTCCATGTGACGCCCTATTTCATCCAACGCATCGAGAGCGGCGACGGACGGGTCCTGTTCGAGTCGCGCGCACCGCGATCCTGCTCAGACTGTTGGTACCGCTACGGCGATACGTCCGCACGGGTGCAGGGCCTGGAAGCCGGCCCTGCGGCCTCGCAGGTGATCGACCCGCGGATCGCCTATCAGATGACGTCGTTGCTGCGCGAGGTTGTCGAGACGGGCACGGGAACACGTGCCAAGAAACTCAATCGCAAGGACATCGTCGGCAAAACGGGCACCACGAACGACGTGCGCGATTCTTGGTTTGCCGGCTATCAAGCCGACTTCGTCACCATTGCATGGATGGGCTTCGACGACTTCGAGAAGCTCGGTCGCGGCGAGGAGGGTGGTCGGGCCGCGCTCGGGATGTGGGCCGATTTCATGGGCGCAGCGCTCGAGGATCTCCCGATCGCGCAGCTCGATCCGCCACCCGGGATGGTGCAGGTGCGTGTCGACCCGACCCGCGGGACCGAGACCAAGGCCAAGAGCGGCATCCTCGAGATGGTGAACGAGGAATTCAGCAAGGCCCTGCTCGGCCCCGAGCCGGTCAGGATCGCGGGTCCGACCAGAAAGGCCGATACCTCCGTGCGCCGATCCGCGCCCAGAGTGATGGACGACCTCTTCTAAACTAAACCGCGTCCCGAACCATTTTGGACGTTTGGTGTGGACGTCAACTGTTTTGGAATTCAAGAGGTTGGAGCTGGACGCGGTTTAGAAGATAACAGAAATACAAATTCACGAACTGCCTCCGCACGCGCCGTAGGGACAAGCGCCGCGCAGTCCACCAGCGCCGCCGCGGGGTTTGGTGGACTTCGCTCTCGCTCGTCCACCCTACCGAATGATCAGCTTGGAGGATGGGTTTCGCTGCGCTCTACCCATCCTACGTGTTTTGGTTTTTGAATCTTTTGAATTCTTGAACCGCGTCGACCGCCGAGGCTGTTGGCCCCGAGAAGGCCGGAGCATCATGTCACGCATACATGTCCCTCCGGACGCGGTTCAATCCCGGTTCAACAGGTTATCTGCGCCATCTTCGGCTGCTTCTGCAGCTTCATAAAATCATCGTGAAGGCTGCGTAAGCGCTTGTTCAAGCGATCCCGTTGACTGGCGTCGAGGGTCTTGCCGAGGCTGACGAAGAGCTCGCCGATCCGCTCGCCCAGCCGTTGGCCGCCTTGCTCGAGATCCGGCGGCAGATCGTTGAAGTCGACGAGCCAGTCGGTGAGGAAGTGCTTGATCTCGGGCTCGGGGGCCTCGGCCCGGATCAGCGCCATCAAGCGCTCGCGTTTGGCGGTGCGATACTCGACTAGACTTGCTTGGGTGTCGGGCATGCGCCCGGTCACCTCCATGACGATCGCCCGTTGCTCCGCGCTCAGCGGGCCGGTCCAGTCCTCGATGGATTTGACGTAGCGACGGGCGCGTTTCTCTTTCTCGCGGTTGCTGCTGCGCTCGGCAAGCTCGGCGCGATCCTCGGCCGCCTCTTTGCGAAAGCGCTCGTCCAGGCGCTCGATCTGCGCCGGGGTCAACTCGGCCAGAAGCGGTGCGGCGAGGGTCACGGCGAATCGCGCCTGGCGGCTGTAGAGATCGCGAAATTCGCCGGTGAGGCAGGCCATGTTGCTTGCGTCGAAACCCGCCTCGCTGGCCGTGAGGATGTGATCGAAATAGGCCGCCAGATAGGGCAGCTCCTCGGCGCGATGACGCGTCAGCTCGGCGCCGAGAAGGGGCTCCCAGCGCTCGAGCTGGGCCTGCTCCAGGTCCAGGTAGTCTTTGGCATAGGTCTTCACGAGAAAATCGCCGGTGTTGTAGGCGATGCCGATACGGCTGCATCCCGCGAGCGTGAGGGCGATCGCGACGAGGACCGCGGCGAGGCGGATCGGGAGAAGGAGTCGGGGCATAGCGAGTGTCGTCTGGTTAAGGTTGATCTTGGCCGAAAGACAGCGCAGACGTGAACCTTATCAGTCCGCGCAGAGGCTGTCCGCGGTTGGACGGCGTCGAGGCCGAATGGATCCCGCAGGCGAGGAGCATGTCTTGTCCTGTGGTCTGTTGCCCCGAACTTGACCCGTTTCAAGCCACAGGTGCAGCGCATGGATTCTCTTTCGGATCTGATTGCCCGATTTCCGCATCCGGGCGAGGTTACGTGGATCGGTCGACGGCCGGCGCGAAGGGCGGATGTGATCCCCTGCACCGAGGTGACGGCGTTGGTCGGGCGCGGCCTCGAGGGCGATCATTACGCGGGGCGATCGGGATCGCGCGGCGTGACGCTCGTGCAGGCCGAGCACCTCGCGGTCTTGGGCGCGCTCTTGCACCGGGATCCGATCGACCCCGCATTGCTGCGGCGTAATCTGGTCGTCGCAGGTGTCAACCTCTTGGCACTCAAAGGCCAACGGTTTCGCATCGGGACGGCGGTACTCGAAGGGACGGGTCCGTGCCCGCCCTGCTCGCGTATGGAGGAAGCGCTGGGTCCCGGTGGCTACAACGCCATGCGCGGTCACGCCGGACTGAACGCTCGGGTGGTCACGGGCGGGACGATCCGGCTTGGTGATGCCGTTATTCCGCTGCTTGCCGAGATCGATCGAGAGGACACTTTTCCGCGATGAAATGCCCCTTCGCTGCTCCACTGATCAAGGCCACGGCGGCCTGCCCTTACGCGGCGTTGGGCGAGGATATGACAGGGTTCAAACTGGAACGGCGTGCGGGGCGGCGCAGGTGATGGGCGGGATGTGCATCGCGCCGTCGTCGAGCATCGCTTATCGCCGATCGGCGTATTGCCGGTTTTTTCAAACGGGTCTCGCCCTTCTCGTTCTCTTCCTCGTCTGGTCGGGCTCGGTCTCGGCCAACCTGGTCACGACCGAGAATGTGACGGCACGCTTGGTCGCGGAGCGGATCGAGATTGCGCCGGGCGAGACGATGGATCTGGCCCTGGTGTTCGAGATTCGACCGGGCTGGCACACCTACTGGCGTAATCCGGGCGACTCGGGCGATCCGCCGCGTGTGGATTGGACTCTGCCGGAGGGGGTTGAAGCCGGTCCGTTGAGCTGGCCGCGACCCGAGGTGATCCCGGTCGGTCCTTTGGCCAATTACGGGTACTCCGAGCGCGTCGTTCACCTGGTTGCCCTCTCCGTGCCGGCTGATTGGCCGATCGGCGAGCCCGTGCGCATCCGCGCGGATGTCGAGTGGCTGGTGTGCGAAGAGCACTGTGTACCGGAATCGGGTCGCTTCGATCTGACGCTTCCGACCGGATCCGGGGCCGGCGCCGGGGTCGAAGCCGGGGTCGGATCGGGTCCGATCGATCAGGCGCAGGCGGAGGTCTTTGCCGCCGCCCGCGCGGGTTTGCCGGACGGGCGGATCGAAGGCGCCGTGCTCGGTGCCGCGGGCGCGGGGCTCGGTCTCGTTATCCCGGCGGACGGGCTGCCGGAGGCGATCGACGGGGCCTGGTTCTTTGCCGGCGAATGGGGTCTGATCGAGCACGCCGCGGAGCAGCCTTGGCGCTTGGTCGACGGCCACCTGCGGATCGATCTGTCGCCCGGCGCCTTGGCGGATCAAGTTGCGCCAGATGGGCTGCTGGTGGTCGCGAACGCGCTCGGGGAGGTGCGCTCCTACGAGGTCGCGGCGGTGCGTGGACCGCTCCTCGAAGACGTTGCTCGGGATCGCCCGATCGGATTGCCGCTCGCCTTCGTCTTCGCCCTGCTCGGCGGCCTGATCCTGAACCTGATGCCGTGCGTCTTTCCGATCCTGGCGATGAAGGCGTTGAGTTTGATCAACGGCTTGTCCGGGCAAGGCCCGGAGGCGGCGCGCGAGCGCGTTCTCCACGGCGTCGCCTACACGGCGGGGGTGCTGCTGTTTTTTGCCGGGCTTGCGGTGCTCCTGTTGGCGCTGCGCGCCGGTGGGGCGGCCGTCGGTTGGGGTTTTCAGCTCCAGTACCCGCCCTTCGTCGCCTTCATGGCCTACGTCTTTTTCGTGATCGGTCTGAGTCTCGCGGGCGCGGTCACACTGGGCGCCCGGTTGATGAGCCTGGGTGGCGCCCGAACGGGATCGGGCACCGCGGGTGCCTTCGGAACCGGCGCTCTGGCGGCCTTGGTTGCCGCACCCTGCACCGCGCCCTTTATGGGAGTTGCCTTGGGCTATGCCGTCACCCTGAGCTGGCCGCTCGCGTTGGCGATCATGCTGACCCTGGGGTTCGGCTTGGCGCTGCCTTTCCTAGCATTGTCGCTGCTCCCGCGGTTGGCCCGTCTGCTGCCCAAACCGGGTGCCTGGATGGAGACCCTCAAGCAGGCGCTCGCCTTCCCGATGTTCGCGGCTGCGGCCTGGTTGGTCTGGGTCCTGAGCGTGCAGACCGGATCGGCGGGGGTCGCGCTGGTGCTCGGCGGTCTGGTCCTTTTGGCCTTCGGACTCTGGTTGCGCGAGCACACGCGCAGCCTGCCTTCGATGCGGCGGCGCTGGGGTCTCGCCGCGACCTCGGCGGCGCTGATCGGCGCCCTGTATCTCGGGGTTGCGACCGATCGGCTGGCGGCGCCGACGCTGTCCGAGGGCGAGGTGTCCGCGAGCGGACTCGCGAGCGAGCCCTATTCGCCGGAGCGTCTCGCCGCGGCGATTGATGCGCGCCGACCGGTCTTCGTCAACATGACGGCCGCGTGGTGCATCACCTGTTTGGTGAACGAGCGCGTTGCCTTGAGCGCGTCGGACGTCGCGCGGAGCTTCTCGGATGCCGGGGTGTTGTATCTCAAGGGCGATTGGACCAACCGCGATCCTGCGATCACGGCCTATCTCGCCGATCACGGGCGCAACGGCGTCCCGCTCTATGTCTTCTATCCGCCCGACGGGGAACCGCAGGTCCTGCCGCAGATCCTGACCGAGGAGATGGTGCTGCGCGCAATCCGCTCGTCGGCACCGGGTTCGTCGGGGCGCGATGGATAGGTCGAGCCCGAGACGTCGCGTCTCGGTGGTCCTAAACCGCGTCCAAAGCGAGATGCTCACTTTCGAGTGAGCTCGACGTTTGTTGCATCCGCTGCCCCTAGCGGGGACGCGGTTTAAAATAATATATTTTTTAATCTCTTAAACCGCGCCGGCTCCAGCGGTCGTGAAATCCGCCGGGGCCGATCCCATCCAAAAACATCGCATATCGCACTGGGCGCGGTTTAAGCATCCTGATGACTGATCACCCACCAGAGAGAAGGAGAGAACCATGAAGCAGGCTTTTCCGAAGACCCTTGTGTTGGGCGCTGTCGCCTTGGCGGCGACGCTGACCTTCGGCGTCGCCGTCGCGGCCCCCAAGATCGACGCTCCGGCACCGGATTTCAGCGTCGTGGACACTGCAGGCGAGACCTGGACCCTCGGCGGACTTGCGGGCAAAAAGGTCATCCTGGAATGGACGAATCACGATTGCCCGTTCGTGGTCAAACACTATGCCTCGGGCAACATGCAGGCCCTGCAGAAGGAGGCGACCGATGCGGGTTATGTCTGGCTGTCGGTGATCTCGTCGGCTTCGGGCAAACAGGGGCATGTGAGTCCGGCGAAGGCCGATGACCTCACGGATGACCGAGGCGCTGCGCCGACCGCGGTCCTGCTCGACACCTCAGGGGACATGGGCCGCGCTTACGATGCGAAGACCACGCCGCATATGTACGTCATCGATTCCGAAGGGTCTCTGGTGTACATGGGCGGCATCGACGATAAGCCGACGAGCAATCAGGCCGACATCGCGGGTGCGAGCAACTACGTGCGTCTCGCCATGGCCGATCTGGCTGCGGGCAACCCGGTGACCACCCCGGTGACTCGGCCCTACGGGTGCTCGGTGAAGTACTGATGCGTCGGCTTTGAATCTGGCGGGCGGGACTGTAGACTTCAGCGTTTTCCCCACTCCCAGCGTCAAGAGGTTGTCCAGTGGTCGCCCCTGAGCCCGAATTTCACCGCATCAAGCGGTTGCCGCCGTATGTCTTCAACATCGTCAACGAGTTGAAGGCCGAAGCGCGAGCCCGGGGCGAGGACATCATCGACTTCGGGATGGGCAATCCCGACCAGCCGACCCCGCAGCACATCGTCGACAAGCTGGTCGAGGCGTCGGTCCGCAAGGACACGCATCGCTATTCGGTCTCGCGCGGGATCCCGCGACTGCGCCGCGCCATCTGTCATTGGTATCGCGATCGCTTCGATGTCCATCTGGATCCGGACAGCGAGGCGATCGTCACGATCGGCTCGAAGGAAGGACTCGCCCATCTGGCGCTCGCCACCATGGGCGCCGGGGATTCGGTCTTGGTGCCGAATCCGGCCTATCCGATCCATCCCTACGGATTCATCATCGCCGGTGCGGACGTGCGCCATGTGCGCCTCACGCCGGACGTGGACTTCTTCGAGGAGCTGCAGCGCGCCATCCAAGACTCGTGGCCGAAGCCCAAGATGCTGGTGCTGAATTTTCCGGGTAATCCGACCACGCAATGCGTGGAGCTGGATTTCTTCCAGAAGGTCATCGACATCGCCTCCGAGCACGGGATCTGGGTGGTCCACGATATCGCCTACGCCGACATCGTTTTCGACGGCTATCGAGCCCCCTCGATCCTGCAGATCCCCGGAGCGAAGGATATCGCCGTCGAGTTCTTCTCGATGTCCAAGAGCTACAACATGCCGGGCTGGCGCGTCGGCTTCATGTGCGGCAACCGCACCCTGGTCGCTGCACTTGCGCGCATCAAGTCCTATCTCGACTACGGGACCTTCACGCCGATCCAAGTCGCGGCGATTGCTGCGCTGGAGGGGCCGCAGGAGTGCGTGCGCGAGATCAGCGACACCTACGAGAGCCGGCGCGACGTGCTCTGCAGCGGACTGAACGCGGCGGACTGGCCGATCGAGCCGCCGAAGGCGACCATGTTTGTCTGGGCGCCGATCCCGGAGCCCTACCGGTCACTCGGCTCGCTCGAGTTTTCCAAGAAGCTCCTGCAGGAGGCCAAGGTTGCGGTCTCGCCCGGGATCGGCTTCGGCGAGTACGGCGACGGTCACGTGCGGTTCGGGCTGATCGAGAACGAGCATCGCACCCGTCAGGCGATCCGCGGAATCAAAGAGATGTTCCGCCGCGAGTCGCGGGCCGGGAGCTGAGCTTTCGAACAGGTTGACGCGCGCGTCGGCGAACCGATTTGCGAACACCGATTTGCGAACAAGGGGTGCATGAATGGAACCGGTAAAGGTCGGACTTCTGGGCTTGGGGACGGTCGGCGGCGGCACCGTGACGGTCTTGTCGCGCAATGCCGTGGAGATCGCGCGTCGCGCCGGTCGCGGGATCGAGATCTCGCACGCAGCGGCGCGGGACTATGATCCGGAGCGCATTCACGGTTTGGAGGCGATCGGGCGGATCGGCTCGGACGCCTTCGCCGTGGTCGAGGATCCCGAGGTCCGGATCGTCGTCGAGCTGATCGGCGGCTACTCGCCTGCGCTCGAGCTGGTGCTCAGGGCGATCGAGAACGGCAAGCACGTGGTCACGGCCAACAAGGCGCTGATCGCACGGCACGGCAACGAGATCTTCGCCGCCGCACGCGAGCGCGGCGTCATGGTGGGGTTCGAGGCGGCGGTCGCCGGCGGGATCCCCATCATCAAGGCCCTACGCGAAGGCTTGGCGGCAAACCACATCGAGTGGATCGCCGGCATCATCAACGGCACCGGCAATTTCATCCTGACCGAGATGCGCGACAAGGGTCGCGATTTCGCCGATGTCCTCGCCGAGGCCCAGGCGCTGGGCTACGCGGAGGCCGACCCGACCTTCGACGTCGAAGGCATCGACGCCGCGCACAAGCTGACGATTCTCAGCTCGCTGGCCTTCGGTGTTCCGCTCCAGTTCGAGCGGTGTTTCACCGAGGGTATCTCGAAGGTCGGCGCACTGGACGTCGCCTATGCCGCCGAGCTGGGCTACCGCATCAAACACCTCGGGATCACGCGTCGCAGCGAGAACGGGATCGAGCTGCGGGTGCACCCGACGCTGATCCCCGAGCGCCGTCTCATCGCGAACGTCGACGGCGTGATGAACGCCGTGTTGGTCAAGGGCGATGCGGTCGGACCGACCCTCTATTACGGCGCCGGGGCGGGCGCACTGCCGACGGCCTCGGCGGTGGTCGCGGATCTGGTGGATGTGACGCGCGCCTTGACGACGGATCCGAACAACCGGGTGCCGCATTTGGCATTCCAACCCGACGAGCTGGCCGACACCCCGGTAATGCCGATGGAGGCGGTGCAGACCGCCTATTATCTGCGCCTTGCGGCGCTCGATCAGCCCGGCGTCATGGCCCGGATCGCGAGCATCCTGGGTGAGCAGGGCATCAGTATCGAGGCGATCAAGCAGAAGGAGCCGGAAGAGGGGCAGACCCATGTGCCGCTGGTCATGCTCACCCATCGTGTGATCGAGCGTCAGATGAACGAGGCAATCGCCCGAATCGAGGCGTTGGATTCGGTGCAGGGCGAGGTCACGCGGATTCGGATGGAGACCTTGTCGGGCTGAGGCCGGGGTTCGACGGTCGGCGCCGGCCCCGCCCCCGCGCGTCAGCGTGCCTCAAGGCCACAGCCGAATGGCGGCCACCACGAGTGCTCCGACGCTGATCGTCATACCGAGCGACCAGAACATGAAGCGGTCGAGCCGCCGCGTCAGCTCTTCGAAGCGTTTATCCATGGATTCGAAGCGTTTATCCATGGATTCGAAGCGTTTATCCATGGATTCGAAGCGTTTGTCCATGGATTCGAAGCGTTTGTCGACGGCATCGAAGCGTTTGTCGACGGCATCGAAGCGCTGATCCATGTTCCGCTGCATTTGCTCGAAGCGTTTGTCGACGGCATCGAAGCGCTGATCCATATTCAGCTGCATTTGTTCGAAGCGCTTATCAACGGCATCGAAGCGTTTGTCCATGTTCAGCTGCATCTGCTCGAAACGCTTCTCCACCGAGTCGAAGTGCTTGTCCATCTGCACCAGGATGGTCTGGATCAACTCGCGCTGGTGCCTGAGCTCCTCCTCCACGCGAACCATGCGCTCGCGCAGCTCGATCTCGTAGACAGCCGGCGGCTTGGCGAAGGACTGCTCCGCCAGCCATTCGCCTAAATGGGCCTTGATGAATTCGATGTCTTCCCGTGCCAGGGCCATGTGTCCCTCCCGTCGCGCGCCGTCCGGAGATGCGCTCTAGTTTAACGTAGATCCGGCAGTTGAACGGCCCCAGGGGCCGTAGCGGCCGTCATCCGGCGGGTAAACCCTCGGACGAACGCGATCGTCAAGGCCGTCAAACCCTTTTGATTCGACGCCGGAGACGTGTTGTTGTTCAACGCCCCAGGTCTTCGAAATAGAACTCCGAGACCAACCGCTCGACGGGGACATAGTCGTCGGTCAAGAGCGGCAACGCGTCGAAGGCCGTGCCCGTTCGCATCATGGGATCGGTCGCACGCAGCCAACGATGAGCGAAACCGCGTCGGGCGACGAGTGTCTCGGGCGGCTTGCGGGCATCGCTCGCGGAGATGACGAAGGTCATGCGCTCCGCCTCGGGCGGGACCATATCCATCCAGACATGCACGTGCTCGAACGACTCGGACAAGGTCTTCATCATGCTCTTGACCAAGCGCGGATCCGGAAAGGCGTCCAGGACGTTGAGCAGATAGATCCCGTTCGGAGCGAGGCGTGACTTTACAAGCTCCGCGTATTCACGGGTCACGAGGTGGTAGGGGATGGAGATGTCGTGGAAGGCATCTGAGACGATGACGTCGTAGTGCTCGGACGGGTCGCGGGTCAGGACGATCCGAGCGTCCTCGTGGACAATCCGCATCCCCCGGGTGTCGAGGAACAGCCGCTCTTCGGTCGTGCGCGTGACCAGTGGGTCCAGCTCGGCGACGGTGACGGTCGCGCCCGGGGTCCGCGTGCGGACCGAGCGGGGCAGGGTGTAGGCGCCGCCGCCCGCGAAGAACCAGCGCAGCGTCTCGGCCTTGTCTTCTCCGAAGTGCTCGAGTGCGAGCTCGTCCATCAACTGCACGTAAGGCGAGATCAGCATGCCGGGCTGGCTGTCGTGATTGGTCCCGTGGACCAGATGGTCCAGCACCAGGCTGCGCGCGACGCCGAAGGGAGCGCGTTCGGAGTCGTCGACGACCCGGATGCAGAAATAGTTGCTCTCGCGATCGCAGGGATTGGAGAAGCCGTTGCGCGCATCCGTCACCAGGACCAGACCGACTGCCGCGGCAAGCGCGGCGATGGGCGCCACGCGTGAGCGCCCTTTGAAAAACGGCAGCGCCAGCAGGAAAAGCCCGAGCGCGGTACCGATGATGATGCCGCGCGTGCCCAGATACTGGATCAGCACGTAGCCCGTGACGAAGGTGCCCAGGATGCTGCCCAGAGCCCCCAAGGCGTGCATGCGCCCGACGATATGGCCGGTGCGTCGATCCAGCCCCAATGCCAGCGTCGTCAGAAGCGGCGTCACCACGCCGAGCAACACGGCCGGCATGAAGAAGAGCGCGAGGACGTAGAAGAAGCTCGCACCCAGCAGGGTCATCTCGCGCGCCTCGATCAGCGGCGCGACCAGCGTCAAGAGAAAGAGGATGCCGAGGCTGAAGAGCCCGGCCAGCGCCAGCGTGATGCCGGCCGCCAACTCGTTGCCGCCGCGATCGGCCCAGATCCCGCCGATCCAGTTGCCGAGCGATAACCCGGCGAGGATGACGCCGATGATGGCGGTCCAGGTGTAGAGCGAAACCCCGACGTACGGCGCGATCAGGCGGCCCGCGAGAATCTCCAGCACCAAAAGGAACGCCGAGCTGAGAAAGATGGTGACGCCGTACCAAGTGATTCGCAGACGGTCGGACACGATGGACTCCGGGAGTGGACGATCGGTCCGCAAGGATAGCGAAGGGCGGGAGCGCCGACCAGAGGGTCGGCCGGCGTGTAGGTGCGAATCTATTGAGCGCACGCTCAGCCTTCAGGTCTTCCGGGCATGCGCAGCCGGGATGCCAGGAGCGATTCAAAACCAACCGTAACCTGTAGGATGGGTAGAGCCAAGCGAAACCCATCCAGCCCGCGCCGAGGGCATCGGACCGACACCCGGCAACGCGGCGGTTTGGAGGATGGGTTTCGCTGACGCTCTACCCATCCTACCGGTTTATCAAGGTGTTCAATTTGTTGCGGGGCGCAGACGTCGGGCCTGCGGCGGTGCGGATGGGCTCCCGAGTCGGACGCAAGCCCACGATGTCTCAGTCGGCGGGTTGCGGCTCCTCGCTGAGCTCCTCCGGCATCGGCGGTATCTCCGAGGGGCTCGAGGGCTCGACGCTTGCCGATGGATCGGCCGCGTCGTCGGCCGCAAGAAGAAGTGCGACCTCGATGTCGAGCAGCTCCCCCAGATCGAATTCGGAGAGCTTGAAGTACCAAGGCCGTTCGGAGTCCTTGAGGACATAGTCCTGGCTGTCCTTGGCTTGCGAGATTCGATAGTGCCGCTTCGAGCCGTCGGCGAGCCCGATCTCGAGCTCGACCAGCGGATCCTGCTGATTGTAGACAGGATCATCCACGACGCCGAGCACGCCGCGGTAACCCAGATTGGCCAGACGCAGCATCAGGGCCGAGACGGTCTCTTGATCGACGAGCCGATCGTCGCCTGCGAGCGCCCAGACGCCCGTCTCGTCCTTGCTCAGGGTCCAATCGCGCGTGGCGATGCGGTTGATCGGCTCGCCCTCCAAGCGCAGGAGCCCGACCTCGATCCAGTCGTCGCGTCGTGCGGAGACGTCGGACAAGGCAAGCCTCAGCTCATGGACGCCCGTCTCCCCCGGAAGACGCGCGAAGACACGTTTGAAGCCCGGAGAGTCGCCGATCAGGAGTCCGGCGATCGGTCCCGTCTCGCCGTCGAGCGTCAGGCGCCGCTCGAAGGCGTCATCGGCGACCTTGAAGCGCTCGCGGGCCTCTTCGCTGGTCGCGATCGGAAGGGGTCGCTTCAACGCGGCGAGGTCGTCGAGGAATTGCTCGACCTTGGCGCTTTGAACCGGGAGGTCATCCAGATCCGCGTCGACCCAGGTGTCGTCGCGACGCACAAGGGTTACGGACTCGGCCCCGTCGCCGCTCTCGATGTGCAGGCCCTGGACCTGATCGGGCGCAATCCCGAGCAGGGGTGTGTCGGTTGCGCTCGGTGCAAGCGCGTGACCGCTGCCGAGATTCAGGCCGAGCGCGATCAGGATCTGCAGGAGCAGCAACCCGGCCAGCCCCAGGACGATCGGCGCGCGCAGGTCGGGGCGCCAGCCGGTGTCGGATTGAACAGTCATGTCGGTCATTCTCGTCTTAAACCGCGCCCGGCGCGGTATGCGATGTTTGTGGATGGGATCGGCCCCGGCAGACGTGACGACCGCCGGAGCTGGCGCGGTTTAACCTTGGATCAAGCACGCGGTTGAGTGCCCAAAATCGCCTCGTCGGCCCGCTCGCGTCGTGCCCTGGCGCGGCGGTAGAGCCAATACACCAAGGCCAGTCCGGCGAGGGCCAGGACATAGTTCAGGGTCTCCCAGAAGATGCGACCCTCGCGACCCACCGGCTCGAGCAACCGGTTGAACTGGCCGCGTCCGCGCAGGGTGAGCAGGCCGCGATCCTCCAACGACCAGTCGACCGCGTTCTGGACCAGTTCGAGCGGAGCCAGATAGCGGCTCTGGGTCGCCTCGGTCGCCAAACTGATGGCGGTGTCCGAGAGGAAGGTCGAGGAGCCGATCAGGATCAGTCGTGCCGAAGCGGGCGAGGTCTCCACCACACCCGAGATGACCGGGGTCTTGTCCGCGACAGGCTCGCCCGTGTCGGGGTCGATCGCCTGCGGGTCGGTGTCGTCCAGCCCGTTGTCTTCCGACGCAGTCTCTCCGAGCGAGTCTTCCAGGAGCGGCGAAGGACGCCCCGCGAAGGCCGAGCCGAAGCGTCCTTCGACCGCGACGGCCAGCACTCGGCTGCCGCGCTCCTCGCCGCGCGGGAAACCGAGACTGCCGTGCGTCTCGAAGTCGGGCTGCATGTCCTCCGACGTGCTGGCCCAGGACCCGGAGGAGCTGCGGATCAGCTCGATCACGCGCCGATCGGCATTCATCTCGGCATCGACCTGAATCGGCGAGGACCAGTTCATGGTGATCTGGCCGAGGGCCGCAGTGATGCCGGAGTCCTGGGCGAGTCCGTCGCTGCGGACATCCGCGAAATAGGGATAGTCGAGCGTCTGGATCTCCTCGACCACGAAGCCGCCCAGATCGCGCTGCACCGGGATCGGGAAGGGCGTGTTCTTGGGATCGAGCACCAGGCTCGGCTCGAGTGTCAGCCCCTGATGCGCGAACCAGTCCTCCAACCCGGTCGGGGCGGCTTGCGCCGCAATGGAGCCCCCGGCCAGGTCCAGATCGAAGCTGGATGCGGCCAGGATGACGGTCCCGCCCTGCATCAGGAACTGGTCGATCGCGAACTGCTGGCGCTCGTCCATCGCCGCTGGCCCGACCACCAGGAGCAGATCGGTATCCTCGGCGACCTGACCGGAGGTGAGATCCGTCTCGCGCAGATTGAATCCGCTGCGCAGGGTCTCCTGCAAGAGTGCGTAGCCGGGTCCGGGGCTCGGCTCGCCGAACATCCCGGGCATCGACGGCGGCGTGTAGAGCGCGATGGTGCGCAGCACCCCCGGAGCGAAACGCTTGATGCCGGCCTCGATGGCGCGTGCCAGACCCGCCCGATCGAGCGATTCGGGGAGCGGTACCGGAACGGCCTGATCGCCGGATTCGAGCACCATGTAGAAATAGAAGGGCGTGGGATCGAGCAGGCTGACCACCAGCGGCTCGAAGCCGAACTGCTCGGCAATCGTCCGGGCCAGCGTGCCGTCGCCGGCCGCCGGATCCTGGATCTCGACGCTGAAGCGCTCGCCGCCGTTCGCGGCAAGCTCCGAGAGGATCGACTCCAAGTCGGCCCGCAGCTCGGGCAAGGGCTCGGGCAGGCGATCGGCCGGCGAGATGAAGCCGCGGAAACGCACCGGTTCGGTCAGATTGGCGAAGAGATCGCCGGCGCCCTGATAGCCGTAGAGGACCTTGCGGATCACGCGGGTGAGGTCGTACTCGGGGTTGCGCAGACGCACGTCCAGATCGGTTTCGCCCTGGACCTTCACGTCGATCAGGTCCTGGAAGCCGAGCGTCTCGAACTGATCGCCGTACTTGATCAGGATGTCGAAATAGGAGTTGACCACGGAGGCCTGATACTTGGTCGCGGTCTGGAAGGCGACGGGACGGATCCCGTATTGCTCGCCGGCCTCGCGCTCGAGCTCGGGCGAGCGCTGAGGGTCGACGAATTCGACCTGGACGCGGCCGCCGCCGGCGATCTGATACTCGCGCAGCAGATCGCGGATCTGGGGGACCAACGGGGCCAACAAGGGGTGCGTGTCCGCGCTGAAATAGCCGCGGATCAGGAGTGGCTCCTGCAGCTGGCCCAGATAGGTCCGGGTCGCCTCCGAGATCGAGTAGACCCGACCCTCGGTGAGATCCACGCGGGCATTGCCGATGGCGCCGAGCCAGAGGTTCGCGGCCAGGAGGTTGGCGACCGCAAGCCCGGTCACCAGGGTCCAGCGTCGATGATGCCGCCGGTTGGCGCCCTGCTCGGCCCAGCGCAACCGCTCCAAGCTGTACAGGGTGAGGGCGAGGAAGGCACCGACGATGCTCAGGTAGTAGTAGAGATCGCGCAGATCGATCACGCCGCGTGTGATGGACTCGAAGCGCGAGCCGCTGCCGATGAGTCGAAGCAGCTCGCCGCCGCCATGCCCGACCAGGCTGGTCAGGGCCGGGGTGCCGATCAGGTAAAGGATCGCGCCGACCAGGGTGGTCCCGATCAGTGCGACGATCGGATTGTCGGTGCGCGACGAGACAAAGAGGCCGATCGCCAGATAGGCCGACGCCAGCAGCAGGGTTGCCAGATAGGCACCGATCACCGGGCCCCAGTCCATCGGACCCAGAAAGGAGACGGTCAGCGGGATCGGCAGCGTCAGGGCCAAGGCGATCGCGACCAGGGCCAGGGCCGCGAGGAACTTACCGAGGACCAGATTCAGGGTCGGCACCGGCAGGGTCATGAGTGTTTCGAGCGTCCCGGCGCGTCGCTCCTCGCTCCAGAGCCGCATGGTCAGGGCGGCGCAGAGAAAGATGAGCAACACCGGCATCCAGTCGAACAGAGGGCGCGCATCGGCGACGTTGCGGGCGAAGAAGGCGTCGACCCAGAAGAACACGAAGAGCGAGACCGCGAGGAAGGCGCCGATGAAGAGATAGGCGACGGGCGAGCCGAAGAAGGCGCCGAGCTCGCGGCGTGCGACGCGCAGGATGTCAGACATAAGCCACCTCCATCTGCTCCAGGGTGACGGCTCCGAAGAGGTCTTCGAGGTCACGCCGCTCGGGCGCGAGCTCATAGAGGTTCCAGGGTTGTCCGCCGAGCGCCCTGGCGACCAGCGGCGCGAGCGCCTGCGGATCCGCAGCGCTCAGGGCGAAATGCCGCAGACCGGCGTCACCGTCCCAGGCATCCACCCCCGTGACTCCCTCGATCCGGGCGAGCACCGGCCGCGCCACCTCGGGCGAGCAGTCGAGTGTGACGAGCAGCCGCCTGGGTCGCCCGATGGCATCCAGTGCGCTGTCGAGCGCCAGTTGGCCGCCGCGCATGATGAGTACCCGGCTGCACACCGCCTCGACCTCCTGAAGGACATGGGTGGAGATGATCAGGGTCGCATCCCGGGCCAGCTCGCGGACCAGGCTGCGCATCTGCTGGATCTGCGAGGGGTCCAGGCCGTTGGTCGGCTCGTCCAGGATGAGGATGGCCGGCTCGTGCAGGATCGCCTGGGCCACGCCGACGCGTTGGCGATAGCCGCGCGAGAGGGTGCCGATGATCGCGGTCGCCTTGGGGCCGAGATCCGTGCGCTCGATCGCCCGGCGGATCGCGCCGGGGCGGCGGTTGTCGGCCATCCCGTGCAGAGCCGCCTGGTAGTCCAGGTAGTCGATCACCCGCATCTCGGGATAGAGCGGGCAGTTCTCCGCTAGATAGCCGATGCGCCGTTGCGCCTCGCGCCGCTGCTCGGCGATGTCCAGCCCGTCGATCCGGATCGAGCCGCTGCTCGGCTCCAGATAACCGGTCATCATCTTCATGATGGTGGTCTTGCCGGCCCCGTTGTGGCCGAGCAGTCCGACGATCTCGCCGCGGCCGATGTCGAACGACACCGCTTGCACCGCCTTGAGCGCGCCGTAGCTGCGACTCAGCTCGCGAACCTCGATCATGATGTCTCCTGCTGAACCGCGTCTGGTGCCCCTTTTCGCCGATGGCGCGTGGGTTCGGCGCTTGACGATTCCGGGCGCGTCGGAGCGGACGCGGTTCAGGTCTTTAGAATGGTTGAGAATGTAAACCGCGTCGAGGATCGAGCGATTCGGGACCGCCGGTCCCGTGACGGGAAAACCTCGGCTTATCGGATCTTGGCGCGGTTGAGCGTCTGTCGGGCCTGGGACGCTGCTCGGGCGCGAATTTCACCCGAGGCGGGCGCAGGATGCAAGACCTGTCGCGACTGTTCGTTGTCGTTGTCGTTGTCGTAATCGACGATCGATCCGAAAACGACAACGACAACGATCTCGAAGGGTCTCGATACAGTTCCTGTCCTGCGTGAGCAAGGCGTCAATCACCGTCGCGCTCCAGGGTGATGACCAGGTCGTCCTCCAGGTCCGGATCCATGGCGACCTGGACGACGATCGGTGCGCAGCAGACCTGGCAGTCTTCGATATAGGTCTGGGGAACGGCGCTGACGTCGATCGTCAGCTCGATCGGCGCGTCGCACCAAGGACAATGCGCGTCGCGGGTCTCGAGGGGGTTCATCGGGTTCCGGGTTTCATCTTATCTTCGAGCGGTTCCCTACTCGGGCGTTGTAATTCGCCGCCACAGCCGGCCGTCGTTTTTGAGCAGATCCCCCGCCGCGGGCGGGCCCCAAGTGCCGGCGGCATAGTTGGGAAAATCGCGGGCGGGTAGGGCCGACCAGACATCCTGGACCGACTCGACGATCTCCCAGCCTTTCTCGACCGTGTCGGCGTGCTTGAAGAGTGTGGCGTCGCCGTTCATGCAGTCGTAGATGAGTGTTTCGTAACCCGTTGCCGGGGCATTGCCGAAGTAGTCGGCATAGCAGAAATCCATATTGACCGTGCCCACACGCATCCGCGGCCCCGGGATCTTGGCGCCGAAGCTCATTTGGATGCCTTCGTTCGGCTGGATGCGCAGCACCAGCATGTCCGGGTTCATCTGGGCGGTGTCGGCGTCCTTGAACATGATCTTGGGCGCCCGCTTGAACTGGATGACGACCTCCGTGTATTGCGCCGTCAGGCGCTTGCCGGTGCGCAGATAAAAGGGCACCCCGGCCCAGCGCCAGTTGTCCATCGTCAGCTTGAGCGCGGCGAAGGTCTCGGTACGCGAGTTGGGGTCGACCCCCGGGGAGGATCGGTAGGCGGGCACCTTCTCGCCGTTCGGCATCACCCCTTCACCGTATTGACCACGCACGGCGTTGGTGAGGACCTGCTCGGGCGTCAAGGGATGGACCGCGTCGAGGACCTTGTTGATCTCGTCGCGCACGGCTTGGGAGTCGAACGAGTTGGGCGGCTCCATCCCGAGAAACCCGAGCAGGACCAGCAAGTGGTTCGGGATCATGTCGCGCAGGGCGCCCGCCGTATCGTAGTAGGGTCCGCGATGCTCCACGCCGACGGATTCAGCGACCGTGATCTGGACATGATCGATGTGTTGACGGTTCCAGAGCGGCTCGATGAAACCATTGGAAAACCGAAAGACCATGATGTTCTGGACGGTTTCCTTGCCCAGATAGTGATCGATACGGTAGATCTGATCCTCGTCCAGGGTCTCGTGGAGCATCCGGTTGAGAACCTTGGCGCTGTCCAGATCGATGCCGAACGGCTTTTCGATGATGACGCGACGCCAGTCGTTCTCGCACTCCGCCGTGAGTCCGACGGCACCGAGCAAGCGTGTGATGTCGCCGAAGAGCGATGGGGGAACAGCCAGATAGAAGAGATAGTTTCCGTCCGTCCCACGGTCTGCGTCGATCCCGGACAGGCGCTCGCAGAGTTCGATATAGGTCGCCTGGTCGGTGATGTTGCCCTGCATATAGTGAAGACGCTCGCACAAGCGCGCCCAAGTGTCGGCATCCCAGGCGCTTCCGACGTTGCGCTTCACCTCCTCGGCCATCATCGCCTGAAAAGCCGTGTCGTCCATCTCCAGCCGGTCCAGCCCGACGACCGCAAAGGTGTCGGGGAGCAGGTTCCCGTGGCACAGATGGAATAGGGCCGGGATCAGCTTGCGCTTGGTCAGATCGCCCGCGGCACCGAAGATGATCATGGCGTTCGGCGGGGCGGGTGGCGTGGTCTCGGCGCTCAGACGTTGCGTAGGCAAGGGATCTCTCCTTTTGTTCTTCACGTTAAACCGTGCCGGCTCCAACGCTTGTCAAGTCTGCCGGGGCCGACCCCATCCAAAAACAGCGCATACCCTGCTGGGCGCGGTTTAACGTTCGGGCTTCTCGTGATGGCCGCCGAACTGATAGCGCATCGCCGAGAGGATCTGATTGGCAAAATCCGCCTCGCCGCGCGAGCTGAAACGCTCGAAAAGCGCCGTGGTGAGCAAGGGTGCCGGTGTGCCGGTCTCGATCGCCGCGAGGCAGGTCCAACGGCCCTCGCCCGAGTCCGAGACCCGGCCGCCGAATCCTTCAAGCTGCGGGTCCGCGCGCAGCGCCGTTGCCGTCAGGTCCAAGAGCCAGGAGGCGACCACGCTGCCGCGACGCCAGACCTCGGCGACCTCGCCGACGTCGATGCGGTATTGATAATGCTCCGGATTGGCCAGCGGCGCGGTCTCGGCATCCACCGCATGCTCATCCAGCCCGACACCGGCATGCTTGAGGATATTGAAGCCCTCGGCGTAGGCGGCCATCAGCGCATACTCGATGCCGTTGTGAACCATCTTCACGAAATGGCCCGCCCCGTTGGGGCCGCAGTGCAGATAGCCTTGCTCGGAGCGGCTGAAGGCGCCGGCGCGTCCGGCCGTGCGCTCGATCTCGCCGGGTCCGGGCGAGAGCGCGGCGAAGACGGGATCGAGCCGTTCGACCGCCTCGTCCTCCCCGCCGATCATCAGGCAATAGCCCCGTTCCAGACCCCAGACGCCACCGCTGGTCCCGCAGTCGACGAAATGGATCCCTTTCGGTGCGAGGCGCTTCGCGTGGGCGATGTCGTCGCGGTAGTTCGAGTTGCCGCCGTCGATGATGGTGTCGTCGGCTGCGAGATGGGGGATCAGGTCGTCGATGACGTGGTCTACGACCGCCGCCGGGACCATGATCCAGATGTTGCGGGGTGCTTCGAGCTTGGCGCAGAGATCGGCCATGTCCTGCGCACCGACGGCGCCTTCGGCGACCAGCGCGGCGACTGCGGCGGGATCGCGATCGTAGACGACACACCGATGTCCGGCGCGCATGAGTCGGAGCACCATGTTGGCGCCCATTCGGCCGAGCCCGATCATTGCGAGTTGCATGAGCAAAGTCCCCTGTTGGCGGCTGATGGGTCGTAAATGAATCTAGGCGGCGCGGCCTTCGAGCACCATCAGGCTGCGCCGTGCGACCCGGACACGCGATCCGGACGACCGGCTCGGCTCGGGATGATCCAAGATCGCGGGTTCGCGGCCGGTGTCGATTGCCACATGCCAGGACCGGCCGGCGAGCGGTGGAACCGCAAACTCCAGCGGAGCCTTTCCCATATTGATCATGATGTGCAGAGGCGGCTCCTCGGCGGTGAGCCCGGCGAGGGTGAAGGCCAAGGATTGCGCCGCGGGGTTGTCCCATTCCGGGGAATCGAGTCCAACCCCGTGCCAGGTGATATCCGGCAACGTGTGGCCATTCGCGGGCTCGCCGGTCAGGAAACGGCTGCGATGCAGGGTCGGGTGGCGTTGACGAAAGGCGATCATACCCCGGACGAAGTCGTGCATCCCGCAGTTGTCTTCGAGCAGGGTCCAGTCGAACCAGGAGATGGCGTTGTTCTGGCAGTAGCTGTTGTTGTTGCCCTGTTTGCTCTGCAGCACCTCGTCGCCGGATCGCACCATGGGCACGCCCTGGCTGAGCATGAGAATGGCGATGAAATTGCGGGCTTGGCGTCGCCGCAACGCGAGGATCGCCGGATCGTCGGTCGGGCCTTCGACACCGCAGTTCCAGCTCAGATTGTCGTTGTGGCCGTCGCGGTTATCCTCGCCGTTGGCCTCGTTGTGCTTGAGGTTGTAGCTCACCAGATCCCAGAGGGTGAATCCGTCGTGGCAGGTGATGAAGTTGATGGAGTTGCCGGGAAGCCGTCCGCGGCTCTGATACAAGTCGCTCGAGCCGGTCATCCGGGTCGCCACCTCGGCGACCACGCCGGCATCGCCCTTGACGAAGCTGCGTATCAGATCGCGATAGCGTCCGTTCCACTCGGCCCATCGAAAGCCGGGGAAGTCGCCGACCTGATAGAGACCGGCCGCATCCCAAGCCTCGGCGATGATGTGTGAACGACCCAGGGCGGGTGACAGCTCGGTCGCCCAGAGGATCGGCGCGTGATACTGGGGATGGCCGTCCTCGCCGCGCGCCAGGGCGCTGGCCAGATCGAAGCGGAAGCCGTCCACATGCATCTGCCGGACCCAGTAGATCAGGGCATCGATGAGGAAGCGTGTGACGATCGGATGGTTGCAGTTCACCGTGTTGCCGCAGCCGGTGTAGTCGCGGTAGAGGCGCCGATCGGAGAAATCCAGATGATAGAAGACCTCGTTGCCGATCCCTTTGAAACTGATCGTCGGGCCGCTGTTGCCGCCCTCGGCGGTGTGGTTGAAGACGACATCGAGGATCACCCCGATGCCGGCACGGTGCAGTGCCTTGACCAGATCGCGAAACTCGTCGCGGGCACGCGCCGGATCGAGCGCGAAACCGGGATGCGGTGCGAAGAAACTGTGGGTGCTGTAGCCCCAGTAGTTCTCGAGGCCCATGGCCGCGGTCTTCGGCGGGACGTCTTGGGGATCGAAGGCCATGATCGGCATCAGCTCGACATGGGTGATTCCGAGGTCCTGCAGATAGGGGATTTTTTCGATCACGGCACCGAAGGTGCCGGGGTGCGCGACCCCGGACGAGGGATGGCGCGTAAAGCCGCCGGCGTGCATCTCGTAGATGACCGCGGCGTTCAGCGGAATATGCAGGGGCGTGTCGCCCTCCCAGTCGTAGCGGTCGCGCACTACTTGCGCACGGATCGCGGTCGCGACATTGTCGCCCGGACGACAGGCGATCTCGCGATTCCACAGCCGATCGTCGACCGTGACGGCCCAAGGGTCGAGGAGCGCCTTCTCGCCGTCCATCCGACACCCGATCTCGCGGGTGTCGCAGGCCCCGCGGATGCGCCAGTTGTAGAAGACTCCCTCGCTCAAGCCCTCCACGAAGATGTGCCAAAAGAAGAAGGTTCGATTCACCTGCGGATCCAGCGCGATGATCTCGTAGGGCTCGGGACTGGCTGGCGTTTCGAACAGCAGCAGTGCGATGTCTGCCGCGTAGCGCGAGAAGATGCAGAAGTTCACCCCGTCGTCCGTTGCGCTGGCCCCGGCGTTGTCCCAGTCGCCGGTTTGAACCGAGTATCTCGCCTTTGCCATCCGCCTTCTCCTGCGTGGGACCGATTCCATCCAAAAACATCGCAGACCGCGCCGGGCGCGGTTTAGCGCCGGTCGCTGCCGGGGATCATCTGCTGAATCACACCCATCGGGTTGACTGCCGGAATTTGATCGCCGCCGCCGACGATGCCCGAGAGGCGCTCCATCGCGATGCGCATCCGACCCATGTCCTCGGCGATGGCCGGCAGGGTGGCGACCTGCTGTCCCATGCCGGAGACGTCTCGGGCAAGCGAGGTCATGTCCTGACGCATCCGGCCCATGTCGGCCGACATGGATGCCATCTCGCCCGCCATCAGGGCGACATTCGCGGAGATGTCGTGCATCAACTTCACCATGTACAGGAATGCGACGCCGGCGAGGAGTGCGGCGGCGAGGACCGCGAGGCGCGGCGTGGCGGGGCTCGAATCGCGTGTCATGGCATGCTCCGGTGAGTCACCGACGAGCCCCGATGATGCCATGCTCGGGCACCCCATTGCACGGGATGACGAGAGCGCCGCTCGCCCGCGCCGAGGGTGTATGCTCGGGCGTCGAAGCCGTAAACGTGAATTGAAGGCCGGACTGTGGGATATTTCGAACAATGATCGGCCGCCGGGTCGCTCGACCCGAGTCGAGATCACGGATAAGAATAACCGACGGGTCGCGTCCGAGCACGCCGTTGAGCTCGGAGCGTCGGCTCCAGGCGCCAGCAACAGGCCGCCTATACACACATCAAAGGGCGATTGACCAGCACCGAGGAGTCTTGACGCATTCCTATGGATTTCAGACATCATCCGGCCGATTCGACCAAAGTCCACGCCGTGCCCGACGAGGCGCGCGGTTGGACGGTCGCCGATCTGATCGACCTCGAGTACTACTTGGATGCCGACGAGAGCGAGTTGCGCGAGCATCCGTCGGCGCGCAAGACACTCGCCGAGCGCGATCGTTCGCTCTACCTCGACACGATCGCCCCCGAGATCGGCGATCAGCGGCCGCATACCCCGGCGCATCGGCGCTTAAGCCTGCGCCGATGGCTGGCCGCTCGCCGCAATGCGGAGCGTCCGGAGATGCGCTCGATCCTGCCGGGAGAGGCGTTCGGGAGCGCCGAGCGTCTGGTCACCATGCTGCTCGCGGTTGTCGGATTCATCGTCGGGATCGGGGTGGCCTCCACGCTGCTCAGCTACGACGGAACCCGCCCGGTCAGCGTCTCCTGGTATCTCTTTCTTCTGGTCATCGTGCAGTTTCTCCTCGTGGCTTCCCTCGTCACGGCCTGGGGGCTGCGCAAGGCGCGCGGGCGCGGCGCGGGCGCGGCGCCGGGCATCTTGACGCACATCGTACGTCCGCTCGTTGCCAAGGCCGCGAGCTGGTTTCAGAGTCAGCGGATCGGCCACGCCGCGGCCGAGATCCAGGATCAAGCGCGCGCTCGGCACGGGCTCCTCAAGTCGCAATACGCGGTCTATGGTCCGGTCTCCTATCTGCCCTTGTTGATCCCGGCCCAGATTTTCGGGATCGCCTTCAACGTCGGCGTCATCCTGACGACCCTGATTCTGGAATGGTTCACCGACCTGGCCTTCGGCTGGGGTTCGACCCTGAACGTCCATCCGCAGACGATCTTCGACATGACCCGTTTGATCGCGCTGCCCTGGAGCTGGCTGCTCGGCGAGGGCATCGGCTTCCCGAGCCTGGAGCAGGTGGCCGGCTCGCGCATCTTTCTCGAGCACTGGGCGAGTGTGACGCCGACCGTTAAACCGGATCCCGCGCATCTGCGATCCTGGGGCTCGTTCCTGCTCCTGGCCGTCACGACCTACGGTCTTCTGCCAAGGCTGATGTTGTGGGGCGGCTCCGTTCTGGCCCGACGCATGATTCTGGTTCGCCTGCCCTTCACCCACAGTCGCACCCAGGCGCTCTATGCCCGCATGCTCTCGCCGCGCATCGAGACGACGCCGAGCGGGGAACGCGCGGGCGGCGAGAGGGGCACCGAGATGCCGATCCCGGCCGCGTCGACCTCGCGCAAGCCGCGTCCATCTGGTCTGGACGGTCCGACCGAGCCGGAACCGCCGACCTCGGCGCGTCCTTGGCGCAATGCACTGGTTCGGCGTGTCGAGCCGGGGGGCGCGGCGCCGAGCTCCGCTCCGCCCCCTCCGCTCGCGCCTTCGCCGGTGTCACCGCCTGTCGATGCTCCGAGCGCGGCTCCTGCAGCGGAGCCCGAGCAGCAACCGGCGCTGCCGCCTTCCAGGGTTCCCGAGGAAGCCATACCGGTTGTTGCGGTAGGTCCGGTCGCGACGCCCGAGTCCAGCAAGACCGACCGCACGACCGCGCCGGCGGTTCTTCAGCCCAAACTCAAGCCTAAGCGTGAGTCGGAACCCGAGCCCGAGCCGCCGGCTGTGCCGGAGCCCGCGCCTGCTTCACCGGTCATCCCGGAGCCGGAAGCCGCGTCCGAGCCAACGCCCGATCAGGCCCGGCAAAAGCCTGCCGAGACGCAAGCCCGGCCCGCGGCGCCCGCGGTCCCCGCAACGCCGCGAGCCGAGCCGAAGCCGCGAGCCGAACCGAAGAAGGCGACGGCACAGCCCGCCGTTTCGAAGGGATCGGATTCGAAGCGCGCTGAGAAGTCGCCGGCGAAACCGCCTGCGCAACCCTCGTCTCAGCCGAAGATTGCAGAGACACCGACGCCTCCCCCCGCACCGGCACCGGCAGCCGCCGTTCCGACACCGCCGACGTCGACACCCGCGCAAGGCACCCGCTTTGCCCCCGACGCCTGTTTGCTCCTGCTGCACGTCGACATCGACGACATCCTCGAGGACGACGACCGTCCGCGTTTGGAGCAGATGCTGATGCACCTGACCGGTTGGCGGATTGCGGCGACGGCGACCGTCGGTGCCGGCAGCGCGATGACCGACGAGGCGCTCGGTATCCTGGAGCACGGCGACTGGCAGGCACCGCCGCCTCGGGTCGTGGTGGTCGAGGACGGCTCTCAGCCCCCGATCACGGAGAGCCTGCGCTTCCTGCGCGAGCTGCGCGCAGCGGCCGGGAAACGTGCCCAGATCATGCTCGCCCTGGTGGGCGATCCGACCGACGATGACCGTCTGCCGCCGATGCGCCCGTTCGACTACACGGACTGGCGGCGCAAGATCGATCAGATGGCCGACCCCTATCTGCGCTTGGAAATGCTTGCGCCGCCACACGAGGACGGAGACGACTGATGTCCGGGAAGATTCCAAGACTGGCGATCATGGGGCACCCGAATGCCGGCAAGTCCTCCGTGGTCGCGACACTCACCGAGAACGACCTGATCCAGATCGATAAACGCGCGGGCACCACGACCGAGGCGAACGTCTATCCCGTCGTCATCGACGGGCGACCGGTGATCGAGTTCATCGATACCCCTGGTTTTCAGAATCCCAACGCGATCCTGGAATGGTTTCAGGCCCAAAGCGACAAGTGTGAGCTGGCGCGGGCGTTCGTGGCCGCGCATCGGGCAGACCCCCTCTTTTCGCACGACTGCGAGCTCCTCGAGCCGGTTGCCGAGGGTGCGGCCATCATCCTGGTGATCGACGGCTCCAAGCGCATCAAGGAAAAGGATCGGGTCGAGATCGAGCTGCTGCGTCTGACCGCCCGCCCGCGCATGGCGATCCTGAACAATCTGACCAACAACACGCGCTACATGGCCCAGTGGCGCGATGCGCTCTGCAAGACGTTCAACTCGATCCGCGACTTCAATGCCCATCGCGCCACCTACGGCGAGCGCGTGCGGTTGATGCAGGCGCTCAAGAGCATCGATCAGCGCTGGGAGCCGCTCGTCGAAGAAGCGATCCATGCCTTCGAGCATGACTGGAACCGGCGTACCGATCAGGCCGTGACCACCATCATGGATCTGCTCAAGGAAGCGCTCACCTTCAAGGTGTCCAAGACCGTGACGGAGAGCAAGCTGGCTTTCGAGAGCGGGCGCGAGCGTGTCAAAGAGGACGTGACGGCGGCGTTCGAAGACGGGCTGCGCCAGCTCGAGAGGAAGGCGCAGGAGCAGATCCGCGCGAATTTTCGCCACCATGTCTGGCACATGCCCCCCGACTCGATTCTCGGCAAGGATCTGCTCTCGGAGGACGTGAATCAGGCGCTCGGTCTGTCCAAACGCCAGCTTGCCCTGGTCGGCATGGCTGCGGGCGCGGCCTCGGGTGCGACCATCGACATCTCGACGGCCGGGCATACCTTCGGAGCCGGCGCGTTGATCGGTGCGGCGACGGGCGGCGTGTTGGGGTTCATGGGGAGCAAGGCACTGGCCAAACTCAATATCGAACGCGCCTCGGGAACGCAGCGTTTCACGGTCGGCCCGGTTCACAATCCGCGCTTTCCCTTCGTCCTCCTGGATCGCATCGTGCTCTACAGCGCGCGGGCCATGAACTGGTCGCACGGCCGCCAAGCCGCGGAGGAAGACGCCTCCGATAAGGTTCCCGAGAAGGAGATCCGCCGTGCCGGGTTCACCGAGGAGCTGCCGGCCGCGCAGCAGCGCGATCTGGCGCGGTTCTTCAACGCGGCCAGGAAGGGCAAGTCCGAGCGCGAGGAGGAGTGTCGCGCCATTATCAGAGGCATCCTGCACGGGCTGGCGGTGAGCGAGATCGACAGTCGTGCGGATCTATAGTCGCGCCGACACGTCTCAGAAGTCGGTGAAGCACCATATCCATTCGTTGTCGTTGTCGTAATCGTAATCGACAACGACAACGACCGAAAGTGAACCCCTGCGTGAGCCCAAGGTGACAGAGGAAGAGCTGCTCGGGATCGACCGAGCCCACGCCTGGCATCCCTACACCTCCACGATCGATCGCGATCCGGTCTATGCCGTGCGCTCGGCCTCGGGCTGTCGGATCCGGCTCATGGACGGCCGCGAGCTGATCGACGGGATGTCCTCTTGGTGGTGCGCGATCCACGGCTACAACCATCCGGTCTTGAACCAAGCGGCGCGCGATCAGCTCGACGCCATGTCGCACATCATGTTCGGCGGGCTGACCCACGAGCCGGCAGTGCGCCTGATCGACACGCTGGTGAAGCTGACCCCGGAGCCGCTGCAGCACGTCTTTCTCTGCGATTCGGGATCGGTCTCGGTCGAGGTCGCCATCAAGATGGCGATCCAATACCAGCAGGCTGCCGGGCGACCCGAGCGGCACCGGCTCATGACGATCCGCACGGGCTATCACGGGGATACCCAAGGGGCCATGTCGGTCTGCGATCCCGTGACCGGGATGCACCATCTCTTCGGTCGCGTGCTGTCCGAGCAGGTCTTTGCACCGGCGCCCGCGTGCCGATTCGGCGAGCCCTGTCGGTCCAAGCAGATCGCCGCGTTTGCGGACTTGATCGAGCGGCATCACGCGGAGCTGGCCGCGGTCATCCTCGAGCCGATCGTGCAGGGTGCCGGGGGCATGCGCTTCTACAGCGCGGAGTATCTTGCGGAGGTCCGACGGCTCTGCGACCGCTTCGAGGTGCTCCTGATCGCCGACGAGATCGCGACCGGCTTCGGGCGTACCGGCGCACTCTTCGCCTGCGAGCATGCCGGGATCGCCCCGGACATCATGACCCTCGGCAAGGCCCTGACGGGCGGCTATCTGACGCTGGCGGCGACGCTCGCGACCGACCGGGTCGCCCGGACCATCTCCTCGGGCGACCCCGGCGTCTTCATGCACGGCCCGACCTTCATGGGCAATCCGCTTGCCTGCGCGATCGCCAATGCCAGTATCGAGCTGCTGCTGGCCTCCGACTGGCGAGCCAACATCGCGCGGATCGAGTATGGTCTGGGCGCCGGACTGGCAGGCTGCAGGGACCTTCCGGGTGTGGCCGAGGTGCGTGTGCTCGGGGCGATCGGTGTGGTCGAGATGGATGCTCCCGTGTCCATGCGCGAGATCCAGCGCCGTTTCGTCGCGCGCGGGGTCTGGGTGCGCCCGTTCGGCCGACTCGTCTATTTGATGCCGCCCTACATCGTCACCGACGAAGAGCTTGCGACACTCTGCGCATCGGTCGTCTCCGTCCTCGGCGAGATGGCGGTGGAGTCAGCTGGATAGTGCAGCACTGCAGATGTGTCGAGACTATTCGTTGTCGTTGTCGTTGTCGGATCGATGGTCGATTACGACAACGACAACGACAATGATCTCGGGCGGTCTCGGAATCTCTGCACCGCTCCGATAGACGCCCGGACAACAGACGGAGGATTGCTGCTTCGGCCTGCGTTGCCGCACGAACGCCCCCACATGCAGGGCAGGGCGACGAAACCGCGCCCCGATTCGACATGCTTCAGGAGCCTTGCCATGCAAGATCGCCCCGTCATCAAGACCGCCATCCCGAAACTCCGCTACCAGATCGGCAGCCACAGCGCCTCGCTGCTCGGCGAGATCGAGAGCGGGGATGGCCGTGCCTATCGATACATCCTCGCCTTCGTGCCGTCCGGGCAACGCGAGCCCGTCTTCTATGTCTGCGCCGAGCCAAGCCCGCCTGCGGAGCGCGCCGACGGGGCTTACCGGCTCGGCATCGTCGGCGAGGTCTTGTCGGAGGTGGTGGATACGGATGATCGCTGGGGCGATCTGGACGCCTTCGCCGAGCAGGCACTCAAGCTGGGCCAGCAGGCGCTCGGGCTGCAGCAGGCCTCCGTCGTCCGATTGATGTGATCCGGGCGCGTTCGAGGCGAATTCCGGAAACCGTTATGCCGAGCTGCGAGCCTGGGCGCTCCCCGCCCGCGGGCGTTGTGCTTCCTATCGTCAGCACAACCTACGGGTAGGGAATTCTTCGGAAACTGTTTGAAGTCCATGCGCATGGCTGGATCATACGCCGGGCGCCTGCGCAGATCGCCACCCGCGGCCGGCGACTCACAGCGTTTCCACCTCGAAGCCGACCAAGGCGCGGCGCTCGCGACTGAATTCGATCCCGATCTGGTGGATCGGCTGACCCAGTGCGCGGTACTTGTCGGCGTAACCGCGGTCTTTGATCTGTTGGAGCGCTCGCCCTTCCGGTGCCAACTCGACGACCTTGAACTCAAACAGCCAGATGCAGTTGTTGAACTTCAGGGTCAGGTCGATCCGGCCTTGGTTGCTCGTCTCTTCCGGGGTCAGGTCCAAGCCCAGCGCGGCCAGATGGCTGTAGAAGACGCTTGCATAGTAACCCTCGAAGCGGGCGATCGGATTGCCGGTGTGCCAGTGATCGGGGATGGCCGCGAAGAGGCTTTCGACATGGGCGCGCAAGGCCGCGAAGTCGCCGCCGACGAGCACGTCGTAGAGCCGGCTGACAGCCCGATCGGCCTGCATGGGGTCGCCCATCAAGCCTTTCAGGAGTGCGTCGTTGAGCGCAATCTCGATCTCGAGGTTGGGATAGCCCAGCGCATATTCGAGCCGCGCGCCGAGGCGCCGGGAGCCGGTGAAGGTCAGATAGCCGCTTTGCCAGAGCAACGCCTCCGAGGGCATGCTGTCCACGTCGAAGGTCGAGATCAATGCCTCGGAGGCATGCAGTCCGGCCAGATCGGGCGTAAAGAAACCGCGCGCGGTGAGCAGATCCACCAGAAAGGTCGGCGTCCCCGTCTCGAACCACCAGGTGCGGAACTCGCGTGCATCGAACAACAAGAGGAGATCGAAGGGGTTGTAGACCGCTTCGCCGGTCCAGTTGTAGCCGTTGTACCAGAGCCGGATCTGCTCGCGTTCCAGGCCCGCAAGCTCGGGGGCGAAGAGGCCGTCGACATCGGCCTCGGTATAACCGCAGAGCGCCGAATAACGGGCATCGACCGTGATGTCCTTCAGACTGTTGAGTCCCGAGAAGATGCTGACCTTGCTGAACTTGCTCACGCCGACAAGAAACGCAAAGCGGATGTGGGCGTCGTTGTCCTTGATGACCGAATAGAAGTTACGCAGTCCGTCGCGGAGCTCACGCGCGCTCTTCGCGTCGCTCAGATTGTCGAGGATCGGCTTGTCGTATTCATCCACCAGCACCACTGCGCGTTGGCCGGTGGCGGCATGGGCCAGCGCGAGCAACTCGGCAAAACAACCCACGACGTCCGTGCTGTCCCGACAGACCAGGCCAAGCGCGCGTTGGTTGCGGGACAAGAGATCCAGGATCCGCTGATCGAGCTCGATGCGATCACGCACCACACCCCCGCCGAAGCTGATCCGAATGACCGGATAAGGGGTTGTCCAGTCCCAATGCGGATGGATCGCGAGCCCTCGAAACAAGGGCTCGTTGCAGGCGAAGAGCTCCGCGAGGGTATCGATCAGCAGCGACTTGCCGAAACGACGCGGACGCGACAGGAAATACTGGCTGCCCTCGTCGACCAACTGGCGGATGAAGCCGGTCTTGTCGACATAGTAAAAGTCATCCTCCCGAATCTTGGCGAAGGTCTGGATCCCGATCGGCAGTTTACGGCGGTGCATGGCGGACCTCGACGGCGCGAAACTAAGAACCCGCTTCGGCATCGGTTTCGGACTCGAGGCCGAGGATGAAGTCCCATTGTTCGGACGTGACCGGCATGACGGAGAGCCGATTGCCGTTGCGCACGAGCGGGAAGCCGGCGAGGGGGCCTTCGGCATGCGCCTTGAGCTCGGCAAGCGAAATGGTCCGCTTCAGATGTCGCACGTAGCGCACCTCGACCAGATACCAGCGGGGTTTCTCAGGGTCGCTCTTGGGGTCGAAATACTTGGCCTCGGGATCGAAGGCGGTACTGTCCGGATACGCCTCGCTCGCCACCTCGGCGATCCCGACCACGCCCGGCATGGTGCAGTTGGAGTGATAGAAGAGGATGTGGTCGCCCGGACGCATGGCGTCACGCATCATGTTGCGGGCCTGGTAGTTGCGTACCCCGTCCCAGGGCTCGGTCCGGTCCGGGCGCGCGGCCAGGTCATCGAGACCGAAGGCGTCCGGCTCGGATTTCATCAACCAGTAGTTCATCCTGTCGTGTCCTGATTCGGCATCGCGTGACGGGACTTAAACCGCGTCCAGAGCGAGATGCGTCATTTTCATGTTGTGTCGGGCTCAAGGATTTTTCCGACCTTTTTGGAGACGCGGTTTAAAATTTAATATTTTTGAATACCTTAAACCGCGCCGGCTCCAGCGGCTCTGAAATCCGCCGGGGCCGACCCCACCCAAAAACATCGCATACCGCACCGGGCGCGGTTTAAGTGCGTGCCTGCTCCGCTTCAGCCAGCAGATGTTTGAAGTTGGCGAGCCGCTGCGGGGCGATCAGGCCCTCTGCGACGGCGCCGCGGATGGCGCAGTCGGGCTCTTGGTCGTGTCGGCAGTCGGCGAACCGGCAGTGTCCGATGTAGGGGCGGAGCTCGCGAAACCCTTGCTGCAGGGCGTCGCGGTCGAGCGCTCCGGTGCGGAAGCTGCGCACGCCGGGGGAGTCGATCAAGGCGCCGTCGTCGGCCAATCGATAGCAGGTTGCCGCCGAGGTGGTATGGCGCCCCAGTCCGGTCGCCTTGGAGAGTCGACCGATCTGGATCTCGCGATCCGGCAGCAGCACCTTGACCAAGGATGATTTGCCGACGCCGGACTGGCCCACCAGGATGCTTGTTTGCCCGCCGAGATGACGGATCAGCTCGATCAGGGTCTCCGGCTCGCGCAGACTGGTCCAGAGGAGTGCATAGCCGATGGCCGCGTAATAGGCGAAGCGCTCTTGAAACGCTGCACGCTCGTCCGCATCGAGCAGGTCCATCTTGTTGGCCACGATGATGGCCTCCACCCCCATGGTCTCCGCCGCAACCAGATACTGATCGATCAGATAGTCGCTCGGCTCGGGCCGCGGCGCGATCAGGATCACCAGGCGCGTCAGGTTGGCCGCCAAGGGCTTGTCGCGACCGCCGAAGTCGGGGCGACTCAGCAGCGTTTGCCGCGGCAGGATGGCCGTGACGACACCCTGATTGTCCGCGGTGCGTTGCCAGACCACGCGGTCCCCGCAGACCGGATGACCGATGTTCTGACGCGACAGGCAATGGGTGATGTCGCCGTCGGCGTCCTCGACCGCCAGATTGGCCCCGTGGCGCACGACCACCCGGCCCTCCACGGGCAACGGCTCGCCTTCGATCTCCGACAGAGCGTTGTCGACGCGCGCGGCGAGGCGTTGGCGGCGGCGGTCCTGGATGGTTTGGATCCGCTCGATCTGGCGTCCGGACAGCCGCCGTTTCGTCACCGGCTCAGCGCTCGAAACTGTAGAAGTGATGGTTCAGATAGGCGGCCACGTCCTTGATGTCTTCATCGAACCAACGCAGCCCGAGCGCGGTTTCGCAGCGTTGTACCTGCCGCTCGAGTCCGTCGAGCGAGGTGACCATGCGTCCGTCGCGCGTGTAGATCTCGCTGCCGTGACAGCTCAGACAGTTGTCTTCGTAGATCTCCCCGGCCTTCTCGCCGGGTTGCGCCTGTGCCGTAACCGACACGAGGCCGAGAAGCACGGCTGTGCCCGCGCCGAGGAGTATGGACTGGATCTTCATGGATGAGCCTCCGAAGGGTTGTTGGAATGCGCAAGGTCGCCAGCAGGCGAAAACGCCGCTACCCTAGCCGATCATGGTGTCGACCGCCGGGCTAGACCAGGCGGTCGGCTCACCCGTTTGCGGATTGCAGGAGAGCAGGCATTTGACCAAGAACGAGAATCATCTGATCTGGCTCGATCTCGAGATGACGGGGCTCGACCCCGCGACCGATCGCATCCTCGAGATCGCGACCATGATCACCGACAGCGATCTTCGCATCCTCGCCGAGGGTCCCGTCGTTGCGATCCATCAGCCCGAGGCCGTACTTGCCGGCATGGACGAGTGGAATCGCGACCATCACGGCCGATCCGGCCTGCTCGATCGGGTACGCGCGAGCACCCGGAGCGTCTCCGATGCCGAATCGACGACCCTGCGCTTCCTCGCGGATTTCGTCCCGCCCGGCGCCTCGCCCTTGTGCGGAAACAGCATCTGTCAGGATCGACGCTTCCTCGCGCTCTGGATGCCGAAGCTCGAGGCCTACTGCCACTATCGCAATCTTGACGTGAGCACGCTCAAGATCCTCGCGCAACGCTGGGCGCCCGACGTGGCGAGTGCCTTCAAGAAAGAATCGCGACACCTGGCCCTCGACGATATCCGCGAGTCGATCGACGAGCTGAAGCATTATCGCACGCATCTTTTGCGGGAGCTTTAACCGATCCGCCGGAGCGCCCAGCCGACATGTTCTCGAATCAAGGCGTCGGGATGGTTAGCACGGGTGTTCAGGGCCGCTTTCACCTCGGGTGAGGCGGGCGCGTTGCCGAGCGCGACGGCGATGTTGCGCAACCAGCGGATGTGGCCGATGCGACGGATCGCGGAGCCTTGCGTTCGGTCGAGAAAGGTCGTCTCGTCCCAGCCGAAGACCTCGACCAGCGAGGCTGTATCCAGTGCGTGGCGTGCCTGGAAATCCGGCTCGGCGCCGAGCCGGGCGAAGCGATTCCAAGGGCAGACCAATTGGCAGTCGTCGCAGCCGTAGATGCGGTTGCCCATCAGCGCGCGCAGCGGCTCCGGGATGCTGCCTGCATGCTCGATCGTCAGGTAGGAGATGCACAAGCGGGCATCCAGCACGTACGGCGCGACGATCGCACGGGTGGGACAGACCTCGATGCAGGCCCGACAGCGGCCGCAACGATCGGCAATCGGGGTATCGACGGGCAGCGCGAGATCCGTGTAGATCTCGCCGAGAAAGAACCAGGAGCCGGCCTTGGGGTGGATGAGGTTGGTATGCTTGCCGATCCAGCCGAGCCCGGCCTTCGCGGCCAGCGGTTTCTCGAGCACCGGCGCGGAGTCGACGAAGACCCGGTAGCCGAAGGGGCCGATTTCGGCGAGGATATGCTCGGCGAGGCGTTGCAGCCGCGCTCTGAGCAGCTTGTGATAGTCGCGGCCGAGCGCGTAGCGCGAGATGAAGGCGCGCGGCGGCTCCTCGAGCGCGGCCTGCATCGCCCGGTGCGACTCGGGCAGATAGTCCATCCGCACCGAGATCACCCGAACGGTGCCGGGCACCAGATCGGCCGGGCGCGAGCGTTTCAGCCCATGGCGGGCCATGTAGTCCATGGTGCCGTGACGGCCCTCGGCCAGCCAGCTCAGCAGGCGCGACTCGGCCGACGCAAGGTCGGTGTCGGTGATCCCGACCTGTTGGAAGCCGAGATCCAAACCCCGGCGCTTGATGCGGGCGACAAGCTCTTCGGGCGGTATCATTCCGGGTCGTCGTGCCTCGGCGATTGCGGATTCCCGAAGGATAGACCGCATCCGAAGCCGACTCGAACGCTTTGTTCGGCGACGGCGCCATCGAGTCAACCCATCGAGCACATCGGGATCCATGAACGCCGAGTACCGCACGACACACTGCTTCATCGACGCGATCCGGCTTCGGGGCACTGTGTCTCGCGTCGCCTGCAATCGAGCCCGTGCGGGAGCGCCACATGTCATCCCCGCCGCGGATTAATCCCATGCCCGACAGCGATCGCCTGCCGCATGCGCTCTATCGCGCCGAGCAGGTGCGCAACCTCGACCGCTGCGCGATCGAGCAGCACGGCATCCCCGGCATCACGCTGATGAACCGGGCCGGGGAGGTCGCCTATCGGATCCTGCGCGAACGTTGGCCGGATGCACGCGACCTGACGGTGCTCGTCGGGATCGGCAACAACGGCGGGGACGGGTACGTGATCGCGCGCTTGGCCCTAGCCGAGGGTTTGGCCGTACGCCTGCTGCAGCTCGGGGATCCGCAGCGCGTGACGGGCGACGCGGCCCTCAGTCGCGACGCCTGGCGTGACGCGGGCGGGACGATCGAGCCTTATCGCGGATTGCCGCGGCGCTCGGATGTCCTGGTCGATGCCGTTCTCGGAACCGGGCTGGAACGGCAGGTCGAGGGGCTCTGGGCCGAGGCGATACAGGCCCTCGACCACCAGCACGCGCCGGTGCTCGCCGTCGACATCCCGTCGGGTCTGCATGCCGATACCGGACAGGTCATGGGCGTGGCGGTGCGCGCGGATCTCACCGTCAGCTTCGTCGGACTCAAGCAAGGTCTCTTCATCGGGGCCGGACCCGAGTACTGCGGCGCGATCCGTTTCAGCGCGCTGTCGATCCCGGCCCGGGTCTATTCCAGCGAGGTGGCCTCGGCGCGGCGCATCGACTGGGATCAGCAGTCGGCGCGATTCGGGCGACGTTCCCGCACCGCGCACAAGGGCACCTTCGGACACTTGCTGATGATCGGCGGCGCCCCGGCCTGTCCGGTGCCGTGCGTCTCGCCGGCGAGGCCGCACTGCGGGCCGGTGCCGGATTGGTCACGATCGCCACGCATCCGGCGCATGCCGCTTGGCTGAATCTCTCGCGTCCCGAGCTGATGGTGTCGGCGGTCGTGACCTCGGCGGATCTGGCTCCCCTGATCGCGCGGGCCGATGTTCTCGCGATCGGCCCCGGGCTGGGTCGCGAGGCGTGGGGCCGCGATCTCTGGGAGTCCGTCCTTGGCCTCGGCCTGCCGATGGTCGTCGATGCCGACGCCCTGAATCTCCTCGCCGAGGCCCCGCGGTCGGGGCCGGATTGGGTGCTGACGCCGCATCCGGGCGAGGCGGCACGCCTGCTCGGGAGCGCCATCGCGGCGATCGAGCAGGATCGTCCGGCCGCCGTGCACGCGCTGCAGGGGCGCTACGGCGGTGTCGCCGTCCTGAAGGGCGCCGGAACCCTGATTCGGAGCGATCCGGCGCGCCCGCTTGCGGTCTGCAGCGACGGCAACCCCGGGATGGCGACCGCCGGCTCAGGGGATGTCCTGACCGGGATCATCGGCGCCTTGCGCGCTCAGGGTCTCGACGGGGAGGAGGCCGCCTGTGCCGGCGTGTGTCTGCACGCCGCGGCGGGCGATCGGGCCGCACGCACGGGCGAGCGCGGGCTCGTCGCGGGCGATATCATCGACGCCCTTCGTCCCGTGGCCAATCGCGTGCCCGCAGTGCAGGAGGAATCATGATCGAGCAACGGCTGCCCGATCCCGAGGCGCAGGTCGCCTTCGGGGCGCGGCTCGCGGCGCTCTTGCCGCCGCGTCTGATCGTCTATCTCGAGGGCGATCTCGGGACCGGAAAAACGACCCTGACCCGCGGTGTTCTCGCGGGGCTCGGTCATCGCGGTGCCGTGCGCAGCCCGACCTACACCCTGCTCGAGCCTTACGAGATCGGGGAGCGGCGGCTTTATCATCTGGATCTTTATCGTCTCGGAGATCCGCAGGAGCTCGAGTATCTGGGTCTGCGCGATCTGCTCGCCGAGGATGCCGTCTGGATGGTGGAGTGGCCCGAGCGTGGTCTCGGGATGCTGCCGCCGCCCGATCTCGTCATTGCGATCGCGTACGTCCCGAACGGCCGACATCTGTCTCTCTCGGCCCGGACGGTGTCGGGCGAGTCGGTGCTCGAGGCGCTGACCGGGCTCGGTTCCGCGGACTCGGCGCTTTTCGCATCGCCTGAGAAGTCGGATGTAATCCGATGATGCAGCATCGAAAGCCCTTGCTCCGCATGTTATCGTTCAACCCACGATCGATCGGATCGGGAGCAACCGGAAGGCCGTGCTCGTGAATAGGCTGATCTCGCCGCTGCTTCTCCTCTTGCTTACGGTTGCGGCGCAGTGCGTCTGCGCGGAGCAGGCGTCGGTGCAGGGTACGCGGGTCTGGACGGATCCGGAAAAGACCCGGTTGGTCTTCGAGACCTCCGTGGCGATCACACACCGGATCTTTCCGCTGGACGAGCCCGATCGTCTCGTCATCGACCTCGACGATGCAACCATGCAGAGCAATCTGCCGAAGGTCGATCTCGGGGATACCGTCCTGATCGGCCTGCGTGGCGGGGTGCGGGGCGGATCGCACCTGCGTATCGTCCTGGATCTCAAACAGCCGGTCCGGGCCAAGAGTTTTGCGCTGAGCCCGAACGAGCGCTATGGACATCGGCTGGTCATCGATCTGACGCCGAAGGACGGTTCGAGCGTCCGGCGTGTCGCGCTTCCCTCGTTCCCGAGCTCGGCCGTTCGCAAAGGGGACACGCGGCGCGGTCGCGGTCCTGCGATCATCGTCGCCATCGACGCCGGTCACGGCGGCGAGGATCCCGGTGCCATCGGCGCGGGAGGAACCCTGGAGAAGGACGTCAACCTTGCGGTCGCACGCGAGCTCGCCAAGCTCATCAACCGCGAGCCGGGTCTCGAGGCGCTGATGATCCGCGACGGCGACTACTATGTCGGGTTGCGGGATCGCATCGCGATCGCGCGCGAGGGACGGGCCGATCTCTTCGTTTCGATCCATGCCGACGCCTTCGCCAACGCGAAAGCCAAAGGCTCTTCGGTCTACACCATTTCCCACGGCGGGGCGAGCAGCGATGCGGCGAAATGGCTGGCGAATCGGGAGAACAGTGCGGATCAGATCGGCGGCGTCGATTTCTCGACCGGCGACGATCTTCTGGCAAACGTGCTCATGGACATGACGCAGAATGCGACCCTGGAGCACAGCACCGAGGCCGCAGCCATGGTCCTCGCCAATCTCGGTCGCGTGGGGGTGGTCCATCGCGGTGATGTCCAGCGGGCGGGGTTCGCCGTTCTCAGGGCGCCGGATGTGCCCTCGATCCTGGTCGAGACGGCCTTTATCAGCAACCCCGACGACGAGAAGCGGCTGCGCGATCGGGGTCATCAGCGGGAGCTCGCCGAGGCGATCGTGGCCGGCGTGCTGGGATACTTTCGCAAGTATCCACCCCGCGGGATGCTCGTCGATGCCTCCCCGCAGGGCGGCGGAGGCGCGCGTGAATACGTCATCGGTCCGGGCGATACCCTCTCCGGGATCGCCAAACGGCACAGCGTGAGCATCTCCGCCCTGCGCGCCCGCAACGGTCTGAACGACGACATGATCCGGGTCGGGCAGGTGTTGGCGATTCCGGAGGATTCTTGACATCCTCGCCGCCCTGAAGGACGGCGATTCCTACGGCGCTACACGCAAGAAAGCTCGCGAATAGTCGCTTCGGCGGGTTCCTGGGCCGACGCTCCTGAGTCTGCCTGTTCTCCTTGGCGATATGCCCGCAGCACGGACAGGTCCGGCTGGTGTTCTGTGGGGGCACCGCGACCAGGTGCCCGCCACTCCACGCCGTCTTGTAGTCCAGTTGCCGGCGAAACTCGAACCAACCCTGGTCGAGAATGGCTTTGTTCAGGCCGGACTTGGCCCGAACGTTGGTGCCCGGCGCTTCCACCGTCCCGGCCGCCTACTGCGCCAAGAGCGCCAGGACATTCAGCAGCGTTACTGGAAAGGCGTCCTCTGGTCGCCCTCCTACTTCGCCGCCTCCTGCGGCGGTGCCCCGATTTCCATCGTGCGCCAGTACATCGAACAGCAACAGACTCCCACCTGAACAGATGCCGGACGGGTCCACCGTCCGGCGCTATCCATCCCCGCCCTGAACGACGGGGCTTTTCGCGCAAGACGGGTCAGTCGGGAACCGCCGCCCGCGGCCTGTAGGCTGTGCCGAGCCATGCGAGGCACAAGGAACCGTCGGCGCAAGTTGTGCTTCCTGTCGTCAGCACAACCTTCGGCTGGTAGCAACGCCGCAGGCCGCAGGCCGCAGGAAGCCCGCCCTTGCCCGCGCCCCGCTCTTCTGTTTCCATCCGCGCATGTCTAAACCGATCCGTATCCTCTCCAGTCATCTCGTCAATCAGATCGCCGCGGGCGAGGTCGTCGAGCGCCCGGCCTCGGTTGCCAAGGAGCTGATCGAGAACAGTCTCGACGCCGGGTGCACGCGCGTGGAGATCGACGTGGAGCGCGGCGGCATCAAGCGGCTGCGCGTGCGCGACGACGGGCGCGGCATCCCGCCGGATGAGCTGGTGTTGGCGCTCTCGCGTCATGCCACCAGCAAGGTCGCCGATTTGAGCGATCTGGAGGCGGTCTCGACCCTGGGGTTCCGCGGCGAGGCATTGCCGAGCATCGCCTCGGTGAGCCGGCTGCGTTTGATCTCGCGCAGCCGTGACGAGCCGACGGCCCTGGAGGTCACGGTCGGCAGCGATGGCACCTTGGACGAGCCGCGTCCGGCGGCGCATCCGCCGGGGACCAGCGTGGATGTCCAGGATCTCTTCTACAACACCCCTGCGCGCCGTAAGTTTCTGCGCACCGAGAAGACCGAGCTCGGTCATCTGGAACAGGTGGTGCGGCGCATCGCCTTGGCGCGGCCGGACATCGCCTTTCAGCTGCGTCACAACGGCAGAACGCTCTACGACCTGCCGGCCGCGGCCGACGCTGCGGGGCAGCGCGCCCGTCTGGAGACCTTGCTCGGAAGCGCCTTCGCCGAGCAGGCCTTGACCTTGGACGAGGAGGCCGTGGATCTGCGCCTGTGGGGTTGGGTGGTGCGTCCGGCGTTCTCCCGCAGTCAGGCCGATCAGCAGTTCTTCTACGTCAACGGCCGCATGGTGCGCGACAAGCTGGTGAGTCACGCGGTGCGTCAGGCCTTCAGCGACCTGCTCCATCACGGGCGGCATCCCGCCTATCTGTTGTTCCTGGAGCTGCCCGCGCGAACGGTCGACTGCAATGTCCATCCGTCCAAGCACGAGGTGCGCTTCCGGGAAGGTCGGCAGGTGCACGACTTCATCTTTCGGGTGCTTCAGCGGCGTCTCTCGGCCGGGGTGCTCGGCGAGCCGGAGCCGGAAATCGAAATCGCGCGCGCATTTATGCCGGGTCGGGTACCGCGTGCCGGGGACGAGCCGGTGGCCCGTCTCGGGGGCGCTCCGGGACCCACACTGCATCTGCCGCTGGGCGTCGGCGACGGGCGCGGCGGTTACGCCGAGCGTCTGCGTGCCGATCTGGCGTTTCAGCAACCACCGCCCGCGGGGGCCGCTATCGACGGCGCGGCGGACGGCGCAAATCCCGACGACGGCGAGGCACACCCGCTCGGTTACGCCCTCGCACAGATCAACGGGGTCTATCTCTTGGCCCAGACCCCCGACGGCCTGATCATCGTGGACATCCATGCAGCCCACGAGCGGATCGGCTACGAGCGGCTGAAGACGAGCTGGCGCTCCGGCGCCGTGATTCGCCAGCCGCTGCTGGTCCCGGTGCCCGTCTCGGTGGCCCCGCGCGAGGCCGAGCTGATCGCATCCCGGGCCGATGACCTGGCCGCGCTGGGCCTGGTCATCGACCGCATCGATGCCGGCACCTTGGTGGTGCGGGAGGTTCCGGCACTGCTGCGACAGGCCGATCACGAAGGCTTGGTGCGCGATCTCCTCTCGGATCTCGCCGTCCACGGCAGCAGCGCCCGACTCGACGAGGCCGTCAACGCGGTCCTTTCCACCATGGCCTGTCATGGTGCCGTGCGGGCCAATCGACGCCTGACCCTGGAGGAGATGAACGGATTGCTTCGCGACATGGAGCGTGCCGAGCGGATCGACCAATGCAATCACGGCCGTCCGACCTGGATCCGCGTGGGTTACGACGAGCTCGATCGCTGGTTTTCGCGCGGGCGCTGAGCCGGGATACCCATGTGACCGATACGCTCGAAGGATCCGTGCAGGCGCAGTCGAGCGACGCGTCCGGGCAACGTCCCCTCGCCATCCTGCTCATGGGTCCGACCGCATCCGGCAAGACGGATCTGGCCGTCGAGCTGGTGCAGCGCCTGCCGTGCGAGATCATCAGTGTCGATTCGGCGATGGTGTACCGCGGCATGGACATCGGCACGGCCAAGCCGACACCCGATGTGCTGGCCCGTGCGCCGCATCGATTGATCGATATCCTGGACCCCGCCGAGGCCTATTCGACCGCGCGCTTCCGTGAAGACGCACTCGCGGCGATGACGCAGATCAGCGCGCACGGCCGAATCCCGCTCTTGGTCGGCGGTACCATGCTCTATTTCAAGGCGCTGCAACAGGGCCTGGCCAGCCTGCCGAGCGCGGATCCGTTGCTCCGCCAAGCCCTGTCCGACGAAGCTGCCGTGATCGGCTGGTCCGCGATGCATGCGCGACTGGCGCGACTGGACCCGCAGGCGGCGGCGCGGATCCACCCCAACGATCCGCAGCGTATTCAGCGTGCGTTGGAGATTCATGCCCTGACGGGCCGGTCGATGAGCGCGCTGATCGCCTCTGCCGCCGCGAGCGCCGATCTGCCGTATCGTCTCCTCAAATTGGTGCGCGCCCCGGCGGATCGCCAAACGCTGCGCGAGCGCATCGCCCGGCGCTTCCGCGCGATGCTCGCACAGGGCCTCGTCGAGGAGGTCGCTGGTCTGCGGGAGCGCGGCGATCTTACCGCGGACCTGCCGTCGATGCGCTCGGTCGGGTATCGCCAGGTCTGGAGTTATCTCGACGGCGCGCTCGATGCCGAGGAGATGTGTCTGAAAGGCATCGTCGCTTCCAGACAACTCGCCAAGCGTCAGCTCACCTGGCTGCGTGCCGAGTCGGCGACCCATTGGCTCGCCGACGAGCCCGATCCGCTCGAGGCGGCGCGGCGTCTGATCGGGGTGGCCCGATCGACGGCGCTTCACCCGCGCTGAGGCGCAATGCGGCCGCGTCCTTTCGGTGCGAACGTATTGAACGCGCGGCACGTTCCGGTGTCTTCTTGCCCGGCGATCCGGCTCAGGCCCGTGATGCGTGGCACTCTATTTGCTAAATGTTGCCTCTAGCGAAGCCCGTGTGTTGCGGCGACCACACCGATTCCCTTTGTTGTTTCGGCACCGATCGGGCGAGTGCCTTGCACTATGGCCAAAGCGCCGCGTTTCGACGACACTAAACCGCGTCCAGGGCGACATGCGTCGTTTTCATTGTGCGTTTGGCTTCGGAGACATCCTCGATCCCGGTGAGACGCGGTTTGGAATTTGATGTTTTTTAATACTTTAAACCGCGCCAACTCCAACAGTCGTCGGAGCCGGCACGGCCAAACCAGTCCAACACATGACGCATACCGCACCGGGCGCGGTTTAAACGAGGCTTTTTCGGCGGGTATGCCTGTCCCGGCTGCTGTCCCGTCTGCTCCACCCCGGCTTGATTGGCAGCGATCACAGCCAAAACTTTTTGCCGGGCAACACTTGTCGACCTCAACAATCGGGCGACCACAACAATCGGGCGACCACAACAATAAGGAGTTACTCCATGTCCAAAGGCCAAAGCCTCCAAGACCCTTTTCTGAACGCCCTGAGAAAGGAACGCGTCCCCGTGTCCATCTTTCTGGTCAACGGGATCAAACTGCAGGGCCAGATCGAATCCTTCGATCAGTTCGTCGTGTTGTTGAAAAACAACGTCAGCCAGATGATTTACAAGCATGCGATATCGACCGTCGTACCTGCAAGAAACGTCAAGCTCCCACCGGTCGAAGGGGCGCTGCCTGAGCCGGGCAACACATGACCGGGAGACGGCCGTAATCGGCCCGCGCACGGACGTTCGTCGCCGCGAAGGAGGTTGCCGTGTTTGAGCGCCCGAGCGCCGGCGAGCGCGCTGTTTTGGTGCACCTGGACATCGGCTCGAGCGCCGAACCCGACGAGCGCGAGGAGTTTCGGCGCCTGGCGGTTGCCGCGGGCGCGGAGATCGTCGGCACCCTGGGCGGCTCGCGCTCGACACCCGATCCGAAGCTCTTTATCGGAACCGGTAAGTGCGACGAGCTGATCGCACTGGTTGCGGGCACCGAAGCGGAGCTGGTGATCTTCAACCATCCGCTCTCGCCCGGCCAGGAGCGCAATCTCGAGCGCTTGGTCAAATGCCGCGTCGTGGATCGCTCGGGTCTGATTCTCGACATCTTCGCGCAGCGTGCGCGCTCCTTCGAGGGCAAGCTGCAGGTCGAGCTTGCTCAGCTCAAGCACATGTCGACCCGGCTGGTGCGCGGATGGACCCACTTGGAGCGTCAAAAGGGCGGTATCGGCCTGCGCGGACCCGGCGAAACCCAGCTCGAGACCGACCGTCGGCTCATCTCCAAGCGGATGACCGTGCTTGATCGGCGCCTGGACCGCATCCAGGTCCAGCGTGCTCAAGGGCGCAAGGCACGCGACAAGGCCGAGCTGACGGTGCTCTCGCTCGTGGGCTACACCAACGCGGGCAAGTCCACTCTCTTCAACCGCTTGACCGAGGCCGGCGTCTTTCAGGCCGATCAACTCTTCGCGACCTTGGACCCGACCTTGCGCCGTCTGACACTTCCCGATGGCGGTCGGGTGCTCGTGGCCGACACGGTCGGCTTCGTCGGTCGGCTTCCGCATGAACTGGTGGCGGCGTTCCGCTCGACGCTCGAGGAGACGCGCAACGCCGCGCTGTTGCTCCATGTCGTGGAGGCATCGGCGCCGCATCGGTCCCGTCTCGCGGCCGATGTGGAGCAGGTGCTTGCCGAGATCGGCAGCGACGATATCCCGCGTCTGGAGGTCTACAACAAGGTCGATCTGCTGCCCGACGAGTCGCCGCGAATCGAGCGGGACGCGGCTGGTTTGCCGAGCCGCGTTTGGCTGTCCGCGCAGACGGGCGCCGGTGTCGATCTGCTGTTGCAGGCGATCTCCGAGTGGCTGGGGCGCGATCGGATTCGCTGCTCGCTGGATCTCGAGCCGGATGAAGGGCGCCTGCGCGCTTGGTTGTTCGAGCATGCGCAGATCATCGCCGACGTGCCCAAACCGGCCGGCGGATGGTCGATGGATCTCATCATCGGGCGACCTGATCGGGAGCGTCTTGCGGCCAGGAACGCGCGCTTTTCGGAGGACAAAGAGGGTGTTTGAGGGTCGCACCGGAGATGCCCGCGGTGCTCGTTTCGACCCGCGTGATCGCTCTGCGCCGTTTGCACTCGGCCCTGTCGTTCACCTAGACTCAGCAGTCTGTCGTATCTTTGCTTGATATCCTCGCGCTTCGTCGGCACTCTGAAGAAGTCATCCGAGGGCTCGAGCGTCCGGAACGCGCAGCGACCATCGTGCGCGCCCTTCTCGCAATCCGCACATCGGGTGCGGAAGCGCCTCTCAACCCAACATAACAGTCGAATTCGACAGACGGAGAAGCTATGGCCTGGAACGAGCCAGGTGGCGGTAACAAAGACCCTTGGAGCGGCAAGGGCGGCGGCGAGCAGGGTCCTCCCGACCTCGACGAGGTCGTGCGAAAGCTTCAGGAGCGACTCGGCGGACTGTTCGGCGGCAACAAGCCCTCCGGGGGCGGCGCCTCCGGCGGGGGCGGGGGTTTCAATCTGCCGGGCGGGGATTTCAGCTCGCGGGCCATCGGAATCATTGCCGGTATCCTGCTGGTCGTCTGGCTGGCGACCGGCATCTATATTGTCGAGCCTGCCGAGCGAGGCGTCGTGACGCGCTTCGGTGCCTATGTCGACACCACCGGCCCGGGTCCTCATTGGCACGTCCCCTGGCCATTCGAGACGGTCGTCAAGGTCAATGTCGACGAGATTTCGACCTTCAGCCACTCCGCCTCGATGTTGACCCAGGACGAGAATATCGTCGATGTGGAGCTGACCGTGCAATCGCGCATCCAAGATGCGGCGGATTACCTGTTTCAGGTTGCCAATCCGGATCAGACCCTGCGCGACGCAACCGTCACGGTGGTGCGCGTGACCGTCGGCGGAAGCAAACTCGACTTCGTGATGACGGAAGGGCGCGGCGCCGTGGCCGTCACCATTCAGGAACGCGTTCAAGCGCTGATGGACCAGTATCGGAGCGGCCTTCTGGTCACGTCCGTGAACATGCAGCCGGCAAAACCGCCGGAGCAAGTCAAGGCTGCCTTCGACGACGCCATCAAGGCACGTGAGGACAAAGAGCGGTTGGAGAATCAGGCCGAGGCTTACGCCAACGAAGTCCTTCCGCAGGCACGCGGCGAGGCGGCCCGAATCATCGCCGATGCGCGCGCCTATCGCGATCAGGTTATCGCCAGGTCCGAGGGTGAGACAGCGCGCTTTACGGCGATCCTGACCGAGTACCTCATGGCTCCGGAGGTCACGCGACAGCGCCTTTACTTGGAAACGATGGAGCAGGTCTTGGGTGATAGCAACAAGGTCATCATCGACGTGGAGGATGGCGGAAACAGCCTCCTCTACCTCCCGCTCGACCAACTCATGAAGCAGCGCCCGGCTGGGGCGGCCCTTGAAAAGCCCGACGCATCGTCCCCCGCCGTTGCATCGGAAGCGGTGGATCGCCCGCAGCGCTCGGTCGATCGTGATCGGAGGGTGCGGTAATGAATAAACTGAAAACCTTCCTGCCGCTGGGCCTGGTCGGTCTCGTGATCGCGATCTACGCCTTCACCTTTGTGGTGCAGCAGTACGAGGTGGCGATCAAGCTTCGGCTCGGTCAGATCGTCGGTGACGACTATCGACCCGGTCTGCACTTCAAGGTGCCGGTCCTCAACAACATCAAGGTGTTCGATCGACGTATCCAGACGATGGATGCCCGCCCGGAGCGGTTCCTGACGGTCGAGAAAAAGGACGTGATCGTCGACTCCTACACCAAGTGGCGCATCTCCAACCCCGCGCAGTTCTTCCGCTCGACCGGCGGCAACGTGGCACGAACCTCACGCCTCTTGTCGGAGCGCGTCAATACGAGTCTGCGCAACGAGTTCGGCAAACGCACGATCCAAGAAGTCGTCTCGGACGATCGTCTTGCGCTGATGGCCTTGTTGACCAAAGAGGTGAACGAGAATGCTCAGGATCTCGGGATCGAGGTCGTCGACGTGCGCGTGAAGAAGATCGACCTGCCGCCCGAGGTCAGCGAATCGGTCTACTCGCGGATGCGTGCCGAGCGTGAGCGGGTCGCCCGGGATCTGCGGGCGCAGGGCGGCGAGGCCGCCGAGCGTATCCGCGCCGATGCGGATCGTCAGCGAACCGTCATCGTGGCCGAAGCCTTTCGTGAGTCGGAGGAGACGCGGGGCGAGGGTGACGCGCGAGCGTCGCAGATCTTCGCCAACGCCTTCAACCAGGATCGCGAGTTCTACGCCTTCTTCCGCAGTTTGAGCGCGTACCGATCGTCACTCGGGCAGGAGCGCGACGTGATGGTTTTGGAACCGGACTCGGATTTCTTCCGGTTCTTCCGCGACCCGAACGGGAAATGATCCAAGGTTTTCGGATCTGATCGAACGCCTCGGCTTCACCAAACGCCTCGGATTTCCGAGGCGTTTTTGTGTGGGCGCTTGTAAAGTTTCCAGTAGATCCGCGCGACGTCGATCGGAGCGCCGGCACGCGACTCGCGTTGGACAAATGCGCCGTCGTCTGAAAAGATGCCCGCCTTTGGCCGATGTGCACCTTCAAGGCGCACTCGGATCCGAATCGGGTGTTTCGGAGTCACGTGTTGCTGCATGATGTCTTGGTCGCGGTTGCGCTCGTGCTGGTCATCGAAGGCATTTGGCCTTTTCTGAGTCCGGACGGGTTTCGACGTGTTCTCTTGCTCATCGCCGCCGAGGACAAACGCGCACTGCGGATTGCCGGTCTGGCCAGCATGCTCTCCGGCGTCGGCTTGCTGTATCTGGTCAACTGACGCCCCCCCTCCGAGGTGCGTCGATCGTTGATCGTTGACCGTTGACCGAAGAAATAACGTGTCCGAAACGAGTTGAGCACCGAATCAAATCGTTGTCGTTGTCGTTGTCGTAATCGAGAACGACAACGACAACGAGAGCCGTGGCAAGGGTATTCTCTCGTCGGGTTGTTTTGCTGATTTCTGAACCGTTCCAACCGGGGCTACTGAACGCATGAACGAGGAACGCTGGCTGCTGCCGGCCGGGATCGACGAGGTGCTGCCTGCGCAGGCGCGGGTCATGGAGACGCTGCGGCGCGAGCTGTTGGATCTCTACGCGAGCTGGGGCTACGAGCTCGTCATTCCGCCCTTCATCGACTACCTGGAATCCCTCCTGACCGGAACCGGCCAGGATCTCGACCTTCAGACCTTCAAGCTGACCGACCAGCTCAGCGGACGCCTGCTCGGGGTGCGCGCCGATATGACCCCGCAGGTTGCCCGGATCGATGCTCACCATCTCAGACGCGACGCCCCGACGCGGCTGTGCTATCTCGGGACCGTCCTGCATACCCGCAGCGACGGATTCGCCGGCACGCGCAGCCCCTTGCAGATCGGCGCCGAGATTTACGGACACTCGGGGATCGAGAGCGATACCGAGATCCTGCGGCTGATCATGCTGACCTTGCGTGCCGCCGGGATTCGAGACACCTATCTGGACCTGGGACACGTCGGCATCTATCGCGGGCTCGCCAGGCAGGCCGACTTGTCGGCGGCCGGCGAGCACGCCCTGTTCGATGCGCTGCAGCGCAAGGCCGTGCCGGAGATCGAGGCACTGATCGCGCAGCTCGGCATCGGCGGGGCACCGGCGCGTATGTTGTCCGCCTTGGCGGAGCTCAACGGGGTCGATGCACTCGCGCGTGCCGAGACACTCCTGCGCGAGGCCGATCGCCCGGTACGCGAGGCGGTCGAGGACCTGCGCCGACTCGCCGACGAGCTCGGTCGCTGGCTCCCGGACGTTTCCATCCATTACGATCTGGCGGAACTGCGCGGTTACCGGTATAAGACGGGGGCGGTTTTTGCTGCCTTCGTTCCCGGCTGGGGTCTGGAGATCGCGCGCGGCGGGCGTTACGACGACATCGGGCGCGTCTTCGGCCGAGCACGTCCCGCCGTCGGGTTCAGTACGGATTTAAAAGAGCTGCTACGCCACGGGCAACGGTCAGACCCGAGCGACGCGGCAATCTACGCGCCCTGGTCGGCCGCGCCGGCATTGCAGGAGACGGTCGATCGACTCCGTGCCTCCGGGCGACGGGTCATCCATGCGCTGCCGGGGCTCGAGCTGGATCAGCGCGATCCGGACTGCCGGCAGGTGCTGGTCGAGCGTGACGGGCGTTGGGAACTAGACGATATCCTCGCGGAGTAGATGACTCAAGATGGGCAACAACGTCGTTGTAATCGGCACCCAATGGGGTGATGAAGGCAAAGGTAAGGTGGTGGACCTGCTCACCGACCGGGCTTCGGTCGTGGTGCGGTTTCAAGGGGGCCACAATGCCGGGCACACCCTGGTCATCGACGGTGTGAAGACCGTTCTGCATCTGGTCCCGTCCGGGGTGCTGCGCGATGGCGTGCGCTGCTTGATCGGTAACGGCGTGGTGCTCTCGCCCTCGGCGCTGCAGGAAGAGCTCGCCATGCTCGAAGCCTCCGGCGTGCCGGCGCGCGAGCGGCTCGGCATCAGTGCGGCCTGTCCGCTGATCCTGCCCTACCACATCGCGCTCGACCAAGCGCGCGAGCTGGCGCGCGGTGTGAAGGCGATCGGAACGACCGGCCGAGGCATCGGCCCGGCCTATGAAGACAAGACAGCGCGACGCGGTATCCGGCTCGGCGAGCTGCTCGACACCCGGCACTTCGAGGAGCGCCTGCGCGAGGTCATGGAGTATCACAACTTCATGCTCGAGCATTACTTCAAGGCTGACACGGTCGATTACGCTGCGGTCCTCGACGAGTTCCTGGGTCATGCCGAGGTGCTGCGTCCCTTGGTGATGGATGTACCCGGATATCTGCACAGCTGCCGTGCCGAAGGCAAAGACGTCTTGTTCGAGGGTGCCCAAGGGGCCTTGCTCGACATCGACCACGGCACCTATCCCTACGTCACCTCGTCCACGACGACCGCCGGCGGGGCGGCGAGCGGCAGCGGCGTCGGGCCGCGCGACCTGGATTATGTCCTCGGGATCGTGAAGGCCTACACCACGCGCGTGGGCGCCGGTCCCTTCCCGACCGAGCTGTTCGACGATGTGGGCGAGGTTCTGGGCAGGCGCGGCAACGAGTTCGGTGCAACCACCGGGCGCAAGCGTCGCTGCGGTTGGCTCGACATGGTCGCGCTCAAACGATCGCTCGCCATCAACAGCGTCACCGGCATCTGCATCACCAAGCTCGACGTGCTCGATGGTCTGGAGACCCTCAAGATCTGCACGAGCTATGTCGTCGACGGCGAGGAGGTCGAGACCCCGCCAGTCGGGTCCGACGCGTTCGAGCGGTGCGAGCCGCGCTACCTCGAGGTACCGGGTTGGTCGGAGTCCACGGTCGGCACGACCTCGTACGATGCGCTGCCCGCAGCGGCGCGTGCCTATCTGGAGACCATCGAGCAGCTGGGCGGGGTCCCGATCGACCTCGTCTCCACGGGTCCCGACCGGGTCGAGACCCTGGTCCGTCGTCACCCCTTCGATGTCTGATGCCTGCCTGACGCTATGGACACTGCCATCGCGGATCTGTTGATCGAGGGCCTCTGGCTGATGGCGATCGGCCTGAGCATCGTCTTCACTTTCCTCGTGACGCTGGTCGGCCTGCTTATGCTGATGTCGAAGGCGGTTGCACGCTGGGGCCCCGAGGAGCCGCTCCCGGCGACGACGGGAGGGGTCCATGCGATTGCGCCCCCGGAGGATGACGCGCGCTTGATCGCGGTTATCGGCTCGGCAATCCAAGTGCATCGACGACGCCACCGCCCTTGACACCGAGCCCTGTCATGCCGGGCTAGCGTCCTTGCGCTCGCTCCCCGTAGCCTGCCGATGTGCCCCGCTCCCGCTCGCGCACGACGTGCCTCCCCGTCTCGTAGGCACCTCGGCTTCGAGCAGAGGCGTCGATCGGCGCACGCTCCGCTGACCGAGCATCACCCAACCCCGAGATCGAGTCCCGCATGAAGCCATCCAACCGACTTGCGATCACCGATGTCGTCCTGCGCGACGCTCACCAGTCCCTGCTCGCGACCCGTCTGCGCATCGAGGACATGCTCCCCATCGCGCCTAAGCTGGACGAGGTCGGCTATTGGTCGATCGAGAGTTGGGGCGGGGCGACCTTCGATGCCTGTATCCGCTATCTCGGCGAAGACCCCTGGGAACGGCTGCGCCTGCTCAAGGCCGCGATGCCCAAAACGCCGCAGCAGATGTTGCTGCGCGGGCAAAACCTGCTCGGCTACCGACACTATGCCGACGATCTGGTCGAGACCTTCGTGGAGCGCGCCGCACTCAACGGGATCGACGTCTTTCGCATCTTCGATGCCATGAACGACGTGCGCAACCTCGAGACCTCGGTGAAGGCCGCCTTGACCACAGGCAAGCACGCTCAAGGCACCATGTCCTATACGGTCAGCCCGGTGCACGATCTGGAGTATTGGATCGACATGGGTCGTCGACTCGAGGACATGGGTTGCCATTCGATCTGCATCAAGGATATGGCCGGTCTGCTCAAACCCTATGTCGCCGAGGCCCTGGTCAGCCGCTTGAAGGCGACCTGCAGCGTCCCGATCGCCATGCATAGCCACGCCACGACCGGCATGAGTACCGGCACGATCCTGAAGGCGGCCGAGGCGGGCATCGACATGGTCGATACCTCCATCTCCTCGATGAGCATGACCTATGGCCATTCGCCGACGGAGTCGGTGGTCGCGATCCTGGAGGACACGGATCGCTCGACCGGGTTGAATCTCCTGCTGTTGGAAGAGATCGCGGCCTATTTCCGGGAGGTTCGCAAAAAATACGCCAAATTCGAGGGGGCGCTCAAGGGTGTGGACTCGCGCATCCTGGTCGCTCAGGTGCCCGGCGGCATGCTCACCAACATGGAGAACCAGCTCCGCGAGCAACGGGCCACCGACCGGCTCGACGCGGTGCTTGCCGAGATCCCGCGCGTGCGCGAGGACCTGGGATTCCTGCCCTTGGTGACGCCGACCTCCCAGATCGTCGGCAGCCAGGCCGTGCTCAACGTCCTGATGGGCGAGCGCTACAAGAGCATCACCAACGAGACCGCCGGTGTCCTCAAGGGCGAGTACGGTGCGACCCCGGCCCCGGTGAGCGTCGAGCTTCAACAGCGCGTGCTGGCCGAAGGCGAGATGCCGATTACCTGCCGTCCGGCCGACAATCTCATGCCCGAGCTCGATGTGCTCACCGCGGAGCTGCAGCGTCTGGCCGAGGAACGCTCCATCAGGCTTGCCTCGGATGTCGTGGACGATGTGCTGACCTATGCCCTGTTTCCCCAAGTCGGGCTCAAGTTCCTGGAAAATCGCGGGAATTCGAGTGCCTTCGAGCCGCCGCCGTGGAATGAGCCGGTCCGCCCGGCGGTCGTCGAGACCGCTCCGGCGCCGGTTGCGGTCGCCGCTGTCGCCGAGCGCTATCGGGTGGAGGTCGACGGCCGCAGCTATCAGGTCGTGGTCTCTGCGGAAGGCGCGGTCGAGCAGCTCGCCGCCGTGACGAACGCCGCTTTGCCGCCCCCCGTCGCCGGTCGGGACGTGCCGGCCCCGCTTGCCGGGACCGTCGTGGCGGTCAAGGTCAAACCGGGGCAGGTCATTGCCTCAGGGGAGCTGATCATGCTGATCGAGGCCATGAAGATGGAGACCGAGGTCCGCACGCCGGAAGCAGGCACCGTGCTTGCGGTCTCGGTGAAGGAGGGCGATAGCCTCCAAGTCGGCCAGACCCTGCTGACATTGGGCTGATCGGCATGGAGGCGCTGATCACCCTGTGGCAGTCCACCGGCATCGCCAACGTGACCTGGCGCGAGCTGCTCATGCTCCTGGTCGGGGGCGGCCTCATTTATCTGGCGATCGCCAAACGCTTCGAGCCGCTCCTGCTGCTGCCGATCGGCTTCGGTACGATCCTCGCGAACATCCCGGTTGCCGGGATGGCCGGGCCGGACGGAATGATCGGGATGATCTATCACGTCGGCGTCGAAACCGGGATCTTTCCCTTGTTGATCTTTCTCGGCGTCGGCGCGCTGACCGATTTCAGTGCCTTGATCGCCAGGCCGTCGACACTGATCCTCGGGGCTGCGGCGCAGTTCGGGATCTTCGCGACCCTCATCGGTGCACTTGCCCTGAACCTGCTGCCCGGGTTCGACTTCAGTCTGGCGGATGCCGCCGCCATCGGCATCATCGGCGGGGCGGACGGACCGACCGCCATCTTTCTGGCCTCGCGCCTCGCCCCCGACCTCCTCGGGGCGATCGCAGTCGCCGCCTATTCCTACATGGCGTTGGTGCCGATCATTCAACCGCCGATCATGCGTGCCTTGACGACCAAGGCAGAGCGCAGTGTCGTGATGGAGCAGCTGCGCCCCGTCTCGCGCCTGGAGCGGATCCTCTTCCCCCTCGTCGTGCTGTTTCTCTGTGCCCTGCTGTTGCCTTCGGCAGCTCCGCTGATCGGGATGCTCACCTTGGGGAATCTTCTGCGTGAAAGCGGCGTCGTGGAGCGCCTCAGTCGGGCGGCTCAGAACGAGATCATCAACGTCGTCACCATCCTGTTGGGTCTGGCGATCGGCTCCAAGCTCTCGGGCGAGCTTTTTCTCACCACGCAGACCCTGGGGATTTTAGTGCTCGGTGCCGTGGCCTTCAGCATCGGGACGGCCGCCGGCGTCATCATGGGCAAGATCATGTGTCGTCTCAGCGGATGGAAGGTGAACCCGTTGATCGGTGCCGCCGGTGTCTCGGCGGTCCCCATGGCCGCGCGGGTCGTGAACAAGGTCGGACTGGAGGAAAACCACCATAATTTCCTCTTGATGCACGCGATGGGTCCGAATGTTGCGGGCGTCATCGGCTCGGCGGTCGCCGCCGGCGTCCTGCTCGCCCTCGTGGGTCCCTAAACCGCGTCCGGAGCGACATGCGTCCGCACCGGGCGCGGTTTAGCGCTCGATCCGGCAGCCGGTCGTCCGCTTGCCCGCTCCGAGATCAGTCCGACTGCGTCCCGCCGATGCATCCTCGGGACGCGGTTTAGGTTGACGCTGCGAGTGTATTTGCGCTACTTTTGCGCGCTTATGTCGGGCGCACCTCTTGATCTAATCGACCCCTGGCGAGCCTGTCGCCGTGAGCTGGCCTTCAACGGCGATGTGTCGTTGAGCGCGATGCCGCGCCTTGCTGCCGCCCTGGAGGCTTCGGAGCGCGCCCCGACGGAGGCCGGTTCGGCAAACGCCCATACCGCGACCGCCGACTCGGCGCGCTATGAGCTGTTGTTCGCTCGGGATCGCGAGGGCCGGTGCCTCGTGACGGGGCGTGTGCTTGCGACCCTGAGGATGCGTTGCCAGCGTTGCCTCGACGCGTTCGAGGTTCCGGTGGACGCTCCGATCGCGCTGGCCCTGATCCGCCGGGACGAGGACGCGCTCGAGCTGCCCGAACATCTCGACCCTTGGATGGTCGTGGATGAGCGGCTCGATCCGATGGATGTCGTCGAGGACGAGCTGTTGTTGGCGGTCCCCGCGATCCCGCGCCATCCTCTCGGAGCCTGCACCGCAGGGCCGATCGAGGGTGAAGAGGCGGCAGCATCGGCAGGAGAGGGAGCCGCGGGATCGGATACGAAACGCCGGCCCTTCGATATTTTGGCGGCACTCAAACGACCGCCGCAGACATGAGCCCGCGGTAGGGGGCCTGGCATGCGCCAATAGCATGCGATGGTCGAACCGTCCGCGGCGCCCGACACGATTGATGGATTGGAAAACAGATCGCGCTCCCGCTCAAGCGGCGGACGCGCTTCATATCGGAGAGCTCAGATGGCCGTTCAACAAAATCGAAAAACCCCGTCCAAGCGCGGCATGCGTCGCTCCCATGACGCCTTGAGTAAGCCGACCTTGTCGGTGGATCCCACCAGCGGAGAGACGCATCTTCGCCACCACGTGACGCCGGACGGTTTCTACCGCGGCCGTAAGGTTCTGGATCGCTCTGAGTGACCGCACGCGGTCGCATTGGAGCAGCTCCAAAGCCAGCGCACATCCGCAGCTCGAACGTTCTAGGGATGGGATCTGTCTCGACAATCGCGCTCGACGCCATGGGCGGTGATCATGGTCCGGGTGTCGTGGTTGCGGCGGCGCTGCGTTTCATCGCAGCCTCCGAGCGCGTCGATTTAATCCTCGTCGGCGATGAGGCCAAGATCGCCGAGCATCTCGGCAACGCCGATCGCACGCGACTGAAGATTCGACCGACTACCCAGGAAGTCGGGATGGACGAGTCACCCTCCAAGGCGCTGAGAGGAAAGAAAGATTCCTCGATGCGCGTGGCCATCGACCTGGTGCAGAGCGGCGATGCCGACGCCTGTGTGAGCGCCGGCAACACCGGCGCGCTGATGGCAACCGCGCGTTTTGTCCTCAAGACCCTGCCGAGTGTCGATCGCCCGGCGATCATCACCGCCGTACCCTCTCTGCACGGGCATACCCACATGCTCGACTTGGGTGCGAACGTGGATTGCACGGCCGAGCATCTCTTTCAATTCGCGGTGATGGGCAGCGAGCTGGTAACCGCGGTCGAAGGTGTCGCTGCACCGCGTGTTGCGCTCCTGAACATCGGGCAGGAAGAGATCAAGGGCAACGAGCAGGTCAAGCAGGCCAACGAGCTGCTGTTGCGCAGCGGCTTGAATTATGTCGGCTACATCGAGGGCGACGGGATCTTTCTCGACGACATCGACGTGGTCGTGGCCGACGGATTCGTCGGGAACGTGGCCCTCAAATGCAGCGAGGGGGTGGCCAAGTTCGTCCGGCATTCCTTGAGCGCTCAGTTCAAGCGGACCTGGTTCACCCGACTGGCCGGCCTTGCCGCGATGCCGATTCTCAAGCAGTTCCGCCGCACGATGGACCCACGCCGCTACAACGGCGCCAGCCTTTTAGGCCTGCGCGGAATCGTGATCAAGAGCCACGGCGGGGCGGACGAGATCGCGTTCGAGAATGCGATCCACATCGCGCTGAAAGAGATCCACGCGAACATCCCCAAGCGGATCGGCGAGCAAGTCGGCCGGCATCTCGACAGCGAACAATACAAGGCGATTGCCTGATGATTTACGCGCGCATCCTGGGGACCGGGAGCCACCTCCCGGCCCGGACGGTGACGAATGCCGATCTCGAGGCGATCGTCGATACCACGGCAACCTGGATCTTCGAGCGCACCGGCATCGAGAAGCGCCATCTGGTTTCCGAGGGCGAGACCTGTTGCGATCTCGCCGAGGCAGCCGCCCGCCGAGCGCTCGATGCGGCCGGCCTCCAACCGTCCGATATCGACCTGATCATCGTCGCCACCACCACGCCGGACCAGTTTTTTCCGAGCACCGCCTGTCTTCTGCAGCAGCGCCTCGGCGTGCACGGCTGTCCGGCCTTCGATCTTCAGGCGGTCTGTACGGGATTCGTCTACGCCGTCGGGGTTGCCGACAAATTCATCCGAACCGGTGCCGCGAAACGGGCGCTGGTGGTCGGGGCCGAGACGCTTTCGCGCATCCTCAACTGGGAGGACCGCGGCACCTGCGTGCTCTTCGGAGACGGTGCGGGGGCGGTGGTCTTGGAGGCGGCGGACGAGCCGGGCATCATTTCCACGCATCTGCACGCCGACGGTGCCTACAAGGATCTGCTTCAGGTCCCGGGCGGCCTCGGCAATGGTCACCCCGATGCCCGATTCATGGAGATGAAGGGCAACGAGGTCTTCCGAGTCGCCGTGACCACGCTCGGACGTATCGTCGACGAGACCCTCGAGGCCGCCGGTCTGTCCAAGTCGGACATCGACTGGTTGATCCCGCACCAGGCGAATATCCGGATTATCCAGGCGACCGCGCGTAAGCTGGATCTGCCGATGGAACGTGTCGTGGTCACGGTGGCGGAGCACGGCAACACCTCCGCTGCATCCATTCCGCTGGCCTTCGATCAAGCGGTGCGCGACGGGCGTATTCAACGTGGCGAGCTCCTCTTGATGGAAGCCTTCGGAGGCGGATTCACCTGGGGTTCCGTCTTGGTGCGTTACTGATTGGTTCTTGCCGATCGGGTTGTTGCCGATCGGTTTTTGCTGGGTCGTTGCCGATACGGATGACACACATGATTGCCGCCTTTTTTCCCGGCCAAGGCTCCCAGTCGATCGGGATGCTCGACGTCCTCGCCGAGTCCTATCCGGATGTGCGCAGGACCTTCGATGAAGCCTCGGACGTCTTGGGTTTCGACCTTTGGCGTTTGGTCCACGAAGGCCCCAAGGAGGATCTCGATCTCACCCGGAATACGCAACCCGCCATGCTGAGCGCCGGTGTTGCGGTCTGGCGCGCCTGGCTGAAGGCCGGCGGGCCTCCCGCGGCCATGATGGCCGGTCACAGCCTGGGCGAGTATTCGGCCTTGGTGGCCGCCGGCGCGCTGAGCTTCGCCGACGGCGTGCGTTTGGCTGCGGAGCGTGCGCGCTTCATGCAGGAGGCGGTTCCGGCCGGAGAGGGTGCAATGGCGGCCGTGCTGGGTCTGACTGACCCCGAGGTCATTGCGCTCTGCGCGGAGCAGGCGCAAGGCGCCGTGCTCGAAGCCGTCAATTTCAACGCGCCCGGTCAGGTGGTGATCGCAGGCGATGCCGCCGCGGTGAGCCGTGCGATTGCTGCAGCGAAGGACGCCGGAGCGAAGCGCGCGCTGACCTTGCCGGTGAGTGTCCCTTCGCATTGCGCCTTGATGCGCCCCGCCGCGGATCGCCTCGCCGAGCGTTTGGCTGCAATCGAGATCCGAGTTCCGGAGATTGCGGTCCTGCACAACGCCAGCGTGCAGAGCGCCGCCGACAGCGCGGTGCTGCGCGATCAACTGGTCCAACAGCTCTATCGCCCGGTACGCTGGGTGGAGACGGTGCGTGCCGTCGCCGCCGAAGGTCTTCGTATCGCGATCGAGTGTGGTCCGGGCAAGGTGCTGACCGGTCTAAACAAACGAATCGACGACACTCTGACGACACTGCCGGTCTTCGACCCGAAGTCACTCGAAGCGGCACTGGAGGCGATAGCGAATGCTGAACGATGACATTGCGCTCGTAACGGGCGCATCGCGCGGGATCGGTCGGTCCATCGCGATGGCGTTGGCCGAGCAAGGTGCCGCCGTGGCGGGCACTGCAACGACGGCGGCCGGCGCGCGCTCGATCGAGGAGGCCCTGACCGCGGCCGGTTACCGGGGCATCGGGGTCGTGCTCGACGTCTCCGATCAAGCCTCGGTCGAGGCTGCCGTCGGGGAGATCACCGAGCGCCTCGGTGCGCCGGGGATCCTCGTGAACAATGCGGGCATTACACGCGACAACCTCCTGATGCGGATGAAGGACGAGGAGTGGGACTCGGTCATCGAGACCAACCTCAGCTCGCTGTACCGCGTCACCAAGGCCTGCCTGCGTGCGATGACGAAGGCGCGCAAAGGCCGGATCATCAACATCGCCTCCGTCGTGGGCGCCATGGGGAACGCCGGTCAAACCAACTACGCGGCCGCCAAGGCAGGCATGATGGGTTTCACCAAGGCGTTGGCTCGCGAGGTCGGTTCGCGCGCGATCACGGTCAACTGTGTCGCCCCCGGCTTCATCGACACCGATATGACCCGGACCTTGCCCGAGGCGCAACGCCAGGCCTTGATCGGCGGGATCCCCTTGGGGCGTCTCGGACAGCCCGAGGAGATTGCGGGCGCCGTGGTCTTTTTGGCATCCCCCGCAGCGGCTTACATCACCGGCGAGACCCTGCACGTGAACGGCGGCATGCACATGGCATGAAAGGCGTCTTCGTCGATATGATTAAGATCAACTAAATCAGATCCTTGTGCTTTTAGCCGAGGACTGATGCGGCTTTCATCGGCCGTCGATTGTCACTAGAATACCGCTTGGTCCAGCGAGGACCACCTTTATTCATCCGGAGGAATCAGTCCCATGAGCAGCGTTGAAGATCGAGTCCGCAAAATCGTTGTCGAGCAACTTGGCGTCAAGGAAGAGGAAGTGACCTCGGAGGCGTCCTTCGTCGACGATCTGGGCGCGGACTCACTCGACACGGTTGAGTTGGTCATGGCCCTCGAAGAAGAGTTCGAAACCGAGATCCCGGACGAGGACGCGGAGAAGATCACCACCGTCCAACAGGCCATCAACTACATCAACCAGCACCAAGCCTAGGCAGGTGTCGGCACCCGGGTCGGGTGCTCCGAGGCTCGAGGGCCGTCGGCCGCAGCTGGATGCCGGTGCGGCGGCGAGCGCCGAATATCGCGTTTCGAACGAAAGGGGTAGGCAATGTCAGGCAGAAGGGTAGTGGTCACCGGTTTGGGCCTCGTGGCGCCGGTCGGTTTGGACGTCAAGTCCTCCTGGGACAACATCCTCGCCGGCAAAAGCGGGATCAAACCCATCACCCACTTCGATATCGAGCCATTCAGCACCCGCTTCGGCGGCCCGATCTATGGCTTCGAGATCGGCGATTACATCGCTGAAAAAGAAGCCAAGAAAATGGATAAGTTTATCCACTACGGCATGGCTGCCGGCTGTCAAGCGATCGCCGACGCCGGGCTCGAGATCGATGATTCCAACTGTCGCCGCATCGGCGTGGCGATCGGTTCGGGGATCGGCGGGATCACGGGTATCGAGAACAACTACGAGGCTTATCGGACGAAGGGACCGCGCCGGATCTCGCCGTTCTTCGTGCCGGCCAACATCATCAACATGGTTGCCGGCAACCTCTCGATCAAGTTCGGGCTCAAGGGGCCGAACTACTCGATCGTTTCCGCGTGCAGCACGGCGACGCACAACATCGGCGAGGCGGCGATCATGATCCGCCACGGCTATGTGGACGTCATGATCGCGGGCGGCGCCGAGATGGCGACCTCGCCGGTCGGACTCGGCGGATTCGCCGCGGCCCGTGCACTCTCGACCCGCAACGACGCGCCGGAGGCCGCCAGCCGTCCGTTCGATCGCGATCGCGACGGTTTCGTCCTCAGCGACGGTGCAGGTGTCGTGGTGCTCGAGGAGTACGAGCGCGCCAAGGCGCGCGGTGCACCCATCTATGCCGAGCTGGTCGGCGTCGGCATGAACTCCGATGCCTATCACATGACCGCGCCGTCGGAGAACGGCGAAGGTGCCTGCGACTGCATGCTGCTCGCGCTCGCGGATGCCGGTCTCGACAAGGAGCAGGTGCACTACATCAACGCGCACGGTACCTCGACGCCGGCCGGCGATGTCGCCGAAACCATGGCGATCAAACGTGCGTTCGGCCAGCGCGCCTACGAGATCCCGATCAGCTCGACCAAATCCATGACCGGTCACATGTTGGGTGCTGCCGGGGGCGCCGAGGCGATCTTCACGATCCTCGCGCTGCGCGATCAGACCGCACCGCCGACCATCAACTACGAGACACCGGATCCGGATTGCGATCTCGATTACGTCCCCAATACCGCTCGAGAGATGCGCATCGATGTCGCATTGACCAACTCGTTCGGATTCGGCGGCACCAACGGCACCTTGGCCTTTCGTCGACTCTAAGGTCGGCGTCGACGTCGCTTGGTCGGCTCGTCGCCTTCGTCTCCGATCGCCGATCCACCGGATGACGAGGGCGTCGCGGAGGCCGGGATTCGGCGCGTCCTGGTGGACGGGTGCGAGCACGACCGGATCCCCGTCGGTGATCGCGGACTGCACTACGGCGACGGACTGTTCGAGACCATTCTGATTCGCGACGGCAGGCCCTGTCTGTGGGACCGCCATCTGGCGCGGCTCGCGCTCGGCGCCGATCGACTGGGGATCCCGAGGCCGTCGCCATCGCTGTTGCGTGACGAGGTCGTTCGGATCGGCTCCGAGCTCGATCACGGGCTTTTGAAGCTGATCCTCACCCGCGGCGTCGGCGGTCGCGGTTACCGGCCTCCCGCCTCGCCGCACCCTCGGCGCATCCTGCTGTCCTATGCCTCGTCCCCGACTGCCGACCCCTCTGTCGACGGCGGTGTCGCGATCCGCTATTGCGAGACCCCCGCATCCGTGAATCCGCGTCTGGCCGGGATCAAACATCTCAACCGCTTGGACGCAGTCCTTGCCCGTGGGGAATGGGATGATCCGGAGATCGCCGAGGGTCTGATGTGCGACGAGGCCGGTGACCTGGTGGGCGGGACGATGACGAATCTGTTCGTTTGGGACGGTGTCGGACTCGCCACCCCGTCGGTAACGCGTTGCGGGATCGCCGGAACGGTGCGCGCGCTCGTCCTCGAAGCCGCCGCGCGGGCCGGGATCGCCTGCGTCGAGCGACCGGTCACGCGCAGGATGCTCGAGGAGGCGGCCGGGCTCTTCCTGACGAATGCGCGGATCGGCGTCTGGCCGGTGTCGCATCTTGCCGATCGGCGGTTCGACCCCGAACGCCTGCCGCTCGATTTTTTGAGCGCCGTCCGTCGAACGGCGCATACACCCGAATGGCCGGATCCATGATTGCACGCGTCTTACTCGTTCTGGTGCTCGCCGCAGGTGCGATCGGTGCCGGTCTTTGGCTCGACTACGGCGCCTTCCTCAAGGGGCCGGTGCCCTTGCCCGAGGAGAGCACCATCCTCGATATCCCGCGCGGGACATCGCTGCGTGGACTAGCGCGTCGAATGACCGACGAGGGAATCCTGCAACACCCCTATTACTTCATCGCCTTGGCCTACCGGCAAGGGGATCAGGCCCGGATCAAGGCCGGCGAGTTCGAGTTGACCGCCGGGATGACGCCGGTCGATGTCCTGGCGCGCTTCACCTCCGGTCAGGTCGTACAACATCCGGTCACCTTGGTCGAGGGCTGGACCTTTCGGCAGGCCGTCGCGGCGATCGAGGCACAGGAGCGTTTCACGGGTGACCTGTCGACGCTGTCCGACGAGGACCTGATGGCCAAGCTCGGTCGACCCGGCGAGCATCCCGAAGGGCGCCTCTTCCCGGACACTTACCGCTTTCCGCGCGACACGCCGCGCCTGTCGGTCCTGCAACGTGCCTTCGAGCGCATGGAGCAGATCCTGGCCGAAGAATGGGCGGAGCGCCGCGAGGGGTTGCCGATCGACAGCCCCTACGAGGCCCTGATCCTCGCCTCGATCGTCGAGAAGGAGACGGGCGCCGCGCATGAACGCCCCGAGATCGCGGGTGTCTTCGTGCGCCGACTGCGCAAAGGGATGCGCCTGCAAACCGATCCGACCGTGATCTACGGCATGGGCGAGCGTTACGAGGGTCGCATCCGTCGCGCCGATCTGCGCGAGGCCACCGCCTACAACACCTATGTCATCGACGGCCTGCCGCCGACACCCATCGCCTTGCCCGGGCGCGCCGCCATCCATGCCGTCCTCAACCCCGCGGACGGGGACAGCCTCTATTTCGTCTCGCGCGGCGACGGCACGCATGTCTTCTCGGCTACGCTCGACGCACACAACCGAGCGGTTCGTCGCTATATCCTGGGTGAGCCATGAGCCTTTCGAGCGCGCTGAATCCGAAACCGGAGCGCGGCTGCTTCATCACGCTGGAAGGCATCGAGGGCGCAGGCAAGTCGACACACATCGCCTCGCTCGCGGCGCTCCTGTCGTCGCTGGGTATCGCGGTCGTGACGACGCGCGAGCCCGGAGGCTCGCCGATTGCCGAGCGGATCCGCACCTTGCTGCTCGATTCGGCCAACACCGGGATGGACGGGACCGCCGAGCTGCTTCTCATGTTCGCGGCACGCGCCGAGCATCTGGCCAAGAGGATCCGACCTGCACTGGAATCCGGCGCCTGGGTGCTGTGCGATCGCTTTACCGACGCCACCTACGCCTATCAAGGCGGGGGCCGCGGGTTGGATCCGCAGCGCATTGCGGTGCTCGAGACGCTGGTTCAGGGCGACCTGCGGCCGGATCTGACTCTCCTTTTCGATCTTGCGCCCGCGCTTGGACTTGACCGCGCACGCGGTCGCGGGGCTGCCGATCGATTCGAGTCCGAGACCCTGCACTTCTTCGAGGCGGTGCGCAGGGTCTATCTCGAACGGGCGCATGCGAGCCCGGAGCGCTATCGTCTGATCGATGCGGCGGCGCCCTTGAGCGTCGTCGGCGAGCAGGCGGGACGAGCCTTGCGTCGCCTCGTCGAGACCCGTCGGGGCGAGACCGCCGATGCGTCCGGCGCCGGAGCCGGGGCCGAGGCGTGACCGAGCCGACACCGCTCGCATTCGACGCAGCTTTGCCCTGGTTGGCGGAGGATTGGATGCGCTTGAATCAGGCGCGCCGAGACGGGCGACTCGCACATGGCCTCTTGTTCAGCGGTCCGCGCGGCATCGGCAAGCGTCATCTCGTCGAGCTGCTGGCCCGCTCGATGCTGTGCGGCACGCCGACGGCGGACGGGCTCGCCTGCGGACGCTGCGCGGATTGCGCCCTGATCGCCGCCGCAAGCCATCCCGATCTGTTGCGTGTCGGACCGGATCCCGAGGCGAAATCCGAAGAGATCCCGGTCGCGGCGATCCGCGCGCTGGTGGAGCGGGGCGCACTGACACCGAGCCGGGCCGCGTGGAAGGTCACCCTCGTGGATCCCGCGGATCATCTCAACGCCGCGGCCGCCAACGCCCTGCTCAAGACCCTCGAGGAGCCGCCCGGATCCGCGCTCATCGTCCTGGTGACGGAGCAGCCCGGGCGCCTGCCGGCGACCATTCGCAGCCGTTGCGGTCAGATCCGCATCCCGACGCCGTCCACCGCGGATGCGCTCGCCTGGCTGGCCGGACGGATTCCCCGGGAGACCGCCGCCTTGCGCCTCTGTCTCGCGCATGGCGGACCGCTGCGTGCGGTGGACGAGCTCGACGACGCCCGGCTCGAGCAGCGGCGCGAGCGGATCGCCGGGTTCCTCGCGATCGCCCGCGGGGAGCGCGACCCGCTTGCGGAGGCGTCGGCTTGGAACGGCCTCGGACCACGGCTATGCTTGGATTGGTTGTCCGGCTGGCTGGTCGACCTGGTGCGTCTGGCCGTAAGCGAGCACCCGACACGGCTCGATAACCCGGATCAACGCGAGGCCTTGCGCACGCTCGCACGGCGTCTTGAGCCAGCCTCTCTGCATCGGCTCCTGCAACGCGTCCTGCGTGCGCGTGCCCTGGTGGAAACCAGGGCAAATCCCCAACTGCTGCTTGAATCCTTGTCGATCGAATGGCTCCGCGTCGGTGCGGGGCAAGCCCTCAGGAGATCTTGACCCATGGCGATACCGGGCGCGTCCAACGGGTCCCTCGCGGGACAGCAGCGTATCCTCAGCTTCGCGATCAAGGACAAGGCTGCGCTCTATGCCGCCTTCATGCCCTTCGTCAAAAACGGCGGACTCTTCATCCCGACAACGAAACGCTACCAGCTCGGCGACGAGATCTTTCTTCTGCTGCAGTTGATGGAGGAGACCGAGCGCATCCCGGTTGCCGGCAAGGTGGTCTGGGTCACGCCGCCGGGTGCCGAGGGCAGCCGTGCGATCGGGGTCGGCGTGCAGTTCAGCGACCAGGATAAGGGGATGGCCCGCCGCAAGATCGAGGACTATCTCGTCGGCGTGCTCAACTCGGATCGTCCCACACACACCATGTAGTGTAGCCGTGCAGAGATTCCGAGACCGTCCGAGATCATCTTCGTTGTCGTTGTCGTAGCCCTATCGATTGTCGATTACGACAACGACAACGACAACGACAACGAACGGTATGGATACATCTGCCGTGCTGCACTAGGAGAGCGAATGTTCGTCGATTCCCATTGTCACCTCGATCGGGTGGATCTTCGCCGATACGATGGCGACTTCACCGGTCTCATGCAGGCGACCGCCGACGCCGGGGTCACCCATATGCTCTGCGTCTCGATCGATCTGGAGCACTATCCGGACATGCGACGCCTGGTCGATCCCTTCGAGCAGGTCGCCGTCTCGGTCGGCGTGCATCCGAACCAGGAGCACGGCGAGGAGCCGACCGTGGAGACCCTGGTGGCTCTGGCGGCGGATCCGCGAAACGTCGCGATCGGCGAGACCGGACTGGACTATTTCCATCGCGATCTGGATCCCGCTCGGCAGCGCGAGCGTTTCCGCGTTCACATTGCCGCGGCACGCGCGTGCGGAAAACCGCTGATTATCCACACGCGCGATGCGCGCGAGGACACGATTGCGGTCCTGCGCGAGGAGGGTGCCGATGCGGTCGGCGGGGTGCTGCACTGCTTCACCGAGAATTGGGAGATGGCGAAGGCCGGCATGGATCTGGGTTTTTATGTCTCCTTTTCCGGGATCGTCACCTTCAAGAACGCCGAGGAGCTGCGCGACGTGGCCCGCCGCGTCCCGCTCGATCGCCTGCTCATCGAGACCGATTCGCCCTACCTTGCACCCATGCCCCATCGCGGCAAACCCAACGAGCCCAAGCTGGTCGCCCATGTCGCGAGCCGTATCGCCGAGCTGCGCGGGATGGATCCGGAGGAGATTGCCGCGGTCACACGCGAGAATTATTTCCGACTGTTCGCTTGCTCGGGCCGTTTGTCGCCGCAGGGTAAATAACCGGCCGTCGGTTCCGGGTCGTGTTTGAGCGCCTCCCGCACGGTGTCGCACACCGTCTTGAGCACCTTGATCCGCGCATAGGGTTTGTCGTTGCCCTCCACCAGGGTCCACGCCGCATGCTTGGTGCTGGTGCGCACCACCATCTCGTTGATCGCGTCCTTGTATTGCGGCCATTTCTCGCGGTTGCGCCAGTCATCTTCGGTGATCTTGTACTGCTTGTACGGGACACTCTCGCGATCCTTGAAGCGTCTGAGCTGCTCGTCCTGGCTGATGTGGATCCAGAATTTGAGCAGGATCACGCCGCTGTCCACGAGCTGCTCCTCGAAGCGATTGATCTCCGAGTAGGCGCGTCGCCACTCGGCATCGCCGGCAAAACCCTCGACCCGTTCGACCAGGACACGTCCGTACCAGGACCGATCGTAGAGTGTGATGTAGCCCGCCCGCGGGATGTGGCGCCAGAAACGCCACAGATAGTGGTGTGACTTCTCCTCGTCGGTGGGCGCGGCGACCGGGATGGCGCGATAGAGGCGCGCATCGATGGCGGTCGTGATCCGGCGGATCGCGCCGCCCTTGCCGCCGGCATCCACACCCTCGAACATCAGCACGGTCGATCGCTTCTTGTTGTAGGCGCTCCAGGCCAGCTCGTTGATCTCGGTCTGCAGGCGCTTCATCTCGGCCTTGTAGGTGTCCTTGTCCAAGGCGAGCGAGAGATCCAGTTGATCGAGGAGCGTGATCTGGGCATTCGCACCGCTCGGCAGCTCCGGACTGCCGCTGCTGGTCTTACGCTCGTCCTGAGGGGTCTCGCCCAGCCGCGAGCGGATGGCGTGCAGAAGGGTCTTGCCGACGGTCAGGTCGCGGTAACGCCTGTCCTCGGCCTCCACCAGATACCAGGGACAGACGCCCCGGTCGGTGTGGCGGATGACCCGCTCGGCGACCTGCTCGAACGCGGCATACTGCTCCGAGAATTTGCTCTTGTCCGGGAGCATCTTCCAGCGACTCTTGTCGTCGCGCGAGAGCTCCTTCAGGCGGGCCTTCTGGTCCTCTTCGGACATGTGGAACCAGAACTTCAGGATGAGTGCGCCGTCCTGGATGAGCATGCGCTCGAAGTCGACGATGCGGTTGAGCTCCCCGTCGAGCTCGGCATCGCTGCAATGTCCCTGAAAGCGATGCTCGATCGGGATCTGATACCAGCCTCCGAAGAGGATCGAGATCTCACCGCGGGGCGGCATGGAGCGCCAAAAGCGCCAGTAGCGAGGACGTGCGCGCTCCTCGTCGGTCTCGTCCCAGAAGGCGAAGGTTTGAACGCCGCGGGTATCCAGCCATTCGTTCAGCCGGTTCACCACCTCGCCCTTGCCTGCCGCCTCGACGCCCGAGATGAGCACGATGACCGGGATATCGGAGTCCTTCAGGTCGCGTTGCGCCGAGAGCAGCTCGGTGCGCAGCGCCTCCTGCTGCTCTTTAAAGTCGTCCTTGCTTACCGAGCGCCCCACTTTTGTCGATTCGAACATGCGTCATATCCTCATGATGCTGGATCCACTTCCGCGAAACGGCCGACTTCGGGGCTATGGTCTTCGCATGAGGCCGATCGAGCAAGCGTTCTAAAGCGCGTCCGGCAGGGTCAATACACCATACGCGTCGGCGCCGGCGTGTGCTGCTCGACAGACGGCGTGGGGGACGCGCTTTAGATATAGAAAATACAATGGGTTACTTGCGGTCACGAAATCGTCAGATTTTCCGGTTAAATTCGGGGAGCGCCAGCGCCGCCCCGACCCGATCGAACCCTGACGGAGAAGTCACCATGTCGAATTTCAACCTGTTGTTGGACAAGAAACGCGATGCCTTGAAGGCCGACCTCCTTGCCCTCGGCGAACAGGTCCGAGAGGCCCTGCAGCGCTCGCTCGACGCCCTGCGTCGACATGACCTGGATCTGGCACGCGCGATCGTTTCCGGGGACGACGAGATCAATCACGAGCGCCGTGTACTGGAGCAGCAGGCGCTCGTCGTGTTGGCGGCCTACCGGCCGGCCGGCTCGGATCTTCGCTTGATCGGCGCGTCCTTGGAGATGATCTCGGAGATGGAGCGGATCGCCGATTATGCCGCCGACATCGCGCGCATCTTGATGCGCTGCGAGGCTCGCTCGCTTCCCGCGGGCCCGGTGGCGCGGTGCGTGGACCTCGGCGACGCGGCGACCGCGATGTTCGTCGCGGCGATGCGCGCCTATGCCCGGGACGCCGACGAGGCGATGGCGCGCGCCGCTGCCGGGCGCGACAACGAGGTCGACAGTGCGGAGCGGGTCCTGATCGAAGAGATCCTCGCCTGGATTCGAACCAACCCGGAGGGCGCGCGAGTCGGCGTGTCGCTCCTGTCGATTGCCCACAACTACGAGCGGGTCGCGGATCGGGCAACCAATCTCGCCGAGCGTGTCGTCTACATCGCGACCGGCCACACACCGGATCTCGATTGATCTGCGATCGGGAGGCATCGACGTATCCCAAGCGCTCGTTCGGATGGTAGAGTTCGCTCGGTATAACGGATGGAGCAATCGGCCCGAGCCTCACCCATGATCGACTGGACCTTTACCCCCGCCTCCCTTTGGACCCTGGTCGGTGTCCTGCTGATCCTGTCCGAGCTCGCGCTGCCCGGCGTGATTGCCGTGTTCTTCGGTGTCGCCGCGCTGCTGGTCGGACTGCTGCTGTTTCTTGATGTCCCGATCGCTCCGCCCGCCCAGATCCTACTGTTCGGTGTGTTGGGTGCCGGGCTTTTGTTGCTCGCGCGTCATCGCCTCAAGCCCTGGTTCCGGGGGCAGGTGGAGACCGGCGGGAGCGGCAGCGAGGTGCTGCCCGACGGCACGCGCGCACGGGCGCAGACCGATTTCGCGCGGGGCGCGGGTGTCGTGACCCTCAACGGTGTTCGCTGGAATGCCGAGTCGGTGGATCCTATCCGTGCGGGCGACCCGGTCTGGCTCACCGGCCGGCGAGGACTTGTCCTGCAGGTCAGCGCAACGCCTCCGAGCACGAGCGAATCTTAAGCCCAGGCAGGAGGCGTGTCGTTACGGAGAGAGCGATCGTCCTGTCTCGTCGAACCCGCGTCAACCGACGGCTCGCAGTATCCGCGAGCGCGGATTCCGGCAGGGGGTTAGGCGATTTTACGAGAATAGGCATCCCTTACGCATAAACCGCGCCGGCTCCAGCGGTTCTGAAATCCGCCGGGGCCGATCCCATCCAAAAACATCGCATACCGCACTGGGCGCGGTTTAGGGGAGAAACAGCACGATGGACGACCTGTACTTCAGCATCAGCACCCTGATCTCGCTCGTCGCGGTGGCGGTGATCGTGATCGCGTTGGCCAAGACGGCGCAGATCGTCCCCCAGCGCTCGGCCTACATCATCGAGCGATTGGGGCGCTATTCGCGCACCCTGGATGCCGGATTCCACATCCTGATCCCCTTCGTGGACCGGGTTGCCTACCGCCATACCCTGAAGGAGGAGGCGCTCGATGTCCCCAAGCAGCAGTGCATCACCAAGGACAACATCGCCGTGAGCGTGGACGGGGTCCTCTACCTTCAGGTGATCGACCCCCAGTCGGCGAGCTACGGCATCACGGACTATCGATTCGCATCCATGAGCCTGGCGCAGACGACGCTGCGCTCCATCATCGGTCAGATCGAGCTGGACCGGACCTTCGAGGAGCGCAGCCGGTTGAACGTAGAGGTCGTCAGCGCACTGGACGAGGCCGCGCAGCCCTGGGGCGTGAAGGTCATGCGCTACGAGATCGCGGACATCGTGATGCCCGGCACCATCACCGACGCACTCGAGCAGCAGATGCGTGCCGAGCGCGAACGCCGGGCGGTGGTGGCCCGCTCGGAGGGCGAGCGTCAAGAGAAGATCAATATCTCAGAGGGTCAGAAGATCCAGGTCATCAATCTCTCCGAAGGCGAGAAGGAGAAGCAGATCAACGAGGCCGAGGGCAAGGCGCGCGAGATTCAGATGCTCGCCGAGGCGACCGCGATCGGGATCGAACGGATCGCCGCAGCCATCGAGAAGCCGGGCGGGAAGGATGCCGTGAGTCTGCGCATCGCCGAGCAGTATGTGCGCGAGTTCGGACGCATCGCCCAGTCCGGGACCACCCTGATCTTGCCTGCGGAGCTGAGTAATATCGGTGCGGCAGTGGCGGGATTGGCCAAGACACTCCAAACGGTGGATACGGCCGAGGCGCGTCGGCTCTGAAGCCTGAGAGTGATGGCGGCAAGGGTCGGTGGCCGGCGTGACCCGAGCCATCCCGGGCGTCGGCCCCCGAAAAGGCGCACCTGCGCCTCTTGACTCCGGCTTCCGGTCGATTCCGGGAAACTCGGTCAATAGGCGTTTTCGGTGTTGAAGAGGGCGAAAGGCGTCCTGAACATGATGTAAAGGTCGAGCAGGATCGACCAATTCTCGATGTAGTAGATGTCGTACTCGACCCGCTTGTGAATCTTTTCGGGCGTGTCGACCTCGCCCCGCCAGCCGTTGACCTGCGCCCATCCGGTGATTCCCGGTTTCACCTTGTGGCGGGCGAAATAGCCGTCGACGACCTGCTCCCAAAGACGTTGGTTCGTATGCGCGTTCACCGCATGGGGGCGCGGACCGACGAGCGACAGCTCCCCGCTCAAGACGTTGAAAATTTGCGGGAGCTCGTCGATCGATGCCTTGCGGATGAAGCGCCCGACCCGGGTGATCCGAGAATCGCCCTTGGTGACCACGCGCTTGGCGAGCGGGTCGGAGAGGTGGTGATACATCGATCGAAACTTAAAAACCTCGATGACCTCGTTGTTGAACCCGTAGCGTTTCTGTCGAAAGAGGATCGGCCCCGGACTATCCAGCCGGATCGCGAGCGCCGTCGCGAGCATGACGGGCGACAACAGGATCAAGGCGGCACTGGCGACCAGCAGATCCAGGATCCGCTTGACGATCGCATCCCAGTCCGCGACCGGCCTGTCGACCACGTTGACAAAGGGTACACCCCCGATGAACGAGGAGGCACGATCGCGAAAGTCCAGACTGGCGGTATGCGCCGAGAGTCGGATATCCACCGGCAGCACCCAGAGCTGTTTGAGAAATTCGAGTAGCCGCCGTTCCGCATTGATCGGAATCGTCACGATCAGCATATCGACATGGGCAATGCGGGCGAACTCGACCAAATCTGCAACGCTGCCGAGTTTCGGGTATCCCGCGACGATGGCGGGCGATCGGTCGTTCTTGCGGTCGTCGAAGATTCCGCAGATGCGTGTCGCTTGGCTCGGCTGCTGCTCGATATCGCGGATCAAATTCGCGGCGGCCTCGCCTCCTCCCACGATCACCGCTCTGTGCTCCAAGCGACCCTTTTTAGTCCAATGGCGCAGCAGAAAAGCGAGTCCGAGGCGCATGCCGAGCAGCGCCAAGAGCGTCATGCCGAACCAGAGTCCGAGCCAATCCGGCGGGAGTGCGGGCCTGTAATCGAACAGGAGCGGGACCCCAAAGAAGGCTCCGAAGATCAGAGAGAGGCCGATCGTGATACGCGTCAGCTGCGGCAGCAGGGTACGCATCACGGAGACCTGGTAACAGTCCGCTGCTTGAAACACCAGCGTGACCAGAACGACGCCTGCGAGGATTGCCAGAACCGCAAGAGGATGAACGGTGACTGCCCCGGCCGCCGAGACCAAGGTCAGCGCACCGAGCGATGCAACGATCACCGCATCGACAACACGGACGACTCCGGTCAAGACAGATGCGGAGATCGTGGATGCCCTGAGGCTCTCTGCAACGGCCAGCGCCTGATCGGAGAGTTTTCGGGTCTTCCGCCCCGGGTCGTCGTCCTTTGAAACCCCTTGCTCTTTTGCGCTCGGATCGACCACAGTCACGCTCTTCAGCAACCTCGCAGAGAGTTCTTCCGGAAACATGATCGACCTCGGATCGGGCGATGAACGACTTGATCGAAAGAATGCAAATTTTGCACCAAAAAGCAAATTCGAGACGCTGGACCTCAACACACCTAAACCGCGTCCAGAGCGAGATGCTCACTTTCGAGTGAGCTCGAAGTTTGGTGAATCCACGACCCTTAGCAGGGGACGCGGTTTAAAATTTTATATTTTTTAATACTTTAAACCGCGCCGGCTCCAGCGGTTCTGAAATCCGCCGGGGCCGATCCCATCCAAAAACATCGCATACCGCACTGGGCGCGGTTCAGTTTATGCGCTGTTTTTTAACGTTGCGCGACGGCTTTGTAACGCAATGGCTCGCCGCAAGCCCGTCGAGCTCGCACCTGATGGGTTGCGCCGATGAGCGTGACGGCTCTATACGGCATTGGAGATCGTCAAAAAACGTCGAAATGTCCGGAAGGGTGTCATTCCGTGATCTGATCGCGGCTCCCTCCTCGGCAGGCATCCGGCGGGTGGGGGTCTGTCAACCACGCAAGGCTTCGAGGAGTCGGCTCGCCTGCGACTCGACAGCGGCAAAGTCCCCCGACACCAGTACCGGATCGCCCCGCCGCGCCGTACGCTCCAACGCTTCGATCGCTTCGTCCAAAGCCGGGACGCCGCAATATCGAGTTGCCCCACGCACCTGATGCGCGTGCTCGGCCAGAGCGACCCAATCGGCCTCCGCAATGCAGGCGCGAAGCTCCTCGATCTCTGCGGGCAACCCCGCCAACAAGACGTCCAGCAACTCGCGAGCAAGATCCGCGTCCCCACCCGCGCTCGCGAGTGCAGCGGTATCGTCTCGAGCCGGCAAGCCGTCAAGCTTGGAGCGTTGATCGATCATGCGTATCGCCGTCCAAAAAAGTCGCCTCCATACCGATACTCTAAAGGTTTAACGCCCGCGACGTCCAGACAGAGCCGGACGAGTGCTGTTGCAGCTTGGTCGATGTTCGATGCTGGTGCAGAATGACCACAGCCAACCTCATCCCGCGGCGCGACGCCGATGTGAGCAGAAGATGCCCTATCCAACGATCGAAGACTTCGTCGGCCAAACGCCGCTCGTGAGACTCCAGCGCCTTCCCGGCGACACCGGCAACCTCATTCTCGCCAAGCTCGAGGGCAACAATCCGGCTGGATCGGTCAAGGACCGACCGGCCGTGAACATGATCCGCCGTGCCGAGGAGCGCGGGAGCATCAAACCCGGCGACACACTCATCGAGGCAACCAGCGGCAACACCGGCATCGCGCTCGCCATGGCGGCGGCGATCAAGGGTTACCGGATGGTGCTGATCATGCCTGAGCACATGAGTGCCGAGCGGCGCGGCGTCATGCGCAGCTTCGGCGCCGAGATCATACTGACGCCCAAGGCGGGCAGCATGGAGGCGGCCATCGATCTGGCGAACGCGATGGAGGCGCGCGGGCAGGGGATCCGGCTCGATCAGTTCTCGAATCCCGACAATCCGGCCGCTCACTACGAGTCGACAGGTCCGGAGATCTGGCGTGATACCGACGGACAGGTCACCCATTTCGTCAGCGCGATGGGCACGACCGGGACCATCATGGGGACAGGCCGTTATCTGAAGGAGCAGAATCCTGCGATCCGGATCGTCGGCGTCCAACCCGAGGAGGGTTCCAGCATTCCGGGGATTCGGCGGTGGCCCGAGGCCTATCTGCCGAAGATCTTCGATCCCGCCGGGGTGGATCGCGTGATCGACGTCTCTCAGGAGCGTGCAGAGCAGACCGCCCGCGAGCTGGCGGCGCGCGAAGGGATCTTTGCGGGGGTCTCGTCCGGCGGTTGTATCGCCGCGGCATTGACGCTCTCCCGGGAGGTGCAAGACGCGGTCATCGTGGCGATCGTGTGCGACCGCGGCGATCGGTATCTGTCGACCGGGGTCTTTCCGGCCTAGGGGGAGCCCCCGGTTTTTGTTTTATTGCTTGAGTGTCGAGGACGCAGTCCGTGTCGAGAAAACGCAAACCACTTCCGCAGGAGCCTGTCGAGGCCGAGATCGAGGGCCTCACGCACGAGGGTCGCGGATTGGCGCACTTCGACGGCAAGGCGGTCTTTATCGACGGCGCACTCGCCGGGGAGCGGGTGCGTTTTCGGTATACGCGTATCCAGCGTCGCTTCGACGAAGGTGTCGTCGTCGAGGTGCTGCGACCGTCGCCCGAGCGCGTGGTGCCCAAGTGCAGCCATTTCGGTGTCTGCGGCGGTTGCAGCCTGCAGCATATGGATGCGGGTGCCCAGATTCGCGCCAAGCAGGACAGTCTTGCGGACGTGCTCTCGCGCATCGGGAAGGTGACCCCGCAGACCTGGCTCGCGCCCTTGACGGCGGGTGCTTGGGGGTACCGGCGCAAGGCGCGGCTCGGTGTGCGTTATGTGGCCAAGAAAGGCCGTACGCTCGTGGGTTTTCGCGAGCGGGGGAATGCCTTCATCACCGACATCGGCCGCTGCGAGGTGCTTCACCCGAGTGTCGGGGCGCATTTACAGGCGATCGGGGCCGCGGTGGATGCCCTGAGCATCCGCGAGCAGGTGCCTCAGATCGAGGTGGCGATGGGCGATACGCCGCCGGTCTTGGTGTTCCGCGCCTTGAGTCCGCCAAGTGCGGCCGACTTGGGCGTGCTCGAGGCGCTCGGCGAGAGCGAGGGTTTCCACATCTATCTTCAGGAGGCTGGACCGGAGAGCATCCGGCCGCTGCCCGGTCAGGGGATCACCCTGCATTACGAGCTGCCGCGCTACGCTCTGCGGATCGAGTTCGAGCCGACCGACTTCACCCAGGTCAACCTGGAGCTGAATCGGTCGATGCTTGACCAGGCGCTCGCACTCCTGGATGTCCAGGCCGACGAGCGGGTGTTGGACCTCTTCTGCGGCGTGGGCAACTTCACCTTGCCGCTCGCCCGTCAGGCCCAAGCGGTTGTCGGGGTTGAAGGTGATGCCGGATTGGTGGCGCGTGCAGAGGCGAATGCGGACTTGAACAAGATCGGGAACGCCCGCTTCTATACGGCTGATCTGTATGGCGCGCTCGATCAGGAGCCCTGGTCGCGCGAGGGCTTCACCAAGGCACTGCTGGATCCGCCTCGCAGCGGTGCGCTCGAGGTGCTCGACTGGCTACCGCGGCTCGGGGTCGAGAAGGTGCTCTACGTATCCTGCTATCCGACGACACTCGCGCGCGATGCCGATCGTCTCGTGAATGCGCTTGGATATCGGCTTGTTTCGGCGGGGGTGATGGATATGTTTCCGCAGACGGCCCATGTGGAGTCGATGGCGCTGTTCGAGCGTTGCTGAATCGCGTCTTCGGCGCGGTATGTTGGGTTGTCGGCTCGGTGCGCGTGTGCGTCCGACCATCTTGGTCGGAGCTGACGCGATTCAGGAATTTATAGTCGGGCCAATGCGGCCATCACCCGGCCGGCGAGCCATCGCATGGATGCGATCGTCAAGGCGGCCTAGCCCTACGCATGAAGCACGCTTTGCGCGAAGCAATTGACGAATTCCGGTTCAATTCTAAACCGCGCCGACGAAAAGGCTTCTGGTTGCTCGGGGCATGCGAGCCCTGATCAGTTCTATATATTCACTCCGGGCGCGGTTTATGGGCCTTGAAATCGAGCGTAAGTTTCTGGTGAAGAACGCATCCTGGCGCGATGCCGTCGAGGAGCGCGAGCCGATTCTCCAGGGCTATCTGGCGGAGGCGGGTCGTGCCACGGTCCGGGTGAGGGCGAAGGGGGATCGCGGATTTCTGACCATCAAGGGCAGGACGACGGGGGTGACCCGCTCCGAATTCGAGTACGAGATCCCGATCGAGGAGGCTCGGGTCATGCTGGAGAGCTTGAGCAGTCTGCCGGTCATCGACAAGGTGCGACACCGGGTGCGGTGCGGCGCCCATCTCTGGGATGTCGATGTCTTCGCCGGCGAGAACGCCGGACTGGTGCTCGCGGAGATCGAGCTGACGTCGGAGGAGGAGCCGTTCGAGCTGCCGGATTGGGCCGGAGCAGAGGTCTCGGATGATCCGCGCTATTACAACTCGAACCTGGCGCGCCATCCGTTCAGCCGATGGTGAAGGGGCGTCAGCGCGATGCCGAGATGTGGTGGCACTCGAGACACATCCTGATCGATATCGACCGTCAAGCGCTCGGTCTCTACGAGGGTGCGCGGCGACTGGGCGAGTATCGGGTATCGACTGGGCTCAATGGCGTGGGTGAGCAGCTTGGCAGCGGCTGCACGCCTCGCGGTCTGCATCGGGTGCGGATCCGTATCGGCGAGAGGTGCCCGCTCGGGACCGTTTTCCGCGGGCGCCGACCGACCGGCGAGATCTACGACAGCGCTTTTGCCGCGGAGCATCCGGGACGCGATTGGATCTTGACCCGGATCCTTTGGTTGACCGGGTGCGAGTCGGGCCGCAACCGCGGCGGCTGTGTGGATACCCTGCGCCGGTTCATCTACATCCATGGCTGTCCGGAGACCGAGCCGATGGGCGTCGCGCGCTCTCATGGCTGCATCCGCATGCACGGCCCCGAGCTGATCGAGCTCTTCGATCGCACGCCTGCCGGAACGCCTGTGCTGCTGTTCGGCACGGGTGAGCCGGAACCGTCGGCAGTGAGTTCGGCGTTTGCTGCATCCACGGCCATTCGCGGGAACGCGGTTTAAAATCATATATTTTTTAATCTCTTAAACCGCGCCGGCTCCAGCGGTCGTCAACTCTGCCGGGGCCGATCCCATCCAAAAACATTGCATACCGCGTGGGGCGCGGTTTAACGGGGGGTGTCGGATCCTCGGCGTCTGCGGCGCGCTCGGTAGGCCGCGATTTGCTGCATGATCCGGGGGAAGGGCAGGTGCTCGATGGCGCCGAAACGCGCGATGGCGGCGAGGATCAAGGCACGCACGTCGGCAATTTCGGCGGGCGCGGGGGCCTCGGGATCGAGTGCGACGGCGATACCGCGCAGCCCGCCGATCTGCAGGCGCATCGCCTTTGCGTGGGGGAGCGCGCGTTGCCGGTCGTCGGTCTTGAGTGCGAACCTAGCCTGTCGACGCAGGAGATCGAGCAGGGCGATGCAGGTCTCTTGCGCCTCGTCCGAGCCGCAATGCACGCCCTCGCGCTCGGCGATACAGAACTTCTTGGCCTCCGAGCAACTGCACTGACGGGTCAGGATGCCTTTCTCGTAAGCGCAGTAGCGCTCGTTGATGGCGCGATAGGTTCGACGAAAGGCATCGCTGTCCAAGTGGCTGTCAACTCCCTGAATCGTTAGGAATCTTGAAACGCTGAATCAGGCGGCGATCGCGCTTGGTGGGACGCCCGGATGCGTCCCCGGCACCGACACCGGTGTCGCGGCGCTCGCGCACGATCGCCTGGCGTTTGAGTAGACTCGCCTCGTCCTCGCGGTAGAGCAAGCCCGCTTCACTGGCCGAGCGGCGTTGCTTGCTCAGGCCGAGAACCTCGATGTCCCAGACGAGACCGCCTTTGTGGATCTCGATACGGGTTCCGATCGCGATCGCCCGTGCCGGCTTGGCGCTTTGAGCGTTGACCTTGATCTTGCCGCCGTTGATCGCCTCGACGGCGAGATGGCGGGTCTTGAAGAAGCGTGCCGCCCAGAGCCATTTATCCAGACGAACGCTGTCCGGCGAGCCGGTGCCCTCACTCATCGGCGCCTCGCGGATTGGCCCCTTGCGCATCCACCGGGACAAGCAAGGGATCGAGCTCGCCGCGTGCATCGAGCATGGCGAGATCGTCGTAGCCACCGATATGGCGATTGTCGATGAAGATCTGAGGCACCGTGTGCCGGCGGCTGCGCCGGCGCATGATCTCCATCTGCTCGCGATCACGGTCGACCGGGATCTCCTCGAAGTCCACGCCTTTGCGCTGGAGCAAGTGGCGTGCGCGGGAGCAGTAGGGGCAAATCATCGTGGTGTAAACGGTGATATGTGGCATCGCGGTCTTCACCTTGCAGATGGTGGATGTTCATCGACGGTCTGGAGATGATGGCGAAGCTTCGCCGTCCGGGGTGCCGGCCGTCAACCCGACCTTCAACCTGGAGCAGGATCATCATGTACCGCGACACGCCGCACCCGATCCACCGCAGAGACTATCGGCCTCCGGAGTTCCTGATCGACCATGTCGAGCTCCGGTTCGAGCTGGACCCGGATCGCACCCGTGTCGAGGCCAGCCTGCAGGTGCGCCGGAATCCGGCGGCAATCCGCGGCGACGGCACGCTCAGGCTCGACGGCGAGCAGCTGGACCTGGAGGAGGTGGCGATCGACGGGCACCGGCTCTTGCCTGCCGAGTACCGCGTGGAGCCCGATTCGCTCACCCTACAACGGGTTCCGGACCGGTTCCGGCTCGAGACACGGGTTCGCATCCATCCCAACCTCAACACAGCACTGGAGGGGTTGTACCAGTCCGGTCAGATGCTCTGCACTCAGTGCGAGGCGGAGGGCTTCCGGCGCATCACCTATTTCCTGGATCGCCCGGATGTCATGGCCCGCTATCGGACCACCCTCGTCGCCGATCGCGAACGCTTCCCGGTGCTCCTGTCCAACGGCAACCGGATCGAGGAGCGCCTGCTCGAGGATGGTCGGCATCTGGTCTCCTGGGAGGATCCCTTTCCCAAGCCCAGCTATCTCTTCGCATTGATTGCAGGCGATCTGAGTGCGATCGAGGATCGCTTCACCACAGCATCCGGCCGCGAGGTCGTTCTGCAGATCTTCGTCGAGCCGCACAATCTGGATCGATGCGACCACGCGATGCAGTCGCTGAAGAAGGCGATGCGGTGGGACGAAGAGCGCTTCGGTCGAGAATACGACCTCGATATCTACATGATCGTGGCGGTAAGTCATTTCAACATGGGGGCCATGGAGAACAAGGGCCTCAACGTCTTCAACGAGAAGTTCGTGCTGGCACGCGCCGATACCGCTACCGACGACGACTTTCAGGGCATCGAGGGCGTCATCGCGCACGAGTATTTCCACAACTGGAGCGGCAACCGCATCACCTGCCGCGATTGGTTTCAGCTCAGTCTCAAGGAAGGCTTCACCGTCTATCGCGATCAGGAGTTCTCGGCCGATGTCGGCTCGCGAGGCGTGCAGCGTGTCGCCGACGTGCGCCTGCTTCAGGCCCATCAGTTTCCCGAGGACAGTGGTCCGATGGCGCATCCGGTGCGGCCCGACGCCTATGTCGAGATCAATAATTTCTACACCGCGACCGTCTACAACAAGGGCGCCGAGCTGGTGCGGATGCAGGCGACCTTGCTTGGCCCCGAGCTATTCCGCAAGGCCACCGATCTCTATTTCACCCGCTATGACGGCCAAGCGGTGACGACGGATGATTTCGTCGGCTGCATGGAGGATGCGAGCGGGCACGACCTCATGCAGTTTCGTCGCTGGTACTCCCAAGCCGGGACCCCCTGTCTGCACATCGAGGCCACCTACGATGCGGAGCGCGCGACCTACAGCCTGCTGATTCGACAACAGATCGCGCCGACACCGGGCGAACCCGAGAAGGATCCGCTACATCTGCCGCTGGCGATCGCACTGCTGGGTCCGGAGGGGCGGGAGCTGGCGCTGCGCCGCGAGGGCGAGCCGAACGCACGGGATCCGGGTACGCGGGTGTTGGAGCTGCGCGATTGGGAGACGCGGCTGTGCTTCGTGGATATTCCCGTTCGGCCGGTGCCGTCTCTGCTGCGGGGATTCTCCGCGCCGGTGAGGCTTGAGCTCGACTACGACGACGCGGACCTGCTCCTTCTCCTGCGTCACGACAGCGACGGATACTCGCGCTGGAATGCCGCGCGGATCCTGATGCAGCGTGTGCTGTCGGCGATGACGGCGGATCCCGCGGCCGGCGTTCCGGGGCGGTTCGTCGACGCCTTTCACGGTGCGCTGACGGACCCCGAGACCGACAAGGCACTGCTGGCCGAGGTGCTGACGCTGCCCTCGGAGTCGTTTCTCGGGGATCAGATGGAGACCGTCGATGTCGAGGGGATTCACCGGGCACGCACGGCACTCAAACGCATGCTCGGCGAGCGTCTCGCCGAGGCGCTTCTAAGCCTCTATCGCGACAACGCCGACACCGAGCCCTATGCACCGACACCCGATGCGATCGGCCGGCGTGCGCTCAAGAACCTCGCCTTGGGCTATCTGATGGCTGCGGGCAACGCGCAGGGTCTTGCGCTCTGTCGGGCACAGTTTGCCGAGGCCGGAAACATGACGGACGCGATCGCCGCGCTGCGTCTGCTCGTGGATCACGGCGGCGAGGAAGGCCCGCCCGCACTCGAGGCGTTTTACCGGCGCTGGTCCAAAGAGCCGCTGGTGCTCGATAAATGGTTCAGCGTCCAGGCTACCAGCAGCCGCGCGGGGACCCTGGGCGCCGTCGCGGGTCTCTTGGAGCACCCGGATTTTTCGCTGCGCAATCCGAATCGGGTGCGCAGCCTCGTCGGTGCCTTCTGCACGGCCAATCCAGCCCGATTCCATGCCGGCGACGGCAGCGGCTATCGATTCCTCGCCGACCGGGTGCTGGAGCTGGATCCGCTCAATCCGCAGATCGCCGCACGGCTTCTCAAGGCACTCATCCGTTGGCGCCGCTACGACGCGGGCCGCCAGACGCTCATGCGCGCCGAGATCGAGCGCATTCTCGCGGCCGAGGAGCTCTCCGGCGATACCTTCGAGGTTGCCTCCAAGGCGCTGGAGGATGTCGGGCATCCTGCCCGTCCGAGCGAGCCCTGACGCGTTCGGTCGGTCGGGCGGTCAGGCTCGCCGCGGTATCGGCGCGTGCTTGGACTCCTCCGTTGCCTGGCATGCCGCGCAACGTCTTGCGTTCGGCACATGTTTACGGCGATTCAGCGGGATCTGATCGCCGCAATCGATACAGAGCTCGCGGCCGTGACCCGCGCGCGAGTACCGTTGGATCGCCGCGATCCGCAGCTCCGTTTCACGTTCCATGTGGGCTTGTGCGCGATCGAGCACATCTGCAAACTTTTCCATCGGGGCTTGCCCTCTCGTTCGGAACAAAGCCCGAGTATCTTCCTGCCCGATGACCCCTTGATGATCCCCTGATGGCGGGGCGATGACGGTCGATGCCTCGGCGGCGGGGTCTCTGCGCGGTCGTGCGGTATTCGCTCGCCTGCGCTGCTGCAGGCGATTCGCGGTAGGTGGAACCTGGATCCGCATGGCAGAATGAGGCATCGCCTCGGTAGAGAAGCTCATGCTCGGAATCGTCGATCGCTATCTGCTCTCGGAAGCGTCCAAGGTCTTCTCCGCCATCGTGGCGATCCTGGTCCTGGTCGTCGCGAGCATGCTGTTTCTGCGCACGCTCGAGGAGGTGAACGTCGGTGCGCTCAGCGTTCACTTGGTGATCAAGTTTCTTGCCTTCCAGGTCGTGCGCGATCTGCCGAACCTGCTGCCGCCGGCCTTTTTCCTGGCGCTGCTGGTGACCTTGAGCCGATTCTCCCGCGACAGCGAGCTGATCGCGATGAGCGCTTGCGGCATCGGTCCGCGACGGGTGTTGGGTGCGTTGCTCCTCCTTGCCGTGCCGGTGGCCTTGGTCACCGCCTGGATCTCCTTGAGCCTTCAGCCCTGGGCGGCCACCGGGATCCATCAGATTCGGATGCAGCAGAAGGAGCAGGCGGCACAGATCGCGGGCCTGCAACCGGGTCGGTTCTATCTCGAGCAAGGCGGGGAGCTGGTACTCTACATCGGCGACATCGACCGCCGACAGTCGCTCGGTGATGTCTTTATCCTCGACCGTCGCGAGGATGTCGCCCGTCTGGTGGTGAGTCGGAACGGGCAGCATCGGATCGAGGAGGACACGGGCGACCATATCGTCACACTCTCGAGCGGGCACCGCTTCGACGGCGATCCGGGTTCGGCTGCCTTTATGATCGGGGAGTTCGAGGAGTATCGGATTCGCATCCAGGCATCCGGCGCCGCGCAAGGCGTGATCTCCAAGCGCTCGACCATGCCGTCGCTCGAGCTTTTGGCGTCGCCCGAGCTTCCCGACCGCGCCGAGCTCGAGCATCGGTTGGCGGCGCCGCTGGCCATCCTCGTCCTGACCATCGTCGCGATCCCGCTGGTGGCACTCTCTCCGCGACAGCGCAGCTCGGGCCGCCTATCCCTCGCCTTCTTGGCCTATTTCAGCTTCTTCAATCTGCAGCGCCTGGCGGAGAATTGGCTCGCGACAGGCGTCACCCCGGTCTGGTTGACGAGCTTCTGGTACCAGGTCGTGATCCTCTGCGTCGTCTATCTGGTCTTGCTCCCCGAGAGCCTTTGGCTCAAGCGCCTGATCGCACGCATTTCGGGTGGTCCGAACGGACGGCTCGGCGAGCAGCCGGTTTAGATCGCGAACGGGTCAAGGGCGCGTCGCGTCCGCGTACGCCTTGGAGAGACGCCGATCCTCGGCGATGAAATGGTCGAAGCACCAACGCTTGATCCATTGCAGTGACTCGGGGCCGAAGACGGTGCCGGGTTCGCGCGAGACCTGCCGACGAAGCTCCGTAAGCTCCGCCAACTGCAGACTGTGCTCGCACTTGTGGGTCTGGAAATCGGCGTAATCGATCGAGAGCATGAGCGCTTCCTCGCGCTCGAAATGATGCCGCAGATGATCCAAGATGGCCTCGAAACGCGCGAGGGGATCGCTGTCGGTGGTGTCCGATTCCCGGTCATCGCCGGTGATGCCGAGACTATGCTCCGCGCCGGGTTGTGTGGCGAGCAAGGCATTCACCAGCATGACGAGCCGGCGATGGTCGGCATCCAATGCGGGAATGCCCATACACCATTCATCCCGCCATATCAGCGGGGTTTGCGCCGGACCCTCGAGCATCCTCGATGGCTGGCTATCTCGCGGCTCGGCCGGCGACTCGAGTCTATCCGACCGAGCCTGACCGACCGGCAGCGACCCGGTGGTGTGACGCGTATGCCGATTCATCATGACCTCCTCAGACTGCGGCCGATGGATTCGAGGAGTCGCTGAAGGGCATCGTGCGGAAGGCGCCCGTTCAGATGGATCCGTGTGGCCGTCGTGATTAAAGCCTCGACCGGGCGGCGGCACGCGCAGGCTCCGATCGTCTTTTCCAGCGCACCCCGACAGCGCACCCGACGTCTCGACCCCTCGAGAGACCCATGCCTGCGGGCGTTACCATAAGGCCGGTCGCTGCGATCGATCCTTAACCTGAATCAATTCGTCGACGGGCCTGTTGCGATGTGCTCGAACCGATCCGCTTTGGAGCCGCCTCAAGGGACGTTCGCTCGAACGGGGCGGGACGCCTGAACCCGACGGTTCTTCCGGCGCTGGATTTCTAGCACACCCCCCAACGGAAACCAACTTATCGCGCCGCGCGGCCTCGGCGCATCGAGATGCCCGCGATCACGACCGCCAGCGTGACGACGGCGACGATGAGGGTCGCCAGCGCATTGATCTGCGGGGAGACCCCCATACGCACGCTCGAATAGATCACCATCGGCAACGTCGTCGAGCCTGGACCGGCGACGAAACTGGCGATGACCAGGTCATCGAGCGAGAGCGTGAAGGCGAGCAGCCAACCCGAGAGCAGGGCGGGCGCGATCAGCGGGAGCGTGATCGTCAGATAGACGCGCAACGGGCGCGCGCCCAGATCCATGGCCGCCTCCTCGAGCGAGCGGTCCATCTGGGAGAGGCGCGCACGTACCACCACGGCCACATAGGCCATGCTGAAGGTGACATGGGCGATGGTGATGGTCGTGAAGCCGCGACCATCGGGCCAGCCGATCGTCTGCTGCATCGCCACGAACAGCAGCAACAGCGAAAGACCGATGATGACATCCGGCATCACCAACGGGGCGGTGAGCAGCAGCTCGAATCCGGTGCGTCCGCGAAAAGTGCGATGGCGCACCAAGGCGTTGGCGGCCAGGGTCCCGAGCACGACCGCGAGGGTCGCGTTCACGGCGGCGATGCGCACGCTCAGCCATGCGGCATCGAGCAGTTGCTGGTTGCGAAAGAGCTCGACGTACCACTTGGTCGAGAATCCGGTCCACACGGTCACCAAGCGCGATTCGTTGAATGAATAGATGATCAGCAGCAGGATCGGCACATACAAAAAGGCATAGCCGAAGGCGAGCACGGTGAGCAGCGGCCAGCGACGAGGCTTCATGGACGGCTACCCTCCATGCGTTGTTGCAGACGCTGCATCATCACGAAGGGCACGACCAGCAGCGCCAGCAGCAGGATCGCCAGTGCCGAGGCGAGCGGCCAATCCTTGTTGGAGAAGAATTCGGTCCAGAGCAGCTTACCGATCATGAGGGTTTCCGGTCCGCCGAGCAGATCCGGGATCACGAACTCGCCCACGACCGGGATGAACACCAGCATGCTCCCGGCGATGATCCCGGCCATCGAGAGCGGCAACGTGACCCGCAGGAAGGCCCGCATGGGTCGGCAGCCCAGATCCGCCGCGGCCTCGAGCAGGCTCATGTCGAGCCGCGTGAGATTCGCGTAGAGCGGCAGGATCATGAAGGGAAGATAGGAGTAGACGACGCCGATATAGATGGCCGTCTGGGTGTGGAGGATCGCCAACGGGGTCTCGATCAGACCGAGCCAGATCAGAAGATCGTTGAGCAGACCGTTGGACTTGAGGATCCCGATCCAGGCATAGACGCGGATCAGGAAGGAGGTCCAGAAGGGCAGGACGATCAGCATCAGCAGGATGATCCGCCAACGCTCGGGTGAAGTCGCGATGGCATAGGCCATCGGATAACCCAGCAGCAGGCAGAGCAGGGTGCAGATGAAGGCGACCTGCAGCGAGTTGAGCAAGGCGCTCAGATAGAGGTCGTCCTCCGCGACCATCATGAAGTTGCGCAGATTGATCTCGATGCGCAGCAGACCCTCGTCGACCCATTGCCAGAGTGCGGTGTAGGGCGGCTGGGCGAGCGCCGGCTCGGCCAGGCTGATCTGCAGCACGATTGCGAAGGGCAGCAGGAAAAAAGCCCCAGCCACAGGTAAGGGATGCCGATGTTGACCAGTCGGCTCGTGCGATGCGCGTGATCGGCGCGATTCGGGGGCGGTGCGGGCATGGTGCTCGATGGGTCTGCGGACTATTCGGTCAGGACGACGCCGCTGGTCGGCGACCACTCGATGGCGACATCTTGCTCCCAGGTCAGCGCCTGCTCGGTGCGCGGTTGGACGTTGGTCAAGGTCATCTCGACCAAGGCCCCGTCGCCGACGCGGATGCGATAAATCGAGACGTCTCCGAGATAGGCGATGTCCTCGACTCGCCCCTTGAGCTGATTGACCCCGTCGTCTCGGAAGTCCGTACAGAGCCGCATCTTCTCCGGGCGCACCGCGACCGTGACCGGGGTGCCGAGCGCCAGCGGCTGGAAGGCGCGCATCCGCATGGGTCGCCCGACCCGGGTCTCGACCAGCACCTCGTAGCCCTCGGTGGCCACCACCTTGCCTTCGAACAGGTTGATCGAGCCGATGAACTCGGCCACCAGACGACAGGTCGGGAATTCGTAGATGGCGGTCGGGGTATCGACCTGCATGATCTGACCGGCGTCCATGACGGCGATGCGCGTGGACATGGTCATGGCCTCTTCCTGATCGTGCGTGACGGTCACGAAGGTGATGCCGAGACGCTCCTGCAGGTTGACCAGCTCGAACTGAGTGTTCTCGCGCAGGCGCTTGTCGAGCGCACCGAGCGGCTCGTCGAGCAGCAGGAGCTTCGGGTGCTTGGCCAGACTGCGGGCGAGTGCAACGCGCTGGCGCTGTCCGCCCGAGAGCTGATCGGGCCGACGTTTGCGCAGCTCGGTGATCTTCAGCAGCTCGAGCATCTCGCCGACGCGCTCGCTGCGCTCGCCCCTCGAGAGCCGATCCTGCTTGAGCCCGAACTCGACGTTCTGCTCCACGCTCATGTGCGGGAAGAGGGCATAGGACTGGAACATCATGTTCACCGGCCGCGAGTAGGCCGGCACATCCGTGACATCCACACCGTCGATATAGATGCGTCCGCTGCTCGGATACTCGAGCCCGGCGAGCATGCGCAGCAGCGTGGACTTGCCGCAGCCCGAGCTGCCGAGCAGCGAGAAGAACTCGCCTTGGAAGATGTCGAGACTCACGTCGTCGACGGCGTAGACGTCGCCGAACTTCTTGGTGACCCGGTCGATGCGCAGGTAGGGTACCGCCTTGGGATCCTGCCAAGGCTCGAGCGAACGGCGCTCGGCAAGTGTCGCCATCGGCGAGGACTCCGATCCCGCTCAGCGATTCGCCTTGAGGCGTGTCCAGAGACGGTTGAGATCGCGGATCTCACGGTCGCTGCGCTCCGAGGGCACGAACAGACGTGCCTTGACCTCGGCCGGCGGATAGATCGCCGGATCCTCCCGCACCGCTTCGTCCAGGAGCGGCGTGGCCGCGAGATTGGCGTTGGCGTAGTAGACCGCGTTGGAGACCGCGGCGATGGCGGCGGGCTGCAACATATAGGCGATGAAGGCATGCGCCGCGGCCGGGTTGGGTGCGTCCTTCGGGATCGCCATGACGTCCGTCCAGACCGCCGCGCCTTCGCGCGGGATGACATAGTCGACGATCACACCCTTGTCGGCCTCTGCGGCGCGCGACTGCGCCTGAAAGACATCGCCGGAGTAGCCCATGGCGACACAGAGATCGCCGTTGGCCAGGTCGCTCATGTACTGCGAGGAGTGAAAATAGCGCACGTGCGGATGGATCGTCTTGATCAGCGCCGAGGCGGCGTCGAGGTCGGACTTGTCGAGGCTGTTCGGATCCTTGCCCAGATAGGCGAGGGCGGCGGAATAGACCTCGGTGGGGTCGTCGAGCAGACTGATTCCGCACGCGCCGAGCTTGGCTGCGGTCTCCGGATCGAAGACCAATGCCCAGGTGTCGATGTCGGCGGTCTCGCCCAAGGCGGCCTGGACCTTGTCGCGATTGATCCCCAAGCCGGAGGTTCCCCACATGTAGGGCACCAGGTGAGCGTTGTCGGGATCGATGCTCGCCAGCTGGCTCATGATCGTCGGGTCGAGCCGGTCCAGGCCCGGGAGCTTGGCCTTATCCAGCGGCAGATAGAGCTCGGCCTTGATGTGGCGCGCGCCAAAGGGTCGGGCGGTCGGAAAGACCAGATCGTAGCCGCTGCGCCCGGCGAAGAGCTTCGCCTCGAGGACCTCGTTGGAGTCGTAGACATCCAAGCGTGGCTTGATCCCGGTCTCGGCCGCGAATCCGGAGAGCGTGTCCTCGGCGACGTAATCGCTCCAGTTGTACAGATGCAAGATCTCGTCTGCAGGCGAGACGGCCGCGTACGCCGGCAGGCCGACAGCCAGTACAAACGCGAGGGCGGTGGAGGTCCGTTGCATGCAGTCCCCGTAAACGATGGTTTGGAGGGTGCGCCGGGAGTCGGCGTCGACAGGGCTGCAATGCTACTTCAGATTCACGCAAAGGGGTGTCGATTTTCGACGTCGAAGGTATCGCGGAGGGCTCGGGGGTGCTGAAGGCGCATGGCATTCTCTCCTGGCTGTCGCATGGAAGAAGGATCGAGTTGGTCAAACCGCGGCTCTCCAGCCGGCTGCCTAGGTGTTCCGTCATACGCCCTGTTCGCGTCAAACATGGACAAGACTTGGACGGCGGCGCGCACGCTCCCACTCTGTTGAACTGGGAGTGTTCGATCCGAGTTGTCGGGTCACCTTCCCAAAGGCCATCCGGGACGATGACCCACGAGATGAACGGATAATGACCAACATTAAAGCTCGACATTAGCCATGCCTCTGGCGATTTTCAAGGTTTTAACATAAACAAACATTCAACAGCTGCTTCCCGCTCACCTCGAGGAGACCGCATTGACCGACCAGGATGCCGCCTTACCGGGTCACACCTATCGTATCGGCGCCGTATCGCGGTTGACCGGGGTTCCCGCCGATACGCTGCGCGTCTGGGAGCGTCGCTACCGGGTCGTCGCGCCGCTTCGCTCGGACTCCGGCACCCGACTCTACGGACCGGAAGACGTGAGTCGCTTAACCCTCATCAAGCGTTTGGTCGACCGCGGCGATGCGATCAGCAGTGTCGCGAACCTGCACCTCGACCAATTGCGCGAGCGGATCCGCGGAACGGATCGACCCGAGCCTGCCGGCGCGCCGGAGCGCCCGTGCCGCGTCCTGGTGATCGGGTCCTCGCTCGCCGAGCGCTTCAGGCGCGAGCCCGTGATGAACGGAAATATCGATCTTGTCGGGCTCTACGATTCGCACCGGGAGTTTCTCGCTGCGGGGCGTGTGCAGCCCGCGCCGGACGTGGCGGTGCTCGAGTACCCCACGATCCAAGGCGACCAGGTGCGCGAGATCGGCGAGTTGGTCACCCGATGCGGTGCGGCCCGCGCGATCATCGTCTACACCTTTGCCACCCGGGCCACGATCGCGCGGCTGGATGCCCGCCGGCTGATTCCGAAGCGCGCACCGGTCGATCTGCAGGAGCTGCGCCAATGGTGCATGGGCCAGTTCGCGAGGGCGCCCGCACAGACCGACGAGGAGCCCGCATTCGACCTATCCTTGCCGATCCCGCAGCGGCGATTCGCCGACGCGGATCTGCTGCGGATCGCCTCCGCCTCGCCGAGCGTGCGCTGCGAGTGCCCGCATCATCTGGTGGATCTGGTGCTCTCCCTGAACGCCTTCGAGCGCTACAGTGCGGAATGCGAGGATCGCAACGCCGAGGATGCGGCCCTGCACGCCTATCTCCACGCGGCGACCGCGCAGGTGCGCGCCGTGATGGAGGTCGCGCTGGCGCGCGTGGTGGCGGCCGAGGGGATCCTGCTCGACACCTCGGACGGAGAAATCTGAACCTGACTGCCCGATAGCGCTAAGATAGCGTCTTCGTCCGCGGGTCCAGCGGCCCGCGGACCCGGCATCAACACGAAAGCCCCGGATTCCGACCCATGATTTCGCTGCTCGACTACGGCGCCGGCAATGTGCGTAGCCTCCGCAATGCCATCCATTCCCTGGGATTTTCCTTGACCGAGATCGCGCGCCCGGCGGATATCCTCAAGGCGGAGCGTCTCATCTTCCCGGGCGTCGGCTCGTTCGGGGCAGCGATGCAGCGCCTGCAGGCTCTGGGCTATCTGGAACCCTTGCGCGCGTATCTCGCCGCGGGGCGGCCCTATCTCGGGATCTGTATCGGCTTGCAGGCGCTCTTCGAAGGCAGCGACGAGTCCCCCGACGTGCCCGGGCTCGGGGTCATCCCGGGGCGGATCCGCCGCTTCGACCCGGGCGCGCTCGCCGTCCCGCACATGGGGTGGAACGACGTGCGCGTGAAGCGCGACTCCCCCTTGTTCGCCGACTACGCGGGGGAGAAGCTCTACTTCGTGCATTCCTACTATGCCGAGCCCACCGTCGCAAACGGGGACTGGCAGCTCGCCGAGACGGACTACGGTCGGCCGTTTCTGAGCGCCGTCGAGCAAGGACGGATCTCCGCGGTGCAGTTTCATCCCGAGAAGAGCGCAGACGCCGGCTTGCGGCTGCTGCGACGCTTTCTCGCCGGCGACGAGCAGCCGCTCGCCACCACGACCCCGTCGACCGATCGCAGCCCGACGCATCTGGCCAAGCGCATCATTGCCTGCTTGGACGTGCGCACCAACGACGCCGGTGATCTGGTCGTCACCAAAGGCGATCAGTACGACGTGCGCGAGGCCGGCGAGGTTCGCAATCTCGGCAAGCCGGTCGAGCTGGCTCAACGCTATTACGAGGAGGGCGCCGACGAGATCACCTTCCTCAACATTACGGCCTTCCGTGATTTCCCTCTGGCGGACCAGCCGATGCTCGAGGTTCTAGAACGCACCTCCGAGCGCGTCTTCGTGCCGCTCACCATCGGCGGGGGCATCCGTGCCTTTCGCGATGCCCGCGGGAACGACTATTCCGCGTTGGACGTGGCCGACGCCTATTTTCGCGCCGGGGCCGACAAGATCTCGATCGGCTCGGATGCGGTCGAGGCTGTCGAGGGCTATCTGCAGCGCGGGACGAAGGACGGCAGCACGGCGATCGAGCAGATCGCCGGGGTCTACGGCAACCAGGCGGTCGTGATCTCCATCGATCCGCGTCGTGTCTATGTCCGCTCCCCGGAGGAGACGCACCATCACACGGTCGAGACCGCCACGCCGGGACCCGAGGGCGAGCGTTGGTGTTGGTTTCAATGCACGGTCAAGGGCGGGCGCGAAGGGCGCGACGTCGACGCCGTGGAGCTCGCGCGGGTCTGCGAGATCCTGGGAGCCGGCGAGATCCTGCTCAACTCGATCGACCGCGACGGAACGGGTGCCGGCTTCGATCTCGAGCTGGTCCATGCCGTGAGGTCGGCGGTCGGAATCCCGGTCATCGCTTCGAGCGGTGCCGGCTGTGTCGAGCACTTCGCGGAGGTGTTCGCGGCGACGGATGTCGAGGCCGCGCTGGCTGCGGGAATCTTTCACCGGCGCGAGGTGCCGATTCGGGCCGTCAAGTCCTATCTCCTCGCCCGGGGGATCGAGATCCGGGCCTGATGGGAAGGGGGCACGACAGCCCGAAGGTCCGCGCGCTCGCGCGCCTTCTCTTGGGTGTCTCGATCGCCGTCCTCGTCGGCTGCGCCGTTCCCGACCAGATGACCGAGCCGAGGTCCGGGCAGGCCTCCGATCAAGGCTTCGGCTTGGACCGCAATAGGATCCCGGGCTCGACCAGCCCCCCGCAAGGCATGAGCCGGAGCGATTGGTTGAGCAGGGTCGCCGCCTGCCATCTCCTGCGTGTCGGACAGAATCTCGACGTCGCCGTGACCGATTCCGCCGTGATTGCCGCCGCCGACAAGTACGGCTTCCGGGTCGATGCGATCATCGAACGATCCAATCAGCTGGTCGTCGAGTACGGCGCGCGCGGGCCGGCACTCCTCGCCTTCGCGACCGAGTCCTGTATGCAAGTCTCCGACGCGACCGCAATGGCCTCGACCTTGGTGCGTTTCGAGCCGGACGGGACCTTGCGGATGCATTGGCTGCGCATCGACGGTGCGGAGATCGGCGACGGATTCGCCGAGAAGACCATCGGCGAGATGCGCCGCGCGCGTGCCGTCGGTTTGGTGATCAACAGCCCCGGGGGCTCGGTCTTCGAGGCGCGCAAACTCGGACGCTACCTGCGCACCATGGGCCTGCGCACCGCCGTCGATCAGGCCTGTACCTCGGCCTGCATCGATGTGCTCGCGGGAGGCGTCGAACGCTACGTCACGCCCGATGCGAAGCTGGGGATCCATCAGAGCAAGGTTCCGAGGCGCTTCAGCAGTCATGAGGGCGGACAGCTCTATGTCGCCGATGCCTTCCTCTATCTCCGCGAGATGGGCATCGACCCGGATGTCGCCATCGCCGCAGCCTCCGTGCCCAACAACAAGATCCTTCTGATCTCTCTCTCCGATGCGCTGCAAACCGGCCTGGTCACGGACGTGATCGAGCGCGTGGAGTGAAGACCGGCTGGTGGTGGACGAGCGAGAGCGAAGTCCACCAGGTTCTTGCGCGGGCTTGGGCGGGAGTCGCTCGTGACACCGCTCTGCGGTGGCACGATGGCCCGAGTGACGAGCACGGCCCGAGCACGGCCCGATCGAAAGAGTTCGCAAAAAACATGCGTTGGATCAAAAAAAACATCTGGATCAAAGCCTTCTGTTGATATCCAATAGTAACGATTTACAGAATTATGATAGTTAATAGATCATAATTCCGTAAGATTCGCATAGTCTTTTGGACGACAGACAATCCGTGCTCGCGTTCAGGCGATGCGGCACAACCGAACGATTGCGGCGCAGATCCGAAACTGCGCCCGGTTCACCTCAGGGTCTCCGTCCGACCTTTGCCTGATAGAGCAGTTTATGGCATCCATCTTCACCGCTGTCGGTTTCATGGCCGCTCTCGGCCTGCTGCTCGCCACGATCTTGATCCTGGCGAATCGGAGGCTTTACGTCTACGAAGACCCGCGCATCGATCAGGTCGAGGATCTGCTGCCGCGCGCCAACTGCGGCGCCTGCGGCATCGCGGGTTGCCGGGCGTTCGCCGAGATGCTGGTGAAGGGCGAGATCGCGCCCGGCCGCTGCACGGTCAATTCACCCGCGACGAATACGCTCATCGCCGATTTCCTGGGCGTGGACCTCGGCGCCGACGAGAAGCGTGTCGCGCGTCTGGCCTGTGCCGGCGGGGCCCACGTCGCCTTCCTGCGGGCCTCCTACGGCGGTCTCGAATCCTGCCGTGCCGCCGCCTTGGTCTCCGGTGGCGGCAAGGGCTGCTCCTGGGGCTGTCTCGGGATGGGCGATTGCGCCGAGGTCTGCGGCTTCGCTGCGATCCGACTCGACCGCCACGGCCTGCCGGTCGTGGATGCCGCCAAGTGCACCGCCTGCGGCGATTGCGTCACCGCCTGTCCGAAGGATCTCTTCAGCCTGCATGTCGTCAGCCATCGCCTGTGGCTCGCCTGCAAGAACCTGGACCCGGGGGACGAGGGCGAGCACGAATGCGATGTCGTCTGTACCGCGTGCGGACGCTGTGCGCAGGATTCCCCCGAGGGATTGATCGAGATTCGGGACAACCTGGCCGTCGTGGACTACACCAAGAACGCGATCGCCTCGAAGGTCGCCATCGAGCGCTGTCCGACCGGCGCGATTGTGTGGCTTGAGCCGGACGGTCGGATCATCAAAGGAAAGGACGCCAAAAAGGTGGTCCGGAAAGAGGCATTGCCACTGGCTTGACGCCTCGGCCGGGATCGACATTCGCCCGAATCGGGACTCCCGAAGACGGCAGAGCGAAGAATCGAAGCATACCCCTGTCGCGCCCTCGTGCCCCGGCCTATCGCCGGCGTCCGGGCCCCGGGGGTCAACCACAGAGAAGCCCCATGTTCGGAAAGCCCATGTTTGGAAATAAGGACGAGAAGCAGGTCAAGTATCCCGGCACACGGATGGCGATGGACGGCAACACCGCCGTCATCATGTGCGAGCGCGAAGCCTCCGACGCGGCCGGCGCTTACCCAATCACGCCCTCCACCCAGATGGGCGAATATTGGTCGGAAGAGGTCGCGAACGGTCACCTCAACGTGTCCGGAAATCCACTGATCTTCGTCGAGCCCGAATCCGAGCATGCCGCGGCGGCCGTCACCGCCGGCATGTCCATGACCGGACTGCGTGCAGTCAACTTCTCGTCCGCCCAAGGCGTGGCCTTCATGCACGAGTCGCTCTACGCGGCCGTCGGCAAGCGCCTGCCCTATATCCTGAACATCGGCGCGCGTGCGATCACCAAGTCGAGTCTGAACGTCCACTGCGCCCATGACGACTATCACTGCATCGACGATACCGGCTTCACCCAGGTCTTCGGCAAGAGCGCCCAAGAGGCGGCGGATCTGAACCTGATCGCACGCAAGATCGCCGAGCTGACCTTGACGCCCGCCGCGGTCTGCCAGGACGGCTTTCTGACGACCCATCTCATCGAGCCGCTGCTCGTGCCCGAGCGTGAATTGATCGCCGAGTTCTGCGGTCGCCCGGACGACATCATCGCCTGCCCGACCCCGGCCCAGAAGCTGGTCTACGGACCGACCCGCCGCCGCGTCCCCTTGGTCTGGGACGTCGACAACCCGGTGTCCTCCGGCTCGGTTCAGAACCAAGACGCCTACATGCAGGCCGTCGCCGCCCAGCGCCCCTATTTCTTCGATCACATCGAGCCGATTGCCGAGCAGGTGATGGACGAGTTCCATGCACTGACCGGGCGGCGCTATCAGCGCGCCGGCGGCTATCGGCTGGAGGATGCCGACTACCTCATCCTCGGCCAAGGCAGCATGCTCACCCAGGCGGAGGCGGTGACCGATTACCTGCGCGAGACCCGCAAGCTCAAGGTCGGCGTCGTCAACCTGACCATGTATCGTCCCTTCCCGGGCGATCTCATCGGGCAGATTCTCAAAGGCAGGAAGGGCGTGGCGGTGCTCGAGCGCACCGACCAGCCTCTGGCCGAAGATCTGCCGATCATGCGCGAAGTCCGTGCGGCCATCACCAAGTGCCTGGAGAACGGCAGTGCTGAGAAGGGCGAGCGCCTGCCCTATCCGGACTACGCCGTCTATCGTCAGGGCGACATGCCGCGGCTCTATTCGGGTTGCTACGGACTGGGCTCGCGCGATCTGCAGCCCGAGGGCCTGATCGCCGCGATCGAGAACATGCTCCCCGACGGTGCGCACCGTCGATTCTTCTATTTGTCGGTCGACTTCATCCGCAAACCCTTCGACCCCAAGGACGAGATCCGCATCCAGGCCCTCAAGGATGCCTATCCGCACATTGGCGAGCTCTCCCTGCGCGGCAGCGAGAATCCCAACCTCCTGCCCAAGGGCGCCATCACCGTGCGCATGCATTCGGTCGGCGGTTGGGGCGCGGTCACCACAGGCAAGAACCTGGCGATGACCCTCTATGATCTGCTCGGTTTCGACATCCGTGCCAATCCCAAGTACGGCTCGGAGAAGAAGGGTCAACCGACCACCTACTTCCTCTCCGCCGCACCCGAGCCGATCCGGCTCAACTGCGAATACACCTATGTCGACGTGGTCCTGAGCCCGGACCCGAACGTCTTTACGCATTCCAACCCGCTCGCCGGGCTGGATCGGGGAGGGCGCTTCATCGTCCAAGCGAGCCTCGACAACCCCGAGCAGGTCTGGGCGAGCTTCCCGCCGGCCGCGCGCAAATACATCGTCGAGCACGAGATCCGCGTCTATTACATCGACGGCTTCAAGATCGCCCGCGAAGAGGCTTCGGATCCGGAGCTGCAGTTCCGCATGCAGGGCAACGCCTTCCAGGGCGCCTTCTTTGCCGCCTCGCCCCTGCTGGAGCGGGCCGGGCTCGACGAGGCCGGTCTCTTCTCCGCCATGGAAGAGCAGATCCGGCACAAGTTCGGGGCCAAGGGCGAGCGCGTCGTGCAGGACAACCTGCGCATCGTGCGCCGCGGCTTCGACGAGATCGTCGAGATCGTCGACAAACCCATGATCAGCGGTCAGCTCTTGCCCCGCAAGGAGGTCGGTCTCCCGGTCATGCTCAAGCAGCTGCCCGAGGGCGACGGCGGGATCACCGACGTGCATCGCTTCTGGGAGCAGACCGGCGCCTTCTATGCCAGCGGTCGCGGCAACGACAACCTGGCCGATCCGCACATGGCCCTGTCGCTGATGCCGGCCTCGAGCGGCGTCTATCGCGACATGACCCAGATCCGCTTTACCTATCCCAAGTATGTGCCCGAGAACTGCACCGCCTGCGGCAACTGCTTCTCGGTCTGTCCGGACAGCGCCATCCCGGGTCTGGTCAACAAAGTCTCCGACATCTTCGCCGCCGCCATCGCACGGGTGGAACGCGGCATGCCCACGCAGCATCTGCGCCGCGAGACCCGCAATGTCGAGAAGCGTCTGCGCACGCTGATCGAGGGCGCAGGGGATGCCCCCGACATGCGTGAGCTGATGGACCGCGCGGTGCTCGAGACCCTCGCCGCCTATCAGGGCGAGCCCGAGCAGAAGGCCGTCATGGAGCAGGAATTCGGCCTCATGACGCAGGCCCTCGGCGACTATCAGTTCGCCGTCACCAAGCCCTATTGGTCGAGCCGCGAGAAGAAGCAGAAAGGCAGCGGCGGACTCTTCAGCATTACCATCAACCCCTACACCTGTAAGGGCTGCGACGAGTGTATCGAGGTGTGCAACGACGGCGCCCTCGTCTCCGAGCCACAGACGACGCAAACGATCGAGGAGATGCGGGCCAAGTGGGACTTCTGGCTTGATCTGCCGACCACGGATCCGGATTTCATTCGCATCGATGATCTCGACGACAAGATCGGCGCGCTTGAAACCCTGCTGCTCGACAAGTCGAACTATCAGTCGATGGTCTCGGGCGACGGCTCCTGTATGGGCTGCGGCGAGAAGACGGTGATCCATCTGTTCACGTCGACCGTCGCTGCACTCATGCAGGGCCGTGTGAAACGTCACCTCGCCGAGCTCGACGACCTGATCGACCGGCTCGAGACCCATATCCGGTTGAAGCTCGCCTCCAAGATCGACCTGACCAACGTGGCCGCGATCAGCAAGGCCGTCGAGGCGCACAAGGACGCCGACCTGCGCCTGTCGGATCTGTCGGCCGAGCTGGATCAGGATCGCAGCGCCGAGCCGGTCGATCCCGAGTGGCTGACCTGGGCCACGGGTCTGCTGGGCAAGTTGCGTCACCTCAAGTCCCAGTACACCGCCACCCAGCCGCGCGCGTCCATGGGCATCGTCAACGCCACCGGCTGCTCCTCGGTCTGGGGCGGGACCTTCCCCTTCAACCCCTATCCCTTCCCCTGGTCGAACCACCTCTTCCAGGATTCGCCCTCGATCGCGCTCGGTCTGTTCGAAGGGCACATGCGCAAGATGGGCGATGGCTTCAAGGCGATCCGCATGGCGCGCCTGGAGCTCGATCGCGGCTACAACCCGGCCGAGCACGGCGAGGCCCTGACCTACTTCGGCTGGAAGGACTTCTCCGACGAGGAATGGCTGCTCTGTCCGCCGGTCGTCGCGGTCGGCGGCGACGGGGCCATGTACGACATCGGCTTCCAGAACCTCTCGCGTGCGCTCATGTCCGGCCACCCGGTGAAGATCATGGTGCTCGACACCCAGGTCTACTCCAACACGGGTGGTCAGTCCTGTACCTCCGGCTTTATCGGACAGGTCGCCGACATGGCCCCCTACGGCAAGGTCGGCAAGGGCAAGAGCGAGATCCGCAAGGAGATGGGTCTCATCGGCATGGCCCATCGCACCAGCTTCGTGCTCAACGGTGCGGCCGCCAACCTCACGCACCTGCTCGAAGGCTTCATCGACGGACTCAATGCCCGTCATCCGGCACTGTTCAACATCTACACCAGCTGCCAGCCCGAGCACGGCATCGGCGACGAGATGTCCATGCATCAAAGCCGCATGGCGATCGAGTCGCGCGCCTACCCGTTGTTCCGCTTCGATCCGGATGCCGGCACCAGCTTCGAGGAATGCTGCTCCATCGAGGGCAATCCGAACATCGACCAGGACTGGATCAACTGGACGCTGAAGTACACCGACGAGAAGGGCGAGCCAGCCGAGATGACCGTCCCCTTCACCTTTGCGGACTTTGCGATGTCCGAGGGTCGGTTCCGTAAACACTTCCGCAAGGCCCCGCCCGAGACCTGGAACGACGCCATGGTCCCCATGGCCGAGTTTCTGGACATGGACGAAGACGCGCGCATCGGACACTTCCCTTATGTCTGGGGTGTGGACGCGAAGAATCGCTTGATGCGGGTGCTGGTCTCCCAAGAGCTGGTCAGCTCGTGCGAAGAGCGCCGTGCCTTCTGGACGCAGTTGCGCGGGATCTGCGGACACCTCAACAAGGTCGACGTCGAGGCGGTGCGCAATCAGGCCAAGGCCGAGATGGCACAGAAGCTCACCAGCAGCCTGCTTGCGATGGCCGGCGGTGATGCGGGAGCGTTCGCGTCCCTCGCGGGCGGCAACGGCCACGGCGGCAACGGCATGGCGGCGGCCGGCAGCAACGGCGCCGGCAACGGTGCGGCGGCGGACTGGGAGGCGGTCTGGGTCGAGACCCCGGAATGCACCGCCTGCGACGAGTGCATCACCATCAACCCCAAGATCTTTAAGTACAACGGCGAGAAGAAGGCCGAGGTGATCGATCCCAAGGCCGGCTCCTATCAGGACATCGTCAAGGCCGCCGAGAAGTGCACCGCCGGCTGCATCCACCCGGGGACGCCATGGAACCCGGCAGAGGCCGGCCTGGAGAAGCTGCTCAAGCGGGCTGCGAAGTATCAGTAAGCGCGCCCCCTGATGCGCACCGCGAGGCGCGCTTGACTCGAGCGCGCCGCATCGCCGCGCGCCGGACCCTTCCGGTTCGGTGCGCGGCGCTATCCCGATCGAAATCCAACACAGCAGTCACGCATGGGCCTTTTCAGTCTCTTCCAGCGCCATCGCACCTTCGACCACGGCATCTACCCGGTCGAGCACAAGGAGTTGACGGCGGACAAGCCGATTCGCCGGCTTCCCTTTGCCCCCGAGCTGGTGATCCCGCTCGCCCAGCATAAGGGAGCGCCGGCAGTTTCCTTGGTCAAGGTCGGCCAAGAGGTGGTACGGGGCGAGCCGATCGCACGTGCCGAGGGATTCGTGTCGGTGCCGATGCATGCCCCGGCGACCGGGGTCATCCGGGCGATCGCGCTGGCGCCCAGTGCGGACGGACCCAAGACCCCGGCGATCTATCTCAAGGTCTACCACGCTGCGAGCCAGGAGGTGTTGTACGACCTGGATCGCGACCTCGACGCCATGACGCCTGCACAGATCGTTGCGGCCGTCCAGGACGCCGGGCTGGTCGGACTCGGGGGCGCGGCCTTCCCGAGCCACGTGAAGCTGCAGCCTCCTGCGGGCAAGGTCATCGAGACGGTCGTCGTCAACGGCTGCGAGTGCGAGCCTTATCTGACCTGCGACCATCGGATCATGCTCGAGCAGAGCGAGGCCCTGATCCGCGGCATCAAGCTCGCGCTCAAGGCGACCGGCGCCAAACGCGCCATCATCGGTGTCGAAGACAACAAGCTCGATGCCGTCGCTCATCTGCGAGCGGTCATCCCGAAAGATCTCCCCATCACTGCGGAGGCGGTGGAGACCAAGTATCCGCAAGGCGCGGAGAAGATGCTCATCAAGAGCCTCCTGCGCAAAGAGGTTCCGATCGGCGGTCTGCCGGCGGATATCGGCGTGGCGGTCTACAACGTCGGCACACTCGCCCAGATGGGCGACCTCTTGCCGAATGGCCGGGGGCTGATCGAGCGCGTCGTCACCGTGAGCGGTCCGGCGGTCTCCACCCCGGGCAATTTCATGGTCCCGATCGGCACGCCCTTGCGGTTTCTGCTCGGACAGGTCGGGCTCGCGGCAGACCGCGTCGGCGAGGTCATCCTCGGCGGCCCCATGATGGGTATGGCCGTCGCCTCGCTCGATGTGCCGGTGACCAAGGCCGTCTCGGGCGTCGTTGCCCTGGAACGGGAAGACCCGGATCTGGACCGGCGCAAGGTCTATCCCTGCATCAAGTGCGCTGAATGTCTCAAGGCGTGCCCGGTCTCACTGAACCCGTCCATGCTCGGGGAGCTTGCACTTGCCCGCCAATACGAGCGCATGGCGGAGGAATTCAACCTGAATCAATGCTTCGAATGCGGCTGCTGCGCCTATGTGTGCCCGTCGAATATCCCGCTGACGCAGTATTTCCGGATCGCCAAATCCATCAATCGGGATCGCAATGCCTAAACCCATCGAAATCAGAACCTCGCCGCATCTGAAGCGGGCGCTCAGCGTCGACCGCATCATGCGCAATGTGGTCTTTGCGCTGCTGCCGATCTGCGCCTTCGCGGTCTTTCAATTCGGGCTGAGCGCGCTGCTGTTGATCCTCACCACCACCAGTGCGGCGATTGCGACCGAGTGGTTTTTCGCCCGGGCGAGCGGGCGGGGCAACACCGTCTCGGACTGGTCCGTCGTCATCACCGGCATCCTGCTTGCGCTCACCTTGCCTCCGGGCTTTCCGCTCTGGATGGCGGCGGTCGCCGCCTTCGTCGGCGTGGCCATGGGCAAGGCACTGTTCGGCGGGCTCGGCTACAACGTCATGAATCCGGCCCTGGTGGGGCGCGCCTTCGTGCAGGCGGCCTTCCCGGTGGCGATCACGACCTGGACGCCCGCGTTCGCGCCCGGTCGCTTCACCGAGGTGATCCCCTCGACCTTCACGCTACCCTTTATGCAGCCGATTCCGGTTCAGGACTGGATCGCCGGTCTGCAGCTCGATGCCTGGACCGGTGCGACGCCGCTGGCACTGCAGAAGTTCCAGCAGATCGAGCCGCCCGTCACCGAGGTCTTTACCGGGATGATTGCGGGCTCCGCCGGCGAGACCTCCGCGCTCCTGATCCTGATCTGCGGACTCTGGCTTGCCTTCAAACGCATGCTGGACTGGCGCATCCCGGTCGCGGTGTTGGCCGGCGCGGCACTCACTGCGCTGCCCTTTTGGCTGATGGACAGCAGTCTCTATCCGAGCCCCTGGTTCGTGCTCTTCTCGGGCGGACTCATGCTCGGGGCCTGGTTCATGGCCAGCGACATGGTCGCCTCGCCGGTCACCACCAGCGGCCTCATCATCTACGGACTCTTCATCGGCATCCTGACGGTCGTGATCCGTCTGTTCGGCGGTCTCGTGGAAGGCGTGATGTACGCGATCCTGCTCGCCAACGCAGCCGGACCCTTGATCTCGAGCTGGACACAGCCGCGCGTTTACGGCGCGGTCAAGAAGACGCGGGAGGCGGAGTAGACCATGAGCATCAAGGTCGAGCTTCAACCCCAGCCTCAAGGGGACGCCGGCGCGCGGGTTACACCGAGCTGGCCGATGCTGCGCACGCTGGCCGGCATCGCGACCCTGTCGGGTCTCCTGGTGGTCCTGGTCTACCAGGCCACCAAACCCATCATCGCCGAGAACGAGCGGATCTTGACCGAAAAGGCGGTCTTCGAGGTCCTGCCGGGCGCCGTCTCCAAGGTCGACTTCGTGCTGAGCGATCAGGGCCTGGTGCCGGCGGGCGAGGGTGCCGTCGGCGTCTCGGTCTTCGCTGGATTCGGTGCCGATGGAGAGCTGCGCGGCGTGGCCTTCCCCGCCGCGGCACGCGGCTATCAAGACGTGATCCAGTTCCTCTTCGGCTACGATCCCGCCTGCCGATGCATCATCGGCAGCAAGGTCTTGCGATCGACCGAGACGCCCGGGTTGGGCGACAAGATCGACTCCGATCCGGTCTTTCTCGAGAACTTCGCGGCGCTCGACGTCAGCCTGAATCCCGAAGGCACCGGGTTGGCCAACCCGATCGTCCATGTCGCCCAAGGCACCAAGACCAAGCCCTGGCAGATCGACGGGATCTCGGGGGCGACCATTTCCGTGAAGGCGATGACACGTGCGCTGCAGGATGCCGCCAGCAGGTTCGTCCCGACGATTCAGGGCGATCTCGCCACGCTGACGGCGGAAGCGCCATGACCCGGACCATCTCCTCGCACCGAGGCATGAACAATGGCTGAACTGCCCAATCCACAGGAAAGACTGAGCCCGGATACCTTCCTCCGGGGACTCTGGAAAGAGAATCCGGTTTTCGTGATGCTGCTCGGGATGTGTCCGGTGCTGGCCGTCACCAACACGACCATCAACGCCATCGCGATGGGGCTGGCGACGACCTTCGTGCTGGTGTGCTCGAGCGTGCTGATCTCGCTGCTGCGCAACTGGATCCCCAAACAGGTCCGTATCGCCAGCTATATCATCATCATCGCGACCTTCGTCACCATCGTCGACTACGGGATTCAGGCGATCAGCCTGGAGCTCTATGCCGCGCTCGGCGCCTTCATTCAGTTGATCGTGGCAAACTGCGTCATCCTCGGGCGCGCCGAGGCCTATGCCTCGAAACAGCGCCTGCACACGACGCTGGTGAACAGTCTCGGGATGGGCGCGGGTTTCACTCTCGCACTGCTCGCACTCGGTACCGTTCGGGAGATCCTCGGCAGCGGCAGCATTCTCGGGATCGCCCTGTTCGGAGAAGGCTTCCAACCCTGGGTGGTGATGATTCTTCCGCCGGGCGGCTTCTTCGTGCTCGGGGTCTGGCTGCTGCTCTTCAACTGGCTACGTCTGCGCAAGGAGCGCAAGGTCATGGAACAATCCGGGGTCGCCGCCAATGCAGGATGAGTCGCTCTATTTCATCTTTCTGAATGCCGCCGTCGTCAATAACTTCGTCTTGGCGCTCTTTCTCGGCATTTGTCCCATCCTCGGGGTCTCGGCGAAGAAAGAGACCGCGTGGAACATGGGCCTGGCGGTCATCTTCGTGATGCTGGTGAGCTCCATGAGCGCCTACGCCATCAATTTGCTCTTGACCGAGCTGGACATGCTCTTCCTGCGGCTGATCTGCTATATCGCGGTGATCGCCTCGGCGGTGCAATTGGTCGAGATGTTCATCAAGCGCTACAGCCCCGCGCTCTTTCGCTCGCTCGGCATCTTCCTGCCGTTAATCACGACCAACTGCGCCATCCTGGGTCTCGCGCTCTTTCAGACCGCGAAGGAATACGACTTCGTGCAGAGCCTGGTCTATGCACTCGGCGCGGGAATCGGCTTCATGCTTGCCTTGATGCTGATGGCCGGGCTGCGCGAGAAGCTCGAGCTCGCACGCGTGCCGAGCGTCAGCCAGGGCGCGGCCATGAGCCTCATGCTGGCGGGTCTTCTCTCACTCGCCTTCATGGGCTTCGCCGGACTCGGAGGCTCGCATGGTTAAGGTCATCTTGGCCTCCCTGATCATCTTTCTGGTGCTCGCGGCTTGGGTCCTGGTGGAGCACCTCTATGCCGCCTTCGCGGCCCGTCATCCGGAGCTCGGACCCTTCCGACGCAATGACGGCGGCTGCTCATGCGGCAGCGGAAGCTGCGAGCGGCGCTGATCGGGCGTTGCCTTGCCGAGTCCGAAAGGGGTTCGAAAGAGGGCATTTTTCAGTGTCTTCGTCGCGCGTGCGACGCGGAAACATCACATCCATCGCGTCTCGGCTCAGATGGAGCCGGAAAGATCATAGGAGCACCTAAACCATGAGTGAAGCCCCGGCCGATTTGGGTCCGACGACTCAGGCGTTCATCAAGGATTCCAGACGAATCACACCCGAGAGCACCGAGGAGATTCGCCATATCACCCTTCGGGTGGCCGATCCGGCGTTTCAGTTCGTCGAAGGCCAAAGCATCGGCGTGGTGGTTCCCGGGCCGCACCCGTTCGGCAATGCCTACCATGTCCGGCGCTATTCGATCGCCAACGCACGCAGCGTTCCGATCGACACCGGGGTCGAGCTCGATCTTTTGGTGCGTCGCTGCTTCTATATCGACGAGGTCAGCGGAGAACGCTATCCGGGAATCGCCTCGAACTATCTGTGCAATGCGAAGCCGGGTGCCTCCTTGACCATCGGCGGACCCTATCTGAGTCCATTCAAGGTGCCGTTGGACAATCGCGCCAACCTGCTCATGCTCGGGACCGGGACCGGCATTGCCCCGTTCCGGGCCTTCGCACAGCTGATCTTCGAGCGGCGCGGCGATTGGAAGGGGCAGGTTCGGCTGTATTACGGCGGCCGCAGCGGCTTGGATCTCATGTACACCAACGACGAGACCACCGATCTCGCCAACTATTACGACGAGAAGACCTTCAAGGCGTTCCGGGCGCTCGGCACGCGTCCCTTGATGACGTCCTCGCAGGCATTGGAGCGCGGTCTGACCGACAACGCCGAGGATGCATTGCACCTCATCAAGGAGCCCAACACCTATGTCTTCCTATCGGGACTGGGCAAGATTGCAGCGGTGTTCGATAAGGTGATGGCGGAGCGGGTTGGCTCGTCCGAGGAGTGGGCAGCGATCAAGCAGAAGATGATCGACGAGGGACGTTGGTCCGAGCTGATTTATGATTGATGCGGGAGATCGACCGACCGGTCGGTAGGGTCCGTAGGGTGGACGAGCGAGAGCGAAGTCCACCCGGGTCTGCGCTGTTGGGGCTTGGAGGATGGGTTTCGCTGCGCTGTGGATATCCCTGACCGGCAGCGTTGGGGCTTGGAGGATGGGTTTCGCTGCGCTGTGGATATCCCTGACCGGCAGCGTTGGGGCTTGGAGGATGGGTTTCGCTGCGCTCTACCCATCCTACGGCTCAGGTCGGGGGATTTCGACGAGATTTCGTGGGATTCGGCGCGCGCGAGAAGCTGTTGAGGTCCAAGCTGACGCGAACCTGCGTTTGCGGTTTGGGACCCTCGGGACGTGTTCCGAGCCAGAGCGCCACCAGGCACAGAATGACCGCGACCGTCAGCGCCAGCGCAGGCCCCGGGCTGGCGAGCCCGTACCAGACCGACCAACTGACCGCCATGCTGCCGATGGCCGCGGTCTTGCCGGTCCGGCACATCTCGCCGCGCTCCAAAAAGCCGCGGATCGATGCGCCGAAGCGCGGGTGCTCGACCAGGAAGCGCACCCGCTTGGGCGAGCTGCGCAGCCACAGCCAGGTCGCGCAGATCCAGAACACCGTCGTCGGCATCAACGGCAACACCATCCCCAGAAAGCCCAATCCGAAGCACAGCCAGCCCAACAGGTTGTAAACCCGGCGGCGGCCTTGGCTGACGCTTGCGACAAGAGGGTCTTGCTCTGGGATGTTGCCGTGCATCGGGTGCTCCAAGCTGAGGGTCGACTTCCGAAGGGACACCGAGGTTCGACTGACTGAATCCGGGATCGATTCACCTGCGGCTCCGCTCCATCCAGAAGGACCCTACGACGGCCCGACGGACTGAGAGGACAAGAGTATAGCGGCTCCCGCCCGATACGCCCATCGGCCGGAAGGGGAAGTTGAGATCGACCGACTCCGCCGCGCCCACTTTGCGGAAACCCCTAAGGTGATTTCCGGGAAAGCATCGACCAACATGTAGGGGCGACTTTAGTCGCCCGGTAAGCATTGGCAACACGCACGGCCGGGATGATCATTCCCGGAAATCGCCTAAGGCGTCGGCGCGACGGAGATCCCGCGCGCCGCGAGCCACTGAGTATCCAGCTCCCATTCAACGGATTCGACCTGCGGTTGCGCCAGAATCAGACCTTGGGCACGCTTCTGGTGGTCGACCAGCCCCTGCTGGGCGGCGATCACCTGCGGATCATTGTCCGCCTTGTTGGTCAGATTCGGGTGGATAATGGCGAGAAAACGGTACGCAGGCATGTCGAACGAGCGCGGTGTCGAGATCGTTGCGACCCCGTTTTCGAACGAGACGACCCGGAAGCGATAGGGATATGAGGAAACCTGCGGATCGGCCTCCAACACCTGATCAAGCTCCCAAACCTGCGGCTTCCAGGCCGAGCCGATCCAAACGGCCAGCGCGCCGATGACGATGACGCCGATTGCGATACTGTAGATGCGGGTGAAACGATCCATCCGGGGGTTTCTCCTGAGGTCGATACATGGCATGACGAGGACGCCGCGAGACATCCCCGATGAAAAAACCAGCTTGCTCCGTTCGGAACAATTGCCCCATGAAAATCGTCAATCACTCCCGATTACGGCGAGCCTTTTTTGCCCACGTTCGTCAAACCTGTGCCATTCTTGATGGTAGGGATCTAAACCGCGTCCAGAGCGACATGCGTTATTTTCATGTTGTGTCGGGCTCAAGGATTTTTCCGACCTTTTTGGAGACGCGGTTTAAAATTTAATATTTTTAATACTCTAAACCGCGCCAGCTCCGACAGTCGTCGGAGCTGGCGCGGCCGATCCACTCCAACACATGACGCATACCGCACCGGGCGCGGTTTAGAGGCAGTCTCGTCCAATGCAGCACAGAGACAGACAGTCGTTGGTTGAGGGTATCTCCGGCCTGGTGCAGCAGGTCTACGACACCGAGAACCCCGACCGACAAGAAGAGGCGATGATCGAGCGGCTCAACCCGTTGCTCGATGCCTTTTTGCTTGAATCGCAGCCGATCGAAGCGGTCGATGCGACCATCCTGATCGCCGATATCCGCGGTTTCACGGCGCTGACCGAATCCCATCCGCCCCAAACCATTATCCGACTGCTCAATCGGTATTTCGCGCGGATGGTCGAGCTGGTGCGCCGTCACGGCGGCGTCGTCGACAAATTCATGGGCGACGCCGTCATGGCGCTCTTCGGCGCGCCGCTGCGTCGCGACGATCACCTCAGGTGTGCGCTTTCCTGTGCGGTCGAGATGCAGCAGGCGATGCTGGAGCTCAACCGCGAAAGCGAACTGATCGGAGAGCCCAGCATCTATGCCGGTATCGCCGTGAACAGCGGCAGCGTGATGGCGGGTAGCTTCGGCTCTCGGGTCTACAATGAGTACACCGTGATCGGCGACACGGTCAATCTCACCGCGCGGATGGAAGGCTACAGCCTGCGGGGGCAGGTGCTGCTCAGCGATTCCAGCTATGCCTCCGCGCGCGACTACATCGACATCGGCAGCGCCAACGCGCTCTTCGTGAAGGGTAAGACGCGCGAGATCACGCTCTACGAGCTGCTCGCCGTCAAAGGGCCGCAACGCTTGGTGGTTCCACAGGTCGAGATCCGCCGCTCGCCGCGGGTGCTGGTGGACTTCCCGATCGCCTTCCGTCGGGTCGAGTCCAAGTGCATCCTGGCGCAACGCTTCATGGGCAAGGCGAACGATCTGAGCTACTACGGGATGAACGCCGACCTGCCCCTGATTCTGCCGCCCTATTCGGAGGTGATTCTGACCTTCGTACCCGAGTTCGGCGCCGATCCGGCGACCGAGGTCTATGCGCGGGTGCTGCGAACCCAGCCGAGCGATGGATTCCACCGCACCAACCTCGAGTTCACGACGATCGACACGCCCGGGCACCGACTCGTGAAGCGATACGTCGATCAGCTTCTTTGGCGGCGTTGAGCGACAGCGCATTCGCTTCGCTCTACGGGGATTCTTGCTTGAGCGTTGGAGCGGGGAGGATGGGTTTCGCTTCGCTCTACGGGGATTCTTGCTTGAGCGTTGGAGCGGGGAGGATGGGTTTCGCTTCGCTCTACGGGGATTCTTGCTTGAGCGTTGGAGCGGGGAGGATGGGTTTCGCTTCGCTCTACGGGGATTCTTGCTTGAGCGTTGGAGCGGGGAGGATGGGTTTCGCTTCGCTCTACCCATCCTACGTGTTTCGGTTGTTTTTGAATCGTTCCTTCGGCGGTCGCAGCGAGCAGAGCTCCCGCTCACTGCTCACTCATCGCCCCTCGCCGCGATGCGACAAAACCTGTCGCGTCATGAGTGCACTCTAGGTCCATCGCGCACGCCTGCCGAGCGAAAACGTCTCGGATCTCGGCGGGCGCGACTTCCCCGAACAACGGACCGGAGTCTAAGGATCATGACTACTCGCAAGCCATCCAACCCCACTTTCCGGCGTGACATTGCCTTCCCGCGCCACTATCTGCGCATCGGCATCCTGGACACCCCACTGCCGATGTCGAGCGGCTGTGGCGTCCAGCCCTCGGAGCCGATGCCGTTCCAGTGGTCGTGCCACGTCGAAACCGAGAGCGGCCTGTTCGACCAGTTCGGATTTCTCGATACTCGAGGACTCGACCCGCGCCGCGAGCTGGTCGAAACGCTGCTCGCCGTCATCGCGCGCACCGGAGCGATTCTGGTGCCCTCCGCCCGCGAGACGGCGCTCCTGCATGGCTTGCACCACCGCCTTGCCGATTCGACAGGAGCACTCGCCGATGCCCTGAGCCGACTGGTGGAGGTCGATCGATTCGCCCATCAGCGAGAGAAACCCGCTGCACCTCGGTCCGTCTCGACAGACCACCCGGCGGCGTCGGTCATCTGGCCGGAGGATGCCGTCGATCCCTCTCCCGATCTGCGCGACGATCGGGCGGCCCAGGCCGCTTACCTCGAGCTCATCGATGCCCGGACGCAGAACATCCGTCGGCGCCAGCTCACCCGTGCGCTGGTTCGTTACGGGGATCGTCAGCTCTCTGAGCTGGTACACGCCTTCGCCGAGCATACAGGTGGTCATCCGGCCTCGCTCGCGCCGGGTCCGATGCCCAATTGATCCGACATTGACGAAAACCACCAGGCGGGTCTAAAACCGCCTGTGAAGAATCATCGGAGTGCAACTCATGTCAATCCCGGAGGATGCGGCGCAGGGGAAGGTGTGGCGGTCGATCGTCGATCTGCTGGATCGGCCGGGACGCGAGAACGCGTTTGTCAGCGTGGTGGATCAGGAGCGCGGGCTCTATGCAAGGCATCCCTGGAGCGTTGGGGGAGGCGGTGCGTCGGAGCTGAAAGAGCTGATCGAGTCCGCCGCCCGGACCGCTGGCCCCGCCCCGGCCACCCAAGCCCCCGATGACGCCACCCACGCATCTGGTGACGCAGCTCCCGCTGCGTCACCCGCGCGACGAAGCTTTGCTTCACGGGTTTGCCGACGAGCTGTGGGCTGGGTTTACGCTGATGACGCAGCTCCCGCTGCGTCACCCACGAGATGAAGCTTTGCTTCACGGGTTTGCCGGCGAGCGGTTGGCTGGATTCGTGAAGCGGAGCTTCATCTCACGGGTCGCGAAGCGGGAGCTTCGCGACCAGGGCACGATGACGAAGGCCTCCTGCTCTTAGATCTGCGTCAGTCGGAGCACTCGCGCGCGGTCGGAGGAGGACTGTTTGAGCGGTTTACTCGATCCTTGGATCACATCGACAGGCGATGAAACACATGCGAAGACTCGAGATCACCACCCGGATTGCCGCCGACGGCATCCTGCATCTGCCGGTGAAGGAGTTTGTCGATCAGGCAACCCGAAGCTCAACCTTCTGCACGGCATTGAGGTCGACCGATTTTCGGGCTTGGCAGAGATCAAACTGATTTTGCATGGCAAGCCAGCTTTCCGGGCTGCGGCCTAGTGCCTTGGAAAGCCGAAGTGCCATTGCGGAGCTGACGCTGCTGCTGCCGTTCAGGATGCGATTCAAGGTAGACGGTGAAACACCGAGATTTGCGGCAAGCTGCCGTCCCGTCAGTCCGAAAGGCTCCAGATAGACTTCCCGGATAAACTCACCAGGATGAGGGGGATGATGCATGCTCATTTAATGATAATCTTCATAATCAAGTACATACGCATCGCTCGCCCGAAATGCGAAGGTGACACGCCAGTTTCCGTTCACCCAGATCGACCAACGGCCTTTGTCGGCCCCTTTCAACGGATGAAGCTTGAAGCCAGGGATATCCATATCCTCGATGCTGGTGGCCGTGTCCAAGGCGGCAAGTTGCATTCTCAAGCGTTTGGCATGATGGGGCTGGATCCCCGGTGTCGAGCCGGACTCATAGAACCGCTTGAGTCCTTTGTGTCGGAACGTCTTGATCATGCCACAACCGTAGCTTGTTGCGCATCGCGCAACAAGTTAAGAATGCGCCGCCGGTAGGACGCGTCGTCGAGGTCGCTCGGCAAGTGGATGGTCTTCGGAATCCGTCCCGGATCCCCGATCGCCTTGGCCAAGCTCGATGTGCCCGGGTCGCGAAGCGGGAGCTTCGCGACTAGGGCACTGGGCAGAGTCTCGTTTCGAGGACGATCCGGCGATGACGCTGGTTGACGGGTCGCGAAGCGGGAGCTTCGCGACCAGGGTACTGGGCAGCGTCTCGCTTCGAAGACGATCCAGCGGTGACGCTGGTGACGCAGCTCCTGCTGCGTCACCCACGAGACGAAGCTGTGCTTCACGGGTTTGTCGATGAGCTGTGGGCTCGATTCGTGAAGCGGAGCTTCTCTCGGGTCGCGAAGCGGGAGCTTCGCGACCAGGGCAACCACTCGCCACTAACCACAATAAGTCCTTTCACGAGGGAACGAGGGGAACCTCAGAGCCAAGGCCCGGGGTCTTTCAATCCTGCATAAAGGTTCAGCAAGGACGGATTTCGCTTCGCTCCAGCCATCCGACGAGTCGCTGATGAGTTACCAACCATCGACGCTGAGGGGTACGGTGCGAGTTCCCTGAAAGCTGGCTTGGTAATCTATTGCACCAGGTGGTGTCTTTTTCTCGATAAGATAGAGTGTTCCGGACCCGTTCCTTCACACGCTGGATGCGAACGGCGGGCCTGACCGACGACATGTTATGCGAAGCCGTTTCCGAGATGAGCCGGGGGCTGATCGACGTAGATTTGGGCGGACATGTGTTGAAGAAGCGGGTCTCTCTGCCGGGGCAGGGTAAACGCGGTGGAGCACGAACCATCGTTGCAACGAAGATGGCGAAACGCTGGTTCTATCTTTATGGCTTCCGTAAGAACGAGCGAGCGAACATCGGCCAGGACGAGCTGAAGGTGTTCCAAGAGGTAGCGAAGGAATTGCTGGGATTCGATGATCGACAGTTGGTGGCTGCGCTGTCGTCGGGCGAGATTGTGGATGTCTGTCATGGCAACGACAAAGCGTAGGAGTCGAATCCTGGAGGAGATGCATGAAACGGTGCATGGGCTTCACGGGGCGGGCTTGATCAGCAAGCGACGCATGGGCGAGTTCGACGCCCTGTGCCATCTCGTTGTCCGCGAGATGCCCCCGCAAGAAATCAAGTCCCTACGCGAACAGGCGCATGTGAGCCAAGCGGTCTTTGCCGCCGTGCTGAACACCAGCCTGTCCACGGTGCAGAAGTGGGAAGCGGGTGACAAGAAACCCAGCGGTCCGTCCCTGAAGCTGCTGAATCTGATCGAGCGCAAGGGGCTGGAAGCTGTCATCTGATTCATCCGCTTGGCCAGGTCGATAATTCGGCGCTTCGGACAAGCCCGCCAGCGGCCCGACTCCGCCGGTATCCCCCACCCGGAGGGGAGCTTGCTCCCACGCTCCGCGTCCCTGCCACCAAGTCGATGCGCCCCCCGGCGGTGCGACACCGCCCCGTGGTCTTGTGGGGCGACGTCTGTCTCCCCGAGACACCCGCACCGAGGTCGAAGAGGGTAGGGGCGACTTCAGTCGCCCCGACACACTCCCGACACGCCCGTGCCGAGATTTATGGGCGACTGAAGTCGCCCCTATACTTGCCGACCGTCGCAACCCGAACCCCGAACCCCGACCGCACATGGCCCAACACCTCGCCCATCTCACAAACCCCGACACCCCCATCGCCATCGTCGGCTGGGCTACGTCGGTCTGCCGCTCGCCGTGGAATTCGCTAAACACCGCATCCGCGTCGCCGAGGCCGCCAAAGTCATCGAGAACACCCAGCGCGATCTCAACAATCGCACTCATGAACGAGCTTGCCCTCATCTTCGACAAGCTGGGCATCGACACCCTCGAGGTGCTGGAAGCCGCCGGGAGCAAATGGAACTTCCTCCCCTTCCGCCCCGGTCTGGTCGGCGGGCACTGCATCGGTGTCGACCCCTATTACCTGACCCACAAAGCCGTCGCCATCGGCTACCACCCCGAGGTCATCCTCGCCGGGCGACGCATCAACGACCGCATGGGGGCGCATGTCGCGGAGACCGTGGTCAAGCTCATGCTCCAAAACGGCATCGGCGTGTGCAACAGCCGCATCCTCGTCCTCGGCTTCGCCTTCGCCTTCAAGGAAAACTGCCCGGACCTGCGCAACACCCGTGTGATCGACATCATCCTGGCCCTGCGCGAGTACAACATCGCCGTGGACTGCTACGACCCCTGGATCGACCCCGCCGAGGCCAAGCATGAATACGGCCTCGACTGCCTCGCCGAGCCCCCGGCCGACGGCAGCTACGACGCCGTCATCCTCGCCGTCGCCCACCGGGACTTCGTCGAGACCGGCGCGACCGGGATCCGCCGCTGGGCCAAGCCCAAGCCGATCCTCTACGACGTGAAATCCGTCCTGCCGGTCGATGCTGTCGACGGTCGTCTCTGAGTGCAAAGGCCGGGTCGACACCGTAGGTCGGGTTAGCGCAGCGCAACAAGAAGATCACCAACCGAGCTTCCCGATGAAGATCGACCACCCGATCTACCTCTTTCTCTCCGCCGGCGCCGATGCCTTCCGCGTGCTCACCGGTGGTCGTGAACTGGTCGGTCCCTACTGGTTCTGTTCCCCGACGATCAAAGGGCTGGAGCGGCGTTTGGACGGCATTTTCGAGCCCGACGGGCACGATGGGCCGGTTTATGTGTCCGAAACGCGGATGCAATAAACTCAGGCAACTTAAAAGCCTGGAGCATGATTTCGCGTTTAAGTGTTAAGTGTTAACTCGACTTTGGCCAATCTAGGCGGTCGCCGCGAGCTGCTCCAGCAGGCGATCGAGGCGCTTGGAGGACATTAGGACCATCTCCCCCTCGGGCGGTGAGTTGGCGTCATTCTCCTCGGCCCAGATCGTGCGCCGTACCAAGGCCAGGCAATCGGAGAAGGTGGCCTGGGACTTCAGATACCAGGCCGCGGAGCGCGGCAGCGTGTCCCAGCGCTCTCGCCACCGGTAGACCATGAGACAGACGAGCGAGAACAGCGCCATCAGCATCGGCGTGGTGCGTGCGATCGCCAGGTCGTTCCACTGGCGCTGGGTCTCGACGCCGAGATGACGGCGGACTTCCTCGAAGGTGACCTCGAGCGACCAGCGCTGGACGAACAGCTCCACGACGCGGGCCGGCGCCATATTCAGGTCGGTGGTGAAGAAGGCTTGCGTCGGCAGCCGACCGTCGGGATCGACCACGAGCACCCGGGGAATCGGCAACGGCGGCCATCCCGGGGTGTGTGCCACAGACACACCTCGCTGAGCAGGCGCAGCGTCTTGGGCTTCCCGTACCAGTGAACCGCGACCTCCTCGCCCCGGGTGCGCGTCTCTTCCTCGCGCGTGGCGAGCTTGGCCAGCACGCCGCCTTTCTTCGGCTTGGGACCGCGCCGCCCGGCGGGCACCGGCTCGGGAAAGGCGAACAGGCGTGCATCCAGGCGCAGGCGCGTGACCAGGGTTGCTTGCGCAGCCAGCACTTCCCACCCCAGTTGGATGCAGGAGTAGCTGCCGTCGCCGAGCAGGATCCAGCGTCGTTGCTCCAGCCAGCGCGAGACCAGCCAGACCATCCCGATGGTCAGCTCCACGACCGTGCGATGGCGCCGCCCGGCCGCCTCGTCGGCCCGTTTCGACGGCGCCAAGCGGGTGAGAAAGGGCAGCGCCCAAAGCCGCTTGCTCCACGGCACGGGCACCAACACCGCCATGCAGATCCACTCCAGCCCCAAACAGGTCACGACCTTGCTGCGCGAGGAGCGCACCGCATCGCGATACATCCCCTTCGCCCGAATGCGCGCGCCCTTGCGCCGTTCCAGTGTCTCGTCGACCGCCACCACGATCGGCACATCCGCCGGCAACATCCCGAGCAACAGCCCCAGCAGAATCCGCGCCCCTTGGCGCGACGACCACCGCGCCCGATTCAGCACCCGATGATAACGCTCGAAGCGCCGCTCCGCGCTCAGCCCCATCGCCCGCAGCGCCGCCGTCACCGTGCGCGGCCCTTGCGCCAGCAGCGTTCCCGTCAGCAAGACATGCAGATGCGCCAGGGTCGGCGCGGTGAACAGGCAGGCAAAGGGCTGCAGAACAGTTACAATCGAGGCAGGCAGAGGGAACATTCGCGGGCAGGTCCGAGGTTTTGGTCGACATCGGACGATACCGCCCGCGGCCCTCTGCCGCCAAATCCATCGGGTCCGTCACCATCGCTCCGGGCACCTCGCGGCCTTCCCGCCTAGGCTCGGAAATGGCCAAAGTCGAGTTTAGTCGCCCGGTAAGCATTGGCAACACGCACGGCCGGGATGATCATTCCCGGAAATCGCCTTAAGTCCGGCCCCCTGTGGGTCGGACTTCAGTCCGACCTGCTTTCGGCGTCATCCCGCAGCGCGGGCGTCGCGCTCCACGCCGAGCGCTGGGTTGCCTGAAACGGCGTTGTCGGGTTGAAGCCCGACCCACTTCAGACGTCGTGATCGCAGATGGTCAGGCGTCGCCCGATTGGTTCAGGAGCGCCTGCAGGCGCGCGACCTCGGCGAGTGCGGCTTCTTTGGCTTGAAGCGCGGCCTCCTTGGCTTGTCGCTCTGCCTCGTTGGCTTGAAGCGCTGCTTCCTTAGCGGCCCGCTCGTTCTGCAGCTCCTGTTGAATGGAGCGCTGTTGGCGCAGGAACTCCTGACGCGCCTGGTACTGGTGATAGGCGAGTTCTTTCTCGGAGAAGGCGGTCAAGGTGCTCATGGCTTGCCTCATGACAGGGGTTTGCATCCAATCGGGGAGTTTTTCGTCATCAAGGGTTTCGCCCTCGTTGAAGAATTTCAGCCAGCGTTCTTGTTCGGTTTGGACCTGTTGTACGGCAAATTTGTTCAGCTCGTAGATCCAGATGCCGCCGTGGTCGATCAGAGCCTGTCCCTGATCATCGCGCATCCGGTAGCGGTGTGCATAGGCCGGCGTGTCGTCGCGCAGGGTCTGATCAAGCAGCCAGATCGCATAGGTCGGTTTGAGGACGCTGTAGGGGTCACCGCTCTGCAGTTGTCGGCGGTACAGGTCCGCCCAGCCATAGAGCATGCGCGCCCTCAGATTCGTGTGGATCAGCAACTGGATCTCGATCTGAAAGACCTGGCCGGCGGCGTCGCGGGCTTTCACATCGACGATGGTGAGCTTGTCGTTGAGGGTTTCCTGCGGGTTGTAGGGATTGAGGATCTGCACCTCGACCACCGGACCGGGGAGCGTCTCGGTCAGCATCGCGTTGAGAAAATCGATCAGCAGCGCGCGGTTCTCCTCTGCGCCCAGCACGGCCTTGAAGACGCAGTCGACTTTTGGGTTGATGTGGTGCTGCATGCGAAGAGTGTACGGCGACGGCGGTATCCGGGCAATGCCAAGAGCCCAACCGACGGGTGCGGAGTCTCAGGGTAGTCGAGGGTCGCATCGAGGGCGACGTCGGCCTTGTTCGTCACTCCAAGCCGGGCCGGCACGTAGCGCTGAGCGCCAGGAGCATGCGTGACACCGCGGAGCGGGTGTCACGGAACGCCTGCAGAGGCGTTTCAACAGTACGGTGAGAGTCCGTACCGGGGCAAGCCATAACCCCGTAGCCGATGCCGATGCCGGTGGCGTGGCCCCTTCGACTGAACGGCGCCGACGTCGTAGTCGGGATCGAACAGACGAATCGTGGCGTCCAGGTGGGTCAATTCCTCCGCCAGCCGCTGCACTTCACGACGACACTGCTCCACGTGCCCGGCCAGCTCGCCCCGCTTCGCGACCAACCCGCCAGGACCTGCGTATCGGACATGATGCCAACTCCTCTGCCTAAGATTGAGGGTCGGATTCTCGCCCGGCGACCGGGTCCGGTCATGTGCGCTTGCTACATAATGCCGGGTGTATGCCGCCGGACAGGGCGACGGCAAGGAGCGCGGGCTCAATCATCTCGGGCACGCTGGCTTGCTGCGTCGGGTCATCGGCGGGCATTGGGGGCTGGTGCCGAAGCTTCAGGAGCTGGTCAACTCCGGGGCGATCGAGGGCTACAACCTGCCCCAGGGTGTCCTTGCCCATCTCTTTCGCGATATTGGGGCCGGCAAACCCGGCACCATCACGCGGGTCGGTCTGGAGACCTTCGTGGATCCGCGCAACGGCGGGGGTCGGCTCAACGATCGGACCACCGAGGAGCTGGTCCGCATTCTGGAGATCGACGGCGAGGAGTACCTCTTTTACAAGGCCTTCCCGATCGACGTCGCCATCGTTCGCGGGACGACCGCCGACCCGGACGGCAACGTCACCATCGAGAAGGAGGCCCTGATTCTGGAGTCGCTCGCCCTGGCGACGGCGGCGCACAACTCGGGCGGGATGGTGATCGTGCAGGTCGAACGGATCGCCGATCGGCACACCCTCAATCCGCGTCAGGTGCGCATCCCGGGGATCCTGGTGGATTGCGTCGTGGTCGCACCGCCCGAGCATCATTGGCAGACCTTTGCCGAGCCCTACAGTCCGGCCTTCAGCGCCGAGATCCGGGTGCCCATGCAGTCGATCGCCGCCTTGCCGCTGAATGCCCGCAAGGTCATCGCGCGCCGTGCCGCCTTCGAGCTGCGACCGAACGCCGTGGTCAATCTCGGCATCGGGATGCCCGAGGGGATCGCCAACGTGGCCAACGAGGAGGGCATCCTCGACTATGTCACCCTCACGGCCGAGCCGGGTCTGATCGGGGGACTGCCGGCCGGTGGGCTCAACTTCGGCGCCGGGACCAATATCGCCGCCCTGGTCGATCAGCCGGCCCAGTTCGACTTCTACAACGGCGGCGGACTGGACTTGGCGTTTCTCGGTCTGGCGCAGAGCGATGCGCAGGGCAACGTCAACGTCAGTCGCTTCGGCCCTAAGCTGGCCGGTGCGGGTGGCTTTATCGATATCAGCCAGAATGCGAAGAAGCTGGTCTTCGTGGGGACCTTTACCACGGCCAAGGGTGCGATCGAGATCGGCGACGGGCGGATTTCGGTCGGGGAGGGCGACGGCGGGCGCAAATTCATCGAGCAGGTGGAGCAAGTGACCTTCAGCGGTGCGCGAGCCCGCCGGGTCGGTCAGCCGGTCCTCTACATTACCGAGCGTTGTGTCTTGGAGATGCGTCCCGAAGGCATGACCCTCGTGGAGATCGCACCCGGCGTGGATGTGGAGCGCGACATCCTCGCCCATATGGGTTTTCGTCCGCGGATCGCCGAGCCCCTGAGGACCATGGATCCGCGGATCTTCACCGACCGTCCGATGGGGCTCGAAAAGGATCTGCTCGAGATCCCGCTCGCCGATCGTCTGGTCTACGAACCGGAGAAGAATCTGCTCTTCATCAACCTCGAAGGTTTCGCGGTCAATGAGCCGAGCGACATCGCACGCATCGGTGCGGCGGTCGAAGCAATCGTTGAGCCATTGGCGCACAAGGTCGATGCCGTCGTGAACTACGATAATTTCACGATTCGGCCGGACCTCGTCGGCGCCTACACGGCGATGGTGGAGGATCTGGTGGCGCGTTTCTATCGGAACATCACGCGATACACCACCAGCGCCTTCCAGCGCTTGAAGCTCGGTGAGTCACTCGCGGCACGGGGTCTGGCCCCGCATGTCTACGAGAGTCGGGACGAGGCTAAGCGTGGGATCGAGCGGTCGATCTCAGATGGTGACGCCGCGAACGTCGCAGCCTCGCCTACGGTGGGTCCGGCGTCCGAGGAGGTATAAACACGGAGTGCGTCGACCTGGTCGGGTTGGGCACCTCGCCGTCATCTGTTGAACACATTCAACCGCTATCGTATGGCCTTCCGTGCGACGCGGCCGAGCATAAGGTCGAGCGCTCGGGCCGCGGGATCGGCTAGCCGTTTTTATTGTTCCCCGAACGCGCCTACTTGAGGCATGACATGGCAGATTCGGATCGGAAAACACCTCTCGAGAAGGTCGAAGCGCTCTACGAGGAGCTCGTCGACTGGTACGAGGAAGGCTCGGATCGCGAGATACGCGCCGCATCCAAGCTGCTCATGATCGGCCTCCTCAAGCTCAAGGCGCATGGTGGATTCGGCTGGCAAGGACTCGTCGAGGATTACGTCCTGATGCTGAAGCAGGATCCCGAGCGCTACGCGCGGATCCTCGAAGCCAACCGAGGCGATGGCAAAAAGGTGTTTTGACGATGCGTGCGCTGCTCCCGAACACCGCGTCCGGAAAGGACACCAACCGGACCGAATACCGACCAGATCGAACACCGAGAGGAACCCCCAAATGCCGTTTTTTCCTGTCCTGCGTGTCCTGACGCTCGCCTTCGGCGCACTGGTCTGTGCGTCCTTCTGGCAGCCATCCCTGGCGTCGGACCGGATCAAGATTCACGGTGCGGGGGCGAGCTTTCCGGCCCCGCTCTATCAGCGCTGGTTCCGGGACTATTTTCTGGCGCACCCGAACATTCAGGTCGACTATCAGCCGATCGGCTCCGGACCCGGCGTCAACAGCTTCATCGAAGGTCGGCTGGATTTCGCGGGGTCCGATCAACCCTTGACCGGTGAGCTGGCGCAGAGGGCCGGGGACAAGGTCCTGCAACTCCCGTTGACGGCGGGAGCGGTGGTCTTGACCTACAATCTGCCGGGGATTGACGAGCTCCGGCTCTCACGCGAGGCCCTCGCCGGCATGTTTCTCGGCTCGATCGCCCGTTGGAACGATCCGCTGATCCTTGCGGCCAACCCGGGTGTCGAGATTCCGGATCTGCCGATCGTAGTGGTCACGCGGGTGGACGCGAGCGGAACCTCCTTGGTGATGACCCGGCACCTGAGTGCAATCAGCGAGGCATTCGCGAAGCAGGTGGGCGAGAGCCAGTCGCCGGCATGGCCCGCATTGCTGCTGGAGCGAGGCGGTCTGATCCGCGGCCACGGCAACGGCGGTGTGGCGGCCTTCGTTCAGGCGACGGTCGGTGCCATCGGCTATGTTCAGTATGCCTACGCCCACCTGCCGGGCATGCAGATGGCATCGGTGGAGAATCGCGAAGGCGAGTTTGTTTCGGCCGGGAGTGAGTCGTTCCGAGCGGCGATCGAGGCCTTTCGGGCGAAGCTTGATCCCTCGCAGCTCAGCGACCCGGAAGGTGCGGGCGCTTATCCCATCTTGTCTTTGTCTTGGTTGGTGATGCGCTCCGGCGGGGATGATGCCAAATCGCAGGCGATGCGGGACGTCCTGCGATACGCGCTCACCGACGGACAGGCGGATGCCGCCAAGCTGGGTTATATTCCTCTCAGTGCGAAGGCGGTCTCGCTGATTCTTCAGGAGCTCGATTCCAGGAAATAGGATGGATCGAGGATTTCCTTAGTAATCGCCCGAGGGACGCATCCCGTCGAACAGGAGCGATGGCCGAGTCGATCGAATCAGCGCGGCTGAAGGTTCACCCCTCAGCCCGCAGCACATCGACAACCTCCGCCATCAGCCGCTCGAACGATGGCGCCAAGTGGTCGATCACCCCTCGGTCCTTGCGTTTTAGGCTGTTTCCGATATAAACGGCACCGCCGCATCCGACCTCGCGTTTCGCCGCTCGGACATTCTTACGGCTATTGTCGACGACGATACAGGACCGAGGTTCGACATCCAGCTCCTTGAGAACGAAGCGATAGCCTTGCGGATCCGGCTTCGGATGCAGCTTGTCCTTTTTATCGAGCGTCGAGATCGCATCGAAGATGTTCTCGGGCGGAAACATCTCCGTAAGCCCCTTCACCTCGAGAACCCGGAAGACGTTCTCCCGGACCCCGTTGGTTAAGATGGCGACCTGGATGTCGTGCTCCCGGAGCAGATCCAGTCCCTCGCGGATTCGGTCCCCTGCTCGGCTGATCCCGCGATAGTCGAGGTTTCCGGTGCAGGCATCGATGAGCTTCGCGAGCGTCGGCTCGATCGCTTCCTCGGATGGCTTGAGCAGCTTGGCCGTATGGTACAAGAGCGGTCCGAGCTGCAGACTTCCGCCCGCATCGTAGATGGCCCGCCCCGCGAGTCGCATCATCTTGAGTGCACGCTCACCGAAGTGCGTGCTGATCGCGGCAAAGACCGTTAGGGTCTGCGCCTTGAGCGCCACGTCTTCTGCTTCGGTCGTGATCACGCCGTCGAAATCCAACAACAAGAGCCGCGCATCGCGGATGAGTCGGGCAGGCACTCCCGTCATGGATCACCTCGGAATCCTTGAAGTTTATTGGCGGGCCCGGGCTCGTCATGGCGTCGAACGAAAGGCCGATCGAGCGCCCGCGGTTGGATACTACTCCAAGACGTCGATCCCGGGTGCAGCGCAAAGCACCGGATGCTCGGCGGTTCCCAAGGAGGGAGGCGAGACCTGCGGTCCGCAGCGGTCCGACAGCCAACCCGCCCAGTCGGTCCACCAGGACCCCTGCAGCGGCGTTTGGGCGGTGAGCCAGTCGTCCGCTGCGAGGCCGGGCGCGAGATCACTGGACCAATAGCGTCGGCGGGATTTCGCAGACGGCGGGTTCAGGATGCCGTCACATGACCCTCGATGGAGAGGCTAAACCGGATCGGGACGCGGACATGGTCGCGGACTCGGAACACCTCTGTCCAGGGAGCGATATGGTCCTGAATACAGCCGACGGCATAGAGCGGCTGCTCGATGTTGGTCAGGCGGAGCTGGCGCCCGGCGAGCGTCAGGCCCTGCTCGGACACCAAGCGGTTGTTCAGATAGAGCTCGCGAAGGTAGAAGGAGAGCATCCGTCTCGGCAGCCGCGTCGAGTCGCTGTTCCAATAGAGCACGTCGGATCGAGAGGGTGCATCGCCATACAGATAGTTCCGAACGGCGTGGTGCCAGATCAGGCTGTCGGCGCGCAGCAGCCGAAAGACCGTCTCGGTCACGCTGCCGTCGAGATAGCCGTCGCTCTCCATCAGAGCGCCCCCGCAGGAAACCAATCGAGATCCTGGTTCGTGACCTCTTGACTGGGGAGGTAGCGACCGGTCGCGAGAATAACGGCGTTTCTCATGGTTGATCTCACCTGGTTTCGGAATGAGCGTCAGGGGATGCCCGCCGCCTCCTTGAAGTGACTCTCCAGCTTGATGCCGTAGTCGATGGCTCGGTTCAGCTCTGCCGTGTATTTCTCGACGGCCCCGGCAGCAGTGGCGAGTGCGGCTTGATGCGCGGTGGCATCGACGGCGCCGGCGGCCTTTTGTGTATAGGACTGCACCTGGGCCCCGGTATTGAGTTGAAAGGGGCCCGTCAGCTGTCGCGGGTCGACCTGCTTCAGAACGGCATAGTGGCGATTGAGCTCTGCGATCTTGGTGATCAACTCCTGTTTGACCTTCAGGTACCGCGACAGATACTCGGTGAAGGTCGCATAGGCATTGAGATTGCCGATATGGGACGGATCCGTCAGGTAGTCCGGGGTCCACTCGATCGAAAGGACGTTGTAATAGTTCTGGAACTCGAACAGATTCACATCCTGATCCGAGCGCGCCAAGGACTGATAGGCTTGGTCGAGCGCCTCCCGAACCCAGCGCTCTCGATCCGCCCATTGTTTCTGGTTGCCTTGGAGATCCGCGGTGTCAAATTCGGGGCCACCGAATGAAAAGGCGCCCATCTGCTTGAGATAGTCGCCGAAGCTCGCGGCCTTCGCGTTGGTCGTAACGGCCAGCGCCATGAGCGTTGACGCGATCAGCGATGTTCGAATCAAGTCCGTGCGAGTCATCGTTATCTCTCCTTCATCTTGCCGGTGAATCGACCGGGTCGGCGCAATTGGATGATCTCGTCAGAGATTCGGGCCGACCGGATCTCCCAGAGCCTGATATCCGCGAATAAGGGCCAGAATCACCTCGCCGCTCTGTGCGGGGATCAGAATCTGGGATGCTTTGATCAGATCGGGAATCAGGCCGTTTGCGGTGACGAAGTCGCCCAGGACCTCGTTCATCTCTTGATTCGAGATCTCGGTGCTGACCGGTCGAAAGCCTTCGCGCTGTAATGCGAGGAGCTGGATGTCTCGGGTCAGGAGATAATCCTTGAATCGCCGTGCGGCCTCGACCTGCTCGCGCGAGTTGCCATGACGAAGCGTATAGTAGGGATGATCCGAGATCAGATTGTATTTCGGATACCGCAGCACCGGCTTGGCCCCGGCTGGATCATTGACTCGGCGAATAAAAGCGAGCTTCACGCCGAGGTTCTCGTAGACATAGACGCTGGACAAGGGCTGTCCGCCATAGCCGGCCTGCATGAGCGGCTCGGCGAGCTTGCCGGTACTGTCCTTGGTTTGGTCCGACATATACTTCATCAGTGCCAGATAGGCATGGAAGTCCGGATCCTTCAGATCTTCGAGCCGAATCCTGTAGTGCGCGCGATCCTTCGCAAAGAACTCGTAGGCCATGGTGACGAGCGCGACCGCACCGCTGTTGGAGTCCTGCGGGCGGGTGAATCCGAATTGAAAGCTGCGGCCGTTGGGGTCGATGCCCTCGCCGCCGAGCTCGCGCGCGTAGATCTCGGTGACGGTGTCGAAGCTCATCGACTTCTGGATGGTCCGGTCGATCGCCTCTTGAACCGGCTCCCAGGTGACGAAGACCATGGGGCTGCGGGCGATCGAGTCGTCGGTCTCGAACAGCTTGCCGCCGGTAAAGGCTTCCTCGACCAGGCCGCGGAAGATGCTGGATGCAGGCGCCCAGACCTGAAACTCGTTGCGGCCACCCTGCATGCTTTTGCCCTCGACCAGCAGCATGGCCGATTGGGTCGAGCCGATCTTGTCGATCACCAGACGAATGGGTTTGCCGTCGATCCGGTTGAGGGCGGGATCCGCCATGAAGCGTCGTGCCGCCTCTTCCAGCCAGTCCTTCTTCTCCGATCCGGCGGCGATCTTGACCTCGATGACGGTGCGATCCTCCGAGACCGGGTAGATCACCTCCTGGCGGGAGGTCTTCGGCGCAGCGACCGTGACGGGCTGCACCGTCACGGCTTGGCTGCGAATGGTCTCCTCGATCGCCTCCTGTCCGTCGCGTGGCAGGACTGCGGGGGCCGGGCTCTCGGGCGTGCTGGGCAGCGCCCGGGTCGGCGCGTCCTTCAGGGCCGGGCGCGGGCCTTGATCCGCCGGCGCGCCGGCTCCGGCTTGATCCGCGCTCGGCTTGGCCTGGACCTTCGAGAGATCGACATTCAAGTCGCCGAAATCGAAGAGTTTCTCCGCAGCGTGCGTCGACGGGACCGCGCTACCGGTGAGCGCGAGCCAGCAGGCGAGCAAGATTGCGATCGGGAGGGGCACAAGGCCCCGGTCAAGGTTGTCCTGTCGAAGCATCGAGGTTCTCCTCGGCACCGCATGTGCCGCCCGTGTGCCGGCGTTCAAAGCAGCTCGCTGAAGCGTTTGAAGATCTCGCGGATCTCGGCCGAATCGCCTCGGCGGGTCTCGCCGCCCGCCGCGCTGCTGATCGCCTTGAGCGAGGCGTCGTCCGCTCCTCCGCCGAAGGCGACCCCGAAGACCGGAACCTTGCATGCGGGGTCGCCCAGATGACCCGCGCGACCGTCGGACTGCGCGAAGCCGATCCGGCGGATCAGGTCCTTGTCGGACACCTTCGAGGCGTTGTCGACCCCGTCGGTCAGCACCACCATGACCCGAATCGAGCGGTCATCCGGATTGGCCTTGATCGCCTCGCACAGATCGCTCCAAGCCGTTGCGATCGCCGAGCGCATGGCGGTTCCGCCGGCCGGTCGAACCCCCGCGAGTGCTGCGGCCAGGCGCTGTTTTCCGGCTGCATCCATGGCGATCGGCTGTCCCTTGGGCGTCAGGTCGGAATAGGCGACATCGTAGCTGTAGAGCAGCAGCGACAGGCGATCGCGATCCTGAAGGCTCTCCGCGAGCAGGTTGGCGCTCTCGACGGCAAGGTCCATGCGCGATCGCTCGACGCCGCGCTCCCGGTCGAAGAGCTTGCCGTCCATGCTTCCCGAGCGATCGATCACGAGCACCACATGCGCTCGATTCTTGATGGCGCGGAAGGCGTTGCGTGCGGCCAGGACGACATTGCCGCCGGGAGTGGCCAGAAAGCGATGGACCGTCTCGAAGGGCTGCACCCCGTTCTCCGCGCTCCAGACCATCCCGTAGATCTTGGGGTCGACGTCCAAGGCGACGCTCGGTCGAAAGCCGTACTGCAACGCCTGCGCCTGGACCTCCGGCGACATCAGATAGGCAAAATAACGCTTGGCGCCCTCGTCTTCGTCGGCGTCGACCCAGTCGCGCTTGACGATGGCGAAGGGGTGATTGGTGGCGAAGGTGCCCTCCGCGGGGTAAACCGCCACCAGCTTGGGGAAGGGGAGACCCTTCTCCCGGATGACGTGATTGGCCTGGATGACGTCGCTTTCGTAGACCACCGCTGCATCGGCGTAAGCGGGGCCGTCCGAGCGCATCTTCTCGGCATAGAAGCCGGTGGAGCGCCCGTAATGGATCACGCTTTCGTGGACCTTCGCAACGAAGTCGCGGATCTGGGGATCCTCGAGCTTTGCCGTCGAGAGCCGGGGAACCGGGTGTCCAGCCTGAGCCTCCGCCCCCGCGTAGAACTGAGCGATCAGGGCCGACAGACCACTGTTGGAGGTCTCCGGATTGGTTTGACCGTAGCGAAATTGGCCCTCGGCCGAGCGTTTGAAGATCTCTGCCCATCCGACCTGGTCGATCGGCCCGAGTGTCGCAAGCACCGGCTCCCAGACCGCGATCACCACCGGCGAGGAGACGAGAAAGCCCTCGACCTTGAGCAGATCGCCCCCCTGTTGCTCGCCGACCTCGTAGTTGACCAGATTGACGTAGAGATCCGACGCGGGGCTGGTGGCATGGACCTCGTCCGGTCCTGCTCGACCATCCTTGATCTCGTTCACGCTCTCGCCCGATCCCTTCGCGATCGCCTGGACGCAGATCCGCTTTCCGGAGGTCGTCGTCTGGCCTTGGCGGTTGAAACCGTCGGTGACGGCGTCGATCCAGGATTCCTTTTCCGATCCGTAGGTGAAACGCACCACGACCTGGTTCGCCGCCGGAGTACAGGCATTCTCCGAAGCGGCGGCTCGAGAGGAACCGGGTGCTGGACCCAAGGCAAGTACCGCGAGGACGCCGAGGATAAGGTTGCGTGATGGATTCCCGATCATAAGACCTCCAAAGGCGATGTGCGGGAGCCGGGCAGGGCGACAAGATCCGGTCGGGCCGCGGCCGATCCTCCGGATCGACATCCTTGATGACCGCCTCGACCAACAGAACCCCGCACCGCGGCTCGGGGTAGGGCGTTGCATTGACGAGGGTTACCTTAAATCATGGCAGAGAAGGCCGACGCTTACCGAAAAGGATGGCAGATAAAAGCGACCGAATCGTGACGGTTCGAAGAGATCTACTTCAACTGCGCGACCGAGAGCTTGCGCAACGTGGCCCGCCGTTTGACATAGTGCTCATCCATCCGCCCGATGATTCCGTTCAGGAAACGGACGGTCTCGACGATGTTCGGACCCTTGTTGAGCATGGCGCATTCGGCCTGAATACTCATGGCGGCGTCCGAGACCTCCGCGCGCGACGGTGCTCCCTTTTTGGCCATGCCCTCGAGGATCTGGGTCGCCCAGATCACCGGCACGTGTGCCGCTTCGCAGAGCCACAGGATCTCCTGTTGGACCTCGGACAGGCGCTCGAATCCCACCTCGACCGCCAGATCGCCCCGCGCGATCATGATCCCGACGGGAGGTGAGTTCAGGCTCGCGAGCAGGATGCGGGGGAGGTTTTCGAAGGCTTGACGGTTTTCGATCTTGAGCACGATCCCGAGATGGTTGGCCCCGAGCCGGTAGAGCTCGTCGTGGAGACGCTCGACATCCTCGGGTCCGCGGACAAAGGACAGTGCGACCATGTCGGCGAACTTGACGACTGCCGGCAGGTCATCGAGGTCTTTCTCGGTCAGGGCGGAGATCTTGAGTGCGGTGTCCGGGAAGTTGATGCCTTTTTCGGCGCGCAGCTTCGCGCCGCGTGGCCCGGTATGGGTGATCTTGACGCTGATCCGCTGACCGTCGTTCTCTTGGACGAGCCCGCCGATCTTGCCGTCGTCGAACCAGACGCTGTGCCCATGCGCGACCTGCTCGAACGCCGCTTCCAGGGTACAGTGGATCTGTGCCGGCGCGACGACGCGACCGGATGCGTCGCGAATGGCCTCTGCCCCGGGATCGTTGCGACGGGTCAGAATCAGGGTTTCGCCCGGCAGGAGAAGGATGGGATTGACGACCTCGGGGATCCCGGCGATGCGTCCTGCCCCGATCGACTTGCCGTCGCGCAGTCCGGTGACCGGGGTATCGTCCTGAATATAGGCGGTCCGCTCGCTTTCGGCGATGAACGATTGACCGCTCTTCGCGACGATCTTCAGCTCATGGTGTTGGCCGCGCGTGTCGGTCAGACCAAGCCAATCGCCGACAGCGAGCCGCTCGAGCAGACCGCACTCGATCTGGAGGGTGAATCGAACATCCGCGGGGATGGCTCGGCCGCGGCCGCCGTGGTGAGCCAAATCCGAGCGGGCCTGGCGACGCGACCGAAGACATCGCGATCGGGCGCCATTCGCTTGACCCGCCCGCTTGCCTGAATGGCGCCCGTACGGAGTTTCGGACCGGCCAGGTCGGCCTGCACGCGGCAGCTTCGTCCCACCAGCTGTTCCGCTCGGCGCAGGTTTTCAACCATCGCGAACCAGGCATCCGGACCGTCGTGGGCGCAGTTGACGCGCATCACATCCATCCCGGCGATGAGGAGATCCTGGACCAGTTGTGCGTCCGAGGCGGCCTCGCTCGGCATGGTGACCATGATGCGAACGAATCGATCGCGGGGTTCGGGACCCAGAAGCGCACGGGTGTGATCCCTCAGCAACAAAGGCCCGGAGCGGAAATCCACGGGCGGCTCCGGGGCTGGACCGAAATCCTTGCCGCTGAGCTGCTCCAGGATGGCTATCACCGAATTGAGGCTGGCCAGGGCATGGGGCTCCAGTATGCCGAGCGAGGAGAGTCCCAGGGCACCGAGGTCTTGTTGAAGACTGCGGATGTCGTGTTGACGGATGCTGAGATAGTGAAGGAAGTTGCGCGCGCTGTCGCGATGGCCGGGCTCGACCTTCTCGATCTCGGCGTCGTAGGCTCGCTCGAACTCGACGGCACCCTTGCGCAGGGTGGCGAGTTGTGCGATCGGCCTTTCCAGTTGGCGAGAAGTCGGCGTCGTGGTCATGGCGAGGGTGCCTGCGAGGTTGAAATCTGCCGGACGGTGCCGGTATACATCGAAACCATACGACGATTGTGTTGCGGTTGTGTGATCCCGGTGCGCGTTGTGGCGCACGGGCTGCCGCGACCACGGGGTTCAGGGTTGATTCGGATTCTGATTCCGATGCGTTGTTTGCACCTGCTGGGTTTTTTCGATCCGGATCGAGGTTTCGGAGCCTGTTCCGCGGGTAGCGGGACCCTGCGGTTCCGTAGGCTCCAGTGTCTTGGAGTAAATGGCCACCAGGAAGCCGAGGAGTGTCGAAAGGCCGACCGGCAAAGATCTCGGGCCCGGCTCCGACGAAGAGCTGGCTTCCGGCCGCAGCACCGATCCCGGTAATCAACATCAAGCCCGACCACATCAAGAGGATTCTTCCGAAAGACATCCCTTGCTGACGCATGCCCACGGAGCTCGACAGCGCTTCCGGAAGGAGTCGATCGCGGCCTTGGGGATGACCCATAAGGAGGCATCGGTGGCCGCAAACGCTGCTTCGCTGGTCGGGGCGCCGGTGATGCAGGATAGCCATCCGAATGCCTCGTTCCTTGTGGATCTTCTCGATCGGTTTGCCTTGGTCCGCGGGCGCGTAGAGCTCCACATCGCCGGAGGCGACGATATAGATTGCATCCGCGGGATCGCCGGCGAGGTAGATCTCGGTGCCCTTGGCGAGATCCAGGTTTCGGACCGACGGGGCGAGCGCCATCGAGCATGGGTCTGAATCTCGGATAGGCGCTGATCGACGCCGGCAGGTTCCGTCCAGCCGAGCGATGCGTGCGGGTCGCGGCCGTTCGTGAGGCCCCAACCGCGGCCACCGGCCCCGGGCGTCAGTTGGCAGGGACGAGGTACTCGGGAGCGCCATTGCCTTTCAGGAGGCGAGCAAGGCGTTTCTTCAGCTTCGGCACCGTGATCAGCATGTCGAGGCTGTGTTTCCGCGAGTCCTTGACCAGCGTGGATGGATCGAAATAGGCCTTCGCGTTCTCCACGGAGAGGACGAAGGGTGGCTGGCCTTCACGCGCGAGCAGATAGCTCATGATCAGCGAACCAGTGCGGTGGTTGCCTTCGATAAAGAGTTGTGGCCGACTCAGGATGTAGACGTAGACACCTGCGGCGCGGAACCAGACGTTTTCGCCCCGGTGATGCGCAAGCCATTCCATCAAGCCGCCGATGCCGGCGCCTTCCTGCTCGTAGAAGTGCTGCTCGGTCGAGGCGATGTGAATCGAAAACTCCTTGCGCCTTTCGACATCCTGTCCGCACAGCACGCTGGTGTTGAGCTCCAGAAGCCATTGCGAATGTCCGACCTCGAAGGGGTCAAACCTGCTCGCCAGGGCCTCGTCGACCATTCGGTAGCTCGCCATCATATTCCGGCGGACCATCTCGGTCATCGGATCTCTGGGTGTGCTCAGGGTTCGGTTGATCCGGTCGAAATCGATCTGAACGGCGCGCAGAGACGTGTCGATCGCGTTGAGGTTCAGACGCATGGGTTCCATGACGCGATCTCCGAAGCAAGAACGGCCGACCGCGCCGGCGCCGATGTCGGTGGTTGCGGGAGACGGCTGGTCCGTGACGCGTGCCCGCGCCTCGGTCTTCGAAGGATCCATCCCTGGATCGACCAACTCGACCGTTGTGATTCCGACTATCGGATGGTTTCGATGGCGCGTGACGCTGCGGAGACGATGTTGGCCGGAAGCGGGATGTAACCCAGCTCCTCGGCGATCGGCTGTCCGGCGTCCAGGGCCCAAGTCACCACCGCCTTCAGCGCCGCCATCTTCTCGGGCTCGGGATAGGTTCCATAGAGCAAGAGCCAAGTCAGACTGACGATGGGGTAGGCATCCGGCGCCTCCGGATCGGGAACGAAGAGCCGCAGGTTCTCGGGCATACGGTCCTCGGCCGCCGCCTCGAGGGTGCGTCGCCCGCTCTCGGCGTCCGGTCTGACGAAGTTGCCGGCCTTGTTCTCCAGGGATGCGATCGGCAGCCCAAGACGGCTCGCGAAATAGTATTCGATGTAGCCGATCGAGCCGTGGCTGATCTTGATCTTGTGCGCGACCCCTTCGTTGCCGTTGCCGGTCATCGCCCCGCCGGGCCAGTTCATGAGGATTCCGGTGCCCGGACCCTCGTTCAGCCAGGTCGGGCTGATGGTGCTCAGATGGTTGGTGAAGGCGAAGGTGGTCCCGGAGCCGTCGCGACGCACGACCGTCTGGATCAGCTTCGAGGGAAGGTCGAGGTGTGGATTGGCGGCGACGATACGGGGATCGTTCCATTGCCAAACCTTGCCCAGAAAGATATCGACATAGACATCGCGCGGCAGGCGCAGCTCACCGTCCACCCCGGGAAGGTTGTAGGCCAGCGCGATCATGCCGGCGGTGGCCGGGATCAGCTTGACGCCGCGCTGGACTTGGGCGATCTGCTCGTCCGACATGGCCGAGTCGCTGGCGCCGAAGTCGACCGTCTCGGCGATAAAACGTCTGACGCCCTCGCCGCTGCCTCCGCCTTCGTAGACAAAGTGCGCCTCGGATTGCTCCGTGTTGTAACGGCGAATCCACTCCTGGTAGAGCGGTTCGGGGAAGGTTGCACCCGCCCCCGTGATCCGCAGACCGGCCGGGGACTCCGTCGTCGTATCGGTCGACTCTCCGCCGCATGCCGTCAATAGGATGGAGACAAAGACCGCCGAAGCGGCGCGCTTAACCCCGGGAAGACTCGTCATGGCCCGTCCTCGTGAACTGAAATGGATGGGCGCGCGCCAAGCCACAGGACGGCGGGCGCGCGCTGCGACAGGATCAGCTGAATTCGCCGGAGACGTATTGCTTGGTGAGCTCCTGCTGCGGGTCTTCGAAGATCTGGCGGGTCGCGCCCATCTCGACCAGATAGCCGGTGCGTCCGCCCTGCGAGATGTCCACACCGAAGAAGGCCGTGGTATCGGCCACGCGGGTCGCCTGCTGCATGTTGTGCGTGACCAGGGCCACCGTGTAGCGCTCCTTGAGCTCGAGCATGAGCTGCTCGACCTGACGGGTCGCGATGGGGTCCAGCGCCGAGCAGGGCTCGTCCATCAGCAAGACATCGGGCTCGGTCGCGATCGCCCTGGCGATGCACAGTCGCTGCTGTTGGCCGCCGGACAGCGACAGGCCGCTCTTGTTCAGCTTGTCCTTGACCTCCTTCCAGAGTGCGGCGCGCTCGAGCGCCTTCTGAACCCGCTCCGCGAGGTCGCCCTTGTAGCGGTTCAGCCGCAGACCGAAGGCGACATTGTCGAAGATGCTCATCGAGAAGGGGTTCGGCTGCTGAAAGACCATGCCGATGTAACGCCGAACCACGACCGGGTCGACATTCTTACCGTAGACGTCCTGACCGTGGTACTTGACATGGCCCTCGAACCGGAAGATCGGGATGAGATCGTTCATACGGTTGAGGCTGCGCAGCACTGTACTCTTGCCGCAGCCGGACGGGCCGATGAAGCCCGTGATCTTGCCCTTTTCGACCGGGACGTTGCTGTTGCGGACGGCGAGAAAATCGCCGTAAAAGACCTTTTGGAGCTGGCAGTCGATCACCGTCGGCCCGACCGGGGTGAAGGCCGCCGCCCTGGGTAAGATGGTTTGCGCCATTGCTTCAGCTGTTGCGCTCATGACTGATACCTCGGGATGGGTTACACCTTGGACTGCCCGATGAGGCGCGCCAGGATATTGAAGACAAGGACCATGAGAACCAACACCAACGACGCGGCCCAAGCGAGCTCGATCTGGTTATCGAAGGGCATGGCCGAGAAGTTGTAGATGAGGATCGACAGCGACGCGGTCGGCTCCATCAGCTCGGACATAAAGTAGTTGCTGAAGAGGGCGGTGAAGAGCAGCGGCGCGGATTCGCCGGCCGCACCGGCCACCGCCAGCATGACGCCGGTCAGGATGCCGGGAAGCCCGGTCGGCAGCACGACCTTCCAGATCACCTGGCTGCGGGTACACCCCATGCCGTAGGCGGCGTCCGTCATCTTTTGTGGCACCTGCTTCATGGACTCCTCGGCGGCCAGCACCACGGTCGGCAGCATGAGGACCGCGAGGGCGACACCGCCCGCCACTGCCGAATAACCGAAGTTGATGACCAGGACCGCGTAGGTGAAGACACCCGCCAGGATCGAGGGAAAACCGGTCAGGGTCTTGGCGACGAAGCGCGAGGTCCCGGCCACGACACTGTGGGGGTCCAGGATGGCGAGGTAGATGGCCGCGAGCAGACCGATCGGGACGCTGATGGCGGCCGCGATGGCGACCATCACCAGTGTACCGATGATGGCGTTGCCGAAGCCGCCGCCCATTTCGAACCCGGCGGGCGGCAGGGCGGTGAGGGCCTCGATGTCCAGCCGGGAACCGCCCTCGGCGACCAACATGATGATGACCGAGAAGAGCGGGATGCTGCCGAGGATCGCGATGCCCCAGGTCAGGCCCGTCAGGAGTCCACTCGTCAGCGCACGCAGCTCGAACGGCCGACGCTCCAGGCTCAGGCGTTGCATGTCTTGTGGCCGCGATGTCAGGTCGATGTCGCTCATGCCTTGCCCTCGAACTTGCGGACCGTGTATTGCTGAATGCCCAGCCCGATGATGTTGACGATGAGTGTGATCAAGAGGAGCACCACGGCGGCATACATGAGTGCCTGCACCTCGATCCGGCCGGCTTCCGGGAAGCTCGAGGCCAAGAGCGAGGCCAGCGTGTTGGCCGGCGCGAACAGCGACAGATTGATCTGATTGCTGTTGCCGATCAGCATCGCCAGGGCCATGGTCTCGCCCAGTGCCCGTCCGAATCCCAGAACCAAGGCCGCGAGGATGCCGGAGGAGGCAGTCGGCAGCATCACCTTGAGAATGGCCTCCCAGCGTGTCGTACCCATCCCGTAAGCGGCCTCCTTGACCTTGTAGGGGATACGCCGGAAGGCATCGACCGTGATGGCCGCGACCGTCGGCAGGATCATGATGGCGAGCACCAAGGCCGCCGGGGCCATGCCCGGACCGCTCAGCTCGGTGCCGAAGATCGGGATGAAGCCGAGGTCGCGATGCAGCCATTCGGCCACCGGGCGCAGCATCGGGATGACCACATAGATGCCCCAGAGGCCGTAGACCACCGAGGGGATTGCCGCCAGCAGCTCGACGATGGTCCGGAAGACCGCAGCGAGACGGGCGTGGATGAAGTCCTGGGTGAGAAAGATGGCGATGCCCACACCGAAGGTGCCGCCGAGAATCAAGGCCAGGAAGGAGCTGTAGAGGGTTCCCCAAATCTCCGGCAGGACGCCGAACTCCTGTGTGCCGACATTCCAGGTCGTGCCCGAGACGAAGCTCAGACCGTGCTGCGCCATGGCCGGCAAGGCCAGCCCGCCGATCTCCCACAGGATATAGAGGATCAGGACAACGATCAGGGAGGCGCAGGAGAGCGCGATGATGCGAAAAATGGAATCGGCAAGATAGTCGCCTCCGGAGGGTGGTCCGGAGATACTGCTTGCCGAGTCGGCATGCTGGAATGGATTCACGGCCATGGGTTTGAATCTGCCTGGATGTGCGTCGATCGGAACGATGAACCCGGCGCCTCCTCAGCTTTGCGGGGCGGATCCGATGCGGTGGCTCCATCCGTCCGGGTCGCCTGTGACGGCGATCCGGACGGAGGATCCGCACGGGCGCTTATGCCGGCTCACCCCATGTCGACCGGCGCGCCCCATCCCCCCGAAATGCTCCGAAGCCCCCGATCCTGCCGTGCTGACTCATTACTGGATCAGCGCAGAGACCTCGCGGACCTTCACGACTACATTCGCGGGCAGCGGGATGTAGCCCATGGAATCGGCGCTCTTCTGACCCTCCGTCAGGAGATACTCGACCAGGTCACGCGCTACCTTGGCCTTCTCGGCATCCTGCGTCTCCGGGAAGAGCAGCCAGGTGTAACTGACGATCGGGTAGGCGTCGTCGCCCGCCGGGTCCATGATCCAGGCGCGCAGATCAGGGACGTTCGAGCCCGGCAGGTTGCCTGCGGGGAACTCGGCGGTCGCCAGGGCGGCCGCGCCGGTCTCGGCGCCGGCGGCCACGAAGGTGCCGGCCTGGTTCTCGAGCACCGCCGACGGGGCCTTGGTCAGCTTCGCGAAACCGTACTCGATATAGCCGATCGAGCCCGGGGTCTGCTTGACGGTCGCGGTGACGCCGTCGTTCTTGGGCGCCTTCACGAACTTGGTGCTTTTCGGCCATTGCGCCGATTTTTCCTGACCGATGTTCGCCTTGAAGGACTCGTTGATCTCGGACAGATGGCCGGTGAACACGTAGGTCGTGCCGGAGGAGTCGGACCGGACCACGACCGTGATGTCCTGGTCCGGCAGCTCGACGCCCGGATTGGCGGCGGCGATCCTCGGATCGTTCCACTTGGTGATCTCGCCCGAGAAGATCGCGGGATAGACGTCGCGGGGCAGCCTGAGCTCATCCACACCCTTGAGGTTGTAGGTCAGCACGATCTCGCCCGCGGTCACGGGGAGCAGCACGACGCCGCTCTTCACCTGCGCGATCTCCTCGTCGCTCATGGCGGCGTCGCTGCCGGCGAAGTCGACGACCTGGTTGACGAAGTCCTGAATGCCGGCACCGCTGCCCTTGGACTGGTAGTCGACCCGCACGCCCTTGTTCGCGGCGCTGAAGTCCTTGAACCATTTGGCGTAGATGGGCGCGGGGAAGCTCGCGCCCGAGCCGATGAGCTTCACGTCGGCAAAGGCGGCAGGCGAGAAGGCGGCGGCCGAGAGGGCGCCTGCGATAGCGACTGTTTTCAAGAGCGATGCGATTCGCATGAGTCAAGAGCCTCCGGGACGGATGTTGTCGGTGTGATGGATGGGCCGAGCGCGATTGTCGCGAAAGTGTTTGCCAAATCCGTGACACGGACGTGATGATTGCGTGACGGTTTTACCGCGATTCGGGTTTAGGGGCGGGTTCGATCAGACCGTTTCGTTTCGGGATCCCATTCGGATCCAGCTCGGCCGCACGACCTTCGCCCGATAGAGCAGCCCGGCAACCCCGATCAGCAGACTTGCCTTCTCTCCGCTTCTCGTCATCGTTGGCCCTGGACAGGTGGGCCGGTTGACCGGTCGGGATGCGGCCCTTGGATCGGGCCTACTCCGCTGGGCGTGGCGCAATCTGCAGAAAGACCCCTAGGAACGATTCAAAAACAACCGCAACATGTAGGATGGGTAGAGCGTCGGCGAAACCCATCCAGCCCGCGCCAAAGGCATCGGACCGGTACCCGGCAACGCGTCGGTTTGGAGGATGGGTTTCGCCGACGCTCTACCCATCCTAGTGTCTGAATCGTCACTTACTTTGCTGTGACACTATGCCGAACATTCCGCGACGTCTGCTGCTGCTTCTTCTGATCCTGTCGGCGCCCTTGCGGGCGCAGATCGATACCGTTCCGTACGGCGTCGGGGCGCTCGGCTCCGAAACAGGTTCCGCACCGAACGTCCCCCCGGCCTTGCAGCCTTGGATTCCTTGGGTTCTGGAAGGCGGTCCCGAGGGGCAGGATCAACGCGCCTGTCCGATCGATCCCGCCGACGGCGCACGCCTCTGCGCCTGGCCCGGGCGCCTGGATCTGACGCTGAGCGGGGAGGGCGGGACATTCGCTCAGGTCTGGCAGGTCTTTGCCGAGTCTGCAGTGCCGCTGCCGGGCGACGCGGAGGCCTGGCCGCTCGGGGTCGCGGCGGACGGGGCCGCGCTGCCGGTGGTCCGGCGCGACGGACGGCCGACGGTGACGCTCGCGGCCGGGGTCCACCGGGTGAGCGGGCGCTTCGCCTGGGACCGTTCGCCGGACGCGCTCCTGATTCCCCCGATGGTCGGGATGGTCGCCTTGGTACGCGATGGCCGTGCGGTGCCGACGCCGCGACTGGACCGGACCAACCGTCTCTGGCTCGGTGAACCGGCCGGGTCCGAGACCGAGCGCTCGGGCGATCGTCTGAGCCTGGAGGTCTATCGACGCATCCAAGACAGTCTGCCGCTCGAGGTCCTGACCCGACTTCGACTGGAGGTGTCCGGCGGCGCGCGCGAGGTGCGGCTGGGCCCAGTGCTTCTGCCCGGCGGGATCCCCTTGCGGATCGACAGCCCCTTGCCGGCGCGACTCGAAGAGGACGGGACGCTGCGGGTGCAGGTCCGCCCCGGGCGCTGGGATCTGGATGTCGTGGCGCATCACCAGGGCGACGTCTCCGAGCTGTCGCGCGGCGAAACGGGCGCACCCTGGCCGGAGCGCGAGATCTGGGCCTTTGCCGCTGAGCCGGCGTTGCGGCGGGTCGAGCCTTCCGGACTCGATGCCGTGGATCCGCGCCAGACCGGGATCCCCGAAGAGTGGTCGCGTCTGCCGGTCTATCGGGCCGAGCCCGGCGCCGTCCTGGGTCTGACCGAGCAGGCACGGGGCGATCCGGATCCCGGGCCGGACCGTCTACGCCTGGATCGCGAGCTTTGGCTCGACTTCGACGGCAAGGGCTACAGCGTGCAGGATCGCATCCGCGGTCAGCTGTCGCGCGGGTGGCGCCTGGACGCCGGCCCGGCACTCGCGCTGGGCGCCGTGACCCTCGACGGCCGACCGGTGCTCATCACGCGTCTTGAGGACGAGACCTCGCCCGGAGTGGAGGTCAGACGTGGCAATCTGGACGTGGTCGCCGATGCTCGGCTCGAGTCCGCACCCGGACGCGTTCCGGCCTCCGGCTGGGCGACGGAGTTCGAGAACGTGGACGCGCGGCTGTATCTTCCGCCGGGTTGGGATCTCTTGACCGTTCGAGGCGTCGACAACCTGCCGAGCACCTGGGTCGGTCGCTGGAGCCTCTTGGATCTCTTTCTGGTGCTGATCACGACGCTCGGGATCGGCCGGATTTGGGGCTGGGGTTGGGCGTTGCTTGCCCTGCTCACGCTCGGCCTGACCTGGCAGGCGCCCGGTGCGCCGCGGCTGATCTGGCTACACCTGCTCGCCGCCGCGGCACTGCTGCGACTGATTCCGGACGCGCCAGTCCGCACCGGTCTGCGGCGTCTGCGGACCCTGACGACACTCTATTTCCGACTGGCCTTGCTGGGGCTCGTGGTGATCGGACTGCCGTTCTTGGTGACGGAGGTTCGCGACGGACTGTTTCCGCATCTGGAGCGCCCTTGGATCGCGTTGGGCGACGCTGGATCGGGCACGCAGACGACCGCGGCTCCCACGCCTGCGTTCGAGCTGCGCAGCACGATGGACATGGCGGCGACGTCGAAACGCGAGCGGCTTTCCGATGCCTTGTCCGAGCCCGCCGCGCCGATTCCGGAACCCATCGATCTCATGGATCCCGAGGCGCGTCTCCAGACCGGACCCGGCATCCCGGACTGGCGCTGGAACAGCGTGGATCTGCGTTGGAGCGGACCCGTCGGCGAGGATGAATCGGCACGCCTCTGGCTGCTGACACCGACCGTGAATCTGGTGCTCTCGCTCCTCGGCGCCGTTCTCTTGGTGCTGCTCGGTCTGCGGCTCGCCGGGCTCGTCGGCGGTCGCGGGACCCACGGAGTAGGTCTGGCCCTGCTGATGGCCTTGGGGTTGGGGACCGTGCTCGGTACCGAGCCTGCCTCTGCCGAGGATCTGCCGAGCCCCGAGTTGCTTGAGGAGCTTCGCACCCGTCTGGTCGCCCCGCCGGACTGTCTGCCGCACTGTGTCGATCTGCCCCTCATGGTCCTCGCGGCGGATCCGGATCGGCTGGTGCTGGATCTGACCTTGGATGCCGCAGTGGCGGTTGCGGCACCCGTGCCGGGCGGGGCAGGGGGCTGGCTGCCGACCGAGATCCGCGTGGACGGCGAGCCCTCGGACGGACTGCGCCAAGACGCGGCCGGTCGGCTCCTGCTCATGCTCCCCGCCGGCCGACACGAGGTCAGGCTCGTCGGTCCGCTGGCGAGCCGCGATCAGGTCGAGATCCCGCTGCCGATGCCGCCGCGTCTGATCCGGGCCACCGTCGAGGGCTGGAACCTCGAAGGGCTGGATGCCGCCGGGCGCGCCGGTGCCCAGATTCGCCTGGTCCGCCTCTCCGAGACCGGCGCTCCGCAGGAGGCATCCCTCGCCCAGGGGGCGCTGCCCCCGCTGCTGCGCGTCGAGCGGACCCTGCGGATGGGGATCGACTGGCGCGTGGACACCCGTGTGCAGCGTCTTTCGCCGAGTGATTTTCCGGTCTTGATCCCGGTGCCGTTGTTGCCGGGCGAGTCGGTGCAGACGCCCGGGGTCCAGGTCGAGGGTGCCGCGGTTCTCGCGGATCTGCCTGCCGGGCGTTCGGAGGTGGCCTGGTCGTCGCGTCTGGAACCGACCCGCGAGTTGAGCCTCGTCGCTCCGATGGATCCGCGCCTGAGCGAGGATTGGCGTCTCGACGTGGGGCCGCTCTGGCATCTGGATGACGGGGGTATCGCTCCGATCCATCGTCTCGGGCCAGCCGATCGCTGGCTGCCCAACTGGCGACCCCTGCCGGGCGAGGCATTGGTCCTGACCTTCACCCGACCACCGGGCGTCCCGGGGCCGACATTGACCATCGACCGCGTCGACACGCGCGTCGAGCCGGGCCAGCGCGGGACCCTCTCGACCCTAACCCTGGCGATCCGCAGCAGCCAAGGCGGCAGCCACGTCATCCGGCTGCCGGACGCCGCCGAGCCGATCGCCTTCAGCCTCGACGGCCGCAGCCTTCCGCTGCCGGACACGGCGCCGGAGGTCGAGCTGCCGCTGACGCCCGGCTCCACTCGGGTCGAGCTGACCTGGCGCGAGGCGCAACCGCTGACGCTCGGCTATCGGCCAAGCCTGCCGGATCTGCGCAGCCCGGCGGTCAATCTGAATCTCGCGCTGAGCCTGCCCGAGGATCGCTGGGTGCTCTGGACGTGGGGTCCGCGGATCGGGCCGGCCGTGCTCTTCTGGGGGATCCTGCTGGTGCTGATCGGGCTGGCCGCGGGTCTGGGTCGCAGCCGCCTGACCCCCTTGCGCGTGCACGATTGGCTCCTGCTCGGCATCGGACTCATCCTGGCCGAGGTTTGGGTGGTGCTGCTGGTCATCGGCTGGCTCTTCGCGCTCGGCCTGCGGCATCGCCTGGACCCTCTGGCCCGTCCGGCCTGGCGCTTCAACCTCATTCAGACGGGGCTCGTGATCCTGACGCTCTTCGCCCTTGCGGGCCTCCTCGGCGCCGTTCAACAGGGTCTGCTCGGCACACCCGAGATGCAGATCATGGGGAACGGCTCGACCGCGACCACGCTCAACTGGTACCAGGATCGCGGCGGACCCGCGTTGCCCGAGGTGTGGGTGCTTTCGGTCCCCATGTGGATCTACCGCGCGCTCATGCTCGCCTGGGCACTCTGGCTTGCGATGCGCCTGCTCGACTGGCTGCGCTGGGGCTGGGAGGGACTTTCCAAGCCGCTGATCTGGCGCGAGCTACCCGCTGCCGAGCCGAAGCGGTCAAAGGCGAAACGCACGCCCGATACGGAGGAGATGCGGCTGGATCTTTGACCCGGGGTTGTCAGCAGCGCGCGGTGACATCGACCACCCGCCAAACGAGGCGCTCGTGGCCGATGCCGACCACGGCGAAGGCGTGCAGGTCCGTCAAGGCATAGCGTTCGCGCAAGGCAGCGCCGTAGCGCCGCGCTTGCTTCTCGGCCTCGTCGAGCTTGGCGGCGACCGCGGGCAGGGCGGCGAGCGCCTCGCGGGGGTGAGCGCGCACCTGCTCGCCGCTGAGCCCCAACTCTTTGAGGCCGAGATACTTGAGCTCCAGCAGCAGGTCCAACGCCCGGACGCGTCGCATGTCGGGACGCACGATCAAGGCGAGATCCACATATCCGCGATCGGTCTCCAGCTCCGAAACCATCATGTACAGCCGGTCGTTGAACAGGAGCGTGAGCAAGGCGGTCTTCAGCAGCAGCTCGTTGCTCCAGCGGTAGTCGCGGTTGGAGAGGATCTTGAAATAGCGCTGCTCGATGCGGCAGGCGCGCGATATAGACGAGCTTCGCGCGGTCCATCGCCAGATTCTCGTCGAGCATCCGGCGCGGATACCGTCCGCGTTTGCCGAGATGCTCCAGGAAATAGAGGCTCAGTGTCGGGTTGTAGATCCGGGCATCGGCGTCTTCGCTGAAGCGATAGCCGTTGTAGAAGGTGCGCATGGTGTCCAGCGCCTCGGCGTGCGACCAGTCGGCGCCGTCGCTTGCCAGGCGGGTCAGCACGGCGGCGATCTCCGGCTCGGTGAAGCCGCAGAGGTCGTTGAGCTCGGGCTCCAGATAGATGTTTTTCGCGACGTTGTAGCCGCTGGTCATGTCGCTCAGGACGACCGGCGAGACGCCGGTGATGAACACCCGATCGAGCCCCTGGCCCCCGGCGCCGGCCTTGACTGCTTTGAAGACGGTCTTCAACAGACCTTCGCCGTAGAGCAGGGCTTCGTATTGCTCGCGCTTCGCCATCAAGACCTCGTTGGCGAAGTTGTCGTATTCGTCGATCAGCAGATAGAGCTTGTGCGGGGTCTGCGAGACCACTGTCAAGGCCGACTCGAAGGTTGAGATGGCGTTATCGGCGTGCAAGACGATGGGCTTCGTCAGGTGGTCTGCATAGTCTTGCTGGAATCGTAGGATACGGTCGTTAATGTGTTGGTGCAGTGCCGCCTCGATGTCCCGAACCTCGCCCTGCGCCTTGACCAGCGAGAAATCCCACCGCATGACGAAATAGCGGCTGTGCGACGGCGTGGGGTCGCGACCGATGGCGAGCGATCCGAACAAGGCGTCGAACTGCTCGGCCCGGCCGAGATCGTAGTAGCATTCCAACATCGACAGCAGCAGGCTCTTGCCGAAGCGTCGCGGGCGGATGAAGAGCAGTTGATCGCCCGAGGCTTCCAGCAGCGGGATGCGATCGGTGCGGTCCTGGTAGAAATAGCCTTCGCGGATCAGCTTGCCGAAGTCGCTTAATCCATAAGGAAATCTCATGGCGCACCTGCTCCGGGTGGGTGGATCGTGCGTCGAACATAGCACGCTTCGATGCGGTGTTGGAGTCGGTCGGGGCACCCGTCCGCAAGGGTGACTCGGGTGATCGGCGTGTCGTTTCAATCGCAATAAGGATGATCGTGAGTCGTTTGGTCGTGTTCAGCTTCTTCCGCTATTCCGGGCTGCGTGTCCCCGATGCCTTCCTGCGGATGGGCTTTCAGCGCTTTCTGATCGATCGCCGTATGCCGACCGGCCGGATCCGCCTGATGGGCAGCGGCGACGGGTTTTCCGTGGTGCCGGATCTCGGTGCTTACTGTCTGATGCGGGTCTTCGCGGATCCCGGCGACGAGGCGCGTCTGAGCGGGGTGGATGGGTTTCGCTGCGCTCTACCCATCCTACGAGTTTCGGTCTTTTTGAAGCGTTTCTCAGGAAAAATGCGTTTCGAACCCTAAACCGCGTCCATCACTAAACCGCGTCCAGAGCGACCTGCGTCATTTTCATTTTGCATTTGGCTTTGGAGATGTCCTCGATCTCGGTGAGACGCGGTTTGAAATTTATTATTTTTTAATACTTTAAACCGCGTCGGCTCCGTCAGTTGTCGGAGCCGACGCGGCCAAGCCAATCCAACACACTACGCATATCGCACCGGGCGCGGTTTAGAAGCCATCGGTCGAGGTAAAGAGCCCCACCCGCAGATCCTTGGCCGTATAAATGGTGCGCCCGTCCACCTGCACCACGCCGTCGCCGATGCCGAGCACCAGCTTGCGCGAGATGACCCGCTTCATGTCGATGTGATAGGTGACCTTGCTCGCGGTCGGGAGCACCTGCCCGGTGAACTTGACCTCGCCGACCCCGAGTGCACGCCCGTGCCCGGGATTGCCGACCCAGGCCAGATAGAAGCCGACGAGCTGCCAGAGAGCATCCAGACCCAGACAGCCGGGCATGACCGGGTCGCCGGGAAAATGGCACTGAAAAAACCAGAGCTCGGGCTTGATATCCAGCTCGGCCAGGATCTCGCCCTTGCCGTTGGCGCCGCCGAAATCGGCGATGCGCAGCACACGATCCATCATCAGCATGTTCGGCACGGGCAGTTGGGCATTGCCCGGACCGAACATCTCGCCGTGTCCGCAAGCGAGGAGTGCGTCGCGGTCGAAGGAGGCTTCTTTAGTCATTGAGGTGAGATCCTGTTTGTCCTGCGGTTCCAGTGGTTAGGGGGCCTCCAGCGTCCAGCCCCCTGCCTCCGGCTTCGTTCGAGGCGGCGGGCGGCATGGATTGCGCGCGAGGCGGTCGGTGTTGCGTTGCCCGTGCGCGATTGCCGAGGATCGCTGGTGGCTGGTGGCTGGTGGCTGGTGGCTGGTGGCTGGTGGCTGGTGGCTGGCGGCTGGCGGCTGAGGTCAGCCCGACCGAAGCCTCGCCGACACCCAGCCGACGATCTCCTCGATCGGGATGAGCTGGGTCTCGCTGTCGTTGCGGCCCTTGTACTCGACCTGGCCGTCGTCGAGCGACTTGTCGCCGACGACGATGCGATGCGGGATGCCGATCAGCTCCATGTCGGCAAACATGACGCCGGGGCGGGCGTCGCGATCGTCGAGCAGGACGTCGATGCCGGCCTGCTTGAGATCCTCGTAGAGCTGATCCGTGGCCTCGCGAACCCGATAGGACTTGCCGAGCTTCATCGGCAGGAGTGCGACCTGGAAGGGCGCGATCGGCGCCGGCCAAGAGATGCCGCGCTCGTCGTGATGCTGCTCGATCGCCGCGGCGACCACACGCGACACCCCGATGCCGTAACAGCCCATGGTGAGGGTCGTCGCACGGCCGTCTTCGCCGAGCACGTTGGCCTTCATGGCTTGGCTGTACTTGCGCCCGAGCTGGAAGATGTGTCCGACCTCGATCCCGCGCGCGATGCGAAGATGGCCCGAGCCGTCCGGGCTCGGGTCGCCGTCGATCACGTTGCGCAGATCGGCGACCTCGGGAAGCGGCAGATCCCGCCCCCAGTTCAGGCCGAACCAATGCTTGCCGTCCTGATTGGCGCCTGCGCTGAAATCGCCGGTGACCGCGACGGTGCGATCCACGATACAGGGGATCGGCAGATCCTTCGGTCCAAGCGATCCGGGACCGGCGCCGATCGCGTCGCGGATCTCGGCCTCGGTTGCCATGCGCAGCGGCGCGGCGACCCCGGGCAGCTTCTCGGCCTTGAGGGCGTTGAGCTCGTGATCGCCGCGCACCAGCAGTGCGACCAGAGCGGACGTGCTCTCGGCGGAGGCCGCAACCACCAGGGTCTTGACCGTGCGCTCGATCGGCTGAGCGAACTGCTCGACCAGATCCGCGATGGTGCGTGCCTTCGGGGTGTCGACCAGGCGCGCGGTCTCCTGCGGCGCCGGGGCGGCGTCGGTCAGGGCGAGTGCCTCGGCCAGCTCGACGTTGGCCGCGTAGTCGCTGCTGTCGGAGAAGGCGATGGCGTCCTCGCCGGAGTCCGCCAGGACATGGAACTCGTGCGAGGCGTTGCCGCCGATGCTGCCGGTGTCGGCCTGCACCGGGCGGAAATCGAGCCCGCATCGGCTGAAGATGCGGCTGTAGGCCGCGTGCATCTGCCGGTAGGTGTCTTCGAGCGAGGCATCGTCGAGATGGAAGGAGTAAGCATCCTTCATCAGGAACTCGCGGGCGCGCATGACACCGAAGCGCGGCCGGATCTCGTCGCGGAACTTGGTCTGGATCTGATAGAAGTTGATCGGCAGTTGCTTGTAGCTCTTCAGCTCGTTGCGGGCGAGATCCGTGATGATCTCCTCGTGCGTCGGGCCGAAGCAGAAGTCGCGCTGGTGGCGGTCGCGCAGACGCAGCAGCTCCGGGCCGTATTGGTCCCAACGGCCGGATTCCTGCCACAGCTCGGCGGGCTGCACCGCAGGCATGGAAACCTCCAAGGCACCGGCGCGGTCCATTTCGTCGCGGACAATGCCCTCGACCTTGCGCAGGACGCGCAGCCCCATCGGCAGCCAAGTGTAGAGCCCGGCCGCGAGCTTACGGATCATGCCGGCACGCAGCATCAGGCGGTGACTGGCGATCTCCGCGTCGGACGGGGTCTCTTTGAGGGTCTGGATCGGAAACTGGGAGGTGCGCATCGGCAGGACTATCGGCGAAGTAAAGGCGTGAAGTGTATTGTTCAACCAGTGTCGAAACAACCGCGGGATGGTCGGAGCCATTTGCGCTGCAGCGTTTTCCCGGACCTGCCGAGCATCGTCGACGGTCGAGCCAGTCGGCACGGCGGGTTTTTCACGCCATCGCGGACGCTCGGCAGCGCGGCAGGGTCCGCAAATAAGATTCACTCGCAAGCTGTTGTCGATGCGGTCGTTGATCCGTTCCAGGGCGCTGCGCCGGTTGCAGCCGCGCAGCCAACTCGGGCTGCCGTGTGGTGTGGGCACGAAGATGCGCCGATCGTGGTCGTCGAGGCTGATCCGCACGATGCGCCCGTCGTCGCCGGGTGAGACGCCGCCCGGGTGAGGTGCATCGCCACTGGGATCTCGTAGCGGGTGTCGGCGATCAGGTGCAGACCGCGTAGCCGAACCAGCTCTTGACCTTGCTCCAAGCCTTGCCGGTGCGCGTGTCGATCCCGCCGGTCTCGTGCTCGAGGCGTGCCTTGATGCCGGGACCGAACGACTGGCTGAATCATCGCGCCAAAGGGGGTTTCGGTCACGCCAAGGCGCGCGCATGTCCGACGAGCGCGCGGAACAGGGCGCGCTGACGCGACATATAGATCAGAAACTCCGGATGCCATTGCACGCCGACCAGAAACTCCGACTGCGGGTCTTCGATCGCCTGGACGATACCGTCGAGATCCCGACCGCTGACGCGCAAACCCTCGCCGACTCGGTCGATGGCCTGATTGTGTAGGCTGTTGATGCGTCGGCGACGGGCAGGGGCACCTTCGGCCGCCTGAGCGATCTCTCCCTCCAAGGTGTCCTCGGCGTAGGTCTCGCGGCCGAGCCGTTTGAGCAGGTCGTAGTCCAGCTCGACGACCCAGTCGCCCGCCGGATCGCCTGCGAGCACGCGCTCGTAACGTCCGCGCGATTCGATCTCGAGGCCGAAGAAGCCGGCCACGCAGGCGGCCAGCGCATCGAGCCCGAGCCCGCTCATCTCCAACTCGACGCCGACTCGCCGCATCTTGCCCTCGGCGTTATGAAGCCAGGGCGGCTGCTTCAACTGGCTCATCGCTTCACCTGTATCTGTGCCGGAGCGCATTGCCGATCTGTCCTGCGGTCAGCCGCGCCCGGACCAATCGCGGGCGAACTGCCAGGCCGTGCGACCGCTGCGCGAGCCGCGGCGCAAGGCCCACTGGAGTGCGGCACGCTCGAGCGTCTCGCGCGCCCCGGGCGCAGCGATTTCGGATGGTTCGCCGAAGCGGGCGCGCCAGTGGTGGACGAGTGCAAGGTACTGGGCCTGACTGAAGGGGTGAAAGGCGACCCAGAGCCCGAACCGGTCCGAAAGCGAGATCTTCTCCTCGACCGCCTCCCCGTGATGCAGCTCGCCGTCGACGAAACGTGCCTCCCGGTTCTCCGACTGAAGCTCCGGCAGCAGATGACGGCGGTTCGAGGTGGCGTAGATGAGGAGGTTCTCGGGTGTTGCCGTGATGGAGCCGTCCAAGGCGGCCTTGAGCGCCTTGTAGCCGGATTCGCTGGCCTCGAAGGAGAGGTCGTCGCAGAAGAGGATGAAGCGCTCCGGGCGGTCGCCAATCAGCTCCAGGATCTCGGGGAGTTGAATGAGGTCGTCCTTGTCGATCTCGATCAGACGCAGCCCGCGCTCACGCATCGCATTGAAGACCGCCTTGATCAGCGAGGATTTGCCGGTCCCGCGCGAGCCCCACAGCAGGACGTTGTTGGCCCCGCGGCCGGCGAGGAACTGTGTGGTATTGCGCTCGATCTCGGCCTTCTGTCGATCCAGACAGAGCAGGTCGTCGAGGTCGATCCGATGCGGAGCGGGCACCGCCTGCAACCAGCCGCGATCGCCGCGGCGGCGCCATCGAAAAGCATGGGCGGTCCAGTCCGGGGACTCGGTGCCGGCCGGCAGCAGCATCGCGAGACGCTCCAAAAGGGTCTCTGCGCGTTGGAGGAATCGTTTCTTGGCACCCATCTCGCTATCCGTCCTGTTCAGTGAAACCCGGTGCTCGGCGGATCGCCTCTCTGCGCCCCGGACTCAAAGCGCGACCGATCGAGGCAGGACATCCGCCGGAGCCTGCACGGGTGCATCCTGCCTCAAGGCGCGATGCAGCCGAAGATCCTCCAGCCGCAACGGTCGTCCGACCCCGAAACCTTGCGCATAGTCCACGCCCATCGTGCGAAGTCGCTCGACCAGCTCCGGGGTCTCGGCCCATTCGGCGATCGTCTTCATGCCCAGCACATGTCCGATATGGTTGATGGAGGAGACGAGCGCGCGATCGACGGGATCCGTTTCCAGATTGCGCACGAAGCTCCCGTCGATCTTGAGATAGTCCACCGGCAGGAACTTCAGATAGGCATAGGAGGCGAAGCCCGTTCCGAAATCGTCGACCGCGAAGGATGTCCCGAGTGCACGCATCTCTTGCATAAAGGTCCTGGCGCGGCGCAGATCCGCCACGGCAGCGGTCTCCGTGATCTCGAAGCAGATGCTGGCGTAAGGGATCGCGTACTCGGCGAACTGACGTTTGAGATACGCGGCGAAGCCGTCGTCCATCAGCGTGGTCCCGGACAGATTGATCGCGAGCATGAAGCGATCCGGAACGGCTGCGTGCCAAGCGGCAAGTTGCTCGGACTGGCGCGAGAAGACATGCGTGACGATCCAGCGGTCGATCGTCGGCATGAGGACGTGACGCTCGGCCGCCGCGATGAAGGTGTCCGGCACCACGGCGTTGCCCTTCTCGTCCTTCATCCGCGCCAGGATCTCGTAGTGGATCGGCTGATTGCTGCCGTGGAGCGCTTGGATCGGCTGTGCCATGATCCGGAATCGCCCTTCGCTCAGGGCGCGACCGATCGCGGGCACAAGGGCCAGATCACCGCGGTGACGGATGCTCTCGGCATCACGATGGCGGTAGACATGGACCCGATCCCGACCCTTTTCCTTGGCGACGCGGCAGGCGATATCGGCTTGTCCGAGCGCATCGATAGACCCGGTTTTGCGGGGGTCGAACACGACCAGGCCGATGCTGAGCGTGATGTCGAACGAGCGCTCCTGCCAGGTGAAGAGAAAGTTGCGGGTCGTGCGAATCAGATCTTCGCAGAGCGCCTTCGCCTGGCTTGCCGCGTCGCCCACGAAGAGGGCGACGATCTCGTCTCCGCTCAAGCGGGCCAAGGCGGTTGCGGCGCCCAACTTGGTCTTGGCGATCTGCCCGAGCTGTTCGAGGGCCTTGTTGCCGGCGGCATGGCCGAAGGTGTCGTTGATCACCTTGAAACGGTCGATGTCGATCAAGCAGAGCGCATGCTCGGGGTGCTCGTCGCCGCGCAGCGGCGTGACGGCAGCGAGGATACGCTCGAAGGTCGGTCGGTTCTGAAGCCCCGTCAGCGGGTCGCGCTGCTCGAGGAATTCCATGCGTTGCCCGCTGCGCTCGGACTCGGTCATGTCTTCGGCGATCAGCAGTCGGAAATCCTCGCCGTCGAGCGTCAAGGGACGGGTCAGCAAGCGCATCGGGAACTGCCGATCGTCCGCGCGAACACCCTGGAGGTGGAGCACGCGCGGTCCGAGTCCGGGGCTCGCCCGGGAGCCCTCGAAAACATCCGACAGCCGCAGATCCGGGATCAGGATCTCGATCGGCAAGGCCAAGGTCTCTTCGCCGAGGCGTCCGAAGAGGATCTCGGCGGCGGGATTGAACAAGCGAATCCGGCCGTCGATGTCGGTCAGGATCACCCCGTGCGAGACGGTGCCGAGCAGCGCGCGCAAGGTCTCGCCGGCCGCGTCCAGATCCGCGAGGTCGCGCAGCTGCGCGCGGGCGAGCGCACGGAAACGCAGGTAGAAGAGCAATGCGAGCGTCGTCGTGGCCGTCGCGACGATCAGCGCCAGTGCCGGCGTGACCCCCAACTCGGCGTGCTGTCCGTTCGAATCGGCCGCGATCGCGGACATCCGCTCGCGATAATCCCAGGCCACCAGCCCCAAGGTCAGGAGGCTGCCGCTCAGGGCGACCAGATAACCCCGTGTGGCAGAGCGCGTGGAGGCGGGAACAACCCGCCAGGGTTTCCAGGGATGCCGAATCAATCGGTTTAGACGCAGGCTCATGGTCGGGCGCAGACGGCCCCGTGGCCGTCTAGGCGGTAAGCCTCCGATATTTGAGCCGGTGCGGTTGATCCGCCTCGGTGCCCAAGCGGCGATGCCGGGCGGCCTCGTAGTCGGCATAGTTGCCTTCGAACCAGGTCACTTGCGAGTCGCCCTCGAAGGCCAGGATGTGGGTCGCGATGCGATCCAGGAACCAGCGATCATGGCTGATCACCACCGCGCAGCCCGGGAAGGTCAGGAGTGCCTCTTCGAGTGCGCGCAGGGTCTCGACATCCAGATCGTTGGTGGGCTCGTCGAGCAGCAGGAGGTTGCCGCCGCTCTTCAAGAGCTTGGACAGATGGACCCGGTTGCGTTCCCCGCCGGAGAGATCGCCGATGCGTTTCTGTTGATCGGTGCTCTTGAAGTTGAAGCGACTGCAATAGGCGCGCGAGGACATCTCGTAGCGACCGACCACGATGTTGTCGGCCCCGTCGGAGATCTCCTCCCAAACGGTTTTGCTGTCGTCGAGCGCATCACGGCTTTGATCGACATAGGCGATCTTCACCGTCTCGCCGATGCGCAGGTTCCCGGCGTCGGGTGTCTCCTGAGCGGTCAGGAGGCGGAAGAGCGTGGTTTTGCCCGCGCCGTTCGGGCCGATGATGCCGACGATGCCGCCCTTGGGCAGGGTGAAGGAGAGGTTGTCGTAGAGCAGATTGTCGCCGTACGCCTTCTTCAGTCCATCGGCCTCGATCACCAGGTCACCCAGACGCGGGCCGGGCGGGATGTAGATCTCGTTGGTCTCGTTGCGGGCCTGGAATTCCTGCGACTGCAGCTCGTCGAACCGAGCCATGCGCGCCTTGCTCTTGGCGTGGCGACCCTTCGGGTTGGAGCGCACCCACTCCAGCTCGTGTTTCATGGACTTGATGCGGGCCTGCTCCTGCTTCTGCTCCAGCTCCAGACGCTGCTCCTTTTGCTCCAGCCAGGAGGAATAGTTGCCCTCCCAGGGGATGCCGTGGCCGCGATCGAGCTCCAGGATCCAGCCGGCGACATTGTCGAGGAAATAGCGATCGTGGGTGACGGCCACGACGGTGCCGGGATACTCGTGCAGGAAGCGTTCGAGCCAGGCGACCGATTCGGCGTCCAAGTGGTTGGTCGGCTCGTCGAGGAGCAGCATGTCGGGCTTGGACAGCAGCAGACGGCAGAGCGCGACTCGACGACGCTCCCCGCCCGAGAGCTTGGTCACGTCGGCATCCCAGGGCGGGAGACGCAGCGCATCGGCGGCGACCTCCAGCGTGCGCTCCAGGTTGTGTCCGTCGGTGGCCTCGATCAGGTTTTCGAGATCGGCCTGCTCTTTGGCCAGGGCGTCGAAGTCCGCATCCGGCTCCGCATAGGCCGCGTAGACCGCGTCGAGCCGCTCCAAGGCCGCCGTGATGTGGCCGAGCGCCTCCTCGACATTGCCGCGCACGTCCTTGGTTGCGTCGAGCCCCGGCTCCTGCGACAGGAAACCGATCTTGATGCCGGGTTGCGGCCGTGCCTCGCCCTCGATCTCGGTATCGAGACCCGCCATGATCTTCAGCAGGGTCGATTTGCCCGAGCCGTTCAGACCGAGCACGCCGATCTTGGCGCCCGGGAAAAAGGACAAGGAGATGTCGCGCAGGATGACGCGCTTGGGCGGCACGACCTTGCCGACCCGATTCATTGTAAAGATGTATTGAGCCATGGATTCGGAAGTCTTTTCTTCGGGACGATGTCGTCGAGGGACGGGGTTTCGCGAGGAATGCGCGGTGGTGCGCTGCGTCGGTCGTGACCGCGATAGGGGCCGACCGCTTCTGCGCGACATTCTGCGCCGGCCTTCTGGAAATGTCCAAGGCGTGGACTGGGCTCACGCGTTGATTCCGAGCGCGCGTGGGTTATTCGGAAAGCAGGGTGCGTCCCGTGCGCGGCGGGACACGGCGCACCTCCTCGCTTTAGGGGCGTGCAATGCGGCGAAAAATCTGCGTGTGCTCGGTATAAAATCCGACGAGCAGGCGCGTGCCGAAGAGGCGGTGCCGTCCCCATTCGCACCGAGGATCAACCCGATGGACGAGACAATCATTCCCGTAGTCGGCTTCGTTGCCCCGAGCGGGTCGGGCAAGACCACCTTGGTCCGGCAGGTCGTCGCCGTTCTCGACGGTCGTGGTTTGCGTGTCGGCTACCTCAAACATGCCCACCATCGCTTCGACCTGGACGTGCCCGGCAAGGACAGCTATGAGGTGCGCGAGGCGGGTGCGCATCAGACCCTGCTCGCCTCCACGGCGCGCTGGGCGTTGCAGGTCCAAGATCCGGTGCAGGGCGAGGACCCGGATCTCCATCGGATGCTCGCACGCTTCGAGCTCGACAGACTCGATCTGGTCCTCGTGGAAGGCTTCAAGCACGCGGACTATCCCAAAATCGAGGTCCATCGCCCGACCACCGGCGAGGCCCCGCTCTACCCCGGCGATCCGTCCATCATCGCCGTCGCCACCGACGCGCCCCTCGCGGTCGAGCCACCGCTCGTCGTCCTCCCCCTCAACACCCCCGAGGCCGTCGCCGCTTTCATCCTGTCCCGCCTCCAAGACATCCGCTTGCGCATCCCTGCCCACCCCCAACAAACCCCGTAGGATGGGTAGAGCGAAGCGAAACCCATCCTCCCCGCTCCCACGTCTCAATCCCAGCCCAGCCCGAGCGCAGCGAAACCCATCCTCCCCGCTCCCACGTCTCAATCCCAGCCCAGCCCGAGCGCAGCGAAACCCATCCCCGCGGCAGCCCCTGCGCCGTCACCCCGCAGGGATGCGCAAGCTCGCCCCAAGGCCGAAGAACGGATCCAGGTCCACTCCGCGAGATGCCTACTTCTCCGCCGTCAGATACGCGATCCACCCGGCGTCCGGCTCCCCGCTCTCGACCGGCACGAAGATGCCGTCCGGTTTTCCGTGCGGATCCCATCCCTGCCAATAGACCATCACGCGCGAAAAACCCGCGGCCCCCAACAACTCGCGGATCTCCGGCAAGGTCCACAGCCGCCAATCGTAGCTGAAGGCACGTGGCCATTCCGAGCCGTCGTCGAACCGAAAATGGATATGGCAGACCAGCCTGCCGGTCACGGGCTCGTACAGCGCCTGCTCCCAGATATAGGTGAAGCCGCCGCCCTGCGGATCCTCCACCCGTCGCTCCTCGGTCAACAGGCGAAAGGTGTCGTAACCCCCGAAGGCGTCCAAGAAAAAGATCCCGCCCACGGCCAAGGCGTCGCGTACCCGCTCGAAATAGCGCAGGAGATGGCAGCGGTCGCGGAGCAGCCAGTAGCTGCAATTCATCGCCAACACGATATCGGGGGAGGGCGCCTCGATCTCGCGGACATCTCCCTCGATCAATGCGACTCGGCCCTTTGAGGCCGCGTCCAGCGCGGACAAATTGTGACGCCGCCCCCAGCCCAGGACATCGGGATCCAGGTCGATGCCGCAGGCCCGATTGCGTTTGCGCCGACCCACCCACTCGCAGCACACCGCCGCCGTTCCGCAGAAATCCTCCCGCAGCATGCGGGCGCTTCGCCCGCGCAATTGCCGAAAGGTGCGGTCGACGAAATCGATCTCCGTTCGCGGATTCTGCACGGCAAGCTGATAAAGGCGGTAACGATCGGCAACATCGGACATCGCCGGATGCCCCGGATCCTTTCGGGAAACCATGTTTCGGTGGACTTCTCTCTGGGTGGATTTCGGAGGGGAGGTGGATTTCGGATAGGACATTGCCCGTCGCCGAGGCATCGTCGATCCCGTCTTTTCAAGCCTGATTTGAACGCAATCATACCTTCCTGTATTCTTCGCGGCTCGCAGATCGGGGCCATGGCGATCGGAGAGCAATTCTCCCGCCGGTTCGATCGCGATTTCCCGTGGAGAGGTGTCCGAGTGGCTTAAGGAGCACGCCTGGAAAGTGTGTATAGGTTAACAGCCTATCGAGGGTTCGAATCCCTCCCTCTCCGCCACTAACTTAGAAAAATAAAATAAAAACAATAGATTAAGATTCAGAAAGTCCGGTATAAAACATACTGCCCCCAAAAATGCCCCCAACCAAAACTTTCGATCTACGGAGCCGTTCATAGGGCGTCTCGGATCCCGAACACGCTTCATCCTTACCCTGGCGCCTGCCTGACGGCCATGCTTGCCCCCATAGCTTGGCGACGCTGACGTAACGGGTCTCGTGTCCACCACGTCGCGGCAATCCGGCATCGACCCAATGTCGGGGTGGCACCACAACGACATTTTCCTGATGAGTCTCTGTGGACTGCGTGGCCCTCCCTGCACGATCCCCAGCACATGGTACGCCGCGCGTGTTGCATTTGCGGATGCGAGCGCCGCGAACCGTTCTGCGCGCCGGTCTCGTGCGATCGCCCCGTCTGCTGGGTCAGCCTGCTCGACGTGACGTCGGCGCTTGCGTCTCGGCGCAGGCTTGGGTGACGGCGAGCGCGCGTTCATCCGCACGGAGACCGAAGGTCGATCGTCGCGCATGGATGCCCGAGACCAGGGTGCGCAGCTCGTCGTCGGTGACGGCGCGGATCAGCGCGGCGAGTACCGCTTCGATGTCATGCTCGGGCCAGGCGGACGCGCGTGCACCGAGCGCGATCGGACGTGGAAACAGACCGGAGGCGATGCGGGCATACACTACGGAACGGCTGTAGCCGGTGCGCTCGAGCACGGTTCGCAAGCGCAGCACAGAGGTTGGCATGTGACGTCTCCAAATGAAGTAAGCGGTTCGATTGGCGCTTCGGCGCGCCGGGATTGCACTGGGCGCCAAGATGGATCTAAAGGTGATCGCTCGTGGCGCAGGGTGAACGGGGTAGCCGACGTCAGGGATCTGTTGTCGTGATGTGATCGCTGTGCTCGCCAGCCGGAGGTGAATGCACGGCTTGGTCGGGTGGCCGGCGATCAGCCCCATCGCGCGACGGCCGAGACATCTTCAACGCACAGATCGGACAGTCGACTGCCCGGCGCGAGAACGCCCCTGCCACGTAGGGGATCGCGCAGCGTTCGCAGGTGCGGAAGAGCACGAGCCCCGTGGTCAGGTCGCGGGCAATCACCCAGCCCTGATTGATGTCGAGGGGTGGGCCCAGCGTGTCGGATGCCGCCAGCCGCACCATCTGCTCCAGATAGAGGCGATGCCCCGTGAGCAGCGCCTCGATGTCGATGCTCCGCTCAACCGCCGCGCCGCCGAAGGCGCGATACAAGCCCGCGAACACCGACGCGTTGGCCTGCCGACGCGCCGAGCCGAGGAGACTGCCGGTGCTCGGTAGTTGACCGGGCAAAGGCTTGCAGCCGTGAATCTCGTGGTGGAGTGTGCGCAGCACGGCCGGGCGCAGGCCGCTGATCCGCCCGACGAGCGAGGTGCGCATGCCGCGTCGGATCAAGGCGATCGCCAGCTGCGTCCTGGCGTGGTGCTGAAGTCTCACGGTTGGGCGACCTCCTCGGCGGCGAGCAGAATCACCTGTAGCCCCAGCCCGAGTGCGGACGGCCCGGTCGTGCGAAGACGGTCCTGCAGCCAGCACACGCGAAAGCGCGGTCGAAACAACAGCACGCCCGAAGCGGCCAGCTCGCGCAGCATCGCGAGCGAGGCGTGACGCAGGATGTCCAGCACTTCCCGGTCCAGACCATAGACCAAGACCGCCTTTTCGGCGTCCGAACGGGCCAACTCGCGCGCGCCGAGCAGCCACATCAGGTTCAGGGTATCGACCTCGCAATCGTGGTACGGCGCAGGGTTGGACCGGGGTGGCTCCAGGTCGGGGGCCGAGGGTGTGTCCGTCATCGTCGCTCTCACGGCAGAAAAACATGTTGATGGTGTTATAATCGTTTTTATAAAGCGATCTTGTCAAACATTAAAGCGTAATAAGCGACATTGTAAGCGCTATAAAGCGATTTCTCGGCACTCGACGCGGGTGGTATGACCATGACGACGAACAATCAAGATTCTGATTTAACTAGGGAAGCCTGCTGGGATGCTGCCGGGTTCGCGACGCGCCTGGCGCGCGCGAAGGGCATGCTGTCCACGAATGCATTCGCACAAAAGTGCGGTATCTCCGAGAGCATCTTCCGCAAGTACCTCGCAGGCGCGAGCGTTCCCGGGGCGGACAAGCTGGTCGATATCGCCCGCGTGGCCGGTGTGTCCCTGCTCTGGCTGGCGACCGGACAGGGGCGTGCCGAGGACGGGACTGACACGATGGTCCGGGGTCCGGTCGACGTCATGTTGCTGGAAACCCTGCTCGAGTCCGTCGAAGCCGGACTCGACGAGATCGGCACCGCGTTGACGCCGACGAAGAAGGCCAAGCTGGTCGCGGCGCTCTACAGCCTCTATCGCAGCAGCGAGGATGTCCGCAAGGCGCCGGTGTTGGAGCTCGTCAGGCTGGCGAGCTGAACGTGACCGAGTGCACGGTTCAGCGAATCCGCCCCGGAATGACGGCTGCACGACCCGTTTTTGCGTTGACGCGGTCGATGCGGCGGGCGACGATCCGACGCGTTCGATATCAAGTGCATACTTCGGATCACGGGTCAGCGGAGGTTTGTAGATGGTCGACAAGAGTGATGAAATCCGTTCGACAATTCGCGGGATCATGGGCGACAGCGTGCCCAAGCCGAGGGCGTCGGAAGTGGCGATGCCGGCGGTGAGCATCGATTTCGGCGGCATCAATCTCAAGAACGACACTGCGTTCGAGCACACGCAACCGGAGCATCGAATCGATCTTCCCGTGCTGGCGGCTGCACCGTCCGCGGTTCAGCGCTGCCACCGACAGCAACGGAGCCTGCTGCGGGTGCTCGGCTCGGTGCTGATGTTCGCCGCCATCGCCCCGCTCTACCTGGTGGAATTCCTGTCGGACATGCCCGACAACATCATTTTGACCATCGGATTCGTGATGCTGATCTTGAGCCTGATCAGTTTTACGATCGCGACGATGCTCGAATCGTTCTGATCCGACGACGGCTGCTCGTCCGCGAGCGGCCGCGTCTCTGTCGGGCGACGATCGCCGATGCGGCCCGGTCGCGACGGTACCGCACAGCCTCGCGCATCATCGGCAGAGCACACCTTCCGGCGATTGCGCGGGCGATCGGGCCGTCCGTCCATCCACCGCATGAACCGGCGGAAAGCGCCAAACCCGCGCCAGCCGTCATCCCCCTGTTCGTCTCCTGCTGTTCGGGTGCCGAGCCGCCCCGGCCGGGCCGGGCGCGCTGGGCCACGTCGCTCCCGATGGCCGCTAAAAACCCCAACCACGCGAAAGGCGTCGAAAAGCGTCATCTTGAGCGGCTTCGCCGCGCACGCAATCGGCCTACCATCTGTTCAGCGTTCGAGGACGCTTTCCGCACCGGCCCACGCTTCGACCACGCTGCCGGCGGGACGGTCTCGAGCGCATGTTCCATGTCGGCGGCGGCAGCGTCACGGTCTGCCCGGCCCGCCGGCTCGGATATCACAGACAACGATTCGGAGCCCGGAATGAACAGCACCATCGGAGGAAACCTCCGTCACCTGCGCAAGCGATCCGGTCGGACCCAAGCCGAGGTGGCCAAGCGCGCCGGCACCTCGCAAGCCTGGATCTGCCGCCTCGAGACCGGCGACGCCAACCCGACCCTCGCCAGCCTGCGCCGCATCGCCCGCGCTCTGGATGTCCAGGTCGTGGATCTGCTGCAACGCCGCCCCGAGCAGGCGCGCCCGACATGAGCCGAGCGGCACGCGATTGGGCTTGGGACTGCCGCGGACTGACGCTCGCTCAGCGGCTGGTGCTGCTCGCGCTGGCCGAGTATGCCGACGAAGGGGGAGAGCAGTGTTTCCCCTCCCTCGCACTCCTGGAATGGATGACGGAGCTCAGCCGCCGCGGTATCACCAAAGCCTTGGGCGGGCTCGATGGCACCCTGATCGAGCGCGCGAGAGGCGGACCCGGACGAGCGACTCACTACCGGCTTCTGTTGTCCGCCTCGCAGAAGGATCAAGGGTGCCAAAGGAATCGGGAACCCAGTGCCCTATCCGGGAGGAGGGAGCAGCGTGCCTTAGGAAACACCGTGCCCATGGGTAGGGAACCCGGTTCCTCTTTGATAGGGAACACAGTTCCCCCGGACCGGTATATGAACCGTCATGGAGCCGTGAGTGAGCCGTCAGTGCTGCACGGCGACGACGCTTCCGCAGCGGAACGCCCCGGCATCCGCGGGGGAGGGCGCACACCCATCCCGCCCGACTGGCAGCCCAGCCAACGGGTCTTCGACTGGGCCGCCAAGCACGGCATGACCCGCACCTGGGCCGCGGCTCAGGTCGACGAGTTCGTCGTCTACTGGACGGACACCGGCACACAACGCGACAGCTGGGACGCGACCTTCATCAACCGACTGCGGACCCTGCAGGCAAGCGACGCGACGAGGCAAGACCATGAGCCGGAGCCAAGATTGGCCGACAAGGATTACAGCGTCGGGGCCACCCCCCTCGATCAGATCCCTTGGCTCATCCCCGATCCTCTCGGCTGAGGATCTGGCCGCGGTCGGGCGAGCCGAGGTCAACCAACTCGCCGCCGAGCGGCTCCGAGCGGCCCAGGCACACCTCGAGCGGGCCGTCGGGAGCTGTGGGATTCCGCGCCGCTTCCTGGACCGGACCTTCGACGGCTACGTGGCGCACACCCGGGCACAGCGAGAGGCCCTGGCGGTGTGCCGCGGCTACGCACAGCGCTTCGAGGCGCTCAGACAGCGGGGCAGCTCGCTGCTGCTGGTCGGCGGCCCCGGGACCGGCAAGACCCATCTCGCCTGCGCGATCCTCACCGAGGTGATCCGCACCGGCCGCACGGGGCTCCTGATGTCCATCTCCGGGGCGCTGCGGATGCTGCGCGACGCCTACTCGCCGGTCGCCAAGCGCTCGGAGATCGAGAGCTTCGCCCTGCTCACCACCCCTGACCTGCTCGTGCTCGACGAAGTCGGTGTCGCGATCGGCACCGACACCAAGCGCCGCGCCATGCTCTTCGACGTGCTCAATGCCCGCTACGGGGAGATGCGCCCCACCATTCTGATCGGCAACCTGACCGCCGCCGAGATGGAGACCTACCTCGGAGAGCGCATCATGGACCGGTTGCTGGAGACCGGTTCCCCCATCGTGTCGTTCACCTGGCCGAGTTATCGGCGCAGTGGGGGTCGGAGCTGATCGCAGCGATCTCCGATGATGGCGCGCACACGAACTGATGAGGAGCGGGCACGTCGCCGAGGCGGCAGGCTTGCAATGGTCAAGACGACGACGATTCCGGAGGTGAGTCGTCGATGCGTCGTTGGCGAGACCAAGCTCACCCGGCCCGCACTACCCCCGACACCACCCCGAGGATCTCCACCTCGCCCTCCTCGAACACCAACGGGGCCATGGCGTCGTTCGCCGGCTGCAGGCGGATCCCCTCGGGCTCGCGATAGAAGCGCTTGAGGGTGACCTGATAGCCGTCGATGCGGGCCACCACCGTCTCGCCGTTCTCCGCCGTCGGACGTTGCTCCACGACCACCAGATCGCCGGTGTCGATGCCGTCGTCGGTCATGGAGTCGCCGCGCACGTACAGGGCAAAGCTGCGATCGGCCGCATGCCGCTTTATGAGACGGGCCGGGACCGTCAGCGTCTCGCGCTCCTCGACCGCGACCACCGGCTGACCGGCGCTGACCAGGCCGAGCAGCGGCAGCTCGACGGTAAGCTCCTCGCTCGGGTTGAGCGGCTCCAAGTCGGGGTGCCAGGTGGGACGCACCTGTCTACGGATCGGTTGCAACACATCGTCCATGTCGATCTCCTGGAGGTGATGGTTTGTTCGTGGAGTTTAGCCGCAGATTCGCGATCATGCGCGCCCAATGCCTGCTGAATCCTGCAATTCGCCGTCGAGATCAAGAACGCGGTCCGACCCGAACACGGCCCCGGGCAATGCGGCCTGCGTGTTCACGATGACGTCGCACGCCATCTCGACCAGCCGTGTCAGACGCGACCCTGGAGCGATGCGACGTACGACCACGCTGGAGCGTGGTAGTCAGAAGAAACGAGTGTTGGACGGGCTGCTATTGCATGAGGGGTTCAATGCCGCGCGGCTTCCATCTCGGCACAGGTTTCGAGGACCGCCGCGACGATCGCGTCGGCCATGACCGCACGATGCGCCGCCGAACCGAGGCGCTTCTCCTCGTCGCGGTTGACGATGATCCCGGCTTCAAGCAGCACAGCGGGCATGCTTGCCGTACGCAGCACAGCTAGGCCGTCGAATCGGTATAGGCCCAGCTCCGGGTTCAGCAGCGGTCGGTTCTCGCCGGGGATAGGCTCCGCGTGATGCAGCGTCGGCACAAACCCCCGCGCCCGCAACTCGCGGCCCAGCCGTTGCCCGAAGGCTAGGCTGTCGGTGAAGCGTGGGTTTTGCTCGGAGACGAACAGTGAAAAGCCGGCGAAGCGGTCGCTGTAACGGCGAGTCTCGCCGTCGAACTCCCAGCCCGACAGATATTGCGGCTGCACCGAGTCGTGATGCACGGACAAAAAGAGCTGCGCCCCGGCGTCGGCGGCGATGCGGGTGCGGCCGGTGAGGGTCAGCCGTCCGCGGGCGCGGTCGGCGACGATGAACGCGCGTTTTAGGCCCATTGCATGCAGAGCCGCCTCGACGTCGCGGGCAAGCCTCTCGTTGAAGTCGTACTCCGGCACGCCGCGGGCGCTGATGGCCCCAGGCTCCTGCGGGGTGTGGCCTATATCGATGGCGACGGCAAAGCCCCCGGCATCACAGCTAGCGGCGACGCCTTGGACTTGCGCCGCCGCAGACGCCTCCACCGCCGCTTGGTCGGCATAGACAGCCGGGCTCGTCAGCACCAGCATCAGCAACAACAAGGCGCGAGGAGGCATCATCCACCCGACAGCGCCCGTTGCTCGGCTAGCAACTCGGCGAGCCGTTGCTCCGTCATGTCCTGCAGGCACGCCGCATTGGCGGCCGCATTGGCGTTGGCGCAACCCGTGTTCCGCCGCTTCAGCCAGTCCCGCTGCTCGGACCTGATGAGCGCGAAGCTGCCGCCGGAAAGTCGGACGCGCAGGTCATTGTAAACGGCGCCCATAACGGCGTCGGCCCTGGCGGCGCCAGCATTGCCGCAGATCAACCGCTCGTTGGCCGTCTCGGCGCCGCGGCACCAAGTGGGCGTTGTGAGGCCGGCGTATTCCGGCGGGTACAGAACGGAGCCGAGCGCCGGATCGGGTGCTGAATAGGTATTCACCGGTGGAGCCTCGGCGCGAGCCGGCGCGGCGGCCTGTGCCCGCTCTTCCGCCGCACGCCGCTCGCGCAGCAAGCGCAGGCGGTCCTCCTCAAACTCACGGGCGCGCCCCGATTCTTCAATCTCGGTATGTGCTGGTGCAGCGCTTGCGCGCGCCGCTTCAGACGACGTTGTCCAATCGCCGAAGATTGCCATCAGCACGATGCTGACGATCGCCATCGACAAGACCCCAAAGAAGAACGTTACTGGATTGGCCCCTGCTGATCGATCATTGTCTGATGTTTCCTCTGCAGACGCGGGTGGAGGTGGTTGTGCTACCTGACCGCGGCCGGGGGGCGTAAGCGTCCATGACGCTGCCGGTTCCTGCAGTGCCTGCTGAAACTCGGCGATGCCGGAGTAGCGGTCGCCGGCCCTGACCGCAAGCGCTTTCAAAAGTACCCTTTCCTGAGTTGATGCTATGACCGCGCCGAGTTTCGAAGGTGGCACGATCTCATCCTGATCCAGCCGATCGAGCGCCTCGGGCGGAACGGATCCGGTAATCGCGCGGTAGAGCGTCGCGGCCAGACCATAGACATCCGTCCAAGGCCCTTGCTTGCCGCGCGTTCGGTACTGCTCCTCAGGGGCATAGCCGGGTTTGAGAATGATCGAGAGGCTCCGACTGTGCTCGCCGGCGGCGAATCGTGCCGCGCCGAAGTCGAGCAGTTTGATGCGGCCGTCGCGGCTCAAGTAAATGTTGTCCGGCGCCAGATCGCGATGCAGCAGACCTTCCTTGTGGACCGCGCGCAAGGCATCCATCACCGGCGTCAGCAGCTTGATGGCCGCATCCATAGGGATGCGGCCGTTCGGTTGCTGCGCCAAGTGGTCCTTGAACGTCAGCCCGTCGACATAGTCCATTACACAATAGCCGGTGCCGTGCGCGCGGAAGAAGCTCTTGACGGTCACGATACCGGGATGCTGATCGAACCGGGCGAGTGCACGGGCCTCGTCCAGGAAGCGGTCCAGCCCGTAGGCGAATTGCTCCCCGGCTGGACCGGAGTAGACCGCCAGACTGACCCCGTCCGGGGCGCGCGTGGCGCAGTCGCGCGGCAGGTATTCCTTGATCGCCAGGCGCAGATGAAGATTCTCGTCCCGGGCCAGATAGGTGATGCCGAAGCCGCCGTGGCCCAGCACCCGGCCGATGCGGTAGCGGCCGTCGAGCAAGGTGCCGAGAGCGAGCGCCGGGGGCGGGTTTTCCGCGCCAGGCCGCCACCCACAAGATGGGCATTGACATTGGGGAGCGGCCAGGGGCTCGAAGCAGTGAGAACAAAGATTAGAAGCGGGCATTGAGGTTATCCGTAACAATTCGTGCGAATCCAGTGCAATTTAAGACGGGCATTGTTGCACATGCCGAGCGGAAATGCGGTTCTCTTAGGATCTTCGGTACCTAGTACCTGTTTCCATCTAATCTTTAACAAGCATGACGTTATGAATTTTTTATAAGTCTGATTATCACTTTAATCCCCTGCGTTCAGGGATCTGGTCTCACCGAGGATGAGCGGATTTCGTCAGTACCGGAAGGGTGGTCGTCTCGGCCATCTGATGAAACCGTACCTGCTTTCGCTCACCGCCACGCGCAGCCCCGGATCCACCGACACGCAGGCAATGCCTTTGCCGATTTACTCGATATGCAGCTTCAAGATCGAGTAGACCTTCCCGGCATGCGGGATGGTTCAACCGCACAGCACCCGACGGCGAATCCCGTCGATCTGCCGCTCGCCATGGGCGATGACGGGGTTGAGCGGTTCGAGTTGTATGCTCGGAGACTGAGCGATCAGCGCCAGACTGCTCAGGCGGGAAAGACAAGGCCGCCATAGCAATAGTTGTGTACGAAAACTCCACGGCTCGTCATCCGTCGTCGACATCAAGCCATCCGACATAGTCAGTCAGCAAGACAGGCGCCTTATGATAAAGTCTCGGCGTCACGGCCAGACGCCCACGTCTTAGGGATCAACTGCCTCAATGGACACCGCGCGCACCTCGCATTGCCCCCACTGCTTCGACGCACTGCCTTCCACACCCTGCGCGCACTGCGGCTGGGAGCCTGGCGCGGACAACCCGCCCCCGTCGCTGGCCTTGGGCACCCTGCTCGACGGGCGCTACCGTATCGGCCGGGTGCTCGGACATGGCGGGTTCGGCATCACCTATCTGGCGCGGGACGAGAATCTGCAACTGCGTCTGGCGATCAAGGAGTATCTGCCGCGCGACTGTGCCACGCGCGCCCCGGACGGGGTGAGTCTGGCGATCTACTCCGGTCAGGCCGGCGAGCAATTCGCCTACGGACTGGAGCGTTTTCTGGAGGAGGCGCGCGCCCTCGCGCGTTTCGATCAACATCCCGGCATCGTTACCGTCAAGAGCTTCTTCCGTGCGCACGGCACCGGCTACTGCGTGATGGACTATGTCGAGGGGCTGACCCTCAAACATTATCTGGAGATCCAGCCCGGCGGGCGCATCCCCGTCGATCAGGCGTGGCGGTTGCTGCAACCGGTGATGGATGCCCTGCGCGCGGTCCACAAAGAAGGTTTGCTGCATCGCGACCTGGCGCCGGACAACATCTACATCACGCGCGACGGGCGGGTGAAGCTGCTCGACTTCGGGGCGGCGCGCTTTGCGGCCGGGGAGCACAGCCGCAGTCTCTCCATCATCCTCAAACCCGGCTATGCCCCGGAGGAGCAGTACCGCAGCCGCGGCAAGCAGGGCCCGTGGACGGATGTCTATGGCCTGGCCGCGACTCTGTATCGCGCCATCACCGGGACCGTGCCGCCGGAGGCGCTGGATCGGCTGGACCAGGATGATCTAGTTGCCCCGTCCCGGCTCGGGATTGCCATCACGGCGGGGCAGGAGGCGGTCTTGCTCAAGGCGTTGGCGGTGAAGGCCGACGCGCGGTATTCCAGCATGCAGGGCTTGCAGGAGGGTTGGCGGGAGGTCCGGAGCGTTCAGGCGAAGCCGCTGGCCAGCGCACCGACTCAGCCAACATCGCCCCAACTGATTTCCGGTCGCTACCGAGCGCTGGGTCCGAACGGCGCCATCATCGAAGACCTCACCACCGGGTTGCACTGGATGCGATGCAGCCTGGGCCAGCAGTGGAACGGCGTCGCCTGTGTCGGGATCGCGACGAAGCTGACATGGAAGAAAGCGCTACGGCAGGGTCGGGGACTGTCTTTCGCCGGCCAAACCGATTGGCGTGTGCCGACGAAGGATGAGTTGCGGACCCTGGTCTATTGCTCCAGAGGCCGGCCCAAGACCTGGAATGACACCGGTGGTCGCTGTGAAGGTGATTACGAGCGCCCGACGATCGATCAAGCCGCCTTCCCGGGTACGCCAGATTTCTGGTTCTGGTCTTCGTCGCCGCCTGCCTTCTTTTCGGTCAGCGCGTGGAGCGTTAATTTCGGCGGTGGCTACGTCAGCGACCGCTATAAGGACGGCATGAGATACGTTCGGCTCGTGCGCGCGGGAAAGTGATTTTGTGTTTCTTGTTCACCGCTTCAGCAACCCGCCCGGGACGATCGTCGTGGGGAACGTCAGCGCCGAATCGGACCGGTTCGCGACCGCGGCGTGTCATCCGAGCGTCCACCGCGCTGCGGCAGGACAGTGAGTGCGGCCGGTTTGAACAGCGCGGTCTCTCTTGAGCGGGTGTCTTCTGATCGGGCAGCCCTCGGCGCTCCTATGGCCGTCCGCTGCATGGTCCGACGGCGATCCAGCGCGCGGTCTTGGGTTGATCCGGAAGGGTATCTGGTGACGCTTCAATCTCGGCGTCGCTCAAACCGATCGGTCGAGATCATGGCGTGTCGCCGCAGCCCGGTTTCCGTCCGCATGCCTACGATCGAGTCCGTCGGCGCCCGTGGCCCCTGTTGTCGGTGTTGTCTGCACCTTCACCATCTGCTAGCGTCTCCCCGAGCACGCCATCGTGTTCCGTCATAATGCACGTTGCGCGATAACAGCACTACGGTTAACCAGGGACGCACCAGGGTTTCCGCCGCACTCCCCCAATGCCCCCGGATTTGGCCGCTGCCGGCGAGATCCCGTCCGGCAGCGCCGGAGGAATGAAACCGCACCACAGGGCGAAGACAACCAGCCCGACCGCATCGCTTTGAAAGAATCTTCAGCGGGCTGGCCTTCGTCAACGCCAACGCGAAACATCGACGAGCAGGCCTTGCTCGTATCTCCGGCCATCGTGGCACGTGGCGCAGAGCGCCAGGGCATGCGTGACACCGCAGAGCGGGTGTCACGAGCGACTGATGTTTTGGGTGGCCGGTCTTACGAGCGATGCCGACGAGCACATGCCCCGCGTTGTGCTAGATTCGCCGAATCTCGGTTGACCGCCTCTGCCCCGAGTTGCTTCGTTTTCAGGATCACTTGCCCCAATGGACACCGCGACGATGGCAGCCTGCCCCAACTGTTTCGGCGATTTGAGCGCCACCCCCTGTCCACACTGCGGCTGGCAGCCGGGCTCGGACAATCCGCCGCCGGCACTGGCCTTGGGCACCCTGCTCGACGGACGCTACCGCATCGGGCGGGTGCTGGGTCACGGCGGGTTCGGCATCACCTATCTGGCGCGGGACGAGAATCTCCAACTGCGTCTGGCGATCAAGGAGTATCTGCCGCGCGACTGCGCGACGCGTGCCCCGGACGGGGTCAGTCTGGCGATCTACTCGGGTCAGGCCGGCGAGCAATTCGCCTACGGGCTGGACCGTTTTCTGGACGAGGCCCGCGCACTCGCCCGCTTCGATCAGCATCCCGGCGTCGTCACCGTCAAGAGCTTCTTCCGTGCCCACGGTACCGGCTACTGCGTCATGGACTATGTCGAGGGGCTGACGCTCAAGCAATACCTGGAGCGTCAACCCGGCGGGCGCATCCCGGTCGAGCAGGCGTGGCGGTTGCTGCAACCCGTGATGGACGCCCTGCGGGCGGTGCATAAAGAAGGTCTGCTGCATCGCGATCTGGCGCCGGACAACATCTACATCACCCGTGACGGGCGGGTGAAGCTGCTCGATTTCGGGGCCGCGCGCTTCGCCGCCGGGGAGCACAGTCGCAGTCTCTCCATCATCCTCAAGCCCGGCTATGCCCCGGAGGAGCAGTACCGCTCACGCGGCAAGCAGGGGCCTTGGACGGATGTCTACGGTCTGGCCGCGACGCTCTACCGCGCCATCATCGGGACCGTGCCGCCGGAAGCACTGGATCGGCTGGACCAGGATGATCTGGTCGCCCCGTCCCGGCTCGGGATTGCCATCACGGCGGGGCAGGAGGCGGTCTTGCTCAAGGCGTTGGCGGTGAAGGCCGCTGCGCGGTATCCGACGATGCAAGACATGCAGGAGGCATGGCGCGAGGTCGAGCGCGCGCAAGAGAAGCCGGCGGCCAGCGCGCCGCCGCCCGCGTCAACAGAAGCTCCGCTGGTTTCCGCCACACCGACATCCGAGCCAGAAGGGCCATCGCCCAAAAGATCAGGGCGCTCTGGCGTTGGCGGGTTGCTTGCGTTCATCGCGATCAGCGTGCTTGCTTTTGCGGGACTCAGCCAGATCGATGTGACCGACGATTCGCCCTCGTCCTCGTCTTCGTCACGTCCACCCTTGCTCGAGACCTTGCCAGCGACTTCGCCTTCGCGACCAGTCTCACCGGATGTCATTTCCGACCGTTACCGACCTCTGGGCCCGAACGGCGCCATCATCGAAGATCTCACCACCGGCCTGCAATGGATGCGATGCAGTCAAGGCCAGCAGTGGAACGGCGTCGTCTGTGTCGGGGCCGCGGCGAAGCTGACATGGAATGAGGCGATGCGGCAGGCACGCGGACTGTCTTTCGCTGGCCAGACCGATTGGCGCGTACCGACAAAGGATGAGCTGCGGACCCTGGTCTATTGCTCCAGTGGCCGGCCTGAAACATGGAAGGATACGGATGCTCTCTGTGAAGGTGATTACGAGCGCCCGACGATCGATCAAGCCGCCTTCCCGGGTATGCCAGGTTTCTTGTTCTGGTCTTCGTCGCCGTATGCCGGCGACTCGGACTACGCGTGGTACGTCTATTTCAGCGGTGGCAGCGTCTACAACGGCTACGGTAAGGACTCCGCGAAGTACGTTCGGCTCGTGCGCGCGGGACAGTGATTTTGTCTTTTGTGTTTCCTGTTCACCGCTTCGGTAACCCGCCCGGGACGATCGTCGTGGGGAACGTCAGCGCCGAATCGGACCGGTTTGCGACCTCTGCGGTTCATCCGCGCGCCCACCGCGCTGCGGCAGGACAGGGAGTGCGGCCGGTGTGGACGGCGCGGTCTCTCTTGAGAGGGTGTCTCCTGATCGGGCTGCCCTCGGCGCTCCCCTAGCCGCCCGCTGCATGGTCCGACGGGGATGCTTCCACCGCCGCGATGACCGCCGTCACCGTGCGGGTGCGCTGTCGCACGGCGCCTGACTCGCTATCGACCGGATCGGGATTCATCGTCGGCGGCGGTCTCGCGGGTATGCGCAGTGGGGATGCTGATTCCCGGAAATCGTATGAGTCCATTTCCGGGAAAGGAACGACCGGCGAGCGGGCCTCGCGCGCACGACCGGCCAACGTGCGTGAAGCGCGACCTCGCTGGCCGTCGGGTCGGCCGAAGAGGACGACTGCAAGTCGTCTATCCCGGGGGCGCTGCGCGACGCTCGGCAACGATTCAACAACAACTGAAACATGACCTTTTTTGGCTATCGCGTTCGCGGCGTCGATGCAACCGCGACACCGGGCGAAGACAACGAGCCGGACCGACGGTATCGCTTGGAACGGAACATCAGCGGGCTGGCAGTAGCCCCCGCCCATGCGAAACATCGACGAGCACATGCCCCGCGTTGTGCTAGATTCGGTGCTTCACGGTTGACCGCCTCTGCCCCGAGTTGCTTCGTTTTCAGGATCACTTGCCCCAATGGACACCGCGACGATGGCAGCCTGCCCCAACTGTTTCGGCGACTTGAGCGCCACCCCTTGCCCACACTGCGGCTGGCAGCCGGGTTCTGACAACCCCCGCCCGCGCTGGCCTTGGGCACCCTGCTCGACGGACGCCATCGTATCGGGCGGGTTCTCGGGCACGGCGGGTTCGGCATCACCTATCTGGCCCGGGACGACAACCTCCAACTGCGTCTGGCGATCAAGGAGTATCTGCCGCGCGACTGTGCCACGCGCGCCCCGGACGGGGTGAGTTTGGCGATCTACTCCGGTCAGGCCGGCGAGCAATTCGCCTACGGACTGGAGCGTTTTCTGGAGGAGGCGCGCGCCCTCGCGCGTTTCGATCAACATCCCGGCATCGTTACCGTCAAGAGCTTCTTCCGTGCGCACGGCACCGGCTACTGCGTGATGGACTATGTCGAGGGGCTGACCCTCAAACATTATCTGGAGAGTCAGCCCGGCGGGCGCATCCCCGTCGATCAGGCGTGGCGGTTGCTGCAACCGGTGATGGACGCCCTGCGCGCGGTGCATAAAGAAGGACTGCTGCATCGTGATCTGGCGCCGGACAACATCTACGTCACGCGCGAGGGCCGCATCAAATTGCTCGACTTCGGCGCCGCGCGCTTTGCCACCGGCGAGCACAGTCGCAGTCTCTCGATCATCCTAAAGCCAGGATATGCTCCGGAGGAGCAATATCGCAGTCGCGGCAAACAGGGGCCATGGACGGACGTCTATGGTTTGGCCGCCACTCTCTACCGCGCCGTTACCGGGACCGTGCCACCCGAGGCGCTGGATCGGCTGGACCGGGATGAGTTGGTTGCTCCGTCCCGGTTACTTGGGATCGCCATCACCCCCGCACAGGAGGCGGTCTTGCTCAAGGCTCTGGCGGTCAAGGCTGCTCAGCGCTATTCGTCTATCGAGCAGTTTCGTGATGCATGGGTGACAGCCAAAACCAATCAAGGTGATCTCAAGGATACGCCGTCTTTCGGGATAAAAGAGCCTGCTGTTAAGCAGGTCGATCTTGAGTCTCAATACAAATTAGAAGGTACACCAAAGCTAGGTGATGCCTCTGTGTCTCCGCAGAAGAGAAACAACAGATTCGGGCACATACTGTTGAGTTTTGGGGCAGCAATCTTTTTTCTGGTGATTCTAGCGGCAGGGCCGGAAGACCCATCAACCGAGCGAAATGAAGAATCTGAAGCGATTGACTCTCCATTCACACCGGATCGAATCTCCGACCGCTACCGGCCGCTGGATTCGGACGGCGCCATCATCGAAGATCTCACCACCGGCCTGCAATGGATGCGATGCAGCCAAGGCCAGCGTTGGAATGGCGTCGCTTGCGACGGGACGGCGGCGAAGCTGACTTGGGATGAGGCGATGCGGCGGGCGCGGGTTCTGTCTTTCGCCGGCAAGACTGATTGGCGGGTGCCGGAGAAGGAAGAACTGTTGACCCTGGACTATTGCTCCAGCGGACAGCCCACGACGTGGAACGATACGGGTGCTTTCTGTGAAGGTGACTTCAAGCGCCCGACGATCGATCAAGCCGCCTTCCCAAATACGCCACAGATGTTGTTCTGGTCTTCGTCGCCGCATACCTACGGTTCGGGCAGCGCGTGGAGCGTCAATTTCAGCAGTGGCTCCGTCTACCCCTACGGTAAGAGCTTCACGAGGCACGTCCGGCTCGTGCGTGCATCTGAAGTGATCGACTCTCCATTGGTAACGCAATCCGTTCCGTCTTTAATGCCGACCGAAGATCGAGGGGCAACGAATACTTCGCATGCACCATTGTCCAATGGTTGCCCCTCAGAGCTCGTCGAGCTGGAAAGCCGGTTTACTTCGCACTTGAATCGGTTTGCTTTAACAAGTGATCCATCAGGTGATCACGCAAAAGGCACGCTTCAGCAAGTTCTCGCACTACTGCAGTCTGACGACAAGTGTATTTGGAACGGAGTCAATCTAACAAAGGAACAGATTGAAGCTGATGGTCTTCGTCAGATCTCGAACAAATATGTAGAGCTTTCAGATAGCGCGGGCTTGCGTTCGGATCTGGAGGATGAATGGAAGTGGATTTCCCTCGGTCTGGAATTGGATCCAACAAGCAATGCGCTGCGTGACCGGAGTCTGGATTATTGGCAATCGTCAGCGGATGAAGGCGATGCTGTTGCGCAATTCTTCCTCGGTTGGACGTACCAAGGTCGAGGTGATACACAGGATGATGCGCGTGCGGTGATTTGGTATCGCAAGGCCGCCGAGCAGGGGGATTCCGACGCGCAATACAATCTCGGCGTAATGTACCTGGAAGGTCGCGGCGTGGCGCAGGATGATCGGCAAGCGGTGAGCTGGTTTCGGAAAGCCGCCGAGCAGGGGAATGCCAGCGCGCAAACCAATCTCGGCTGGATGTACGACGAAGGTCGAGGCGTGGCGCAGGACGACGGTCAGGCGGTGAGCTGGTATCGGAAGGCCGCCGAGCAGGGGATGCCGTCGGGCAATACAATCTCGGCTTGATGTACCGGGAAGGTCGTGGCGTGGCGCAGGACGACGGTCAGGCGGTGAGCTGGTTTCGGAAGGCCGCCGAGCAGGGGAATGCCAGCGCGCAAACCAATCTCGGCTGGATGTACGACGAAGGTCGAGGCGTGGCGCAGGACGACGGTCAGGCGGTGAGCTGGTATCGGAAGGCCGCCGAGCAGGGGGATGCCGTCGGGCAATACAATCTCGGCTTGATGTACCGGGAAGGTCGTGGCGTGGCGCAGGACGACGGTCAGGCGGTGAGCTGGTTTCGGAAGGCCGCCGAGCAGGGGGATGCCGACGCCCAACAAGCACTTGATTCATTGCTCGGTCGGTAATGCGGTAATGCAGCACCAGCCGTTTCGCATGTTTGCCAACGTCACTGCGCTTTGTCGGCGACCTCACGGACGATGCCGCGTGAGTCGCATGGTTCGTTCGGCGATGTGGCTCTTCGCCGGCTTCATGCTGGCGCTCCGAGGGTTGCCCCTTGCCTTGGCCGACGCGGATACTTTCACCGCCGGAATGAATGACGTCACCGTGCGGGTCTTGTGTCGCCAAGAGCCCGAATCCCTCACAACGGGTTCGGGATTCGTAGTGGGCAGCGGCCTGTATGCCGTCACCAACTGGCATGTAGTGGCCTGCACAGCGGATGGGGGTCAGGCCTCGGTCTTGTTGGGCGTCGGCGACAGCGGTCTCGTCGAGGCATCGGTTCGGGAGCATGACGAAACAAAGGATTTGGCGATTCTGCGTCTTGAGCGTCCCAGCGATCGACCGGACGCGCGCTTCGCGACGGCCGCGACGTTGCGACAGCGCGACCCTGTGATTGCGGTCGGTTTTCCCGGCGATGCCGACGACTTGGCGGAGTTGACGGCCCTGGCCGACGCGACCATGACCGTTGGGGTCGTCGGGCGTCTGTTGCCGCCGCCCGTGGATCCGACCCAAGGTCCCTGGCTGGTGCAGGTGAGCGCCGCCATCAATCCGGGCAACTCGGGAGGGCCGCTGTTCGACGATGTGGGGCGGGTGGTCGGCGTCAATACGCTCAAGGCCCAGGTCGAGGTGCCGACGCTCGGTGATGACGGCGAGGTCTTGATGCGTCGGGTGCCGAGCGGCGAGGGCTTGGGTTGGGCGGTGCTGAGCGACAGCCTTCTGCCGATGCTCGACCGGGCCGGGATCCGCTATCGGGTCGACACCGGCCGTCCGTTTGCGCTGACGCGGTTATGGCATCGCGAGCCGGGGCTGCTGATTGCCCTGGTGCTAGTTAGCCTGCTCGCACTCGGCACGCTCGGACTGATCGCCACCGCGCCCGGTCGGGCATTGGTGCGTGACCAATTGACAAGAATCCGACGCCCGGAGCGCTCCGAGCGTGCGATGCCTCCGGCATCGGCGGCGTTGCAGCCGATCCTGCGCGGACTCACCGGCCCCTACGCCGGGCAGGTGGTCCCGTTGGGGCGCGGGTCCGTCGCGATCGGGCGTGATCCTGCCATGGTCCAACTGGTGATCCCGCGCGATCAGGCGGCGATCAGTCAGCGTCATGCTTTGGTGGGTTACGATCAGGAGCGGCGCGCGTTCTTTCTCCAAGACTGCTGGTCGACGAACGGGGTCTTTCTGATGCAGGGCGAGACCAAGGGGGCTGCGTTGGTGCCGGGGGATACCCGGACCCTTCGGGCGGGTGACCGTTTTTGTCTCGCGACGCCGGCGATCAGCTTCGAGGTCGATCATCGATGACCCGCTTCGGCTTCACCAGCGCGACCCTCGGCAAGGCCGGCGCGCGTGCGAACAACGAGGATGCGTGCGGCGCTCGCGAGGACGCCGACGGCGGTGTTTGGGTGGTCGCCGACGGGCTGGGCGGCCACGGGGGCGGCGAGGTGGCGGCGGGGATTGCCGTGGAGACGCTGCTCGGCGCGCTGGATCCCGCCGCCGGGCTCGGCTCGGCCGGCTTGCTGACTGCCTTGACCGACGCGGCGGGGGCGGTTCGCGCCCGTCAGCAGGTCGAGCCGGCGCTGAGCGGTATGCGCACCACGGTGGTCGTGTTGGCGAGCGACGGTGAGCGTGCGCTCTGGGCGCATCTGGGCGACAGCCGTTTGTACTGGTTTCGCGAGGGGCGGATTCTCATGCAGACCGCCGACCACAGTGTTCCGCAGGCGCTGGTGCAGGCCGGCGAGCTGGCACCCGAGGCGGTGCGTTTTCACGAAGACCGCAATCGGTTGCTCCGCACGCTGGGCGACGAGAAGCCGCTGCGCCCGAGCATCCCGGAGGCGCCGCTGGCGCTCGCGGACGGGGATGCGTGCTTGCTCTGTTCCGACGGGTTTTGGGAGTCGGTCACCGAGGCCGAGATGGAGATCGCCCTGGCCAAGGCCGGCGACCCGGCGCAGTGGTTGACCTTGATGGAGGAGTGTCTGCGCGGTCGGGATCATCCCGGTCAGGATAATTACACCGCGCTGGCGATCTGGTTCGAGAGGAGCGACGCGGCTCCATGATGCCGCGCCGGCAGGCCCTCAGCACCGTTAATCTGGCGATGCTCGATGTCATCGCGGGGGCGATGGCCGCCTTCCTGATCATCATGGTGATCTTGCTGCCCTACTACGACAAGGATGCGCTCGATCAACAGGCGCAGGTGGAGGTCTTGCAGAGGAGTGTCGCCGACCTCGAGGAGGCCCTGCGTTCCGCACGGGCGGAGGCCGAGGCGGCGAGGGCGCAAGCCGGACAGACGGCGGACGAGGCCGAGCTGCGTCGCACCATCGCCGAGCTTCAGGATGCACTGCGCTCCGCTCGGGCCGAGGCGGCGTCGGCCGACGCGAAGGCCAGTCGGGCAGAGGCCGAATCGGAGCGTCAGGCACAGCGCGCCGAGGGTTTGGCGCGGCAGCTCGCCCGGACCTTCCTGGTTCTCTACGTGCGGTGGGACACGCTCGACGACGTCGACCTGCATGTGATCGACCCGAGCGGTGCGGAGTTCTTCTGGGACGGACACAAGACCATCCCGGGACGCCCTGGCGAGCTGAGCGAGGACAGCATCGTCGGCCCCGGCAACGAGGTCTGGGAGATCCGCGATGCCCCGGCAGGCGAGTATCGAATCGAGGTCAAGCTCTACGGGATTCGCGATGCCCGCAAGCCGGTGGTGGTCCGAGGGCGCCTGTTCCACCGTGACGGAAGCGCCGTGTTCAACGCCGTGAGTCTGTCCCGCTTGGGCGAGCGCCGACGCATCGCAACCGTCCGGGTGGACGAGCAGGGCGGTGTGTCGGTGCACTGAGAGTCAAGACGCTCGTCAGCGATCAGGCGGGCTCAAGCGGCGCATCGGCTCGGAATTCGGTCGGATTACCACGTTGCATCTCTGCGTATCAAACGCCTTTTTCGAGATCTAAGGAGAGTACCGGATGAGTATGGTGTCCTGCGGCAGCGGCCATTTCTACAACGACGAGGAGCACACGAGCTGTCCGTTCTGCGGTGTCGCCCTGGACCTGGGCGCGACGCGACCGCTGACGGGCATCGGCGACGCGATTCGGCCGGTGGCCGAGCCCGGACACACGCGCGCTGTCGGAACGCCGCCGCGCGCTGCGCTGGATCGCGATCCGGGTGCGACGCGGCATGTCTGGGCCAAGCGGATGGGCGGGGTCGATCCCGTGGTCGGCTGGCTGGTGTGTGTGGATGGACCGGAGCGCGGCCGGGATTATCGGTTGCACACCGAGCGCAACTTCATCGGTCGCGCCCCGACCATGGATGTCGCCATCACCGGGGACGCGACCGTGAGCCGCGAGAATCACGCGGTCGTCAGCTTCAACCCCAAGCGGCAGACCTTCCGTCTGGCGCCCGGAGACAGTCGCGGTCTGGTCTATCTGAACGACGAGGAGGTCACCCTCGCCGTCGAGTTGAACCCTTACGATCGGATCGAGTTGGGCGAGACGACGCTCCTGTTCGTGCCCTTTTGCGGCGAATCCTTCAGTTGGCCGGTCGAGGCCAAGCCATGACCGGCGAGGGCCGGTACGCCGGCGTTCGGTCGCTGCGCGCGCGGTTGCGTGCCGGCTTGATCGCGGGCCTGTTGCTGGCCTGGTCGACGGCGGCTCTGCCGGCGGATCCACCGGCCGCCGTGCCGACCAGTCTGCGTCTCGTCCAGGCGCTGGCCGAGGGGACCGATCTCACGGCCTATGTAACGGTGCGCGACGAGGCCGGCAATCCGGTCCCCGGCAGCGCGCTCGGACCGCTGCAATCCACGCTCGGCGCTCACCCGGCCGAGGTCGTGTCGGTCACCCCCTTCGCCGAGACCGGCGAGGGCGTGCTCTATGTCTTTCTGGTGGACATCTCGGCGTCGCTCGATGCAGCCCAATTCGGGCGCATCCGCGACGCGCTGCGCGATTGGGTCGCCGCGATGGGCGAGCATGACCAGGCCGCGATCCTGACCTTCGGCACCGACGTCCGCACGGTTGTTGCGCCGACGGCCGAGCGCGCCCGACTGACTGCGGCGCTGGACGCGCTGGAGGCAAGGGACCCGCGCACCGCCTTTTACGAGGCATTGGCGCAGGGGCTTGCCCTCGGGCAACAACGCGGTGAGCGGCTGCCGACGCGCCGTGCACTGGTGATCCTGAGCGACGGAGTCGACGACGCGCCGGGCGGGATGACGATCGAGGAGGTCGAGGCGCGCTTGGCGGACAGCCCGGTGCCCATCTATGCCGTCGGGTTCAGCCGCGTGCGGGACGCGGCGCAACGGGAGCGGGGGCTCGCCGCCCTGGGGCGCTTCGCCCGTCGCTCCGGCGGGATGTTCGTCGACGCCAGCTCGGGAGACCCCGGCTCGGCCTATGCCGCGATGCGCGAGGCCATCCGGGCCGTGGAGCGCGTGCAACTGCGCTGCCCGACCTGTGTTGCCGACGGCAATCGCTATCGCTTGCAGATCGCGCTGACCGTCGAGGGTCTGACCCTGACCGACGGGACGGATGTCCGGCTGTATCCGGCGACGCCCTCGTCCCCCGAGGCGACCGCCGAGACTCCGACGGGTCCACCGTCGGAACCGCCGGCTGTCGGCGCCGAGGTCGCGGCCGAGACGCCGTCATCGGATGCGTCGTCCACTCCGCCGGTGTTGCCCGAGGACGCGGGCCCATTGCAGGCGCTGTGGTCTCGCGTGCCTGGATGGTCCTGGTGGCTCGGTGCCGTGGCGATCGGATTGGCGCTCATCCTCGCCGGGCTGGTCCGGCGGCGCGCCCGGCGTGCCCGGCCATCGGACGCCAACGCCATCCCAGATACGCCCCCCTTCGATGCGTCCGAGCCGATCCCGCTTGTACCGGACCTGGACCTGTATCCGGACCCGGGTCCGGAGCCTGTCGGCCCGCAGCCCACCGCCGAGAATGCCACGCGGGAAGCGCCCCGGCCCACGCTTGCCGAAGGGCCGACCGTGAGCCTGACCTTCATGGGCGGTCGACGGCGGGGTGAGACGGTCGAACTGGTGCTCGCGCCGGCGGCCCTGATCGGTCGCTCGGGCGCCTGCGCGCTGGCCTTGAGCGATGACGACGAGGTGTCGGCACAGCATGCGCGGCTGGTTGCGCAAGGACATCTGGTGATACTGGGGGATCTGGGCTCGACCAACGGGACCTTGCTCAACGGCGTCCCGCTGACCGCGCCGAGCCCCGTGCGTGATGGGGATGTCGTGCGGCTCGGACAGGCCGAGCTTCGGGTCAACGGAGTCGGCAGATGGTGAGTGAGTCCTTACCCCCGACTCGGCGGCAGGCCCGGGATGACCCTGCCGATCGCGCTGCGGCGACACCGGCCGCCGAACCCAGCCCCATCGTGCCGGTCTTGCGACCCGGGAACGCCCAGTGGATCGGGACCCGTCCGGAACAGCAAGACGCCTTTGCCTTCGAGGGTTGCGATGCCCGGGGCGTGACGGCATCGAGCACCGTGCTGGTCGTGTTGGCCGACGGCATGGGCGGGTTGCAGGCCGGGCGCGAGGCCAGTCGGCTCGCCGTGACGACCTTCCGATCGAGCTTCGCGGCCCGGCCGCCCGAACGGCCGGTTGCCGAGGCACTGGACACGGCCCTCCAGGCGGCAAACCGCGCTGTGCACGCGCTCGCGCGGACCACCGCGGGCGAGGGCGAGGTGGGCACGACCCTGGTCGCGGCGGCCGTGTGCGAGGCCCGTCTGTTCTGGGTTGGCGTCGGCGATAGTCGGCTCTATCTCTACCGAGGCGCGGATCGGTCGCTCACCCCCTGCACCGAGGACCATAACCTGGCCCGCGAGCTTCAGGCCCAGGTCGACGTCGGAGCGCTGGACCCCGCTGCCGTGGCCGAGCATCCCGATCGCAATGCACTCACCAGTTTCCTGGGTCTCGCGGAGGTCCCGCTGGTGGATCGCAATCGCCGTCCACTGACCCTGCATACGGGCGACCGGCTGTTGCTGTGCAGCGATGGGGTCGACGGGGTGTTGGATCGCGCCGCGCTTGCCGCCCCGCTGGCGGGCGACCCACAAGCCGCCGCCGATGCCTTGATCGCCGCGCTGCGGGCATCCGGGCAGGCGCATCAAGATAATGCCACCGTCGCGGTTCTGGCCTGCGAGTTGGCAACCGCGCTCGAGGTCGCGTCGGTCCCGCTGCGCCGCAGCCGACGTCCTCGCGTGATCGCAGTATCGCTTATGCTCGGTCTGGTTCTGGTGCTGGGGGCCGGCGCGGCCGCTTGGTTTGGTTTGGACTGGTGGCAAGCACGATCGGATGCGCGTCAGACTGCCTCGACCAGTCCGATTGCGCCGCAGCCGGACGAGGTCGGGAGTGTGGAGGCGGGCGCGCCTGAGGAATCGGGCGCGGTGCCACCTGAACCCATGCCGAGCGATCCGAGCGGGGTCGTTCCGCCGCCCGTCGAGCCGGGTCGAGACGCCCCGGCTGCTTCGGACGCGCCGGTCGCCACGCTCCCGGAGTCCGAATGAGCACGCCCCGACACACCTTCTCGATCGGCCGGGAACGGACCTGCGACCTCCCGCTGGCCGATGATTCGGTGAGTGCGCGACATGCGGAACTCACCTTCCTGGAGGGCGGCAAGCTCCTCTTGACCGACTGCAAGAGCACCAACGGCACCTTCCTGGTCGGGTCCGACGAACAGCCTCGGCGGATCCGCCAAAGCCTGGTTTCCCCCCTGGATCGGGTGCGTTTCGGAGCGGTAACGCTGGATGTCCGTGCCCTCGTCGAGGCGTTGCGCCTGAAATCGGCGGTCCCGACCTCGCCCCCGGACCAGCAGCCGGGGGACGGCGCGCCCCTGGCGCAGGGGCGCCGCCTGATCCGCTGCGTCTGCGGTTGCGTGAAGTCCGCCGGCGCCCCCTGTCCGGAGTGCGGCCAGTGACGCGGCTCTCTGCGGTCCTGTGGGAACGGCCCCGGCGAACGGCCATCCTGGCGCTCGCGATCGCGGCTGGGATGCTCTTCATCGGCATTCTCACACTCGCCTTGCCCGCCGGCAGCCCGGCCGCGATGCTGCTGCTCGATCATCATGCCAACCCGCCGCCCGGCTATCCCTTTGTCTATCCCTTCACGGTTCAGAACCTCACGCATCTGATCCTGTTCATCGGATTGGGCGAGGTCTTCTGCCGCTGGCGCAGCGCGGTCCACGAGCACGCGATGCTCGACGAGGGCCTGTTGCCGCAAGCCTACGAGGTGGTGCTGCAATCCCACGATCTACCGGCCATCCGCGCGCGGGTGGCCGATCGGCACGACGGCGAGCAGGGCTTCCTGCCCGGCCTGGTCGATCTGTGCATCCTGCAGTTTCAGGCCAGCCGCTCGGTCGATCAGACCGTCAGCGTCCTCAACAGCAGCCTGGAGCTCATGGCCCACCGCGTGGACCTGCGCTACAGCCTGCTGCGCTACCTGGTCTGGCTGATCCCAACCGTTGGATTCATCGGGACCGTGATCGGCATCGCGCTCGCCTTGGCGATGATCGACCCGACCGCCGAGGCCCAACCGCTCGGGGAGATCGCCCGCGCCTTGGGGGTGAGCTTCTACACGACTCTGGTCGCCCTGGCCGAAAGCGCGATCCTGGTCCTGCTGCTGCATCTGGTGCAGGCCCGTGAAGAGCTGGCCGTCAATCAGGCGGGACACTACACCTTGGTGCATCTGATCAATCGGTTGTATGCCGGACGCTAGCAAACGTCTCCAGGCCCGCGAGGAAACGTCCAGCGATGGCGGACACGGCGGCCTCCTGTTCTTGCGACATCTTTCTTGACACCGACGACAACCCTGACCGGCTGCAGCCCGCGCTCGATGCCGGAACCGCTCCGGCGATAGGGTCGTCACACCCACGGTCGCACGATCACCCTGTCAAAACCTGACCACTCGCGGCATCAGTGATGACCAAGACACAAAATTCGCCGCCAGCGCGTGTTGCGTCTGCCAGGAAGGCATGCGGACCAATGGGCACCAAGCGGCAGCAGAAAGCGGACATCAAGCATTTCCCGCCGAGTTTCAAAATCGCCGCCGCGTCCGCGTTGATCAGGTAAGGCCAGGACAAGGCCCCGCCACGGAAGGCGCCCAAGGACGGGCAACCGCATGCAAAACGTGCAGCGATTGAAAATGCCCGAATGCGCCGCGTTGTTTGATCAGAGGGATGCCGCAGCCCCGCGACGACCGGCCTCCAAGCAAGGCCGGAATCCGCCCGCCGCCGAAGGCCCAGCCAGGATGACTGTTCGAATGGATGTTTAAAAGGACCTGTTGGCCTGCGTTGTCTTCATTGTCGGCACATCGACTGACAGCGCGCTAGGAACTCATTTTCATTTTTCATCAATCTGCCGAACGAGGAAGACACCATGATCCGCAAAATCTTCGCCATCGATCTGACCCCTTGCGACATCGTTGCGCGTGAGCGGGGCGCGCATTTCTTTCCGGTACAGGCCGTGCGCGAGCTGATCGCGGGGGACGATGTCGACGTGCTCGAAACCCTGGTCACGCTGGTGGAGCGTGTCGCCGAGGACAATCCGGAAGCCATCGCCAGCAACCAGATGAACTTCACCCGCAAGCAGCACGCGCTCGAGGAAGCCGGCGCGCGGGTGATCCGGGCGCCGGCCAAGCGCATGCCCGACGGCGGCTTCAAGCAGTCCGACGATCAGCGCCTGATCATCGCCACGCTGTCGCTGGCCCTGCGGTTGCGCCCGGAGTTCGTGGTGCTGGCCGCCGCCGACGGCGACTTCGCACCCATGGTCTGGGAGCTGCGCAACGAGGGCATCCGCACCGAGGTGCTGGCCCGCCCGCAGATGCTCGCCAGCGATCTGCGCCGGGCGGCCTATTCGGTGATCGACATCGACGACGTACTCAACACGGTTGGAGGAGCACAGTAATGGGACTCAAGCGCGACGAACTGGGCTTCATGCGTTCCAACGGTTTTGGCCGGATTCGCCGGGATGAGCTCGAGCAGCTGCTCGACATCAACTCATCGGAGTCGGTCTACCGTTCCGGTGTCGACAACGGGGTGCGCACCGGCCAGGTGGTGGTGGACGTCGAGGTCGCGGTGAAGCCCGGCGACACCTTCTCCGCCGGCCCACGCGTGGTCAAGGGAGCCGGTCACGGCTTCACCGGCGGCGGACGCGTGATCAAGGGCGCGGGCTGCGCAGCGCAATCGGCGGCACCGGTAATGCGACCGACAAACAGCGTACAGGCAAACGTGGAATCCAGAAAAACGCATCAAAGCACCCAAAAGGAATACGAAATGACTCATTCAACGAAGGATATCGCTCGTGAAACGGCAGCCAGCATCAAGACGCTGAATCGCTTGATTCGCGAGCTGCAAACGGAGTACGAGACGGCACCGAACTTCAGCTTCTCCAAGCGCATGAAGGTGCAGGTCGCCGAGGAGATCGTGCGGCTCGAGCAGCGCAAGGCCAACTACGTCCGGAAGCTGAACACGCTGAACGGTGAGCAGCGTCAGCGGCAAGCGACCCGACCCGATCCGAAGCCCGCGCGCGAGCGGCTCTCAAGCGGCAACAACTCTTCCGGCTGGGACAAGGTGCGGATGCAGGCTCGTATCGACGACCTCTATCGGCAGATCGGCGCCCTCGGAGACCGCATCGGGACCATGGGCTACACGCCGCAGCGCAAGAGCGTGATTCAGCAGCACAAGGAGCTGATTCGCCAGCGCCGGCAGCTCATCTGGCAGGTCAACCAGGGTTCGCAGTCGTCGGCCATGGGCCTCGTGGGGAGCCATGAGTCCCCCGCTCGACATTCGTTCAAAGGCGTTTCGGTACGGGGCTGAATGAGTGATTGAACTCTGCGCGACGTCGGCCGACCGAAGGTGGGTAAACGGCTGATCCGGGAAATCGCCTCGGCGCTCGGCCGTCGTGGGGAAGTGGTTGCGTTCCCACGCGACGTCTACCCGTCCGGCGCGGCCCAACACGGGCTGCAGCGATGCGATCTGATCCTGGCGCTGATCGACAACGAACTCAGCCGCACCATGGCGTTGCAGCTGGCGTTGCAGCTGGCGTTGGATGCGGGACGCGACTACCTCCAGGCCGGCACCGACATTACGCTGGCCGATGATGGGGCGATCGCGGGCCTGCGTGCCGAGGTCACCGGCGCCGAGACCGGGCGCTACTGCCCGATCTGCAGCGGTCGGCTCTCGCCGGCCCAGGCGGCGGTAGAGGCGCGCGTCTACGCCGGTGGAGACATCGCCGCGCATGCCCGCGCAGCTGGCTATTTGCCGGATGTAGCAGCGCCGGCGGTGATGGGGCTCAACGCGGTTGCAGCCGGCATGCTCGTCACCGAGATCCAGCGCCGGGCCGCCGGCATCGGCGTGCGCGACCTGCTGCAACTCGATATGCAGACGGGCAAGTTCCGCGCCGTCGAGCGTGTGGCGACCGGGCAGGCCTGCGACGTCTGCGGTGCGGAACCCTCGGCGATGCGGGCCGAGCCCGCACCTGCTACTGCGTCCACTGGCACCCCGGTGCCCAAGCAGTGAGCAGCAGGCGGTGCGGGTGGCAGGGAATAGCACCAGTCCGCAGCCGATGCTCAAGGAGAAATCGACCATGAACCAGCGTAAGAGTCGGCGCGAAAAAAACCGCACTCGCGCGATCGCAACGCATTGCTACGCGACGTGCGGTTTCGGGGCGGCAACGGGGCGCATAAGGATCGGCGCAGGGAACGACGCCAGGGGCGGAAAAGCAGCGAGGGTGGTGGCAGGACGACCGGCCGTGATAATGCCCGATACGCCTTGCTCCGCACACTCTCGCCGCCACTGCTAAAGCTGACTGCTGTAGAGCTTCTCGCGTCGCAGCCGCTCTCCGAGCTCGCCACGCGCGCAGGCGTCGGCTTCGTCCAGGATCCTCAACTTCTCCGCAGGACTGAAAGGCCGGTGGGTCCGCTTCTCCAACTCGGGCGGCGGTGTCACCTGACTGTTCGGGACATCGCCGGGTGATTTGGGCATCGCTCTGACTCCTACTTTCGGAACCCTGAAATCTACAGTAACTTCAAACAGAGACTGTATGGAGGCAGGTTGACACACAGGGAGGGCTCGGGCAATCCGTTTTCATATGCATGGCAGTTGGTGATTCTGGATAATTAACCCTGCGGCAAACGAATTATTCATCAAAGGACGAAACAGATCATGACTAACAATCACAGAACGCTCCGCGAGGTAGGGGAAAGGTACATTGTTCGGGAAATCCTCGGGATGCTTAAACCCTCGGAGCGATTGCTGGACGGATTTGGCCACGATGCCGCTTTTTTCGACATGCAGCTGGAACGCGATGAGATCCTTGTAATCAATTCGGATCGCTCCGGGCTGAACATCGCCTACCAACTCGGCCTAGCTGGGCCACAATGTGTCGGTGATCTCGGCGTGTCCCATGCTGTGAGCGATATCGTCGCTGCTGGGGGGCAGCCCGAGGCCCTCAGCGTGGCCTTGCTGCTGCCAGCAGACACCCGAGTGGATTTCGTCCGTGAGTTGATGCAGGGCGCTGAAGCTGCTGCCCGGCGCTATGGGGCAGTCCTTACCGGAGGGGATACCAAAAAAAACCCCAAGTTTGCCATGGTGGTCACTGCGATCGGAAAGGCCAATCGCGACAAACGGCTGACACGTTCCTCAGCATGCTCAGGGGATGCCTTGGTGGTCACCGGGAATATCGGCGCAATGCTGCTCGGCACACTCGCCTACAAGAACGATTTGTCGGTGCCCAAAGGGGTCCGCGCTCTGCTGGATCAAGCATTGATCCAGCAGCAGCCACCTTTTGACCTTGGCAGAGCTTTCGCCGACGCCGGCGTTGCTCGTGCCTGTATGGATATCAGCGATGGCCTGTCTGGCACCTTATTCAGCATCTGTGGGGCGAGCCAGGTGGGCGCGATCATTGACGAACGCGCGATACCTATCCATCCAGATTTGCGGCCTTTAGCGGAATCGCTCGGCCTGCGCCCGATGCAACTCGCTCTCGGAGGAGGGGACTGGCAGTACCTGTATGCCATACCCGTCGAGAAACTGACAACTGCACAGCGTATCGCTGAGACCCTTGGCGCCCGCATTGCGACGATCGGTAAAACAACGACCTCGCTAACGGTGATTGCGCGTACGCTAGAAGGTGAATACAGGCATCTGCAGCGCATCGAGCACGACAGTTTCCGTGATGGCGGACAAGGAATGAGTTATTTTGAATGGCTAGGGAATCCGCTCAACTGTTTTGGGGAGACGCTCGATCCAGCAACGCACAACGACTGTTTGCTGCTCTGAACGATGGGAATACATTCAATGCCACACGACTCGGATACCCGTCTGGTTCACACGAGCAGCCTTGGGGAATGCTGGCTCGCAAGTATCGCGACCGTTCTTCAGAATGGACAGACGCATCATGACGAAGATGTCGAAATCCGCGAACTCCTCGGCCTAACGGTTCACATTTCAGAGCCGAAAACCCATGACCCACTTATTGACGCTTTCGGTGACAGGGCCGTCATTAACAGGACACTGGCGAAGTTTGCCAAAGGCGCGGAGATGCCCGATCGCCCATTCACCTACGGAGCATGCATCTATAGTCATGATGGAATCAATCAATTCGAATGGCTTGTCGGAAGACTGCAAGCGAAGCGCGAAACAAAGTCCGCCACGATCTGTCTACTAACCGCCGGCAGTCGCGCTAGGAATCTACCGTGCCTGACGACGCTGGATGCAAAAATCCGAGATGCTCGGCTAGAGTTACAATTCCTCTTCCGAAGCCAAAATATTTTCGGCAGGCAATACGCCAACCTTCTTGCGCTCGCCAGACTGCAGGCGGAACTTGCCACGCGCTGCGACGTCGCGACTGGGGGGTTGCGCGGATATATCGCCTCCGCTCATATCTATTCGTTTGACGTGATCGAGGCTAGGCGTATTCTTTCCGGAGATTGCGAATGCATTGAGGACAGATACTATCAAGAAGGACCTGCTTCAATTCGCTGCTGAGCCTGGATTAAATGAATCATTGCGAGGAAGCGGCAAGCCGCCGCTTTCATATCGACCGTTACCTGTGCGAGTATTCGCTAGCTGGTCGCTGGCACTTCTGAAGGAGTTTTCCAGAGTGTACAGAGAATGACCACCGGCTTCTTTTTCTGTCAAATGCAGGTCGTATGCTGACCAGCAAGATATCTCCTCTCGCTATAGGCCTAGAGTACTCATCGTCAATTCTGTCAACATAAAAATACAGATCTTCCGCGAACTCGGGGTGCTTCGCAAAACCGAAAACACCGTCTTTGTGTAGCGATTTGACTGTCACCTGCCATTCTTTTAAGACGAGTTGCGCACTAACCGCCTTGCGCTCTTCTGCATCATTGATGTCCTGAGCAGAATAACGCCGTCCGTGGGTGCTTAGCCGGATGTCTCCTTCCCTTATGCAGCCCATTTCAAGGAGTTTTCTCTTGTAGTCCGGCTTCCATTGCTGTAGTAGTTCGGCAAAGGTCGCCGGAGTCAGGTCGTCGCGAGTTAAGACACCATTCTTCATGAAGCGAAACGCATTGTCGGGTGATGCTTTCGCAATAATGTCCGATAGACGCCCAGGCTCCTCTCGGATGTCCGAGGATTCTACGAGCCGCAGTCTGACAAGCAAGTTGAGCAGTCTGTACGAGCATAGCCAACTCTTCCCAATCTGTCTTAGCGAGTTCTGCTCGACGTCGGTCAACTTGCTAACAAAGTTCTCCGCCCAATCTCTTTTCGTCGTTCTATCCGCCTTAACTTTTGCCATGGTTCTCAGTAGAACGGCAAGATCCGTGTCCAAATGCGTCCCGTCGTAACGCCGCAATGCCGCCTCCCAGGAAGCCGAGAATTGTTGATCCCCAAGTTTACGACGGCGATGCAAGGCACAGAGTTCGATGACAGTGCTCTCAGCCAGCAGTTCGCGTTCGGTACATCGCATGGGTTCCCCGACAAGCACACGTTGAGCTGGACTCATTTCATCGAGCCAGCCCGGATTACTTGCGTAGGCATGAGGCAACAGTTCGATCCATAGAGAGTTCCTGTCCAAAATCAGCCGTCGGAGCCTTTCGACTCGATTCTTGCCCGCTTCATGGGAGCCGCCGGCATACCAGAAGCCGAGTCCGCGCAAAGCCGCCACTAGGGTGTTCGGCAAAGGATATTTAGGGGGCAGCCGAGAGACAAGAGCAAGGTCCTTTGTTTCAGGAACGTTCTCGTCCCCGCGCATGGCCCGCAGCACACCTCGCGTCCAGAGGTTCTCTACCTCCCCCAGTGGCAATGCCGTTAGCCTATTACTGTCGCGAAGTGCGGCAGCAACTAGCAACGGATCCAAATGCCACGCCTGGTGCAGAAATTCCCGTGTTGGGTCCGTATTTAATTCAAACGCAAAAACAAAGGGGATTGTCCAGTTGGTAGAGATGCGGTCCAAGCCACTCTTAAAGAATGTGTCCGGGAGATCCCGCTCATTCGCGACAAGATACTCAGCGGCTAGATACTCTTGCATCGTTTCATGGGAAAAGCGGACGGATTCGTCCTTCTGGGACTTTTCAACGATCAGCAATAGGCCCTGTGCGACCCGATCGAGAAAACGCCCGACGTCGTCTCCCATTTCCGGCTCCAGAATGCGCCTAGCTTCATTGCGGCTACATGAGATCTGCCCGGCTTCACGCATCTGAAACGAAAGGCGCGCAAGGGCGTTACGTGTTCGACTTTCTGACCAGCGAAAGGAGACTCCCGGCTTCTCGAATTCGCGGCGATGCCAGTGGGCAAACGATTGTTGATATAGGTTCGCTCGGCTTTGGGGTAAGCCTCCTCCAGATCGAAAGATTTCCGCCATCATCTGCAAGAGAACGGGGCTGCCGGCAATCAGTTCTGCGCCGGGTTGACTGTAGATAGACACAAGTAGTTCCGTGACGCGCTCAGGGTCATGGAGATGAAATTGCAAAAATTGCTCTTGCACTTGCCGCGTCATTGGGGAAATGACGTATGTCGGTAGCTCCAGATCCGCAGGCTGATGGGTTAGTCGAGACGAGACCAAGATTTTGGCGTTGGGATGATCTTTTAGCAACACTTTGATCTCTTGAATACAGTCGTCGTAGAACAGACCCGCGCATTCATTGAGACCGTCGAGCACCAGGAGTATCTCGCGCCGGTCCAACCGCGGTTGTAGATCGATCCACCATAGATCAGGGAAATGTTGCAGTAGCAATGCGCGCAAGCCCTGACCGTCGTATTCGGCTAACGATGCCAGTAAGACCCAAGATTGACCGGGCTGCCAGCTCGTTGCCTTCGACATCGCTAGAGCGCGTAGAGCTGTCGTCTTTCCAGCGCCGGGCTCACCAAGGAGAAGCACTTTCGGTTTCCGTCTCACAAGTCCGCTGAAGGTCCCACGCTGCGTCTCGGCACTCTCGGAAACAGCTACAACCTCGAGATCAGGCATAGATCCAGTGTCGTGAGATGCAGAATTCTTTTCGCTGATCCACGACTCGCGACTGGTGAGGTATTTCTGCTGTTTCGCAAGATAGTTTTCGATCGAGCGATCAACGACAATATCTTCGTGCCTTCTCTCTTTCGTCCATGAGTCTCGGAAAGAAATCCAGAGCTTGTCTAGATCGGGACGGTCGATCTCACGAGTCTCCCACCAGCTTGCGTGTGTTTCCCCTTGAGGTTCCGTTTTCACGGTTTCACCAACGTGACCAGGGCGTCGGCTAAGAATCACCGTCTCGGGATGTTTTCCGCTCTCAGAATGCTCGAGCGAGATCCATCCATCGGTCTTCTGCCTGGGCCTAACTAAGACTATGACAATGTCTTGATCTTGGTACCTCCCCCAAATTGCTCTGAATAACCGATGATCCTCAAGGCATCGCCAGTGATGTTTCACTCCACGCCAACCGTTTTCGGGATAGAGCAAACCAGTTTGCAGACTCTGCATAAATTTGTCGTTATCACCGTCAAAGCCGCTAAACTTCAAGTTTACGGGCTCAATGGGACTCGGGTGATCTTTGGTTTCACTAATACCCAGTAACACCGCTCCACCAATGGTGTTTGCTAGGCTAAAGCATGCCTTAGCTACATGCCAACTATAATCCCATTTGTTGTCTTTGTTGGTATAGTTGCCGTCTTCCGGTTTGGTTGCTGCCTTGAACTCAATCCAATCAGTTTCCAGCTTATTGACTAATTCGACGAGTGGGCCAGCGTCGTTGTTTGTTTCACCCAAAACCTTTACAACAAACTCATAACCGTTCATGGTTTATCCTGTAGCGTTTCGGTCCAACAATCGGAAAGTTTATAACCTTTCGGGGCTGTGTCTGGCGAGCAGACTGGGTGTGGTGAGCGACCTTGCGGTGTGATACTTGTGCTGGTGATCAGATCGAACGGCAGCAAAGTCTAACATTGGTAGCGAGACGTGGTCATGTGGCTGTGGAGTTGTTTCGACTTCACCCGTTTAACCTGGGATGGAAGTGCAAGATTGCAGCGCAACGCGGTGCGGCGTACTGCCGATTGATGTTGTGGGCTTTATGTTCTTGGCTAGCTGCTGCGGGACACCGCACGGGAGCGCCTCGCCGTCATCGATTGTGCTTGCCTCGCCGTCGACGATCGGGGGGCGCTCGCAGCGATTGTCTACGCCCAGTTCCGCCACTCTAACTTCCTCCGAAACGTCGGTTACGCAAGCACAGCCCGATGCGCGACAGACGTTCGGCGATGGCGGACACGGCGGCCTCCTGTTCTTGCGACATCTTTCTTGACACCGACGACAACCCTGACCGGCTGCAGCCCGCGCTCGATGCCGGAACCGCTCCGGCGATAGGGTCGTCACACCCACGGTCGCACGATCACCCTGTCAAAACCTGACCACTCGCGGCATCAGTGATGACCAAGACACAAAATTCGCCGCCAGCGCGTGTTGCGTCTGCCAGGAAGGCATGCGGACCAATGGGCACCAAGCGGCAGCAGAAAGCGGACATCAAGCATTTCCCGCCGAGTTTCAAAATCGCCGCCGCGTCCGCGTTGATCAGGTAAGGCCAGGACAAGGCCCCGCCACGGAAGGCGCCCAAGGACGGGCAACCGCATGCAAAACGTGCAGCGATTGAAAATGCCCGAATGCGCCGCGTTGTTTGATCAGAGGGATGCCGCAGCCCCGCGACGACCGGCCTCCAAGCAAGGCCGGAATCCGCCCGCCGCCGAAGGCCCAGCCAGGATGACTGTTCGAATGGATGTTTAAAAGGACCTGTTGGCCTGCGTTGTCTTCATTGTCGGCACATCGACTGACAGCGCGCTAGGAACTCATTTTCATTTTTCATCAATCTGCCGAACGAGGAAGACACCATGATCCGCAAAATCTTCGCCATCGATCTGACCCCTTGCGACATCGTTGCGCGTGAGCGGGGCGCGCATTTCTTTCCGGTACAGGCCGTGCGCGAGCTGATCGCGGGGGACGATGTCGACGTGCTCGAAACCCTGGTCACGCTGGTGGAGCGTGTCGCCGAGGACAATCCGGAAGCCATCGCCAGCAACCAGATGAACTTCACCCGCAAGCAGCACGCGCTCGAGGAAGCCGGCGCGCGGGTGATCCGGGCGCCGGCCAAGCGCATGCCCGACGGCGGCTTCAAGCAGTCCGACGATCAGCGCCTGATCATCGCCACGCTGTCGCTGGCCCTGCGGTTGCGCCCGGAGTTCGTGGTGCTGGCCGCCGCCGACGGCGACTTCGCACCCATGGTCTGGGAGCTGCGCAACGAGGGCATCCGCACCGAGGTGCTGGCCCGCCCGCAGATGCTCGCCAGCGATCTGCGCCGGGCGGCCTATTCGGTGATCGACATCGACGACGTACTCAACACGGTTGGAGGAGCACAGTAATGGGACTCAAGCGCGACGAACTGGGCTTCATGCGTTCCAACGGTTTTGGCCGGATTCGCCGGGATGAGCTCGAGCAGCTGCTCGACATCAACTCATCGGAGTCGGTCTACCGTTCCGGTGTCGACAACGGGGTGCGCACCGGCCAGGTGGTGGTGGACGTCGAGGTCGCGGTGAAGCCCGGCGACACCTTCTCCGCCGGCCCACGCGTGGTCAAGGGAGCCGGTCACGGCTTCACCGGCGGCGGACGCGTGATCAAGGGCGCGGGCTGCGCAGCGCAATCGGCGGCACTCCCGCCCGCGTTGCGCCGTGAGTTCGACGGTCTGCGCCGCGCCGGTTTCGGCGGCGTCGACGCCCCGAAGGCATCGCCCGAGGGCTGGCGTCTGCGCTTGCGTGGGCTGACCCTGCCGGGCGGGGTGCGCACCGATGCGCTGATCGTGCTGCCGAAGACCTACCCGCTGGCCGCGCCGATCGGCTTCTATCTGGCGGAGGGCGCGGAGGCCGCGCAGCTCGACCGCAGCCATCTGTACCAGCGCTCCTACCATGGCGCCCCCGCCCTCGCCGGCGAGGGCTGGCAGTGGTACTGCGGTGTCGCCGATAACTGGCGCCCGGGGCACCACACCTTGGTGTCGTACCTGTGCGTGACCCTGGCCTTCTTCGCGGACGCGGCGGTACGTTGATGAACAAGCAATCGCACAAGCAACCAGAGCTGCGGATTCCGTGGGGCCTGGCCGAACGCATGCAGACGCTGCTGCACCCGCAGCCGTTCCATGAGCGTTTCGCCTTCGCCGCCGCGCGGCCGCTCAAGGCTGGCCATGCACAAACGCAGGCCACGCTGTTGGAGCAGCTCGTCGTGGTCGCCGACGATGACTACGAGCGCACCTCCTCGGCGGGGTTGGCACTGACCGCGGAGGCCTCCGAGCGCATGAACCAATGGGCCGTGCAGCTCGCCGCGAACGGTTGGATCGCCGTGCACCTGCACTCTCATCCGCCGGGGGCGAGCCATTTCAGCGCCACCGACGATGCCGCCGAGTCCCAGCTTGCCGCCTGGCTGTCGGAGCAGGGCGTGGCGCAGTTCTGGAGCCTGGTCTGGCCGCAGGACGGTGCACCGCGGGCGCGGCTGTGGCACCAGGGCGTCGAGCTGCCGGGGCGGGTCGTGCTTGGTCTGGCGCCCGTCGAACCCGCGCTGGGTTCGATGGCGCCGGCGCTGGAGCGCCAACGCGCGTTCGGTCCGGCCCTGCGCCAGGTCGCCGACGAGCTGTCGATCGGCGTGGTCGGCGTCGGTGGGCTCGGCATGCTTGCGGTCGAGCAACTGGCGCGCGCCGGTTTTCGGCGGTTCGTGCTGGTCGATCCGGACCGTATCGAAACCACCAATCTCAACCGCCTGCCCGGCGTGACGCAGCGCGATGTCGGTCGTCCGAAGGTGCAGGTGGGCAAACGGTTGATCCGGCAGATCGCCTCGGCGCTCGGCCGTCGTGCGGAGGTGGTTGCGTTCCCACGGGACGTCTACCTGTCCGGCGCGGCCCAACGCGGGCTGCAGCGATGCGATCTGATCCTGGCACTGACCGACAACGAGCTCAGCCGCACCATGGCGCTGCAGTTGGCATTGGATGCGGGGCGCGATTACCTACAGGCCGGCACCGACATCACGCTGGCCGATGATGGGGCGATCGCGGGCCTGCGTGCCGAGGTCACCGGCGCCGAGACCGGCCGCTACTGCCCGATCTGCAGCGGTCGGCTCTCGCCGGCCCAGGCGGCGGTGGAGGCGCGCGTCTACGCCGGTGGAGAGATCGCCGCGCATGCCCGCGCAGCCGGCTATTTGCCGGATGTAGCAGCGCCGGCGGTGATGGGGCTCAACGCGGTTGCAGCCGGCATGCTCGTCACCGAGATCCAGCGCCGGGCCGCCGGCATCGGCGTGCGCGACCTGCTGCAGCTGGATCTGCAGACGGGCGAGTTCCGTGCCGTCGAGCGCGTGGCGACCGGCCAGGCCTGTGACGTCTGCGGCGCTGAACCCCCAGCAACGCGGACCGATGTGGCGCGGGATCGCGAGGCCGGGGCTACGCCGGAATGTGATCAACAGTCAGCGCAGTCGGCAGTCAACACGACCAGCCCGCACCCTGTAGCCCGTGTAAAGGAGCAGTCGAGCATGAACCGGCGCAAGCAGTCGCAAAAACCAACCCCGCGCTCGCGCGGCCATAACGCCCTGTTACGTGACGTCCGCTTTCGCGGTGGCGGCGGGGCGCATGCGGATCGGCGTCGGGAACAACGCCAGGGGCGCAAAAGGCAAAAAGGACGGCTGCAGGACGACGACCAGTGATGCCAGCGCAGGCTTGGCGCGGCACCAGTCGGACTCCGCTTGTCGGGCACTGTCGCTTGCAATTGGGTCTGGCCCTCAGCGGCGAGGACTCCGACAATGTCACCGCGCACAGCCCCGAACCCGTCTTGACTGGATCAAGCCGCGCGTTCAGCACCAATGACCACGACAGGGAGACAGGTCCATGTCCAACGCGAACGAACGCTGCCCAGTATGTGGCGAAGCAACGCTGCGCTTCTTTCGCAAGGTCGGGAAGTACCGCTGCATAAATGACGACTGCGGGGAGGAGTTTCTCCCCGCTCAGCTGCCGGTGTCGCCGCATGCCGACGCCGAAGGTTTGGACCTCGACAGCCTGCCGTTCCCCATCGCCTATCCGCTGGCCCATGCCGCCGACGCGCGACTCGCCGCTCGCGACCGGGCCGCCAACGCCATCTTCGCCGGCTATCAGGCCATGCGAGCCACCGCGCTGCTGCTGCTCGCGGACTACCTGGCCTGCGACACCGTCTGCCGCCAGCTCCAGGGACCCATTCGCGGCTTGCGCCTGCCGCACTGGTACGACTGGAGCCTGCTCTGCGACCAACTCGCCAAGTTCTGGTCCGGGCGCCTGCAGGAGCGTCCCGAGCGCGCCAGCGCCTTCCCCGACCTGGTCGCCGCCTGGCTCGAGGTCAATCGCCACGGCAAGCTGCCAGCCAACCATCCCTGGTCCGCGTTGTTGGCCGGTCTGCCGGGGCAGCAAGGACCGGCCGCCCAGAGCCTGAACGATGCCCTGTGGAAGGCGCGCAACGACCGCGCCCACCGCGAGGCCACCCGCACCGTGGAGGAGGGCGCCGAGCAGGCGCTGTTGCCACGTCTGCTCGCCGTCTCCGAGGCCATGGTGCAACGGCTGTTCCCGGCCGGTGAATTGACCCTATGGCGCCGGATCGGGACCGACACCGACGCGCCGGCAGCGATTCGCCTGCAAGGCGCCCATGCGGACCTGCGCTTCGCCATCGAGAACGGCCCGGAGGTCGCCGCCCTCGGCTGGGGCGCTAGCGGCCTCCTGGCCAGCACCGCTGCAGTCGATCTGCCGGTCTACCCACTGTTCGTGCCGCTGGACACCGAGGGTGCGGAACAAGGGTTGCCCGGCGGCGGCCTGATCGAGCCCGTGGGCCTGGTAGACGGTATCGGCGCGAAGAAGATCGCCGTGCTCGGCGTGCGCAGCCATTGCGAGCTGCCCGAGTTGGTGGGCCCGATCCAGGCCGGCCTCGCGCTGAAAGAGGTCCAGCTCGGCGTCGATCGCGCACAGACCCAACGCTGGAGCCTGGTGAGTTGGGCTGCGGTCACCGCCGAAGACACCCTGAACGCGCTGCGCGGGCGCAAGTACTTCCCGGAGGCTTATCTGGAGCGAGCCGGCGTCGACGGTCTGCTGAAGCAGGTTCTCGACCAACCCGGCCGCGGCCTGCTGCTGCTCGGCGAGGCCGGCTCCGGCAAGAGCTCACTGCTGGCCCGGCTGGTAGACGGCCTGCTTACCGAGCAACCGGATGGAGACCAGTCACGCGACCAGGCCCAGACCGACGCCTTGGGGTATCTCGCCCGCCGCGGCGCTGGCGATGTGGTGCTGTTCCTCTCCGGCGCCGAGGCCTACAAGGGCGACGCCGCCTGGTCCGGACGCCAGACCCTGTGCGAGGCGGTGCTTCGACGTGCCGGCATCGCCAGCGGTGCATTCACCGACCTCGACGACCTGTGCCGGCATCTGGACGCCACTGCCGCGCAGGATCTCGACGCCGACCGGCGCGTCTGGCTGATCCTGGACGCCCTCAACGAGGCCGACCGCTTCACCGACCTGCTGAAAGCGCTCGACGACTTCCTGCCCGCGCTGGAGCGTCACCCCTGGCTGCGCCTGGTGGTGAGCCTGCGCAGCGGCGCCTACCAGTCCCTCGCCCAGCGCCATCGCGACCTCTTGCAGCACGGCAGCGAGGTGCTGGCCAATGCCCGCTACCTTGCCAGCTTCAGCGACCCGCGCGACAAAGAAGTCCCCTTTCTGGAGCTACGACCCTTCGCCGCTGCCGAGGCGCGTGAAGCGTACGAATTGCACCAGCAACGCCGCCCGGCCCAGAGCTGCCCCGTGCCCTTCGACCGGCTCGAGCCTAGCCTGCGCGAGCTGGTGCGCGCCCCGCTGTACCTGCATCTGTTCCACGAAACTTTCCGCGGTCGCTCCGATCCGCCATCGGATTTGGACGAGGGCCCCTTGCTCGGCGCCTACCTGGACCGACTGCAGGCGGACCTGCCCGGCATCGCCGGACACCTCCAGCGCCTCGGCGCGTTGATGTTCGAGCGTCGTATCCCGTTCCTGCCGGTGGAGGAGGCGGATGCCTGGATCGCCGAGTGGCGCGCCCGCCTGGGCGTCGACAATGCGCTGCGTGTCGTCAAGCTGGACCCGGTGGAAGAACTGGTCGCCGCCTCGCTGCTGATGCGTCCCATCGAAGCCGGCGAGGGCGCCGACCGCTGCGTGGCCGGCTACGGCTTTAGCCAACAGCGCCTGTGCGAGCAGGTACTGCTGCGCGAGCTGCTGCGGCAGATCCACCCCCGTACGCTGCCGATAGCGGACGAGTTGCTCGGCTGGGCGCGGAGCGCGGACGGGGTTAGAGACACCGACTCCGACCATTTCGACGAGCTGACTGGAGCCCTGGAGACTGTCACCGCGGCACTGGCTGAACAGGGGCGCGGCGATGTCTTGACCGTGCTGCTGGAGCTCGAAGGTGACGCCGTGCGTACCCGGCTGCTCGGCAGTGCGCTGAAGGCCCTGGGACCGGTCTTTCGATCCGATGGCACCACCGTCCAAGCCAGCCTCGCAGCGCTGACGGAGCGAGCTTGCTCGGAATCGCGGCTGGGTGAACGATTCATTTACTCGGTTTCCGATGCTTCAGTCTGGCTGCTCACGCACGGATTCAGCCCTGTAACCGCGAAGGTCTGGGAGAGCTGTTTGAGGGTTGCGCGGACACTGATCGCGCGTGAGCCGTTACGCGCGGAACTGTGGCAGGCGGTCCTGGGGTGGACACTAACCGGCCTCGGCGAATTGGCGCGGATCACGGGCGAGGGGGAACGAGCTCGGAAACACTATGAGGAGTCACTGGACCTGCTCCGCGCCCTGGTCGCGCAGGACCCGCGATGCCCGGAGCTGAGGCAGAACCTGATGGGTGGTCTCGGGATGGCCCTGCACGAGCTGGGCACCCTGGCGGAGGACACCGGCGACAGCGCCGGAGCCATGAAGCTCTGGGATGAGTCGGTGAAGGTTTTTCGAGGCCTGGTGAATCAAGAGCCGGAGCGCTCCAATTGGCGGGGCAGCTTGTCAAGCTCGCTGAGAAGTCTCGGCACTTTGGCTCGGGCCATGGGCGACGCGGGAGCAGCAAGGGTGCATCTCGAGGAGTCACTCAAGATTGCTCGCGCCCTGGTAGTGCAGGAGGCGGGATGCACGGACCAAAGGCGGGATCTGGCGATGGCGCTGGTTCGCCTCGGCCAGTTGATGCAGACCGAGGCCGACACGGCCGGCGCGCGGGGTTACGTCAAGGAGTCCCTGGAGATCCTGCGGGACCTCGTGGCGTTGGAGCCGGGGCGATCCGACCTCAGACGGAACCTGGCGGTATCGCTTGACGAACTCGGTGACCTGGCAACGGATACGGGCGGCGTGGCTGGACCTCAGAAACACCACGAGGAGTCACTGCAGATCCGGCGTGCCCTGGTGGCGCAGGAGCCCGAGCGCTTGGACCTGACGAGGGAACTCGCGAGGTCGCTGATCCTCCTCGGTCAGTTGGCACAGGTAACGGGAGACTTATTGTGTGCAAGGGACTGCCTCGAGGAGTCGCTGGCGCTCCTTCGCGCCCTAGTGGTGCACGAGCCGCAGCGCACGTCCATGAGGCACGAACTGGCGGTTTCGCTGCACGCCCTCGGCAGGCTAGCGAAAGATTCGGGGGACTCGGTTGGCGCTCGGAGGTATTTTGAAGAGTCGTTGGAAATCGACCGCGCTATGGTCGCACGGGAGCCGGCGCGGACGGACCTAAGCCAAGCGCTGGCGGCGTCGCTGGACGTGCTCGGCCGGTTGTCTCTGGCTACCGATGACCAGGCAGGTGCCCGCGGTTATCACGAAGAGTCGTATGAGATCATGCGCGCCTTGGTGACGCAGGCACCCGAGCGTTCGGATCTGAGGCGAGACCTGGCTGCCGTCAAGAACAACCTCGGCGAGCTGGCGTATGCGGACGGCGACGCCGTGAGTGCGCGGTGCTACCTTGAGGAGTCGCTGGCGATGCTGCGAGATCTGGTTGCACGGAAGCCAGGGAGCCTGGACCTTAGACAGAGGCTGGCGTGCACGCTTCGTAACCTCGCCAGCCTGGCCGAAGGCGAGTTCGACAATTCTGAAGCCCGGAAACGCTATCAGGAGTCGCTGCAGATATGGCATACCTTGGTCGAACAGGAGCCGGAGCGCACGGACCTGAGGCACGAACTGGCGGAGGCGCTGATCGGCCACAGCCGGCTGGCGCGGAACACGGGCGATGAAGCGCGAGCACGCGGCTATCTAGAAGAGGCGTTGAAGATCATGCGCGCTCTGGTCGCACAGGAGCCGGAGCGCTGGGACCTGAGAGATCAGCTGGCGAAATCGTTGGAGAAGCTCGGTGACCTGGCGAAGGCCACGGGCGACTTGGCTGGTGCGCAGGTTTACTGCGAGGAGTCGTTGGAGATCCGGCGCGCGCTGGTCGCACAGGAGCCGGAGCGCTGGGACCTGAGAGATCGTTTGGCGGAATCGCTCAGCAGTCTCGGTAAACTGGCGAAGGAGACGGGCGACGGGTCTGGTGCGCGAGTTTACTACGAGGAGTCACTGGAGATCCGGCGCGCCCTGGTCGAGCGAGAGCCGGAGCGCTTAGACCTCAGGCGGAACCTGGCGAGGACACTGGAACTCTTTGGCGATCTGGCGGCGGCCACTGGCGACGCGACGGGCGTCTGGTGCTATTTAGACGAGTCGCTTGAGATCCAGCGTGCCTTGGTGGCGCAGGAGCCGGAACGCTCGGACCTGAAGTATGAGCTAGCCAGTTCTTTACGCATGCGCTACTTGTCGGCGAGACTCGCGGCCGACGAGGCAGGCACCGGGGGCTTCATCGAGGAATCGATTCGGATCCTGCGATCCCTGGAAGCGCAGGCACCAGACCGCGCGAACCTCAGGAGGGATCTGGCGGGGGCGCTGATAGATCACGGCGAGTTGGCGCGTAACGCGGGCGACGAAGCGCAAGCGCGCGGCGTCCTAGAAGAGGCGTTGAAGATCATGCGCGCTCTGGTCGCACAGGAGCCGGAGCGCTGGGACCTGAGAGATCAGTTGGCGAAGTCGCTCAGCAGTCTCGGTAAACTGGCGAAGGAGACGGGCGACTCGACGGCCGCGCGGATTTACTTCGAGGAGTCGCTGAAAATTCGGCGCGCCATTGTCGTACAGAGGCCGGGGTGGGAAACCCTGTGGCAGGGCCTCGCGATGACACTGGTCGACCTGCACCAGTTGGCGGGGGATGCGGGCGATTGGACGGGTGCGAAGGGCTACTTGGAAGAGTCGTTCGAGGTCCGGCGCGCACTGTTGGCAAACAAGCCAGGGCGCTCGGACCTGAAACGGGATCTGTCAAAGAACCTAGGCATTTTCGGCGCCATCGAGCAGGCATTGGGCGACGCTGCGGGTGCGCGAGCTTACTTCGAGGAGTTGCTGGAGATTCTGCGTGCCCTGGTGGCGCAGGATCCGGAGCGCTCGGACCTCAGATCGCGCCTAGCAAAGTTGCTGGTTAACCTCGGCAGTCTGGCGGAAGACGCGGGCGATGAGTCGGGTGCGCGGGGCTGCTACGAAGAGTCGCTGGAGATCCTACGCGCCCTAGTCGCGATGGAGCCGGATCAATCGGATCTAAAGCGGACCTTGGCGGTGGCGCTGAACAACGTCGGTCAGTTGGCGCTAGCTGCCGGGGACGAGGCGGGGGCGCAGGGCTACTTCCAAGAGTCGCTGCAGAGCTTACGTACGCTCGTAACGCCAAAGCCGGAGCACTCTGAACTGAGGCAGGATCTGTCGGCATCCGCGAACAACCTCGGCCGGTCAGGGCGGACCGCGGCCAACGCGGCGGGCGCACGAGGCTCCTTCGAGGAGTCACTGGAGGTCATGCGGGCGCTGGCAGTGCAGGAACCGGAGCGCTTGGATCTCCGAAAGAGCCTGGCGAAGTCGCTGTTCAATCTCGGCAGTCTGGCGCAAGCCGCCGGAGATGAGGCGGTGGCCCTATGCTACTTCGAGGAGTCACTCAAGCTCCTGCACGCCCTGGTGGCCCAGTATCCGAAGCGGGCAGACATTCGGATTATCCTGGCGAAAGGTTACTGGAATTGCTATGAACTCGCCGCGCCAAGCGAAAAGCGCGAATGCCTGAAACAGGTGCTTGAGACGTTACATCCGCTGCGCGAGCGGAAGAGTGCGTATGTCGAACTTGGTGAACTCTGGCATCGCACGGAAAAGGCATTGCGAGACCTCGCTTGAGGGTAGCCGGTCCTGACGACTTACGCTCGGCGAAAACCAGGTCTTGCCATGTCTCCGACCCATCCCAGGCCGGCCTTACGGCTGCGTCAAACACCCCTCATCTAAAATTGAACGGCAGCACGGCGCGCAATAGATCCAACGGGTCAGTGGGCTGCGTCAGCGCGCTTCGGAGGAGGCGGATCCGCTCTTTGGCTAGTGGCAGTTCCTCTGTCAGATCATTCAGCACTGGCTCCGCCGCCTCCCAGGGTTCTCCCCATCCGGCGGCGATGGTGCGGCAACAGGCGCCGATGAGACGCACCACTGGTCCGCTCTCTTCGGTAAAGGCCAGCAGGGCACCGGCGATGGCAAGCTCCCTGGCCGCTTCCGCGTCTTCGGGGTAAAGCAGCAGGCCGCGGTAGAGCTGAATAAGCGGCCAGGGATGACCTTCCGCCTGATCCCACGCCGCCCGTTGCGCCAGATACTGTTGGGCCATGCTCGGATCTGGCCTGTGGACGAGCCAGCGTAAGGCCAGGTGATGGGCGTATTTGTCCGCCGTGGCCACCGAAGCGGCCAATGTCTTCAGGGCAGCGGGCATCGGCCCGGTGACGGACTCCACGGCCGCGCACACGCTCAACGCATCTTGGGCTGGGTCGTCCATAAGGGCAATGGCGCGATAGGTCTGGGTCTGACCGATCTCCCGGCGGGCCGCTTCTTGGTCGGAGAGTCGTTGAAAACTCTCCAACGCCTCGTCGAAGTAGGGGATGGCACCGGCGGGATCGTTCAGGAAGGCGATATGCTGACCGATGCTGGAACGAACCTGCCCCCAATAGCGTAAGCCGGCGGTCGCCTTTGGCGAACTGACTCCGCCGGACGCTTGCATTGAGGCGCCGATTGGATTCTGCATGAGTCCATGAAGGCCATTGAACGTCGTCGCCGATGGATTCCAACGTTGTAACGCCCGCTTGGCTTGCGCGAAGTCGTAGGAGTTCGTTGCCGTCACCGCCAGATTGAGTTCGGCACGACAGACAAGCCGCGCATCCTCGTCCACCAGTTGATCCGCGAGTGCTCGCATCTCCTCGATCCAGGGTTGTTCGGTCTGCCCGAGGTGGTTGGAGCGCCCCAACTGGGCGGTGAGCCAAAGCAACCTCAAGGTTGACGGCAATGCCTGGTCGACCGATTTCCAGCGATCGAGCCAGATGACCTGCTGGCCGAGCACGGGAAGATCCAGGCTTCGGCTGTCGAAATGTCCCGTGACATGTTCGAGATAGCGCCGCCACAAAGCCGGATCGTCCTGCGCCGCATGGCCGAGCCGTTCGAGCAGCGTATTGACCAGGCTGCTTGGTTGCCCGGCATCCGGATGGGACAAGAGGGCGGTCCAATCGCGACCGTCGAGCGAACGGCTCCGGTGCATCCATTCCAACGCACGACCCAAGATCTCCGCGTCGCCATCGAGCAGGCAGGTGCCGGCAAGACCCGACGCCTTGAGGCAGGCACGCGAATGCTCGGACGCGCGCGATGAGATGAAGGCCAAGGCGTCCACGTAGCCGTTATAGGGCGAATCCTGTTTCGTGATGGTGCGGATCTTCAGCTCGATCAACCGAGCGCGCTCGGGATAGGCCTCCGCAAGGCGCAGGCGTGCCTGCTCGGCGACCGCGGGCCACTGGGTTCCGCCCTTGAAGTCGGCACCGCGCTGCTCGATCAGCACCTCCAAGCGGGTGGCACCATCCACCGGCATCAGACGAAGCACCAAATCGAGCAGACGGATCACTCCGAAGGCCCAGCGCTCGCCGGGTGCTTCCGGCAGTTGTTGCACCGTGATGCCGAGAACACCAACCGGGACATCGAGTATGGCCTGGACGACACGGTCGATCTCCCCGATGCTTTGATCGACAGCGTGCCAGCCCGGCGGAAGCGGAGCGAGACGCGCGCCTTGCTTCGGCAAAAGAAGTCCGACGAATCGGCCAAGCGCGCGATCCGTGTCAGCAAGGTGATTCGCCTCGGGACCAAATGAACTTCCAGTTTCGTCGATCAGCAGTTGCCAGTCAGGCTGCTGGGACAATGCACGCAAGTCGTGAGGGTGCAGCTCCTGCAGGGATTCCTGGGGGAGCTCGGTTCTGCCAAGCACTGGCAGCGGCTTGTTCGCATCCTGTCTGGCACTTTTGGGGGCGCGAATGCTGGAAATCGGCTGTCCCTGGCGTTTGCGTTGCGCCGCCTCCGATCCGCGAGCGGCGGCAGTAGCGCCTTTCTCCGCATTGAACCGCGCTTTGCTGGCCAAGTCCGGACGGCGTTCGCTGATCTCTTCGAACGCTTCAATGAAGCCTTTTGCCTCTCGATAAGAAGGGCCAGAACGTTTACCGATGGCGTAGAACTTTCCCAGCAAAGCCTTATCGTGGCGGCCAAGCGCAATTGCCTCATCGATCTTGGCTTGGCAGGCACTATCGAGCGCCAAGCAGGCCGTCGTCAGGCGTTTGCGTTCAATTGCGTCCTCGCTCTCAGGTGACGAGCAAAAGCAACGCAGCTGATTCAACGACATCTCCAGCTCCGACGGGGTCGAGATCTTCTGCGCTCTTTCGACGGCGAATCCCCATTGTTTCTTCTTTGCGTTGAAATCCTGAGTGACCTCTACTTCCAAGACCGTCCAAGGTTTGACGCTGTCGTCTTTCGCCCACTCTCCGAGCACTTTCACGTGGAAAAAGACGTTATCGGGAAAAGCCGGGTGATTCAGAAATCCGAATGCCGATCCCGTTTTGTACCCTGGGCTGACCATCATCCGCCAACGGGCCCCATGAAGTTCCCGTGAAATCTCTTCCCGACGCGTTTTTTCCTCTAAGTCTTTAATACAAAAAGACACTAATTGTGCTTCGCAAATCTCGGGATCAGTCATTGGGATCCTTCTCGTCAAGCGGGCTTTTTATTCACTGCGTACGAAACGGTGTTTACGGGTCTTTTTTGGACCGATGTCATGGACTGCACAGAAGCGTGCAGTCTCAGCGCGCACTTACAACGGCAGCAACCCAGAGCTAACCAGTTGCTCCGGAGCGACTGCCTGCTCACCCCCTAACACGGCGTGTTCGTAGCGCATACGCTCGTTGGTCAACTGCACCCAATCCGTCAGCACGCCACCCCCAAGCCAGCCAGGAAAGATGCATGGCGTCTCTGTCGAGCGCTGGGCCTGCACCCGTTGGAGCATGCTGGCTACCGCCGCACGCCTGCCCAGTAAGGCACTGAAGGCCGCCAGTTCCAAGAAATAGCGATCTTGTTCCATGGCCGCGACGATGGTGTCCCATGATGGCAGCGAGGTTGGTAGGTCGATGCCGTCGCGGAGGCATAGGTGCAAGAAGGCAAAGATGAAGCCGGGCGGTCCGGGATCATCCGTGAACAACCTTTCCGCCAGCAGCGTGCGGAAGCCCAGGAGAAAACGGCAGGCGTCGGCATTGCCTGTTCGCCAGGCCCAGGCAGCGTACGCCCGCAGCAGGTAGACGGGGTCTTCGTTGCCTGGGCCAAGACCCTGCTGCTGGATGTTTGCTGCCGCAAGACTGATCTGCGCCTCGGTGGCCAGCGGGCTCGCGTCAACAGGGTCGCACCAAGCGCTGGCATAGAGAAGCCATGCGAGTTCGCGATGCCCATCACCGCCAAAACGGATGCTGTCCTGCCGTTTCTTCCGAAAAAATGCGACCGCGCGCTGCGGCTGCCCTTGTCGGAGGGCGATGCGCGCTGCGCGATCCTGCAGCTTATGGCGTTCCCAGTCGGATTCCTCGGTGCCTCGGTTCGCGAGGCAGTCATCTAACTGCTGATGCAAAGCCGCCGCGGGGTCGGGCAGGTTGACGTCGACCAGCAGCCCGATCAAATGTCCGACCAGACCGGCCGCTCGCGTGCACAAGTCAGCTGGCTGAAGTTCTGAAAGGCCTTTTGCGACGTCTCGCAGCGCCACCGCGTAGCGACCCTGTCGGTAGGCAATCTTGGACCAGTAGTGATACACCGGAGCGGGCATCACAACCGCGGCTCGCTCAAGCGTGCGACGATACTGCTCCAACTCGTCGAGTCTGCGCTGATCGTAGGCCTCGGCGAACAGCGCCTCCAGCGCTTTGCTCCAGGCCTGGGACAGGAGCCAGCATTGCTCCTTCTGGCGTTCAAGTTGCCCAAGTAGCCATTTCTCTGCCTCCGCATCAAACCGGCCAACCTGCAATAGCTGCCGCAAGACGTTCTCTGCCGTTTCCAGGGGAAGCTCTGACTGAAAACAGCGAAGTGTTAATCGATTGATCAGGACGCCGAGCGCGTCTGCGTCGCTGTCGCGTGCCGCCGCGGCCAAGGCCTCATCATCGTATTCTTTCAGCCGGATTTCGCGGCTCATGCGCAAATCTGCTCTGCCAACCACTTGCATCAGGCGAGCGCCACGCCCCGAGTCCGAGGCTTGTTGCAGGTCGAGGAGAATGTCGCCGACCTGCTCCCCAGCTTGCCAGGCGAGAAGGAAGCCGGCGATAAAGCGCCCGGCCGCTTCCGGACACGGACGACCGAGCGGTGCCAGCACCGTCCGCGCGCCGGCCGCGAGCAACCGGTGCGCATCCCAGACGAGGTTTCCGTCATCATTGCCGCAGGCCATGAGGATCACCAGCGGCGGTAAGCCGCGCTGGGTGGGCAAGGCCCAGCTGCAACCATCGGGCAATCGCAATGGGCTTTCCGCCGAAGACTCGGTGCCGTGCGCAACCACGATCAGGGCGCCAAGCGCTGAAACATCGGCCTTGTTGAGGAAATAATCGACGGCCGCGTGTCCGTCAATAATTTGCGCGACCCCGCTTGGCACCATGTGTGTTGGCTGGATCGGCTCGTCGGCGGACAGCAAGTTCAGGATGACGATCGGCCGTTGCGGATGGGTCGGCGGCAGCGGTGTTGTCTCGACCGGTGCAGAACGCTCCACCAACAATTGGCCAAAGACTGGCTGCCCGTCGAAGGACATCCATTCGTAGGGGCAGCATTGCCAAATCGCGTCGAGCGATCCACTGAGATGAAGACACAGGCGATGACCGGTGCGAAGCACGTCGGCGATGCGCTCGGCCAGCGGCTCTGCGAGGCCGTGACGCAGGCTCAACCGCTGACGACGATCACGCAACTCGCGAACAGTGCGAGATCCATCGAACGGGCAGGGAGTCGCTAAATCCAGGAAGTCGGTGCGTGCGGGTGTCCACCAGCACACGCCACGCCCTTCCGGCCAAATCCAGGCATGTTGAATGTCGTCATCAATGCGGATCACTGACCTTCCCCAACGCCATGGAGAATCGAACCTGATCGTCTTCATCGCGAATAAAGAACGTCAAGGCCTGATCGGCGCCGGCAAAGAGATCCGTTTCCGGCGCAGCCTGGGTCAGCAACGCTTGCTGTCTGACACGAGCACCGAGTGCGAGGCCAACACGCAGAGGTGCCGTTTGCGCCAGCACAAGGTGGAGTTGAACCGCGTCTCCTTCGGTTGATGGCAGCAATCGAAGTTCGACCATCTCCCCGATGCGATGCACTTGCTCTGCGCCGGCGGCCACGGCAGCCTCGTCGCCGAGTGTGGCCGCCGTGACCGGTGTAAGCGTAATGCCGGCGGTCTCTGCTGCGGTCCTCAAACCCGTCATCACACTTTCCCACCAGGACGAAGCTTGACGCGCAGCGAGGTGCTCGAGCGCCTTCCTTGCCATGGTGCGCACGAAACCGGCCGCCTCGAAATACAGTTCCTGATAGCGCCACCTTGGATCGGCGCCGTCTCCCAAGGGACTGCCGGTCAGCACCAGATGGTCACCCGAGGTGGTTCGCTGGACCAATGTTCCCGGGGCTGCGTCACTGGCATCTGGCTGTGCCCCGCCCAAATCTTGGGCGAGTTCGCGCACCGTCGCCAGACGCTCGGGCGAAAGCTGCCCCAAAGGCGCACTGATCGCATCGACATAGAGATGAACAGGGTTCCAAGTCTGGACCATGGCCGCAAGAGGATCATAGGTTTGATCCGTCTCTTCAAGCAGCAAATCCCAGTGCCCGGCATAGTCCGTTTCGCTCGACATCAACCAGCCGTACCAGATGTCCGGATGCTCGGTCGGCTCCGATAGCAGCACGACGAAAGGATGTGCGATGTCCCATCCCAATGGGCCATCCGGACCGACCGCCTGATCGATGCGCACGATGAGTCCCGGTAGCGGAGCAGGCGACAAGTTCCGATCCTGCACGGCGACACGCTGCCTGACCATCTCTGCGAGGTGATTCGGCAGTGCTACAGGGACGACGACGGCCGAGGTATCGGCAGAGACATCCGCTTCGTCCAAGGCTTGCCGATGGGTTTGAATGCCTTCGTCGGCTGCCAGTGACGTTCGTTCTTCGGAGGTAAGCGCGGGATCATCGTCCAGAAAACGTTGGACCAAGCGTAGGGATGGATCGAAGAGACTCGCTTCGATAACGGTCAACGGGGGGGTTAGTTCGCGCACGGTAAAGGCTCCTCGCCCTGTGCACCGGTCGAGTCTGTTGGATACGGACTCTCTGCATGCGTGTCGGCGATGGGTAACGGATATACAGCCATTTCGGATTGCTCAGGCGAGTCCGGCCTGCACTCGCCGAACGCCACGATCAACATGGCTCCTGACTCTTCAACGCAACCAGGCACAACACTTTTAAAGCCAGAGAGATTTCCAGGAGATGATCTGGATCGATCTTGATCCCCAGGCTGATCAACCACTGGCCGCGGTAGCTGCTGCAAAAAGCTGCGAGCGCAGCGTCCTGTCGCAGCGGTACGGTTACGCCAAGCTTGACCGCACGGTGATGATAGGAAGGAATGTTGTACTTGCGTGCGAGGGTGCTCAGAGCGACGGCGTCCGCCTGCTCAGGGCACAGATGGCAGCGCAGATAGAGCTGAATCCAGTCGCTTTGTTTCGCTAGGTGCGACCATCTTCCCTGGCCTCCCAAAAAGGCCTGCGCCTCGCGCACCACTTCATCTAGATCGACGCCGATAAACTGGGCAACGACAGCACGCGTCTCCGATGGCTGCCCGCCTTTATCGGCATCTGGTAACTGCGGATCCAGCTGAGCGACGATCCAGTCCTCAAGGTGTTGGCGTGAAAAGCTGTCGTCGCCTGAGTCCGCGTTTGCCGATTGATCAAGACCCGCTTTGTCAATCTGGTCAGATGACGCCGCGACACTATCAGCATCACTCGGGGTTGCGACACGGCGTTTGCGATATGGATCCCGCAGCAGACTGAGCAAAAACCGTTTGTAGTAAACCATGAGCGCACCGGCATGATCGATCTCGCTGTTGTGGTCCCCTAGCGCGAACACCTTGTCTTCGAAAAAGTCTTGGATGGCTTCCTCCGGCGTCACCGATAACTGCCCGAGCAGTTCGCCGAATTTCGGCTTCAGGACACTGTGGACAATCGAGTACAAGGCTTCCCATTCCCGCTGTGACAGGGTTGCACGTCGTCTCCATAGATCGCGAAGGCGTTCGTCCGTTTCCAGAGTTTGGTTCGCGACACTGGTCACGAGGTTGTCTCCTGCTTGCGCTTCCAGTCCGCGATGTCAAGACGGGTAGGTTGATCGAGAATTCCCAGTTCTATGAGATCTGCGAGGGACAATGCTTCAACGCGAGGGCAAAGGTAGCTGTCGCGCGCGTCCTCACGGCGACGCTTGAGGAAGCATCGGTCACGAGGCAGGAAGAAGAACTCAGGATGCTGCTTCGTCGTCGACGGAAGCACGTAGAGGCGGGGTCCGACGAGCGCCCACGATACGACAACGCGCCATTCCACGGGATTGCGTCGATTGCTACCGAACACCAACGCTGATTGCCGCGCAAGATAGCACTTGCCCTGCGCGAATTCCGCCTGAGGCGGAGACGACTGGTGCTTGGGCCGCCGCTGATAGAGGTGCATCGAGAGCCTCCATGGACCTTGTTATCGGGATCTGAAGCGTGTCCCTGGTATTTCCACGAATATCTTACCGCCGTCATGTGTCGAGATCAGAAGAAATCTTGCGAAGCAGGGTGACAGTCAAGCCGGTGGTGCTTGGGGGGACGATCCAAACTGACGTGGTCGTCGGAACTGTTACGCCGCTTGCTTCAAGTCATCTTGCCAGTATATCGACCACTGCCCGTTCGCCCGCGTGACGCGCAAGGCGAGCATGGCCTCGGCGTTGCCCGGCGTCCACCAAGCGCCGGGCCGCTTGAGGCGCTGTTGAACGGCATAGCGGTGGGCACTTTCGCTCTCCCCGGAGCCGATCGGCAAGCCCTTGGCGAGGGCGCCTGGGAAGTCGAGATGATCGAGCCTGTTGCTCAGATAGCGATGGCCAGGCCTGCACGGGGCATCCGCACGGGCACCGTGGCTGGCTCCAGAGCCTTGCTCAACGCCGCCAGAACCAGGCTACTTTGATTGATTTTCAAGCGCTTCATCTGGATCAGCATCACGCACCTCGTCGCTTCTCTACCGGGACGTCCTTGGTTCGCCCCTGCGCTGACATGGCGCGCACGGTCGAAGGACCGTCAGGGACTCGGCTGGTTTGCATGAAGATCAACGCCGCTGGCGGCTCGAAATTGAACGCGGAACACCGAAACAACGCGGCACACCGAATTTTTTGAATTGGTCGGCGCATGTCGCGCGCAGACAGGCGCGGAGCCGGCGCACGGATTCAGCATGAGCGCAGTGCCTAAAGAGGGATGCCGTGGGAAACCACTGATAGGGCGGCTAGACGGGGGAACAAGACCTGCGCCTGCGCAACGGTGGAGCCTGCAGGTGTCGCGCAGCAGCGTCGGGGAGTACGACCGGCGCTTTGCCGCGGCGGGGCTGAGTTGGCCGTTGCCCGAGGCCTTGAGCGACACGCAGCTGGAGCGGTTGTTGTTTCCACCGCCACCGGCTGTGCCGTCCGACACCCGCGTGGTGCCGGACTGGGCAACGGTGCATCAGGAACTGCGCCGTCCGGGCGTGACGCTGATGCTGTTGTGGTGAGGAATACCGGGCCGCCCATCTCGATGGCTTCGGTTACAGCTGGTTCTGCAAGCGCTACGAGGCCTGGAGCGGGTCGCTCGAAGTGGTTATGCGCCAGGCCCACCGTGCCGGGGAGAGGCTGTTCGTCGACTACGCCGGGCACACGGTGGAGGTCGTCGATCCGGCCAGCGGGGAGATCCGCACCGCGCAGATCTTCGTGGCGGTGCTCGGGGCTTCGAATTACACCATGGCTGTGAAGGTCACGATTCGTGAACGGTCATCGGACGCCGTTCACCCGGCGTCAGGTCGTCATGGGCTGTTGGCGCTGCGCAAGCAATCGCGCGACGGACACATGCGGCTTTTTTTCGGATCATGGGTGCGAGTTGGCGCCAGTTTCTTCGCGCCACGTGGATGCTTACGGTACTTGCGCAACTGCACCTGTTGCGGTGGCAAGCAGCCAGGCGGCTATCGCCTTGGGCGTGAGCGTTTGAAACACGGCCCATTCCTCGCGGGTGATCAGGGTGTTGAGGCTCTCGCCCACGCCCGCCACCTGGTCAACTAATGCCTGCTCGATTTCAGGTGTGCGATTCCGTGAACCTCTCTCCAGCAGGAGGTCCGCACCGAATCCACGGCAAGGTCGAAGATTTGGCGCGCTCCCCGCAGCGGCTTGAACAGCGTCAAGCGGTCGGCCCATTCGGGATCACCCGGATGGACTACGCGCCCGAAAATTCCATTCGCGAGGTCCAAAGTGAGTCCCAAGAACCTGCCTGTCGTGACCATCGGTCCTCTGCTGTTGGCGATCGCGCTTGCCGCCTCCGCTGACGAGGAGGTCATCACCGATGGGATCGACGTGGACGTCCGCCAGTTTATCGATGAGGATCGGCAGGGCCGGACTTATCCGGGCATCGACAATGTCCAGGATCTGGGTGATGGGATCACGGACGAGGTCGGAGCACCCGACGCTGTTGTCGACCGGCGCGACGCGGCCCTTGATGACGAGAAGAACCTGGGCCCCAACGCCCCCCGGCTACATCCCTTGATGGGATGAACCCGGCGGCGATGCGGCATCTTTCAGCACTCCAGCCCCTTTGGTGAAGGGCGGCTGAAGACTTGCTCGGTCTCAACTGCGCTGGCATGTGCCGCGCGAGCTGAAGGCGGTCAGGGTCACGCGACCGCGGACGCGGTGTCCCGGTTCGGTCTGATCCACCCGGACTGAATGTCCGATATGCGACATGCTGCTGTTCTGTTCCGGTTTCAGGCTGGTGTCGGTTCCTGTCCATGATGGAGCGCTCCAAAAAACGGGGCGCAACGGTCTCAGAGCCAAGCTGGTCGACTGACAGCTCCACGCGTGAACTGCCTGGTGGTGCGCCGATACCGGCAGGTAGGTCATGACGGCGTCACCGGAACATCCAAGATTTTCGGAAGGCGGATCGCCGCGATGCGGTGGTCGCATCTCATCTCGGTGGATGCAATGGCGACTGGGGTTGGCCGACGTAAGGACGCCCGGTGTCGCTATGGCCGCCGCAAGAGTCCGCGCTGAATGCAGTGCCTGCCGAACCGGCGTCGGATCGCATCGAGCGTCGCGTCGAGGCGATCATTCGCGTGATCCGGCTCGCGGGGATCCATGTCCGCGAACAGATCCGGCTGCACGGGCGCCTGCGCCCAGCCGGAGAGACCCAGACCGATCAGCCGCACCGCCCGGCCGGCATGCGTGTCGCCACGGTACAGCTCCCACGCCGTGTCGAAGATGACGCGATCGTCCGCGGTCGGCACCGCCAGGGTCCGGGAGCGGGTATGGGTCTCGAAGGGGCGCAGGCGGATCTTCAAGGTGACCACCGTGCCCTTGCGCGCGGCGTGTCGGGCCAGGTAGCCCACCTCCTGCGCCGCCCAACGCAGGGTGTCGCGCAGCACGGCGGTGTCCACGACATCCTCGGCGAAGGTCGTCTCCTTGGAGATTGACCGCCGTTCGGTGGCGGGATAGACCCGATCGTCGGCGATTCCGTTCGACTGCAGGTGCACCTGCGTGCCGGTGCGTGCGCCCAAGCGTCGGCGCAGATCCGCGAGCGGCCGGGCACGCACGTCGCCGACCGTCCGCAAGCCGGTCTGCTCGAGGCGTCGGGCCGTCACGGCGCCGACACCGCGCAAGGCGCCGAGCGGCATCGGATCCAGGAAGGCACGGACCTCTTCCGGGCGCACGACCAGGAGCCCATCCGGCTTGCCGGCGTCCGAGGCGAGCTTGGCGATCAGGCGGTTCGGGCCGATCCCCACCGAGGCGGTCAGCCCGACCGCCGCGCGGATGGCCGCCTTGGCGCGCCGGGCGACGACCTCGGGCGGACCGATCAGCCGCTCCAACCCGGAGACATCCAGGTACGCCTCGTCGATCGAGACCGGCTCCACGACCGGGGAGAGGGTGCCGAGCACCCGCATGATCTCCCGCGACACCTCGGCATAGCGCGCCATATCCGGGCGGACGTAGACCGTCTCCGCCGGCAGACGGCGCACCGCCTCGGCGATCGGCATGGCCGAGTGCACGCCGAAGCGCCGCGCCTCGTAGGAGCAGGTCGCGACCACGCCGCGCCGACCGGGCGCGGCGCCGACGACCACGGGCCGTCCGCGCCAGGCGGGGTGGTCGCGTTGCTCGACGGCGGCATAGAAGGCGTCGAGATCGACGTGCATGACGAGGCGGGACATGCGGCGATGGACCCTCGGTTGCCGGGATAGGGGCGCGGGCGACGCGACCGACGTCGATCGCCCGGCCATGTTACTCCACCACGTCGGCCAGCTTCATCGACACTCCGCGGTTGAGAATAAACTCCGCCCCGCGTCCCGCATCGACCTCGATCACCGGCAGCAGCTGCTCGGCCATGTCCAGATAGTAGTTCGCCAGACGATCCATCGCGCCGCCGACGCCTTGTGCCGAGGCGGCACCGAGGGCTTGGGGCGTGAGCATGGACTGGAACTGCAGGTCCGTGCCGGTGCCGGTGTTGACCGGGATCGTCGGCATGCGGTTGAAGATCTGCGAGAAGGACTGCAGGAACCCCGCCTGCAGCGCCTTGGCGAGCAGTACACCTTGTTTGGAGACCACCCGCCCGCGCACCCCGACCTTGCCGTCCTCGCCCACGGCGTAGCCGTCGATGGGGATCTCGATCACGCCGCCGTCGTTGCGGATGCAGCTGAAGGTCTCCCCGCGCAGATAGGCCCGCTCGGAGGCCAGATCGCCGAAGCCGCCGACCAGCAGGAAGCACTCGCGCAGATCCGCACGGACCCGGTTGGGCAGGATCGCCTGGTGTTTGACCCGAATCAGGGCCGGGACCGGATCCTTGCGGGCGTTCTGCCCCGTCGGCATGTCGATGCCGTTGAGCAGGACCCCCTTGAGGATGGCGCCGGCGGGGATATAGACGGATCCGGGCTCGGCGGTGCCGGGCGGAGTCGACACTGGCGCCGTCGAGGCCGGCGCGGCGACGGTGCGGATTTGTAAGGTGCGTCCCTGTACCTGAGCGGGGACGGCGGAGGAGGGTGCCGCTCCCGGCGCGGCCGGCGGTGTCGTCGGCGGTCCGAACAGCGCCTCCATCGGCGCCGGTCGGTGCCGCTCCGCGGTGGTTTCCGTCGGCGATGCCCGATCCGCATCGCCGGGCCGCTCCGGCTGCGGCAATCCCGGCGGGCTTGCCGCCTGCCGCGCCTGCGTGGCGAGGGCCTCGCGCAGTTGATCGATCTCTCCGCGCAGCGCCTCGAGCTCGCGTGCGTTGCCGAGATCCTGCTCGCGCTGCGCCGGCCCGATCGCGGGCGTGTTCGGTGCGGCGGTGGCGCCGCGCTCGAGGTTGCGCTGGACCTCGCTCATGCGCTTTTCCATGCGCTCCAGGCGATTGACCAGGGCCTCGATCCCGAGTTGCCGTGGATCCGCATCCGTGAGGATGTTGCGTACCAGGGTGTCGCGCGGCGAGGGCGAGTGCAGGCCCGGGGTGTGTGCCGGGGCGAACAGAAAGCTCCCCGCCGTCAGGACCGAAACCACGAATACGCCGCCGCCGAGCGCGGCGACTCGCTTGGCGTTCGGCGAGAGGCTCTCCCAGTGTCGATGCATCATCGTGGCTGTCCGCTCGTGCGATGCGGAGGTGCGTCGCGGGCGAGGAGGAGAAAGACCTCGGTCTCCTCGCCGGGCGCGAGCACCCGGCGCGGCCAAGCGGCCATGGCGGCCACGGTGGCTGTGGCGGCGTCCGGGCGGCAGGTGTCGTGCTCGAGCGTGATCGAATGCGCGGCGGTGTTGGCGACCCTGGCCTTGAGCAGGTCGGATGCCGGACCCTGCGCGCGCTCGCCGCTGCGCACCTTCAGCCCCTCGGCACACTGCAGCTTTGCCCCTCCCGCACTCTTCGCGACCCGAAAACCTTCGGGCATCCGACCTTGCGCCAGCGCGCGCAGCTGCTCGACCAGGTCCGAGACGTACGCCGGTCCATTGCCGTCGCCGTCGCGGTCCGAGGCGTTGGCCAGCATCGGCATGACGGCCACCGGCTCGACCGCGGCGCGCGGCGCGTTCCCCGCGCGCGTGCCTTGGTACCCCGGTACCGTGAGGCGGACCTCGCGCGGCGGGACGTAGCGCGGCGCCAAGGTCAGCGCCAACGCGAGGGTGCTGCCTTGGCCGTCGCCGATATAGAGGGCCACCGGCTCTTCGGTATCGGTGGCGACATAGACCACACTGCCGTCGACCTGGGTCGAGGCGTTCGAGACGGTGTGCACGACCGGGTCGGCAAAGGGCGTGACGATGCGGTTGAGGTGTCCGATGGCGATCTCGATCAGCACCGTGGTGCCCGGCGTGACGGCGAGGTTGCGCGGACCCAGCTCCAGGGTCATCGGCAGGCTCCCGCCGGTGACCCGAGCCGGAGTAGCTCCGCCGCCCATGACGGTGCGGATCAGGCCCTCGGGTTCGGCGCGGGACGTCTGCAGGACCGAGGAGACGGCACTCGGCGTGCACCCGGCGTCGAGCAGCGTGCAGGGGACCTTGGGAATCTCGAAGGCCGGATCGGCGTGTGCGCTCGACGCGGCCAGGACGGCGGCGAGGATGGGGATGCGTCGGGTGATCATGTGTTCGCGTCCTCGGGGTGGGCATCGCGCGCGCTGCGCGGATCGCCGCGATACACCTCCAGGTGGGTGATCAACGGGCGGTAGTTGCGGAACTCGACCCGCAGCTCGTAGGTGCGTCGGTTGAGCACGGGGGCGGCCGCCGGGCCTTCGGTCTTGTGCTGTCCGGTGACGAAGACGGTGCGGGTGGCGGTGTCGTAGGCGATGGTTTGCGGGGCGAAGTGCATGGCGATGTTCTCGCGCTTGATCGCCTCGGTCTGATCGGCGATCGAGGCCATCACCTCGCGATGCAGCCCGCCGGCAAGCAGCGGATCGAGCACGCGCACGAGTCCGTCGACCGTGGTCGGGCCGACATTGCCGAGCAGCTGGGCGACGTAGACACCCCAGGACTCCTCGACCTGCTGGCTCGCGTATTCGCGCGCGATGGTGACCTCGCCTTCCAACACCGGCGGGACCAGGACCACGGTGCGCTCGACCTGGCCGACGAGTCCGACCAGGATCAGGTTGGAGGCGACCAGGACCAGCACCGCGATGCGCCAGACGCGGTTCTCCAGGGTCGTACCGCGCCAGGTGGAGAGAAAGTCGCCGAGGGTCATGGCGTGTAGTGCCGGGCGAAGGGGTTGGGCGTGGAACGTGCCCCGAGCGGCATGAGGCCGAACCAGTAGATCAGATGCAGCGCGTAGCCGTCGGCTTGGCGATCGCGAAACCGCCGGTAACCGTGCGAGAGCAGGGCGCCCAGCAGCAGGGCGATGGTGAGCTGTCCGGCGAGGATGCCGGCAACGAGCGCCAGCACCAGCGGCATCAGATCGTCCATGCGCCACAACAGCAGCGTGGGCGGTTCGTCGATGTGGTGGGGAAAGTCGAGGGTCTCCATCGGGTGCCTGTGGCGCAGTCTTTACGTGAGCGCATGGTGCGTCACGCCATGACGACCCGCGACGGCGAAAACCCGCCACAAACGCCCGCTTTGCAGCAGGTGCAACGGCATCGTCTTGAAGGAAGGATCACGGGGATTCAGAGCTGCTTCTGCGTATTGGTCACCACGAACGCCATGCACAGCGCCGAGGCGACACCGAGCACCGGAACCGCAAGAACCGGCATCGCGATCGGCGCGAACAGCAGCAGCCCGACGATCAGCCAGAGTGCGAGCAGGATCCGCAGCGCGGTGTGATGCGCCAGCGGGCTGGCGTAGACGAAGCCGTATTGCCGGATGCGACGGCGCAGCCAGCCGTCGCCGATCGCCGCCGCCAACACGATCGCCATGAACGGCCACCAGGCCAGCAGCAGCGCGATCCGGCGCAGCGCCTGCGCGAACGCGCCCCAAATCACGTCCAGGCGTCCGCGCAACCAGGCCCAGGCGGGACTCGCGCCGATCGGCTCCAGGCCGTAACCGGACTCCACGCCCGGTCCGGTCGCGACCAGTCGATAGGTCCAGGGGGCGATGCCGGTCTCTACGAAGAGTGTGTCGTACCACCGCGCGCCGCGGGCCACAATCGCCTGCGCCGCGTCCGCCCCGAGGGTCTCCACGAGTTCGCGCCGCTCGGTCTGCTCGACGCCGTACGCCCAGTCGCTCGGGATGAAGGAGGCGAACAGGATGAGCTCGAGTACGAAGAGCAGCAGGGTGGAGGCGACCGCCCACAGCCACACGCCGCGACCCTCCTTGGTGTTCGCGCTATCCCACACGGGAGGTCTGTCTCGGGGGCAGGCGCCGAGCCAGCACCCGACGTTGCGGCTCGGTCAGCGCCCGCGCCACGCAATACTGGTGTCGGCGCGCCAATGCGAGGGTGATGCCGTCGACGAAGGCGGCGAAGCGCGCAAGATCGTCCTCGCCGTCGCTGCGGGCGCGACGGTAGGCGGCGATGCCTGCGCGGACCATCGCCAGCGCGGGTTCGGCAGGGTCGTCCCCGGACGGCGGGCAGGCGAGCAGTGCGACCCGCGCCAGCAGTCCGACGGCATCCGGCCACTCCAGCTCCAGGTTGCGCAGTGTCCGGGCGTCGGCCCGCGACAGGGCCGACAACGGGAGCGCGCCGGTCGGATCGCGACGGTGTGGCATCCGCGTCGTCACCGCTCGGTCGGTGGCGGCAGGGGCTCGCCCAGGATCGGCAAGCGGCCTTTGGAGACGCGTCCGCCGGGCCAGCGAGCCAGGTACTCGAAGTTGGGCAGCTCCCCGAGCAGCGCCGCCGGGAACAAGGGCGCTTCGGCCTCGTCGAGGCGCTCCCCGGCATTGCCGGTGTAGAGCAGCGGTTGGTCGCTCGCGGTCGTGGAGCCTTGGCTCTTCACCACCGTGCAGAGCCGCACCGCCGGGAGACTCTCGGCGATGTACTCCTGCGTCTTCGCATCGATCACCCGCATCGCGATCAGCCCGTTGAGGTTGCCCAGCACCTGGCGGGCCTTCTCCTCGCTGCCCATGCGCGCGGCGAAGTCCGCGAAGGTCTGGGTCGCGATGGTCAGACGCAGCCCCGCCCCGCGCCCCTTGTTGAGGAGCTGGATCAGCGGATCGGAGACCGTCTCGGCGGCCTCGTCGATGAAGATGTCGGTCGGGCGCGGGTGCGCCTCGTGGTTGTAGATGGAGCCCGCCACGGCGGCCAGATCGGCGGTCAACATCGAGCCGATCGCACTGCCCACGATGGGGTCGGAGAGACTGTCCAGGCCGACGTAGAGAACCTCGCGCCGGGCGATGATCTCCCCGATCGAGGCCGCCCGCCGCGGATCGTTCGGGTCCGTCTCGTCGGGGGAGAGCAGACCCTCCAGGTGTCCGGAGGTGAGCATCACGATCACCGGCATGAGGCTCGCGACCATCTTGCCGAAGTGCACGGCCTCGTGCTCGAGCAGGCCCCCGAGTCCGTCGATGACGGTCGAGGGATGCTCCCCGCGCACGCGCTCGCGGTAGAAGGCGAGCAGACCCCGCGCGCGTCGATTGGCATCGCGTGCCTTGTTGAGGTAAGGGCCGGCGTGCTCCTGCCAGTGCGGCAGGTGGGTATCGAAGTAGCGCTGCAGGACACGCTCGACCAGGGCGTCGGCACCGCCTTCCAGATAGCGGCGCAGCGTCACCAGGGTCGGGCGCTCCTCTACGGCCAGCATCCCGTGCACGGCATGGCTAAGCGCCATCTGCCCGAACGCCTTGAAGGGATCGTTGCCGGTCTCCGAGGGGATCAGGGCGGCCACCCGGCTGGCCAGCTCGGTGGCCCGCTGGAAGTTGCGCAGCGGATCGAGACGGACCGATTCGGCGGGAAAGGCCGGATGAAAGGAGACGAAGCGCTGCGGCGTGCCGGCCAGGGCGCAGGCGCGCTCGGCGGCGGCCCGCAGACCGCGGTCGCCCTTGGGGTCGAGGATCACGACGGCGTTCCCGCGCAGCACCGCCTGGGTGACCAAGAGGTCGAACAGGCGGGTCTTGCCGCACCCGGTGGTGCCGACGATCAGCACATGCCCCTCGGTATGGGCGAGCGGGACGGTCACTTCCGCATCGGCACCGCCGAGACCGTGGATCCAGGTCGCGCCCAGACGGGCGGGATCGCGCGGGGCGAACCGTTCGGGTCCGAGCCGGATCAGATCGAGCGCCTCCTGGGCATGTCGGGCCTCCCAGTCGAATCCGCGGCCCATCCACAGCAATCCCGGCCAGGAAGGCACGCGTGCGGCGAACACCTGCGGGTCGATGAACTGCTGCGGGCGTCCGCGCAACCAGTCGCGCCGGTTGATGCCGCGCACCGTGCCGGGCAGCCAGGTGAGGGCCATGACCAGACTGCCGACCCCGAGCCAACGGAAGGAGGCCGCGTGCAGATCCCACAGCTCCGCGGTGGCCCAGGACACGGCCGCGATGCCGGTCCACAGCAGCAGCGCCGGCAGCTCGAAGAGCGGGCGCCAGGGATTGGCATAGGTGCTCACGGGCGCCCCGCCAGGATGATCCCGCGCGTGTCGGGGATGAAGTCCGGCTGATGCTTGAGACGTCGCAGCAGCTTCGACGGGGGGATGCGGTGCTCGGCGGCCAGGGCCGCGAGGGTGATGTGGTCGATCAGCAGACCGTTCGGGAGCGCCGTCGTCGGCACGTGCCCGTCCCGGCACTGGGCCGCCAGGTCCTCGGCGAAGGCGCGCGCGGCGCTTTTGCGCGGAGGCGTTCTTGGTAAGTCGGGTCCGAGGGCCGTCGCGCCGGGTGGTGCCTCGGGCGCGTCGCTGGCGGCTTCTGCCCCGACCGGGTCGTCGCTGCCCGGCGCGGCAACGAAGACATCCGTCGGGGTGAGGTCGAGGACGGTCCGAAGAAGCGTCGCGACCGCGGCACTGGCTTCGACGGTCAGCATCGCCCGCATCCGTCCGTCGATCTCGCGCACGCGCAGCAGGGGGCGACGCGGATCGATCGCGAGCAGGTCGCTGTCCCACAAGGCGCGCAGGACGTCGGCGGGTTCCATCCCGATGCCCGGCACCGCGAGTGCCGTCAACCCCTCGGGGTAGGGGATCAGCAGATGGCGATCCCGTCGGAGGAGGATCTCGGCGGGACGTTCGCCGTCCGCGATGGACCGGAGCAGCGTGATCAATACGAGACCGCCGGTGCCGCGGCCGGCGAGCCAGCTGCGGGAAGAGGAGGCGGGGTCGTTCGGGGTCCTCGGCTGCGGTTGAGCAACGGCAGCAGAATTCGGTATCGGCGTGGACTCGCCACCAGGCTGCAGCGGTGACGGCGTGGCGGCCACCGACGCGTCCGGACCGGCCGTGTGCTCCGCCTCGTTGATCAGGTCGAACGTCGCGGCCCGAGTCCCGTCGGTGTCCCGATCATCGAGGGCATCGACGTCGTTCATGAAGAGCTCGACAGGGTCCTCGATCCGGACGGGCCCTGAGGTCGCACCTTCCTGCCAACGCGCCACCGGTGCCGGCGGATGCCCGGCAAAAACCAGCTCGGGCGAGGCGAGCAGCAACATCGTCAGCTGCACCGGCTTGCCGTCCTTCACGAGCGGCGCCGGGGCGATGCGGCGGTAGAAACGGTCGCGCTCCTCCTCGCGATAGGTCGTCACATGACCGCGCTCGACCAGGATGTCGGCGATGGTCTCGGGCGCCTTGGGGATCCCGGGGATCTTGTCCCGCGCCAAGAGGCCGGCGATGTCTTCGCCGCCTTGCGGCCAGACCACGTGGAGCCCGTCGGCGAGCATCCACAGCCGCGCGCCGGGGGTGTTGACCGTCCAGGTGCCGTCGCGCACCAGACGGCGCATGGCGTCGATCAGGTAGCGGTCCACCGGCACGCCGAGCGCGAAGGCGTCGGGATCGATGCGGTTCTCGCGCAGATCGCGCGCCACGCTCGCGCGGTCGGCGTTGCCGACCACCGTGCCGAGGACCGAGGACTCCTCCTGTCCGCCCACGACCGCGATCAGGTTGGCGAGGATCGCCGGATCGCGACTCAGCCAGGTCTTGATCTCGGGGGTGAGGATGGCGTGCACCACCAAAGTGCCCATCTGCAGATGGGCATTGTGGCGGCGCGTCTCGCGCCAGCGCAGATAGTAGCGCTGCAGGGCGTGCCGGCGGGCCCAGTCGAGCAGCGGCTCTTCGTGCGGGCACCAGGTCAGGGTGCCGTCGCGATCCGACACCGTGAGGTCGGCGACCGGCTTGCCGATATCGTGCAGCAACCCGGCCAGACCGCTCGCGACCCGCCAGCGCGGCTCCAGGTGATAGCGGTCCTTGGGCTCGCGATCCAGCGCGAAGACGTGGCGCATCGACGCCTGCGCGGCGAGGAAGCCCACTTCCAGGGAATGGCGCAGCAGCCCGCCCGAGCCGCGGTGATGATGGGCCTCGGAGGCGGGCAGCAGATGCACGAAGGCGGCGAGGCGGTGCACGACCGGCAGGACCAGCTCGCGGTAATCCGTGTCGGTCATGCCCACCCCGTCCTGCAGGCGCCGGATCAATTCGGTTTGCTTGGCGAGCAGCGCGTCCACGTCGGAGGCCGGCAGCCCCTTGATGAAGGGCGGATAGCGCAGCAGGTCCTCGTCCGGATCGGGGGCTGATACGGGGATCGCATCGCCCACCGGTACGGGCGTCGGCCGCGCGTGCTCGGGGTTGGCTGCGGCCGGTTTGGAACGACGAAACAGATCGAAGAGCGACATGCGTGCATCCTGCACCGTCGCGGATGCGCCCGGCCATGGCGATAACCGCGCGTCCGGGTCTGCTTTGCGGCGGATCGCCCTTCACTGCGGCGTGTCGCCGTCCAGATCCAGCTCGCGGCACCGTTTGGCGGCGGTCCGAAAGCGGGTGCGCACCTCGGCCTCTTCCACGAGCGGGCGCTGCCAGGCCCGTACGATGCCGCGAAAGGCGCTCTTCGGGTAGCGATCCCCGTCGCCCTTGCGGATGTCGTCCGAAAGATAGACGACGCCCGCGGCGGTGTGCACATGGCGGTAGGTGACCCACTCGATCGAGAAGGCGCCGGGGGTGGCGCGATTCGCCCGCTGCGGGCGCACCCGCACGCCGATGCGACCCCGGGCACTGCGCGGCAGCCCCCGACCGGCCTCCGCCAGACGTTGCTCGAAGGCGCTGCGTCCCTGCTCGGCGCGCTCCTGCAGGGCGGCCAGGTTGCGCGCGATCCAGGCGTCGAGCGCCTCCTCGACCTGGTTCGGTGCCGCGTCCGCGTCCGCGTCCGCGTCGGCGGCGTCGTCCTCCTCGGCGTCCCTGCCCCCAACGCCGGACGGGCCTGCCCGGAAGGCTGCCTCGAGCGTGTGGGCAGGCGGCACGCCGGCCTGGCGTTCGCACCCTCTTATCTTTGGTGAAACAAGGCCCGCTGTTCTCCCTTGCCGCGGGAGGCTTCCGGTCAGGGCAGGCAGTTCCGTGAGGGTCATCCGGGCATCCTGCACCGCCCGGGATGCGCCCGGCCTTGGCGATAACCGTGCGGAGGGGTCTACTTTGCGGCGGATCGCCCTTCGCTACGGCCCCTTGTCGCCGTCCAGATCCAGCTCGCGGCACCGTTTGGCGGCGGCCCGAAAGCGGGTGCGCACCTCGGCAATGTGGCGCGCGGCGGCGCGGATGGCGCCGAATCCCTGCTCGGCCTCTTCCACGAGCGGGCGCTGCCAGGCCCGTGCGATGCCGCGAAAGGCGCTCTTGGGGTAGCGATCCCCGTCGCCCTTGCGGATGTAGTCCGACAGATAGACGACGCCCGCGGCGGTGTGCACATGGCGGTAGGTGACCCACTCGATCGAGAAGGCGCCGGGGGTGGCGCGATTCGCTCGCTGCGGGCGCACCCGCACGCCGATGCGACCCCGGGCACTGCGCGGCAGCCCCTGACCGGCCTCCGCCAGGCGTAGCTCGAAGGCGCTGCGTCCCTGCTCGGCGCGCTCCTGCAGGGCGGCCAGGTTGCGCGCGATCCAGGCGTCGAGCGCCTCCTCGACCTGGTTCGGTGCCGCGTCCGCGTCCGCATCGGCGGCGTCGTCCTCCTCGGCGTCCCTGCCCGCAACGCCGGGCGGGCCTGCCCGGAAGGCTGCCTCGAGCGTGTGGGCAGGCGGCACGCCGGCCGGGCGTTCGCACCCTCTTATCTTTGGTGAAACAAGGCCCGCTGTTCTCCCCTGCCGCGGGAGGCTTCCGGTCAGGGCAGGCAGTTCCGTCGCCCCTCGGTCGGTCGGCGCGTCGCACTCTCCTCGTACAGAGTGCAACCCCTCGTTCGGGTCTTCCGTATTGCCGTTCGGTCGTCGTGTCATGCAGTGCTCCCTGTTCGCTCGGGACGGGCGTGCGTATGCGCGCGTCCATCGGGTGGGTGTCGCCGGACGGCGGAAAACGCCGCGCGGAACTTCATTCATGCATCCCTGCGTTCCAATACGCCACCGGTCAAGCGCTCGCCGCGTTCTCACCGATCGGCATTCCCGTTGTATTTCCGGAACCTATCCGTTCTGCGGGTCGCGTTTGTTTCGCTTTCCCGCGAACGGCGGCCGTTCTCCATTGCCGTCGGGCGCCGGGAGGTTAGCACGCGCCATGCGTCGGGCACCGCCCGGAAAGACACCGTTTTCGGTCATTTAAACGGCTGGCGTTGCACCGCCTCGACGCCAAGAATGCCGAGCGTTCGCTGTCGCCTTCTTGTGCGCTGATTGCGGACCTCTTGTGAACCTTGTCATTGGAATGCATCGGGACGGCGACAACGTGAAGTGCGTTTGTGTACCGCCAGTGCATTCGGTGTGAACCCATCGGGCGGAGCCATGTACGTCGTCGGACTCGATATCGGCTATTCGAATGTGAAGATCGCCGCAGGGCCTCGCGGAGCGCTGCCGCGACTGATCCTGCGCCCGGCCGGAGCCGCTCCCCTGGAGCGTCTGGGCGAGCGCATCGGCGCGGTCGCGGAGGAGGGGATCGCGGCCGCCGATCGGCCGGTTGTGGTCGATCTGGGCGGCGTGCCCTGGGCGGCGGCGATCGAGCCCGAGCGCTTCGAGGACTGGCAGCGCCCGCTGCACGAGGACTACCCGGCCACCCCGAGCTACCACGCGCTGGCCCTGGCCGCGCTGCAGCTGACCGGGCAGCGCGCCATCGACGTGGTCGTGACCGGACTGCCGGTCGCCCAAGCCGGCGACCCGCGCCGTCGGGAGAGCCTGAAGCGCCTCCTGACGGGGCGGCACGGCCCGGGCGCGGCGAGCCTCGAGGTCGGCGAGGTGCGGGTCATTCCGCAGCCGATCGGCGCCTACCTCGATCTGGTCTATGCCGCGACGGACGAGGAGATCCTAGAGCGGATCGAGACCGGCACCGTCATCGTGCTGGACGCCGGCTTCTATTCCTTCGATTGGGCGCTCGTCGTCAAAGGGGAGCTGCGCCGCAGCGCCAGCGGCACCAGCCTGGAGGCCATGTCGGTGCTGCTGGAGCGGGCCGCGCAGGAGGCCGCGGCCGAGGCGGGCGGCAAACCCCAGCCGCTGGGTCTGGAGGCCGCGTTGCGCGCCGGGCGTGCACATGTGCTGCAGGCCGGACATCGCCTGTCGCTGCCGAGCCTGCTCGGGCGCGCGGCCGGTCCGGTCTGTGCGGTTGCCCTGGAGAGCCTGCGCCGATCCCTGCGCCGCGAGAGTGCGAGCGTGGACCTCGTGCTGATCGCCGGGGGCGGCGGAAGTCACTACGTGCGCGCGGCCGCCGGGTTGTTTCCTGGCGCGACGGTCGTGGTGGCCCAGGATCCAATCGCTGCCAACGCGCGCGGGTTTCATCGCTATGCCGGCTGAAACGCGTTCCCGCGATCCGTTGCGCGCGGTGGTCAACATCGGCCCGTCCCAGCCCGAGCTGCTGGCGGATCTCGTGCAGCTGCCCAAGCGCTCGCGGGCCGCCCGGCTGCGCCACCTCGCCGCCGTCGGGCTGTTGGCGATCAAGGGCGGAGCCGGCGTGCTCGCCAAGGTCTCGCCTGCGCCGTCGACGCCTCCCGAGGCGTCGGCGCAACGGCGCCGGGATCGCCTCGTCGGTCGGCTGGGGCGCGTCGATGATTAGACCCGTCTGGTTTGTCGGTGTGCTGTGCGGTGTGCTGGCCATGTCTGCGCCGGTCCATGCCGCACCCGAAACAATTGACGGCGCAGCCGCCGGAACACCCGCCGGCGCCGGCGAAGCACCGTTGCCGGCGGTCTGGGCCGAGCCGGCACGGGTGCACGGGATCGAACCGCATCTGCTCTACGCCGCCGCGCTCTCGGCGAGCGGGCGGATCGCGAACGGTCAGGCCTCGCCGTGGCCCTGGACGCTGGTCGTGGACGGGCGCCGCGTGCACTACGCCACCCGCGAGGACGCGCAACGCGCCTTGGAGAGCGCGTCGTCGGACGATGCGACAGACCTCGCGGTCGGACTCCTGGCGGTTCCGGTGCGCAACCTGTGGTTCGGCGGCACGCCGGCCGAGCTGCTCGATCCGGCGCGCAATCTCGCGCGCGGGGCCGCACTGATCGCCGTCGGCCTGCGCGCCTATCCGAGCAACCCGGCGCGCGGGGTCGGTCAGTATCGCGCCGTGCCGGAGACGGCTGCCGAGACCCTCGGCGCGCGGATCCTCGCGCTCGCCGAGGCGCTGAGCGAGCCGGGCAGCGGGTTCGCGGCATCGCCTGTCGAATCCCCCGAACACTCTTCAGAGCGGCCCGCCGTGCCGTCGCCCGCGTCTTCCGGCGCTCCGGCACAGGGCCCGCGCATTCGTACCGTCGTTGCACACCATCACGCCCGCTGCATCGACCCGGACAAACAACCCGTGGCCGCCCTCGTGGAGGCCGCCGCGCGCCGCCACGGCGTGGATCCGGCGTTCGCGCTCGCTATCGCCCGGCGCGAAAGCGCGTTCCGCCAGACGGCGGTCTCCCCGAAGGGCGCGACCGGCGTGATGCAGCTGATGCCCGCGACCGCCGCCCGCTACGGCGCGAATCCGCGCGACCTCGAACAGAACATCGACGCCGGCGTGCGCTACCTGCGCGATCTGGCCGGGATGTTCGACGGCGATCCCGCGTTGGTCGCCGCCGGCTACAACGCGGGGGAGGGCGCCGTGATCAAGCACGGCTATCGCATCCCGCCCTATCGCGAGACCCGCACCTACGTCCCCCGCGTTCTCGAATCCCGATCGGAGTATCTGCAATGCCGCCAACCCTGATGCCGTCCCCCGGAATCCCCGACCTGCAGGACACCGTGCGACGCTGCAATCGCCTCTATTGGATCGGCGCACGGGATGCCGCCAGGGTCTCGCCGCAGGTGGCCGCAACACTGTTCGGCGTGAATCCGGAGCTGGCCGAGTGGCTCGCCGGCGCCACGCTGGAGGCGGTGCTCGATCTGGCCGAAGCACCCGTGGTGACCTTCCGCGCGAGCCTCGACGCACCGCTTGTCCGGGCGCAGGTGCCGCCCGCCCTGCGCAATCTGCATCTGGCGCTGCGTGCCGCCGGGGGTGCGGGTTGAACGCCGATCCATTGAAGCCCGGCCCGATCGCCCTCGGGCACGTCCGTGCACACGTGTGGGATCCACACCTCGCCCGACACGACGCCGAAACCCTCGCACTCGCCATGCTGAAGCACGGCGCACGGGTCGGTGTCGTGCATTGGGCCACGGGTCTGAAGAGCACGGTCCTTGCCGGCTGGTATCGACAGCTGCACGGGCGGGCGCCGCCGCGCGGTCCGCTGCCGGACAGCGCCGGGTCGATGATCCGCACCCGCACCGAGCATGCTGCAGCCTCGCTCTTCGGCGTGGTCTATGCCGAGCACCGTCGCGACGGCGCCCACGGGCGCATGATCGACCCGCAAGGGTTGGTGCGCGCCTACGAGCTCTATCTGGCGCTGATCGACGGCCCGCATGCGGGTGTTCTGGGTATCAACCAAGCCTGGATCGTCGCGCGGGATCTGCGCGCCGGGCTCGCCGCGATCGCCTGGTGTGCGTCCTGCGAGGCCCGCTACATCGCCATGCGCGACGCGATCCTGATCGGCTGTCCGCTGTGCGCCCTCTATGCGCGGGCCGGCGGACGCGCCTCTCCTCGGCGAGCAGGGCACCTCGATGCGACCTCGCGCTGACGCCCTCGCCGCGGGCCTCTTGGTCGCGCTGACGGCCGGGCCGGCGTCGGCGACACCCGCGGGCGGTTTCTACGCGCGCGATGCCGAAGGCTGGTTCTGGTACCGCGAGCCGCCCGTCCCTGCGCCGATCACGGAGCAGCCTCCAAAACCCATCGAGGAGAGGCCGTCCGAACCCGTCGCGGCGTCACCACCGGCGCCGGAACCGATCCAGGCGCCCGCACCGCTCTCCGCGCACTGGTTCCGCGAGCACCTTGACACCTACCGCGACCGCGCCATCGACGATCCGTCCCCCGAGAACGTGGCGGTCTACCTGCATCTGCAGCGCATCGCGATGGACAAGTCCACTCGGTTCGCCCGGGTGTCCGAGCGCGTGGTGCAGGGCGATCCCGTCCTCGACGAGATCACCCGCCGACCCATCGCCAACTTCGGGGCGAACCTGGCGGACAAACAGGCGAGTGCCGCCGGCGATGCCCTGCTCGAACGCCTCGCCGGGGAGACCGCGCTCTGGTTCTTCTTCCGCTCGGACTGTCCCTATTGCGATGCACAGGCACCGCTCCTGGAGGCCCTCGCGCAGCGCTACGGCTTCGCGGTGCTGGCGGTCTCGCTCGACGGGGCAGGTCTGCAGGACGGGACGTTTCCCGCCTTCGACATCGACCGCGGTCAGGCCGAGGCGCTGGGCGTGATCTCGACCCCGGCGATGTTTCTCGCCCGCCCGGACCGGGGCGCGGTGGCGCCGATCGCCCAGGGACTGCTTTCGCTCGCCCAACTGCGCGATCGCATCGTCCTCGCCGCGGTCCAGGCCGGCTGGGTCAGCGAGGCGGAGGCGAGCCGTCTCCGATCCGGTCCGGCCGATGCGCGCAGCGCGGCCGCGACCCTCTCCGCACTCCCCGAGGACCCGGCCGCCTTGCTCGAAGCACTGCGCGCCACCGTCCTGCCCGACACCCGATCCGACATCCGCCCCGACTCCAGCCAGGCCCCCCGATGAAGATTCGATTCGCACCGACCCTTGTCCTGATCGCCGTGACGGCGACACCCGCCGCCGAGGCGGCCGGTATCGCCACCCAGTCGAGCGTCATGTTCGACAGCATGGTCAATCTCACCAACCCCTCCGCGCACATGGGACAGCGCCGCGGCGCCTTCTCGGGCGGGTCGGTGGTGAACCGCAACCGCCTCATGAGCGAGTCGCTCTGGCATGTGGTGCCGCCGTCCTTCGAGGCCGGCTGCGGGGGGATCGACATGTTCGCCGGCTCCTTCAGCTTCATCTCCTCCGATCAGTTCCAACAACTGATGCGCTCGATCGCGGCGAACGCCACCGGTTACGCCTTCGAGGTCGCCCTGACCGCCATGTGCCCGACCTGTGTGGAGGTCATGGAGTCGCTGCAGCGCAAGCTCCAGGCGCTCAATCAGGGCTACGCCAACTCCTGCCAGCTCGCCAAGGGCCTGGTCAACGACGTGGCGAGCGCCTTCGACGTGCAGCACAAGGACAACACCTCGCTGGTGGCGATGGTGAAGGGCTTCGGCGACGTCTTCGAGACCCGCAGCCTGACCTCCGGGGAAAGCCCGGTGAACCAGGTCGCGAACAACTTGACCGACGAGCAGCGCGCCGAGGCCGATCTGCAGGGCAATCTGGTCTGGCAGGCGCTCAAACGTCAAGGCGCGGCCGGTTGGTTCGTCGGCGGCGACGATGCCCTGCTCGAAGCCATCATGAGCGTGACCGGCTCGGTGATCCTCGGGCCGCCCGAGCCCGCTCCCGACGGGGCCGGGGACAACTTCCGGGTGACCCCGCTGCCGGGCAATCTCATGAGCGTGCGCGATCTGCTCTGGGGCAGCAGCGCGCACGAGGACACCAGCAGTGGTCAGAGCACCGTGAACCATGTCGTGCGGCGCTACAGCTGCAACGACACGGCGGTGAACGGCTGCATGGCGCCGAGCGTGATCGCCGATACGCAGACCGTGGGGTTGGTGCAGTACACCGATCACCTGCTGCTGGGCGATCCGAGGGTCGCGGGCAGCGTCGGACTGGTGCAGAAGTTTCGTCTCGGCGCGACCGCACCGACCGCCCGCGAACAAGCCTTCATGGAGCTCGCCCCCAACGGCATCGGGGCGCAACTGCGCAACCTCGCCCGTCACGACGAAGGTCTGGCGCGGATCTTCGCCAAGCAGGCGGCTCCGGTGATCGCGCTGGAGATGGCCCAGCTGATCATGTCCGACCTGCTGCGTGCCGCGGAGAACGCACTCGCGATGGGCGGCAATGCCTACACCGCCAAGGTCGCCGAGCAGATCAAGGGCGCCCGCGAGCAGGTGTATCGCGAATACGCCGTCCTCGCCGCGCGCTACGGCAACGCCCAATCCCTGCTCGCCTACTACCAAGACCTGTCCGCCCAAGTGAAGGGCCGGGCCGAGTCCACCCCCAACCAACGCTGAGGCACGGCGGCTTCCATGTTCGAGATCTATTCCATCGGCGACGCGGCCTACCTCGCGGCGGTCCTCAACGCGGTGGCCATGCTCATGGGCACCGGCAACATGAGCCAGCTCGCCGGGGTCGGCTTCCTGATCGGCGTCATCCTGGTCACCTTCCAAGGCATGGTGCAGGCGCGCGCACCCCAGTACCAGCAGATGCTGATCGCGCTGGTCATCTATCTGGGTATGTTCGGTCCGAGCGCACGGGTGAGCGTGGAGGACCTCTACTCCGGAGCGGTGCACCGGGTCGACAACGTCCCCCTCGGCGTGGCCGCCGTGGGCTCGGCGCTCTCGCAGGTGGGGTACGGCGTCACCCGGCTCTTCGAGCAGGCGTTCTCCACCCCGGCGATGACCGATTACGGCTTCGCCGCACCCCTGCAGATCCTGCAGAGCGTGCGTGCGGGCACCCTGTCGCGCGCGCGGCTCGGTGCGGCCAACAGCCCCACCCCGGGCGCGGACATCGAGCGCTCCTTCGTCAACTACATCGCCGAGTGCGTGCTCTACGAGGTGGACACCGGACAGCGCTCCCTGGACAGCGTGCTGCGCGATCCGAGCTGGACCGGCGCCCTGGCCGTGGCCAATCCGATGCCGACCACCGAGCTGTGGCTGGGCGGGGCCCCGGTCGTGAAGGAATGCGACGACGCCTGGGCGGATCTGTCCGCCTACACCACCACCGAGTTCCTGCCCGCGCTGCGCGGCTCGCTCGCCGCCACCCTCGCCGTGCAGGCCGGGGAGGTGGACAACGCCGTGCAGACCGCTCTGGATGCCGTCGCCGGCGCCGGGGTGGACGCGCAGAACTACATGGTGATGTCGGTGGCGGCGAGCGTCTTGCCGAAGGGCGAGGCGCAGGTGTGGGAGGAGCTCGGGCGCTGGGAAACCGCCGCGACCATCACTCAGGCGGCCCAGCAGCGCAACACCCAATGGGCGGCCGAGGAGACCCTGTTCGCGCGCATCGTGCGCCCCATGATGACCTTCTTCGAGGCGTTCCTGTTCGCCGTCTCCCCGCTGATGGTCTTCGCCGTCGGGCTCGGCACGATCGGCATCCGCATGATCGGCAAGTACCTGCTGTTCGGCCTCTGGATCCAGCTCTGGCAGCCGATCCTCGCCGTCATCAACCTTTACATCATCCTGACGACCCAAGGCAAACTCGACGCCCTGCGCAATGCCGGCATGGGCAACCTGGAGCTGCCCTCGATCTTCGCGCTGTGGAAGCTCGACTTCATCCTTTCGGATTATCTCGGGGTCGGCGGCATGCTCGCGGCGAGCACGCCGGCGATCTCCTTGATGCTGATCTACGGCTCGGCGGTCACCGCGACCCATTTGGCCGGGCGCCTGCAAGGCGGCGACCACGTCAACGAGAAGATCGCGAGCCCCGATGCGGTGAATCCCGCAGCCGCCTTGTCGATGGGGTCGCTCAAGACCCATGCCCCGCTCACCGGCACGACGACGCCGAACGCGAACTCCGTGCTCTGGTCGGCGGATGTCGGGCGCTCCATGCAGGACAGCGTGCGCTCCGGCGAGCAGGCCGTGCAACAGGCCAGCTCCCGCTTTTCGTCCGCGTTGGGTGCGGCCGCGAGCGCGACGGCGTCCCGGTCGGGCGAGAGCTTCGATGCGCGCTCGAAGGGCTGGGAGTATGCGGCCACAGGCAGCGCGACGGATAAGACGCTCCTGGCCGAAGCCGAATCGATCGCGTCGGGTTACCGACAGGACGAGGTGTCTCGCTCGGGCATCGCGGCAGCTTTGGCCGGCGGTCTGTCGGGCGGGAAAAACGATCAAGGACGCGCCGGGAAGGCGTCGATTTCGGGCGACCTTCAGCGAACCTACGGCGTCGATAAGACGATCGCCGATTCCCTTGCCGGCGAGATCTCCCGACGCGTCACGGGTGACGCGGGGTTCGAGGCCCGCATGGCCGAGTCGATCAAGGTCGACGAACAGACCGGACGGCGAAACGTGTTCTCGCAACGGCTCACCGACGAGGAGAGCGCGCGGCTGACCCGCTCCGCCGACGATGTCGTCACCACCTCGCTTTCGCTGGAGCGCGCGCGGTCCATGGAGAGCCGCTACGGCGCGATGGGTCGCTTCGGAGCCTCGGAAATCGGTCATGCCATCGCCGAGAATCCGACAATGATGACGCGGGTGATGCAGGAGATCGATCGGCGCAACCTCGCCGGGGATCACCAGACCCTGGCGGGCTCGTGGGCCTACGCGAAGAACATGACGGCGGACTCCGCGCAGGCGGCGGCCGGTATCGCACTCCTGATCGGGCATGCGGAGGGTGCCACCACCCGGACGTTCAGCCCCGCCGAGGCGCAAAGCGCGAAGGAAGCGGGGTACGGCATTCTGGGGGATCTCTTCGGGACCCATCGACCCGGACCCGACAGCGATCCGAACCGTCACGCCGGCCTTGCGGACGGAGCGCCGAGCTTCGGATCGGCACGGGAGACCTTCGAGCGGGCAGGGGTGAGCGATCCGACCGCACGGGTGGCCGGGTTGCACGGCGAGATCGACGCGCACGGGCGCATTGCGGGCGGTGCCGACGATCCGTCCGCCGTCGCGCAATTCCATGGCCAAAGTCGCGACGCGGTTGCGAGCCGCCGAGAGGAGCACGAGGCGGATGTCCGTGCGCAGAACCGCGACCGGCTCGGTGCGCTCATCGATCGGCAGGCCATCCTGCCGCGCTCCGCCGCACGGACCCTTCACAACGAGGTCGGGGGGATCCTGATCAAAGCGGCCGAGGTCGGGACTCTGACGGCGGCCGGCGCGGGCGGGAGTCTGGATCGGACGGTCGCGGCCGCGAAGGCGTTCGGATCCACCTTGGCCGGCGGGGGCGGTGTTGCGGACGCGGTCTCGGCCGGAAAGGCGGCTGCGGGCGGCGAAGCCGGCTGGACCAAGGCCGTCGACACCATCGTTGCGGCACGGATGCAGGAGGTCGCCGGATTCGGGTTGACATCCGCCCAACACGACCTGTTTCGGGAGTCCACCGGATCGGTGTTTGCGGACCTGCCCAGTCAAGCCCAACAAGCCGCCAGAGCCGCGGTGGTCGCGGAAGCCGGGGGCGGGACTCGCGGTGAACACATCGCCGAGCTGATCGAGCGCGCGGCGGTCTCGCGCGAAGACACCGACCTTCGCCTGATCGGAAACTACAACAGCCACGGAGCAGCGACGGAAAAAAAAACTGAACAATCCGGGTTAGGGATGCGTCGATTGCCAAGGCCGAGCGAAACAACGACCCAACTCTCGGCAGGCGCGGGGACGGGGGCGGCGACATCGACCGTCGGCGGTGCGGCCGGAGGGGTGCTGGACATCATCGCGAGCGCCGAGTCCGGCGGGAACTACAATGCATGGTACGGCAACGCCGGTCAGAATACGGTGGATCTGTCGACGCTGACGCTCGATCGGATCCGCGATCTGCAAAAGGACTTGGTGAAGACCCGGGGTGGCTCTCCGATCGGACGCTATCAGATCATCGACGACACTCTGGATCGCCTCAGGGTGCGGATGGGTCTCTCGGGCAGCGAGCCGTTCACGCCCGAGCTTCAAGACCGGATGGGGCTGGTCTTGATGCGCGATGCAGGCTTCAACGCCTGGCAGCGCGGGACCATCGATGACGCCACGTTCAACTACCGACTGTCCAAAGTCTGGGCCGGGCTCCCGATGGACGCGTCGAACCAAAGCTACTACGAGGGCAAGGCGGGTAATCGCGCCACCGTGGATTACGATGTCGTGATGGACGGGCTGCGACGGCTCAAAGGATCGGGGGCAGGCGAGAGAGGGTCTTGATGATGAAACTGAAACACGTCTTTCGCGCGCTGCGGACCATCCCGCGGCGCGTTCGGTGGATGCTTGCCGTGCCGGTGGTGATCGTGGCGGCATTCGCGATCGACGCCGATGCGGGTTTTGCGTCGCTGATGGTCCTGACAGCCGTCGGTGTCGTGAGGAATTTTTTCAATGGCGAACACGCTCCGAGCGTTGACGGGGACGAGTGCGACGACGAGGACGATCAAGTCTGTGGTCGTTTGTTTCCGCTCCGTCTCGTGAGGAATCCGTTCGATCCGAGTGACCCCTTTCTCATGCGACGGCACGATGATGCGGACATGCATCATCGTCACTTCGAGAGCGACTGATCCGGGCGGTTTGAAGCGGGTCGTTTTGTCCACGATCCGAAGACTGCTCGGCTAAAGGCCGCATCGTCGGCCCAGCGATCGGAGTTGGCCAGCAGCTTGCCGGTGGCCATGTCCAGCGGAGTCAAGGTCGCAATACCGCACACCTCGTCGCTCGCGGCGGGCATGACCAACTCGCCGCGCCCTGTTCAAATTCCACACATGTGTCCGGCGTTTCGGTTTGCACGGGAGTTGGTCTCGGAGGTGCCTCGAGTCGCCCACCGATTCCACTAACGGCTCCCGCGATCGAGTCAGCCGTTCCCGCCCTTTTGACTTGGTCGCCATGCGAGTTCCGGCGATCGGGTATTTGGTGCCACGACAACCATGTCGGTGGTGCAGAAGAGCCGCAGAGGATGCCATCCCGGATCGACAACGGAAAGCGAGTGACCGGATACTACGCGCCATCGGCCTTCCGTCCGACAGCCGCGCCCGCAAAGGCGACGCCTTCGAACGCATGCGTCTTACAAAGCCCGGTGGTTTGCGAGCAGGGGAGAGCGGGATCATGACGTCTCTCGCCGTGCGCTACGGTTTCGAGAAGGGCCTTGCGCATGCCGCGCCTGTTCTTGATCTCGCGCTCATAGTGGCAGGGCTGGCCAGTCCCCATAACAGGAATCACCCGGCGTTGTGGATCACCCGTTCGGTCGGGGCCAACTCAACCCCTGCGTGGCAAGATTGAACAGACCTAGCGGGTGCTGGTCATCCCGTTCAAGCGCGCGGGAACTCATGAGGCGGAGTACCTCGACTACTGAAGCAATGCTCAGTGACGCCGCCGCCGATATAGATGCGCTGCGCCGGGCCGGACCTCGTCCTCTAGGGCGTCCAGCCGGAGGTCTTCCCCGTAGTGTCCTTCGACGGCACGCTGCAGCGGGGCACGGTCGCGTTCCAAGAGGGACTCGCAGCGGTTGCCCCGTCGCCTCGTGCGAACCAGGTGTGACGGCGCGGGCGAGATGCGCACGGTGCCGATCGAAGCGAACCCGCCGGCCTGACACCGGGGCCGCCTCGTCCGGATTGGCCGAACCGAGCACACATGCCGGATCGGAAACCGGGTGTTGGACCCGATCTCGAGTGCACGAAGGGATCCAGCTAGCTGGTGTGTGCGCGAGTGGTGCAGAGCGGCATGCGCTTTAAGCGGATAGTTCGGTATCGATGTACCATCGTTGGTCGTAGCATGCGGGTGGTTTTCTCTAAGGGAACGGGACACGGAGACCACGACCTTGTCGTGACCGGACCAGTCAAGCTCGGCAGGCGACCCGGCATACCGAGCCTTCAGACAAACTATGTGCACGTCGAACAGCAGTTAGTTGCCTGTTAGCGGTGTATTCAGCTACTCGGCTTCTGCAGGCTAACCGGAGAACATGCATGAGCAACATTTCCGCTCCTGAGATAGGTCCTGCGGAAACCCGTGGCAGGCGACTCAGTCTTTCGATCGCGAGCCTGTACCTCGATCCAAACAACTATCGTTTCATCGACCACGAGGATTATCGAAAGGTCGAAGAACCAGAGCTTATTAACGATGAGGTTCAGCGCCGTACACGCCGATTCCTTATCGGCCAGAACGGCGATCAAGTCGCCGACCTCGTCGCAAGTTTTACGCAAAACGGCTGGCTCGATGTCGAGCCGATTCATGTGCGCAAGCTCGCAGAGCGAAAATATCTCGTCGTTGAGGGCAACCGCCGGGTCGCTACGCTGAAGTACCTCCAATCCAGATGGAACGACTCTACCGGCCATCTTGGGAACCTAAGTTCAGCGATATTCAGCGCCGTGCCTTGCATCCTTTATGAGGATACAGACGAAATACACCAGCTAGTCGTGATGGGACTCCATCACATCAGTGGCAAGCGACGCTGGCCTGCGGTCAACCAGGCGCGATTGATGATGCGTTTACGAGACGAATTTGGAAAAGAGCCGGACGAGATTTGCCGATCGCTCGGAGTAAGCAAACGTGAACTTAATCTGTCCATCAGAACACTCGCGCTCAGCGATGCCTATCGAGCAAGTGATTACGGCGATCAGTTCTCGTCGGACATGTTCAATCTTTTCCGCGAGGTTTTGAAGGCACCATCGCTTCGAACGTGGCTCGACTGGGACCAGGAGGGAGAACGGTCGAAGAACCAGTCCAATTTGGAGAGGCTGTTCTCATGGCTATCGCGTGAGCCTGAAAATGACGAAGACGAGGAGTGCAACGCCGAGGCCGCATCACACACTGGGGAGCCGGTGATCACAACGGGCGGTCAGATCCGCGAACTCGCCAAGATTATCGAGGATAACGAGGCGGTAAAGCGCCTCGAAGAGACCCGGAGCCTTCAAGCCGCGAGCCTATCAAGCGATCTTCTCGTCAAGAACGAGATCGATGGTGCATTAGAGCGGTGCAACCAAGACGTAAGCAGGCTATTCCAACTCGCCCCGCGCATGTCATCAAGCGAACTCGACCGCGTGGACGCAATGACGGCACGTATGGAGGCAATTGCACTTGCGAAGAAGAGAAAGCCATCGACGAGCGGCTCTGAGAGGGCATGGCCGGTTTACACTGATGTAGCTGCGAGCCACTTCAGATCCATCGAAGTAGAGAATTACCGTGCTATTTCAGGACTAAAGCTTGATGGTTTGGGTCGCGTAAACCTTCTCGTGGGCGTTAACAACGCTGGTAAGACGAGCGTATTGGAATCCGTGTACTTGCTGGCCCATCAGGTGGATCCTCGGGCGGTGCTCGAGGTTCTTCGGCGGCGCAGTCGGGTCGACCCGGATTCAGAGCCGTCGTGGACAGTAAACCAGTTGCCTGTCGCTGCGGCCTTAAAAGGCGAATACGATACAAGAGCAGACAACGTGGTGGCGCTCCGTCTAGCGGCGTTGGAAGATCCCGAGGATACGGACGAAGATTGGGCAACCTACCTCCGAACGTTGGTCATGACGTCTTCATATGCCGGCCGTGAGCAGCGATCGGTCACGGATTTTTTCGTCGGTCGGACACGCCGGACGCGCATCAACGGCGAAGCCCGTTGGCTGTGCCCGGCCCTCTTACATTCACCTTTTTCACTTTCCGATCCCGCAAGCCTGGTCCGTTGCAACGAGGCCAGCATTCGCGCTAAATCGAAGGAGCGTGTGCTAACATTCATCCAGGTGCACCTTGATTCAGGAATCCAAGACATTGCGCTCGCAGACCAATATAGCCGCTTCCTCGTGACTCATAACGATTTAACCGAAGCAGTTGACTTGTCATTCTTCGGAGAAGGTCTTCAGCGAGTTTTTCAAATCGGTCTCTTATTCGCTGGAGCCCAGGGCGGGGTTGTGCTAATCGATGAATTCGAGAACGCCATTCATACGGGAGTGCTGATCGAGTTCACCAAGTTTGTTCAGCAACTCGCCGTCGATTTCGATGTTCAGGTGTTCATCACAACTCATAGCAAGGAGACGGTTGACGCTTTCCTTCTGAACCATTTCAGAACCGACGACGTAGTCGCATATTTACTGAAGCGCGAAACGGATCGTGAGTGCACGGCCGTTCGTTTTGCGGGCCCCGAACTGAAACGCGCCGTCGAAGTCGGCGACGTTGACCTTCGGAGACTGTGATGCGGTCTGTCATGATCTTCTGCGAGGGTAATCACGACGTAGTGTTCACTGCAAGAAGCCTCGGGGTCCTGCAAGGTGCTGAGTGGATTGGAAAACCAATTAGGGATCTGCCGTCGCCCTTTGGCCAGGTTCCCGATCCCGCGAATCCAAGGCAACCTAAACTGAAGAGCCTAATCGCACAACGATACTCTGCCCGTTCCATTGATGAACTGCGCATCCAGGCAGCGGCGCATCCGCCTCTTCCCAGTTTCGAAGCTCTCTTGCGAGTTACCGCTGACGATACGCTTTTCGTGTTGGTGCGCTCCTCGGGTGATGGAGCGTCCGTAGCAGCGATTGAATTGCTGCGCGAGCTTCAGGCGTTGTTACTGCCAGCATTCAACACTGATGTTTCTCAGCTTGCGGCCGTATTTCTCTTTGACGCGGACGTTGCGGGAGTTGCGAGCCGCGAAGCAACCTTCGCGACAGACTATGCCGCTATTCTCGATGCGGCTGAGAGGCCGAGTCATGCTCAGTGGGTCAATGGCAAAGAATTTCCTGTGGGACTCTATGTCTTCCATGATAGGGCTTCCGGGACAGGCACTCTCGAAGATATCCTCGCTCCACTAGTTAAGAATGAGTGGACGGACCGATGGCATGCGGCAGAAAGCTATGTCTTTTTACACGAAGCCGCCGGAGATCCAGTGGCTATTAAGCCAGCCGAAAGGCAGAAGGCTCAGATATGTATCACCGGGCAGTTTCGGTGTCCCGGTGATCCGATGACGGAGGTAATCGGTAGGAACGGATTGCCGCAGGATCATTTCACGTGCTCTCAGTCGCAAGCCCTCGTAGATTTTCTGAATCGAGTTCCTTGGCCATGAAAACCCTCAGCCGTGTCAAGACCTTGCGTGAGGCTGCGTCTTCCATCGCGAAACACGTAACAAGCAAACGAGAGCGTAATATCGCGCAGCAATTTATGTGCGAACCATGCTAAGCCTTTCGGACACTGCTGCGACCAAACGTGACGGCGGATGAGTCAACGATGTGGGCTATGCGTACTGAGGTCATGACTTTTTAGTAGCTCCATCAAACTCGATTTTCCGCTCTCCGCGTCGTTCTATGGCCCGACTAGGATCGCGGATCAGGTGTTTTTCCATGAGCGGAAACTCGCCGTCTTTAACCCACTGACGGTTGTCTTCCATAGGTTGCAGTGCGATGAGGACTAGACGAGTTGGCGAATGAGATGGGCAAGGGTCATATCGATCACCACCACACACAACAGAAAATGATACGCGGAGGACGTACGCAACCGCGAGGAATTCTTTACCGCTTGGCTCGCGGTGCAGATGGCGGACTCGTGGACGCGCAAAGCCTGTCAAGTAACGCTCGGGGTGCGGGGTATTCGTGCATCGCTTGCGGTGCGCCTATGATACCGAAGCTCGGTGAAGAGAGGTCGAAACATTTCGCTCACGGCACTGGGAAGTCATGCTCGGGCGAGACGTACCTTCACCGCCTGGCCAAGGAGTGTTTCGCGGAAGGATTTAGGCGGCTGCGGGAGGAGGGTCGAGCCTGTCGGGTTATGTATCCAGCGAAGGCGTGTTGCCCCGTGTCGTCTTCTTCTTGCCCTGATGGGGAGTGGCCCGTGGATCTAGCGCGGTTTGACCAGTTGCAGATCGAGGGGCCGGTTCAAGGGTGTATCGCGGATGTGCTGCTAACGCAGTCATCAACAGGACGAGCTTTGGCCGTTGAGATCTGGGTGACGCATGAATGCGAGCAAGAGAAGGTCGCGAAAGGCTTCCCGATCTTGGAGGTGAAGATCGTGGATGAGGCGGGGGCTTTGTCTTTGGCGTCAGGGACGTTATCCGGGACCCAGTACCGGGTCCTGAACTTCCCGACACGTCGGCCGGTTGCGTCATATTCCTGCAGGGATTGCCAGGGTGTTGACCTGTTCGTCGTCCACCGGTCGGGGAAGCCTATTCTGATTTCTGGTTATCACGGTGAGCCTCTTGCGGGTTCGCCGGTATTCCAGCGGAGCATGGGGTTCCCTGCATACCGAGAGGTCGTTTTCGGAAGACGCTTCTTTGAAGGCTTGTGCTTGGCTTTGGAGGCAGGGGTCAAGGTTGTTTGGCGCCCGCCAAATAGGCGCGTTTGGGAAAATCTGTCAAGGTGGCTGGAATTTTTCCCAGATCCGGTCCGTGAAGAAAGGGTTCAGCAGCTCGAAACAGGGCTCGAAATCCAGATCCGGCAATTCACTGGCCGCGCGTCGGCGTCCTATCGCCGCTAGAATAGGGGTCGCTCGCCAGCCGAACTCCATTGGCAGCTACGGGTTGTGAGCGATCTGCCTGAACTGGGTCGCCGACTCTCCGCTCGCCGCGTTATGTGAAGGTCTCAAATCTCTAGCAACCGCTCCCGCAACCGCGTCAACCGCCCGGCCCCGGTCTGCTTCACCGCCATGGCGAGCGCCTTGGGTTGAGCAATCAGCACCACCAACCGCTTGCCGCGGGTCACGGCGGTGTAGAGCAGGTTGCGCTGCAGCAGGGTGTAATGCTGGGTCGCCAGCGGGATGACCACCGCCGGGTACTCCGAGCCCTGGGCCTTGTGCATGCTGGTGGCATAGGCGAGCGCGAGGGCGTCGAGCTCGCCGGTCTCGTAGGCGACGGGGCGCCCGTCGAAGTCGATGGTCAGAAGCCCTTCTTCGAGATCGATCGTGCGGATTCGCCCGATGTCGCCGTTGAAGACCTCCTTGTCGTAGTCGTTCACCAACTGTACGACCTTGTCGCCGGGGGCATAGGTCCAACCGAAGCGCTTGATGCGCGGTTGGGCCTCCGGGTTCAGCGCCGCCTGCAAGGCGACGTTGAGCGCGCGCGTTCCGAGACCGCCGCGGTTCATCGGGGTCAACACCTGGATGTCGCGCATCGGATCCAGGCCGAAGCGCGCCGGGATGCGCTCGGTCACCACCCGCAGGAGCCGCTCGTGCATCGCCTCAGGGGTGTCGACCCGAATCAGATGAAAGTCGCTGACCGGGCCGTCCGGGGCCGCCGGTTCGGGCAGGTGTCCGGCGTTGATGCGGAGGGGGCGCAAGAAGACGACGTCGCCGCAGGGCAGGGCGAGCTCCCCCGTTTTGTGCGGACCGCGACGACTCCGCCAGTGGTGGCCCGAAACACGGAGCGGTCAGCGTTCGACGAACGTCGTCCCGTTCCAACGCATCGGATTCGGGCTGCCGTCGTCGGACGTGAGCGCGATGACGGGCGGCTCGCCCGCACCGATGCTCGCCCCGTTCGCCATGACCTCGGTGTTGTGACTCAAGCGCCCGCCTTGGCGCACGTAGGGCACGACCAGGCAGGTGCGGATCCCGCAAAAGCCGCTGCGTCCCCCGGAGCGGCAGGCGAGTCCGTCATGGGAGATCAGCAGATCCGACGCGCCGTCGCCGGTCAGATCGCGCTCGACGATTGCGTCGGGTGCGAATTGCCCGGTACCCTCGGCACCGCAGCCCTCGGCGATCTGCGCCGCAATCAAGGATCGGGCGTCCGGGGATGCGGCGAGCACGGGCGGCAGCAGGAACGTCAGCAGGGCGCCGACGGCGAGACGAGCGGCGTAGCGGGACGGGTACGAGAAGGTCATCATGTCGGCTCCGAGGGCTCGGCTGGTGAAGGAACATCGGCCGGTCGGCGCGCGCCTTGTCGCGCCTCGTCGACACGCGGCGCTGCCTGCCGAATCCGAATCGCTTCCTTGCGGGAGAGTACTCGATGATACGACTGAACCTGTTTCTGTCCATGCTGTTGGCGGTTGCTGCGACTCAGGCGCAGACCCAACTCGATCTGAACCAGGGTGCCTGTGCCGAGCTGGACGCAGCCGATGCCGAGCTGAACCGCACCTACCAAGACATCCTCACGCGCTATCGCGGCGAGACGTTGTTTCTCGCCAAGCTCAAGACCGCGCAGCGTGCCTGGATCGCCTTTCGGGACGCCGAGCTGGAGGCGATCTATCCGGCCGCCGAAAAGC